>NZ_WBOF01000001.1:1245000-1867500 GCF_009569385.1 Streptomyces kaniharaensis
CGAAGGTGCGGGAACGTCGCAGGTCAGGTCAGGTGTTCGGACTTCTTCTCGGCCTTCTCGGCGGCCGCCTCAGCAAGCTCGCCGTCCACCTTTTTCTCCGCCGGCCGGGACGAATTCTTCTCGGTCGTCTCCGCGGACTTCTTCGCGGGCTTGTTCTCGGACGGCTTCTCGGGCTTCTCCGCCGCCGCGCCCTCGCCGGGCTCCTCCGGGGCGTGCGCGGCCGGGTCGATGCTCGCCGGGTCCTCGCGGCCGGGCCGCGTCTTACCGACGATCACCAGGTAGGCCACGGCGGCGACGAACACGATCCCCGCCGTCCAGTCGTTCAGCCGCACGCCCAGGAAGTGGTGCGCCTCGTCGATGCGCAGCCACTCCGTCCAGGCCCGGCCGACCGTGTACGCGGCCACGTACAGCGCGAAGGCCCGCCCGTGGCCCAGCGTGAAGCGGCGGTCCGCCCAGATCACCAGCAGCGCGACTCCGACGCACCACAGCGACTCGTACAGGAAGGTCGGGTGGTAGACGCCCTTCACGATCTCGCCGCTCGGCAGCCTCTTGTCGATCTCCAGGCCCCACGGCAGCGTCGTCGACCGGCCGTACAGCTCCTGGTTGAAGTAGTTGCCCCAGCGCCCCATCGCCTGTGCGAGCGCGATGCCCGGCGCGATGGCGTCGGCGTACGCGGGCAGCGGCACGCCCCGGCGGCGGGCGCCGATCCAGGCGCCGACCGCGCCCAGCGCGATCGCGCCCCAGATGCCGAGGCCGCCCTCCCAGATCTTGAAGGCGTTCCAGGGGTTCCTGCCCTCGCCGAAGTACAGCTGGTTGTCGGTGATCACGTGGTACAGACGGCCGCCGACCAGGCCGAACGGTACGGCCCACACGGCGATGTCGCCGACCGTGTGCTTGGCACCGCCCCGGGCGACCCAGCGCTTGCTGCCGAGCCAGACGGCGACGACGACACCGAGGATGATGCAGAAGGCGTAGGCGCGCAGCGGGATCGGTCCGAGGTACAGGACGCCCCGCGACGGGCTGGGAATGTAGGCGATATCCATGGCAGCTCCGACGCTACAGGGTCGGCGGCCCCCGCCGGACACCCCTGGTGTCACAGAACTCGAACAACGGGCGACGAACCGCCCCGCCGCCGCCTCCGGACTGGGCGGGGACGGCGGCGGCCGTCCGGCGGCGTACGCGGCTCAGCCGGCGTTCGGCGACGGGTTGTTGGCCTCCGGGGCGGCGGCGGTGGGCGCCGGGGTCTGCCCGTTGGAGCCCGGGGTGCCGAGCTGCTTGCCCTGGTTGGCGGCGTCCACCCACTTCGCCAGGTTCGCCGGGGTGATCTGGTCGTTGCCGTTCTTCGGGTAGATCGGCTGGCCGTTGAGCAGCACGGTCGGGGTGGACCGGTAGCCGGACTTGTCGAAGTCCTGTTGCACGGAGGACACCCACCCGCCGTACCTGTCCTCGTTGACGCAGGCCTCGAAGGCGGGCGTGTCCAGGCCGTTGACCTGCTTGGCGAGGCTGATCAGGACGGCCTTGTCACCGAAGGCGTCGTTGGTCTCCTCCGGCTGGTTGCGGTAGAGCACGTCGTGGAAGTCCCGGAAGTGCCCGGCGTCCTGGGCGCACGCCAGGGCGTTGGCGCCGCTCTTGGAGCCCTTGCCCGGCACGGCCCGGTCGATGAACGAGACGATGTGGGCGTTGGTGGAGATCTTGCCCTGGTCCTCCAGCTGGTCGATGGTCGCGGAGAACTCGCGCTCGAAGCTGCCGCATGCGGGGCAGCGCGGGTCCTCGTAGACGGTGAGGACGGACGGGGCGTTGGCCGCGCCGACCGGGATGACCAGGTTCTTGTCGCCGGTCGTCCCGGCCGGGGCGGCGGCGGGCGTCTCCGGCTCGGAGCGCTGGTTCTGCACGATCACGCCGGTGACCACGGCGGCGGCGATCACCGCGAACACCGAGCCGCCCGCGATCAGCTTCTTCCTGCGCCGGGAGGCGGCCTCGTCGGCCTCCCGCTGCGCCTGCATGCGCTCGCGGGCGTTGCGCTTGCCCTCTCGGTTCTTCTCGCTCGTTGCCTTGACGTCCACGGTCGGGGCCTCCGGGTCGGGGGGGGTGGGGTGCGGTGGGAGGGGACGGTCAGCCGGCCAGCCATCCGTCCGCCGAGAACTTGGTGCGGGGCCGCCACAGCAGCCACCCGGCCAGCAGCAGGAACCCGGTGTCGCGGAGGATCTCCTGCAGGTACTCGGTCTGCGAGGCGTCCACGTGCCCTCCGCCGCCGAAGCAGCCGCAGTCGATCGAGATGCCGCGCGCCCAGGCGGAGCCGATCCCGGCGACGAAGGTGAGCAGCAGCAGCGTGGAGACGCCGGCGACGAGCCGGACGCCTAGCCCGATCACCAGCAGCAGGGCGAGCGCCAGCTCCAGGAAGGGCAGCGCGTGGCCGACCGGTTTGACCAGCGCCTCGGGCAGGAGCTCGTAGGCGCGGACGGCCTGGGCGGCCTCCGCAGGGTCGGCGATCTTGGCCAGTCCGGCCCAGCCCCAGACCACCGCGAGCCCGAGCCGGACGGCGGTGCCGAGCGGCTGCGTCCACGCCGGAACGGTTCGCCGCGCTGCCGGCGTGGGCACGCAGTCGCCGGGCGGCGCCGCCGGGCCGGCCATCAGGGGACCCCCCTGGGGAAGCTCGTTCACTTCCTGATGAACCGTGAGGGGTGAGGGGTGGTTGCTCCGTTTTCCGGAATTAAGCCGTAGGAGTGATGTCTGCTGACGTTCCGTCCGAATCCGCTCGAACGCCCGCTCGTCAGCGGCAGCCGTGCGCGCGGCCAGGGTCGGGCGGGTCGGCCCGTCGTTGGTGGTGCGGGTGGGCGGCCCGCACGGCGGCGTCCCAGCGGGCCGCCTCGGCGCACGCGGACGCGTCCCGCTCGGCCCGCTCGGCGCCCGCCCTGGCCAGCGCCTGCCCCACCTCGGGGTGTGCCCCGACGGCGGCGCCGAGGGTCAGCGCGGCTGCCGCCGCCCGCAGCAGGACGGCTCGGTGGAGTCCTCGCACCGGCTCACCCCTTCGCTCGCTCGGCCACGCCCGTGCACGTCGCCCGTGCACGTCGCCCGTGCACTCGTCCCTCCAGTCAACGCCGGTCAACCCCGGCTGGTGCGTGTCCCCGCCACTGTTCACCCGTTCGGGGCCCCGACACCCGTTGCCCAGAGCACCGAAGGCCCGTCACTCCCGAGGGAGCGACGGGCCGTCAGGCGCGTGCGGTGCGGCGGATCAGCGGCGGCGCACACCCTCCGCCAGCTCGCCGGCCAGGGCGCGGACGGCGGCCAGCGCGGCCGGCTCGTCACCGTCGGCGTCCAGGATCCGCTTGACGAACGCGGAGCCGACGATCACGCCGTCCGCGAAGCCCGCCACCTCGGCGGCCTGATCGGCGTTGGAGACCCCGAGGCCGACGCAGACCGGCAGGTCGGTGACGGCCCGGGTGCGGGCCACCAGGTCCTCGGCGAGCGAGTCGACCTGGGTGCGGGTGCCGGTGACGCCCATCACCGCGGCCGCGTAGACGAAACCGCTGCCGGCCGCGGTGACCTCGGCCAGGCGGCGGTCCTTGCTGCTGGGGGCGACCACGAACACGGTGTCCAGCCCGTGCTCGTCCGCCGACTTGCGCCACTCCTCGGACTCCTCCACCGGCAGGTCCGGCAGGATGCAGCCGGCCCCGCCGGCGGCGGCCAGGTCGGCGGCGAAGCGCGCGGTGCCGTAGCGCTCGACCGGGTTCCAGTACGTCATCACCAGCACCGCCGCCTCGGGGTGCGCGGCGGCGACCTCCTGGACGGTGCGCAGCACGTCCTTGATCCGCACGCCGCCGCGCAGCGCGATGTCGTCGGCGGTCTGGATGACGGCGCCGTCGAGCACCGGGTCGGAGTGCGGCAGGCCGACCTCGACGACGTCGCAGCCGCCCTCGATCAGCGCGTCGATCGCCCGGATGCCGCCGTCGACGGTCGGGAAGCCGGCCGGCAGGTAGCCGATCAGCGCGGCGCGGTTCTCCGCCTTGGCGGCGGCCAGGATGTCGCTGAGCTTGGATGTCATGGTCACTTACCCCCGTTGGCCGCGTCGTCGCCGGAGTCGCCGGCGGGCTCGTCGTACAGGCCGAAGTACTGGGCCGCGGTGTGCATGTCCTTGTCGCCGCGCCCGGAGAGCGAGACCAGGATGGTGGCCTCGGGCCCGAGTTCGCGGCCCAGCTCCAGGGCGCCGGCCAGCGCGTGGGCGCTCTCGATGGCCGGGATGATGCCCTCGGTGCGGGACAGCAGGCGCAGTGCCTGCATAGCCGCGTCGTCGGTCACCGGGCGGTACTCGGCCCGTCCGGTGTCCTTGAGCCAGGCGTGCTCCGGGCCGACGCCCGGGTAGTCGAGGCCGGCCGAGATGGAGTGCGACTCGATGGTCTGGCCGTCCTCGTCCTGGAGGACGTAGGTGCGCGAGCCGTGCAGCACGCCGGGGTCGCCCTTGGTGAGGGTGGCGGCGTGCCGGGGGGTGTCGGCGCCCTCGCCGGCGGCCTCGCAGCCGATCAGCCGCACGCCGGCGTCCGGGATGAACTCGTGGAAGATGCCCATCGCGTTGGAGCCGCCGCCGACGCAGGCGACGACGGCGTCGGGCAGCCGCCCGGTGCGGTCGAGCACCTGCTGGCGGGCCTCGACGCCGATGATCCGGTGGAAGTCGCGGACCATCATCGGGAACGGGTGCGGGCCGGCCACGGTGCCGAACAGGTAGTGGGTGGAGTCGACGTTGGCGACCCAGTCTCGGAACGCCTCGTTGATGGCGTCCTTGAGGGTGCGGCTGCCGGACTTGACGGCCACCACCTCGGCGCCGAGCATCCGCATCCGGGCGACGTTCAGCGCCTGGCGCTCGGTGTCGACCTCGCCCATGTAGATGGTGCAGTCGAAGCCGAACAGCGCGCAGGCGGTGGCGGTGGCCACGCCGTGCTGGCCGGCGCCGGTCTCGGCGATGATCCGGGTCTTGCCCATCCGCCTGGTGAGCAGGGCCTGGCCCAGGACGTTGTTGATCTTGTGCGAGCCGGTGTGGTTGAGGTCCTCGCGCTTGAGCAGGATGCGCGCGCCGCCCGCCTCGGCGGAGAAGCGGTGCACGTCGGTCAGCGGGCTCGGGCGGCCCGTGTAGTCCTTGAGCAGGGTGTCGAGCTCGGCGGCGAAGGCCGGGTCGGCCTTGGCCTTCTCGTACTCCTCGGCGACCTGCTCGACGGCGGCGACCAGCGCCTCGGGGATGAAGCGGCCGCCGTACGCGCCGAAGTAGCCGCGGGCGTCCGGCACCTGGGCACCGGGCAGATAGTCCTTCTCGGACATGGTGGAACCCCTCAGGGAGATGACGACAGTGACGTCTCGTGGCCGAATGATCAGCCGTGCGTCACGCGCCATCGCCGGCCCTGCACCTGCCCGGGCTCGCACCCGATGACGTAGCGCACCCGCCGCCCCAGCACCCGGCGTGCGGGCGCGCGGCAGCCGCGCGGGCGGCAGCCGTTCCGGAGGGCGGCGCCGAGCCGCAGCGGGGGGTGGGGGTCGCGTCCGAGGTGCGGGGACGCGGCGCCCGCCCACCGCGCGGTCGAGGCGGAGCCCGACCATCCGGAGGGTTCGGGTCGGGTGGCGGTCTTCATCCGGGCTGCTTCAGTCCTTGTGCCGGACGGCGGGGTGGGCCCCGGCGGCGACCAGGTCGGCGACCGCGGCGCGTGGGTCCTTGCCGGTCACCAGGGACTCGCCGACCAGCACCGCGTCGGCGCCGAGGTTGGCGTAGGAGATCACGTCCAGCGGGCCGCGCACACCGGACTCGGCGACCTTGACGATGCCGTCCGGGATGGCGTGGACGACGTTGCCGAAGGTGTTGCGGTCCACCTCGAGGGTCTTGAGGTTGCGGGCGTTGACGCCGATGATCCGCGCCCCGGCGTCCACCGCGCGCGCGATCTCCTCCTCGTCGTGCACCTCCACCAGCGGCGTGAGGCCGATCGACTCGGCGCGCTCGATCAGCGACACCAGGGCCGGCTGGTCGAGGGCGGCGACGATCAGCAGCGCGAGGTCGGCGCCGTGCGCGCGGGCCTCCCACAGCTGGTAGGCGGTGACGATGAAGTCCTTGCGCAGCAGCGGGGTGTCCACCGCGGCGCGGACGGAGTCCAGGTCGGCCAGCGATCCGCCGAAGCGGCGCTGCTCGGTCAGCACGCTGATCGCGGCGGCACCGCCGGCCGCGTAGTCGCGCGCCAGGGCGGCCGGATCGGCGATCGCGGCCAGTGCGCCCTTGGACGGGCTGGAGCGCTTCACCTCGCAGATCACCCGGACCCCTTCGCCCTTGAGGGCGGCGACGCCGTCCTTGGCCTCCGGAGCCTTGGCGGCGAGCTCCTTGAGCTCGTCCAGGGAGACCCGGGCCTGCCGCTCGGCGAGGTCCTCGCGGACCCCTTCGATGATCGTGTCGAGCACACTCATGCGCCCACCTCGCTCCGCTCGGCAGGCGCTGCGCGCAACACGCACCTGTCAATGGTTCGCTCGCTCCGCTCGCTCACGCGAAGTGCCCCCATCGTTTCTGCTAGTTCGCTAGCGATGAGCCGTCCGGGCAGAGGCCCGGCGGCTCTTCGATGGTATCGGCAGCCGGGGGCGCACAGCGCATCAGCCCGGCGCGCGTCTCGCAGACCGGACGCCCCTTGCGCGGGCTCCCAGCTGCGGCTTCACCGGGTCTCCACCGACATTCCTGCGGTTTCCGCCCAAGCGGCGGCTCAGACCAGCGGCGGCACCAGTCCCGCGCCGATCGGCAGGTTCCGCACGACCGTGAACACCACGACCAGCAGCGCGATCAGCGCCCAGCGACGCGCCCCGACCGAGATCCTCGGCCCCTGGCCGCCGGTCAGCGCCGCCCAGCCCCAGCGCAGCCAGAGCACCGCCAGCACAGCGAACAGCAGCACCGCCACCGCGTTGTCGTGCAGCGCGCCGGTGAGGTCCCCGTGGGTGAGGGCGTGGACGCAGCGCAGGCCCCCGCAGCCGGGGCACCACCAGCCGGTCGCGGCCAGGAAGGGGCAGTCCGGGTAGTGCCCGGGCGCGTTCGGGTCCACCACGGAGACGTACAGGGCGGGGAGGGCCACCGCGGCCAGCGCGGCCATCGGCGGGCCGAGCCGTCGCAGCACGGGCGGCGGGGCGGAGGCGGTAGGAACGGCGTTCACGCCCCCGATTCTGCCCGGCAGGGGCCCGGAGGGAACGAAAACGGCGGGCGTGGCGCGCCCGCCGTTCTGCTGTGCGAAAGCTCCGTCTGTCGACTGGTCGTACGACCCGGTTCGTCTCTCGTCCGTTGTGCGAGGGTCCCGTCGTCAGGCGGCGACGGCAGCGCGCGCGGCGCGGGCCTCGACCTGCTCCTCGACGGTCCCGTAGACGTTGGTGCTCGGCTGCTTGCCCATGCCGGCCATCGCCATGGCCTTGCCGACGACACCGCCGATCACGACGACCGCCAGACCGGCCGCGACCAGCAGCGGCGACGGCTGGATCATCGCGACACCCGCGATGGCGAAACCGACGAAGGCGATGGTCACGCCGGTCCAGGCGGCGGGGGTGTGGCCGTGTGCTTCTGCTGCCATCGATGATGCTCCTTGGCTCTCGGGGCCCGGCCGGGCCTGCGGGGCCGCCGGCGGGTTGACGGGTCCCATTGTGCCGGGCCACACATCGGCGCCCCAAAGCGGGTGGCGGGTCTATCGCGTCACATGTGCGACGTCAGACGGCGGTGGGGTCCTCGCCGCGGTCCAGGGCCTTCCACAGGTCGGCCGCGGTGTCGGTCTTCGCGGGCGCCGTGCGGGTGGGCGCCTCGTAGCGGCTGCCCATGGCCGGCCAGCGGCGGCCGAAGCGGAGGGTGAGCAGTCCGGCGAGGGCAAGCAGCGCCCCGCCGGCCACCGCGACCCACGGCCAGCCGCTGTGGCCGACCTCGGTGGCCGTCGAGCCGGCGAGGGCGAGCTTGCGGGCCGCCTCGGCGTCGAGCGCGGTCGTGTCGCTCGCGCCGGCCACGGCGGCGGCGGCCGCGCCGAGTCCGGCCAGCAGGGTCAGCACGCCGACCGCGACCCGGCCGGCGCCGCGCACCGCGAACACCGCGACGGCCGCGGCCAGCCCCACCAGGGCCAGCCCGCCGGGCAGTTCGGAGATCCTGCCGCCGGTGACGGACACCTCCAAGGTGCCGGCCCGGCCCGAGGCCCAGTCCCGCCCGGCCGCGGTCAGCACCAGGACGGCGCTCAGCACGGTCAGCAGCAGCATCACGCCGAGCGTCCGCCGGCTAGGCGCGGCGGCCGCCGCGGGGGCCGTGGCGGGTACGGGGGTCTGGTCTGGAGCGCTCACCCGTCCACTATCCCCCGGCCGGCGTCCGGCCCCGCAGCCGGGGTGGGCGGCCCGTACGGGAACTCGTCCGTGCGCACGACCGCCGTCCGCCCGCCGAGCGGCAGGAAGAGGTCGTTGCCGAACGGCACCCGTTCGGCCTCCCGGTACACCCCGCCCGGGGCGGGGGCGGTGTGCACGGTGCAGGCGCCGGCCACCGGGTCGACCACCACGAACAACGGCATCCCGCAGTCGGCGTAGACCGGGGCCGTCGTGCCGTGGCCGCCGCCCGGCGCGGCGACCTCCAGCACCGCTTCGACGTCCGGCCCGGCGTAGCGCCCGCGGGCGTTGCGCTCGGCGCCCGGGGCGATCACCGCCAGGTCGGGGGCGAGGCCGCCGGGCGCGGCCGGGAAGTCGATCAGGACATCGGACAGGACCCGGCCGTGGCCCGCCAGTTGGTCCCCGATCTGCACGGCGGCGCTGAGCACGATCTCCCACCGCCGCTCGTCGTGCGGCAACTCGGACATCCCGGCCGCCTCCCTTGCGAACCTACTGCGGACCTGCTGCGATCCCGGCCTCGCGAACTCACGAACTCACGAGAGCTCCGGCGTCCGCAGCGTATTGGCGGTGGCGACGGCCCGCAGCACGGCCGCCGCCTTGTTGCGGCACTCGGTGTCCTCGCCGTGCGGGTCGGAGTCGGCGACCACGCCCGCGCCGGCCTGCACGTACGCGGTGCCGTCGCGCAGCACCGCGGTGCGGATCGCGATCGCCGTGTCGGAGTCGCCGGCGAAGTCCAGATAGCCGACACAGCCGCCGTACAGGCCGCGGCGGGTGGGCTCCAGCTCCTCGATGATCCGCATCGCGCGGGGCTTGGGCGCGCCGGACAGGGTGCCGGCCGGGAAGCAGGCGGTCAGCACGTCGAAGGCGGTGCGTCCGGGCGCCACCGTGCCGGTGACGGTGGAGACGATGTGCATGACGTGGCTGTAGCGCTCGATCTGCATGAAGTCGACCACCTCGACGCTGCCCGGCTCGCAGACCCGGCCGAGGTCGTTGCGGCCGAGGTCGACCAGCATCAGGTGCTCGGCCCGCTCCTTGGGGTCGGCGAGCAGCTCGGCGGCCAGCGCGGCGTCCTCGTGCGGGGTGGCGCCGCGGTGCCGGGTGCCGGCGATCGGGTGCAGCAGCGCCTCGCCGTCGGTGACCTTGACCAGCGCCTCCGGGCTGGAGCCGACCACGTCGAAGCCGCCGTCCGCGGTGCCGTCCGGGCCGGGGAAGCGGAACAGGTACATGTACGGGCTGGGGTTGGTGGTGCGCAGCACCCGGTAGACGTCCAGCGCGGAGGCCGGGCAGGGCGCCTCGAAGCGCTGCGAGGGGACGACCTGGAAGGCCTCGCCGGCCCGGATCCGCTCCTTGATCTCGTCCACCGCGGCCCGGTACGGCGCGCCGCCGAACGGCGAGCGGGCCTCGCCGGGGCCGGCCGGGGTGAAGGTGGCCAGGCCCGGGTCGACCGGCTTCAGCAGGTCGGCCTCCATCGCGTCGAGGCGGGCGACGGCATCCGCGTAGGCCTCGTCGACGCCGCTGGCCAGGTCGTTGTGGTTGACGGCGTTGGCGATCAGCAGCACCGTGCCGGTGGCGTGGTCGAGGACGGCGAGGTCGGTGGCGAGCAGCATGGTCAGCTCGGGGAGCCGCAGGTCGTCCGGGTTGAGGTCGGGCAGCTTCTCCAGCCGGCGGACGATGTCGTAGCCGAGGTAGCCGACCAGGCCGCCGGTGAGCGGCGGCAGGCCGTCGTCGGTGTGGCGCGGGGTGTGCAGCGCCTCCAGGGCGGCGCGCAGCACCTGCAGCGGGTCGCCGGTGGTGGGGATGCCGACGGGCGGCGTGCCGAGCCAGCGGGCGTTGCCGTCCGGGTCGGCGGTGAGGGTGGCGGCGCTGCGGACGCCGACGAAGGAGTAGCGCGACCAGCTGCGGCCCTGCTCGGCGGACTCCAGCAGGAAGGTGCCGGGCCGCTCGTCGGCGAGGCTGCGGTAGAGGCCGATCGGGGTGAGGCCGTCCGCGAGGAGCCTGCGGGTGACCGGGATGACCCGGGTGTCGACGGCGAGCTTGCGGAAGGCTTCGAGATCCATGGCGGGCGGCACCTTCTGGGGTTCTGGGAGGGGACGGTCAGGCGAGCGGGAGCACGTCGGCGTCGAAGCAGGTGCGGTCGCCGGTGTGGCAGGCCGCGCCGGTCTGGTCGACCTTGACCAGCAGGGTGTCGCCGTCGCAGTCCAGCGCCACCGACTTGACCGCCTGGACGTGGCCGGAGGTGTCGCCCTTCACCCAGTACTCGCGGCGGCTGCGGCTCCAGTAGGTGCAGCGGCCGGTGGTGAGCGTGCGGTGCAGCGCCTCGTCGTCCATCCAGCCGAGCATCAGCACCTCGCCGGTGTCGTACTGCTGCGCGATGGCCGGGAGCAGTCCGTCCTCGGTCCGCTTGAGGCGGGCGGCGATCTCGGGGGCCAGGGCGGTCGTGCCGGGGGCGGCGGGTGTGGTGGACATGGGGCCATTGTGTCAGCCCGGCCGTACCCGCCGGCCCGATGTCCGGATCGCGGCCGCGCCACCGGTTCGCCGTCGTACGGCCGCGTTCGCTGTCGCGCCGCCGGGAGCCCGTCCGGTGCGGCGACGAGTTCCGCCAACTGCCTGCCGGGAGGCCCCGGGTTGGGCCATTCTCGTGGCCATGACCTCCGAGCAGCCGCCGCCCGCAGCCGCCGACTCCCGCCCGTCCCGCGGCCTGGTCCTGACCGTCGGGGGCGTCCTGGCCGTGCTGCTCGCGGTCGTCGCCGCCGTGCTGCTGTGGCCGGAGGAGAAGAAGCCGGCCGCCGCGCCGCCCCCGCCCACCCCCACGGCCACCCCGACGCCGACGCCCACGCCCACGCCGACACCCACCCCGACGCCGACCCGCGTCCCGCCGTACCCCTTCTTCGCGGTCGGCACCTGCTTCGACCACCCCCAACTGAGCCCGGTGATCGTCACGTCGGAGGAGCGGCCCTGCGAGCGCGAGCACGACGGCGAGGTGATCGCCACTCTGCAACTGCCCGAGGGCCTCACCGGCGACCTCAAGATCAACCTTGCGATGCTGGACGGCTGCAAGGGCGCCGAGACCGCCGCCAAGGCCCGCCAGGGCGACGACCGCACCTACTACGGCCGCCCGCTCGGCCCGACGATGGCCAACTACCAGCAGGGCTGGCGGGATTACACCTGCTCGCTGACCGTCAGCAACCACCAGGGCGGCCCCAGACTCACCGGGCACCTGCACTGAGTTCTAAGGTGGCGCCATGTCGAACCACGCCCTCGCCGAGCGCCACCGCCTCGCCGAACTCCTGGCCGCCGCCGGGCCGGACGCGCCCACCCTCTGCGCCGGGTGGACCACCCGGGACCTCGCCGCCCACCTGGTGATCCGGGAACGCCGGACGGACGCGGCGGCCGGCATCCGCATCGGCGCACTCGCGGGCTGGACCCACCGCGTGCAGTCGGCGTACGCCGAGCGCCCGTACGAGGAGCTGCTGAAGCTGTTCCGGTCGGGCCCGCCGCTGCTCTCACCGTTCGCCCTGCCCGGCGCCGACGAGGCGGCGAACACCGTCGAGTACTTCGTCCACGCCGAGGACGTCCTCCGGGCGGGCGAGGACTGGACGCCGCAGCCGGTACCGCCCGGCCGCGCCGAGGCGCTGTGGCGGCGCCTGCCGCTGCTGGCCCGGCTGGAGGCCCACCGCCGCTCGCCGGTCCGGCTGGAGCTGCGCCACCCGGACGGCCGGTCGCTGACGGTCGGCCCGGCCGGCTCCCCCACCGTCCGCATCACCGGCGAACCGGGCGAGCTGATCCTCTTCGTCTACGGCCGCGGCGACCGCACCACACTCACCGTCGACGGCCCCGAGGACGCCGTCGAGGCCCTCCGCCACGCCCTGCCGCTGCCGTAACCCCGGCCCGCCCCCTCCCTGCCCTCGTCGCCCCTCCCCCGACACTCCGAACGCGCAGCCCGGCTCCGTCTCCGGCTGCGAATGTCAGTGCCGGGGTGCAGACTCGCAGATGGCCGGGAGGGGGCGTGCGCGCGCCCAGCGGAATACCGCCCCGGTCACCTCTCCGTCGAAGGGGCACCACCTCATGCTCACCACCGACTTTCCCGCCGGCGCGCCCTGCTGGATAGACCTCGGCAGCCCGGACATCCCCGCCACGGCCGACTTCTACAAGCAGGTCTTCGGGTGGACCTACACGTCCGCCGGCCCGGACACCGGCGGCTACGGATTCTTCCAGCTGAACGGCAAGACCGTCGGCGCCATCGGCCCGCTCAACGAGGGCGACCAGTCCACCTGGACGACGTACTTCCTCACCGCCGACGCGGACGCCACCACGAAGGCCGTCGAGCAGGCCGGCGGCTCGGTCCGCGTCGCGCCGATGGACGTCATGAGCGAAGGGCGGTTCGCCCAGCTCACCGACCCGCAGGGCGCCGACTTCGCGATCTGGCAGGCCGGCTCGACCACCGGCCTGGACGCCGTCTCCGCGGACAACGCCCTGGTCTGGGCCGAGCTGCACACCCCCGACCAGGACGCCGGGCTCGAGTTCTACCGGAAGGTCTTCGGCTGGCGGGCGGAGACCTTCCGGCCCGACCCGAACCTGCTCTACCAGGTGATCTCCCCCGCGGACGGCGACCAGCAGGCCACCAGCTTCGGCGGCATCGCCCCGGTGATGCAGGGCCAGCCCCCCGCGTGGACGCCGTACTTCGCCACCGAGGACGTGGACGCGCTGATCGCGAAGGCGACGGCGGCCGGCGGCTCGGTGCTGATGCCCGCCGCGGACGTGGAGAACGTCGGCCGGATCGCCTGGCTGGCGGACCCGAACGGCGCGCCGTTCGCGTTGCTCAAGCCCGAGCCGCAGGAGTCCTGAGCACGTGAAGGGGCCCGCCGAACCCGGTGCGTACCGGCCGGCGGGCCCCTTTCACGAGCGTCAGCGCACCGGGTGCCCGGCCTCGCGCAGCGCGTTCTTGACCTCGCCGATCCGCAGGTCGCCGAAGTGGAAGACGCTCGCGGCGAGCACCGCGTCCGCGCCCGCCTCGACCGCCGGCGCGAAGTCGGCGAGCTTGCCGGCCCCGCCGGAGGCGATCACCGGCACCGAGACGGCCTTGCGGACGGCCCGGATCATGTCCAGGTCGTAGCCGTCCTTGGTGCCGTCCGCGTCCATCGAGTTGAGCAGGATCTCGCCCGCGCCCAACTCGGCCGCGCGGCCCGCCCATTCGACCGCATCGAGGCCGGTGCCGCGGCGCCCGCCGTGCGTGGTGACCTCGAAGCCGGACGGCGTCTCGGTGCCCTCGGCGCAGCGCCGGGCGTCGACCGACAGGACCAGCACCTGCCGCCCGAACCGCTGGGCGATCTCGCGGACCAGCTCCGGCCGGGCGATGGCCGCGGTGTTGACACCGACCTTGTCGGCGCCGGCCCGCAGCAGCCGGTCGACGTCCTCGACGGAGCGGATGCCGCCGCCGACGGTGAGCGGGATGAACACCTGCTCGGCGGTGCGGCGGACGACGTCGTAGGTGGTCTCCCGGTCGCCGGAGGAGGCGGTGATGTCGAGGAAGGTCAACTCGTCGGCGCCCTCGGCGTCGTAGAGCTTGGCCATCTCGACCGGGTCGCCGGCGTCGCGCAGGTTCTGGAAGTTGACGCCCTTGACCACCCGCCCGGCGTCGACGTCCAGGCAGGGGATGACACGTACTGCGAGGGTCACGGCTGTTTGCCTTCCAGGGTCTTTGCCAGCCCGGCACGGTAGGCGTCGATCTCGACCTCGACCATCATCCGGGAGTCGATCAGTCCCTCGACCACCACCATGGTGGCCACCGGGCGGGCGGCGTCGAAGAGTTGACGGTGGGCGCGGCCCACCTCCTCGGCGTCGCGGACGTGGGTGATGTACATCCGGGTGCGGACCACGTCGTCCACCGTCAGACCGTACGCGGCCAGGGCCTTGAGCCCGACGCCGAACGCGGCGAGGGTCTGCCCGTACGGGTCGCCCTCGTGCTCGATCCGGCCGTCGACCCAGGCGGTGGAGCCGGCCACGTGCACGTGGTCGCCCGCGGCGACCGCCCGTGCGTAGCCGAACTCCTCCTCCCAGGGGGAGAATCCGGTGACCCGGCCGCGCACGATCCGACGTTCCGTCATCCTGAAACCGCCTCCAGGGCCTCTTCGAGGGTGAACTTCTGCTCGTAGAGTGCCTTGCCCACGATGGCGCCCTCGACACCCTCGGCGACCAGGCCGGCGATGGCGCGCAGGTCGTCCAGCGAGGAGACGCCGCCGGAGGCGACGACCGGGCGGTCGGTGGAGGCGCAGACGTCGCGCAGCAGCTGGAGGTTGGGGCCGGTCAGGGTGCCGTCGCGGTTGACGTCGGTGACGACGTAGCGGGCGCAGCCCTCCTTGTCGAGCCGGTCCAGCACCTCGAAGAGCTGGCCGCCGTCGCGGGTCCAGCCGCGGCCGCGCAGGGTGGTGCCGACGACGTCGAGGCCGACGGCGATCTTGTCGCCGTGCTCGGCGATGGCCTTGGCGACCCACTCGGGGCTCTCCAGGGCGGCGGTGCCGAGGTTGACCCGGGTGCAGCCGGTGGCGAGCGCGTTGGCGAGCGACTCGTCGTCGCGGATGCCGCCGGACAGCTCGACCTTGATGTCGAGCGCGCCGGTGACCTCGCGCAGCAGCTCGTAGTTGGAGCCGGTGCCGAAGGCGGCGTCGAGGTCCACCAGGTGCAGCCACTCGGCGCCGGCGTTCTGCCAGGCGAGGGCGGCGGCCAGCGGCTCGCCGAAGGAGGTCTCGGTGCCGGAGGCGCCCTTGACCAGGCGGACGGCCTGGCCGTCCCGGACGTCGACGGCGGGAAGCAGTTCGAGGCGACTCATCAATAACAACTTTCAGCTCGTCAGAGGGTGTTGACCCAGTTGGTCAGCAGGGCGGCGCCGGCGTCGCCGGACTTCTCGGGGTGGAACTGGGTGGCCCAGAGCGGGCCGTTCTCGACGGCGGCGACGAACGGCTGGCCGTGGGTGGCCCAGGTGACGAGCGGGGCGTGGATCCGCGCGCTGTGGATCTCCAGCTCCCAGCGCCGCACGCCGTAGGAGTGCACGAAGTAGAAGCGGGTCTGCGGGTCGAGGCCGGCGAACATCCGGCTGCCCTCGGGCACGTCCACGGTGTTCCAGCCCATGTGCGGGACGACCGGGGCGTCCAGCGGCTCGACGGTGCCCGGCCACTCGTCGCACCCGGCCGTCTCCACGCCGTGCTCGACCCCCTTCTCGAAGAGGATCTGCATGCCGACGCAGATTCCCATGACCGGGCGGCCCCCGGCGAGCCGACGGCCGATGATCCAGTCCCCGCGGACCGACTTCAGCCCGCGCATGCAGGCCTCGAAGGCGCCCACGCCGGGGACGAGCAGCCCGTCCGCGGCCATCGCGGCGTCGTAGTCGGAGGTGACGGTGACGGTGGCGCCGGTGCGCTCCAGGGCGCGCTGCGCGGAGCGGAGGTTGCCCGACCCGTAGTCGAGGACGACGACGTTCTTGCCCATGTTCAGGTGTCCAGTCTCTCTACGGCGGTCTACAGGCGCATGATGCCGGCGGCCAGGCACATGCCGGAGCCGAGCCCGAGCACCAGGATCACGCCCTTGGGCAGCTTCTGCTTCCAGAACGAGATCACCCCGCCGAGCAGGAAGAGTCCGGCGAAGATGAGGGCGATGGCGGACCTGCTCACAGTGCACCCTTGGTCGACGGGAGGATGCCGGCCGCGCGCGGGTCGCGCTCGGAGGCGTAGCGCAGGGCCCGGGCGAGCGCCTTGAACTGGCACTCGACGATGTGGTGGGCGTTGCGGCCGTACGGGACGTGGACGTGCAGGGCTATCTGCGCCTGGGCCACGAAGGACTCCAGGATGTGCCGGGTCATCGTGGTGTCGTACGTCCCGATCATCGGCGCCATGTGCTCCGGCTCGGTGTGCACCAGGTAGGGGCGGCCGGAGAGGTCGACGGTGACCTGGGCGAGCGACTCGTCCAGCGGCACCGTGCAGTTGCCGAAGCGGTAGATGCCGACCTTGTCGCCGAGCGCCTGCTTGAAGGCGGCGCCGAGGGCGAGGGCGGTGTCCTCGATGGTGTGGTGGGTGTCGATGTGCAGGTCGCCGTCGGTCTTGACGGTGAGGTCGAACAGACCGTGGCGGCCGAGCTGGTCGAGCATGTGGTCGTAGAACCCGACGCCCGTGGAGACGTCGGTCCTGCCGGTGCCGTCGAGGTCTATCTCGACCAGGACCGAGGTCTCCTTGGTGGTGCGCTCAACACGTCCGATACGGGACATACGGGTTACAGCTCCTGACTGGCTGCGCGCGCGAAGCACGCACGCGCATCGGACGGGGTGGGCGGCCAGAGGGCGGCGCGGACGGCGGCCAGGAAGGCGTCGTTCTCGGCGGGCGTCCCGGCGGTGACGCGCAGCCACCCGGGGACGCCGTTGTCGCGGACCAGGACGCCCTGGTCGAGGATGGCCTGCCAGACCGCGTGGGTGTCGGCGAAGCGGCCGAACTGGACGAAGTTGGCGTCCGAGTCGGTCACCTCCAGGCCGAGCCCGCGCAGCGCGTCCACCAGCCGGTCACGCTCCTCCTTGAGCCGGCCGACGTACCCGAGCAGGGTGTCGGTGTACTCCAGGCAGGCCAGCGCGGTGGCCTGGGTGACGGCCGACAGGTGGTACGGCAGCCGGACCAGCTGTACCGCGTCCACCACGGCCGGGTCGGCCGCGAGGTAGCCCAGACGCAGCCCGGCCGCGCCGAAAGCCTTGGACATGGTGCGGCTGACCACCAGGTTGGGGCGGCCCTCGATCAACGGCAGCAGCGAGGCGCGGTGCGAGAACTCGACGTAGGCCTCGTCGACGACGACCAGGCTGGGCCGGGCGGCCTGCGCGGCCTCGTACAGCTTCAGCACGGTGTCCGCGGCGACGGCGGTGCCGGTCGGGTTGTTCGGCGAGCAGATGAAGACCACGTTCGGCCGGTGCTCGGCGATCGCGGCGACGGCGGCGTCGACGTCGATGGTGAAGTCGGCGTTGCGCGGGCCGGAGATCCACTCGGTGCCGGTGCCCCGGGAGATCAGGGCGTGCATCGAGTACGAGGGCTCGAAGCCGAGCGCGCTGCGGCCGGGGCCGCCGAAGGTCTGGAGGAGCTGCTGAAGCACCTCGTTCGAGCCGTTGGCGGCCCAGACCTGGGCGCGCTCGACCGGGAAGCCGGTGGTGCGGGTCAGGTAGGCGGCCAGGCCGTCGCGCAGCTCGACCGCGTCCCGGTCGGGGTAGCGGTTGAGGTTGCGGGCGGCCTCGGCGACGCGCTCGGCGATCCGGGCGACCAGCTCCTCGGGGAGCGGGTACGGGTTCTCGTTGGTGTTCAGCTGGACGGGCACGTCCAACTGCGGTGCGCCGTACGGGGACTGGCCGCGCAGCTCGTCCCGGACGGGGAGGTCGTCGATGGCGGTCACGAGGTGGGCACCGTCCAGTCGCTGTGCCAGTTCCGTTCGTCTCCGACGAAACGTGCCTTGATCGCGTCGCCGTGGCCCGGGAGGTCCTCGGCGTTGGCGAGGTTGACCACGTGCGCGGCGACGTCCGCGAGTGCGTCCCGGTCGTACTCGACGACCTGGACGCCGCGCAGGAAGGTCTGCACGGACAGGCCGGAGGAGTGGCAGGCGCAGCCGCCGGTGGGCAGCACGTGGTTGGAGCCGGCCGCGTAGTCGCCCAGCGACACCGGCGTCCAGCGGCCGATGAAGATCGCGCCGGCGTTGCGGACCCCGGCCGCCACCGCGTGGGCGTCCCGGGTCTGGATCTCCAGGTGCTCGGCGGCGTAGGCGTTGACGACGGCGAGGCCCTGCTCCAGGTCGTCGACCAGGATGATGCCGGACTGCCGGCCGCCCAGCGCCTCGGCCACCCGCTCGCTGTGCTTGGTCTTCGCGACCTGCACGGCCAGCTCGGCCTCGACCGCGTCGGCCAGCGCCACGGAGTCGGTGACCAGCACCGAGCCGGAGGTGGGGCCGTGCTCGGCCTGGCTGATCAGGTCGGCGGCGACGTCGCTGGGCAGCGCGCTGTCGTCGGCGAGGACGGCGATCTCGGTCGGGCCGGCCTCGGAGTCGATGCCGATCCGGCCGGCGAACAGCCGCTTGGCGGCGGCCACGTAGATGTTGCCCGGGCCGGTGACCATGTTCACCGGCGCGCACTCCTCGGTGCCGAGGGCGAACATCGCGACCGCCTGGGCACCGCCGACGGAGTACACCTCGTCGACGCCGAGCAGCGCGCAGGCCGCCAGGATCGTCGGGTGCACCCGGCCGCCGAACTCTTTCTGCGGCGGGGACGTCACCGCGATGCCCCGCACGCCCGCCTCCTGGGCCGGCACCACGTTCATCACCACGGACGACGGGTACACCGCCAGCCCGCCCGGCACGTACAGGCCGACCCGGTCCACCGGCACCCAGCGCTGGGTGACCGTGCCGCCCGGCACCACCTGCGTGGTGTGCCCGGTGCGGCGCTGGTCGGCGTGGACGGCCCGGGCCCGGCGGATCGACTCCTCCAGCGCGGCCCGCACCTTCGGGTCCAGCTCCGCCAGGGCCTCGGCCAGCTGCTCGGCGGGCACCCGGGTGGACTCCAGCCGCACGCCGTCGAAGCGCTCGGTGATCTCGATCAGCGCCGCGACCCCGCGATGGTGTACGTCCTCGGCGATCGGCCGCACCTTCTCCAGGGCGGCCGCCACGTCGAACTCGGCACGGGGCAGCAGGTCACGCGGGTCGTCCAGCGATCCGCGGAGGTCGATTCGAGAGATCACGCCCCCAGTGTAAGGAGTGGCCGGAATCGCTGGTCCCGCATTTCAGTCCGTGATACGAAAGGCGAGACGGCCGGGGGACGGGGGAAACCATGGTGGAACAGGCGCCGGAAGACTGGACGAAGACCGAGCGAGAGCTCTGGGAGGCCTTCCGCCAGGGCGACGTGTTCGACCGGCGAAGCCGCGACAGCGACGAGGACGACCCCTTCGGCAGCGCCGTCTGGGGCACCGAGCGCACCGTCCGCGCCGAGGTGCTGGCCCGGCTGCTGCTGGCCGGCCCGGACGCGGCCCCCGGCCGGGTCTCCTCGCTGCGGATGAACGGCGTGAACGTCACCGGCGCGCTCAACCTGGCCGGCGGCCGCATCAACCAGTACGTCGAGCTGTACGGCTGCCGCTTCGAGCACAAGATCCTCATCTCCGAGGCCGAGGCCAGCACGCTGCGGTTCGTCGACTGCCTGATCCCCCGGCTGGAGGCCTCCCGGCTGGCCACCACCGGCGACCTCCACCTGGCCCGCTGCCGGATCCCCGAGGGCATCCGGCTGACCGACGCCAAGATCGGCACCGACCTGCTGCTCAACCAGACCGTCCTCGAATGCGACCGCTACGGCCGCGCGATCTCGGCCGACGGGATGTCCGTCCACCAGGACTTCGAGGCCGACCGGCTCGAGGTCCACGGCGAGCTGAGCCTGCGCACGGCCCGGATCGGCGGCCGGCTCTCGCTGCGCGGCGCCCAGCTGCACGCCGTCCCGCAGAACCGCATCTGCCTCAACGCCGTCCGGATCACCGTCGGCCACACCTGCTACCTCACCGGCTCCCCCGACGCCGGCTGGTACGGCTCCCGCAGCTACTACGGCTCCGGCTACGGCCAGGCGGCTCCGCCCGGCGCCGCCAGCACTCCGTTCCGCGCCCACGGCCAGGTGCGGCTGTCCGACGCCCGGTTCGACGGCGCCCTGCTGATCTCCGGCGAGTTCCACCTGGAGGGCGACGACGAGCTCTCCCTGCGCCGCATCCACACCCCCGAGCTGCGCTTCACCTGCCGGATCCGCCCCACCGGCACCGTCTCGCTCTCCCGCGCCCGGATCGGCAACCTCGTCGACACCCCGGACGCCTGGCCGCACGGCAAGCACCTCGGCCTCACCGGCTTCGTCTACGAGGTCCTGCGCCCCGTCGCGCCGTTCACCGTCCAGCAGCGGATCGCCTGGCTGGAAGGCTCCTCGGTGGACTTCCAGCCCGAGTCCTACGAGCAGCTCGCCGCCGCCCTGCGCCGCGACGGCGCCGACGACGACGCCCGCGAGGTGCTCTACGCCAAGCAGCGCCGCCGCCGTCAGACCCTCCCGCTGCCCGCCCGGATCTGGGGCCAGGTCCAGGACGTCACCGTCGGCTACGGCTTCCGACCCGGCCGGGCCGCCCTCTGGCTGCTGCTCGCCTGGGCCCTCGGCAGCATCTACTTCGCCACCCACCCGCTGGAGCCGCTCAAGGAGGACGAGCACCCGCACTGGAACCCGGTGCTGTACACGCTCAACCAGCTCCTGCCGATCGTCGACCTCAACCAGGGGGCCTGGAATCCGGGCGGCCTCACGCAGTGGATCTCCGCCGGACTCGTCGTCGTCGGCTGGCTGCTCGCCACCACCGTCGTCGCCGGCGCCACGCGGATGCTCCAGCGCGGATGACGCCGATGAGCCCGCGACGCCGTTAACCCCGCGACAAGGCCGGGGTCCGGGGAACTACGCTGTGCGCCGTGACAGAACGGCTACCGCTCTTCCCGCTGAACACCGTGCTCTATCCGGGCCTGGTGCTGCCCCTGAACGTCTTCGAGGAGCGTTACCGCCGTCTCGTCGCCGACCTGCTCGACCACCCCGAGGACGAGCCGCGCCGCTTCGGCGTGCTCGCCATCAAGGACGGCCGCGAGGTCGCCCCGGTCCGCCCCGACGACGGCCCGGCCGGGCCGCTCGACGGCCTCGGCACCGTCACCGGGGACCCGCTGGAGGCGATCCACCACGTCGGCTGCGTCGCCGACATCGCCTCCGTCCAGGACCAGCCCGACGGCCGCTACGAACTCCTCGTCACCGGCACCACCCGGTTCGTGCTCCGCTCCGTCGACACCTCCGGCCCGTACCTGACCGGCGAGATCCAGCCGATCGAGGAGCGCCCCGGCGAGGGCTCCGGCGCGCTCGCCTCCGAGGTCGAACGGGCCTTCCGCAGCTACCAGAAGCGCCTCGCGGGCGCCCGCGAGGCCAGCACCGTCGGCCGTCAGGAACTCCCGGACGACCCGCAGGTGCTCTCCTACCTGGTCGCCGCCGCCTCCGTCTTCGAGACCTCGATCAAGCAGCAGCTGCTGGCCTGCCCCGACACCGCCCAGCGGCTGCGCACCGAACTCGACCTGCTGCGCCGCGAGACCGCCGTCCTCAGCTGGCTGCCGTCACTGCCCGCGGTCGACCTCACCCGCCAGTCGTTCAGCCCCAACTGACTCCGGAGGCACCCGTGGCGAAGAAGCCGAAAAAGGGCGGCCAGGGCACGCCCGCGACCGTCGCCCTGGAGACCGCCGCCGTCCCGTTCACCGTGCACGCCTACGAGCACGACCCGGCCGCGGCCTCGTACGGCGGCGAGGCCGCCGAGGCGCTGGGCGTCCCCGCCGACCGGGTCTTCAAGACGCTGGTCGCCGACGTGGACGGCGTCCTCACCGTCGGCGTGGTCCCGGTGGCCGGCCAGCTCGACCTCAAGGCCCTCGCCGCCGCCGTCGGCGGCAAGCGCGCCGCCATGGCGGACCCGGCCGCCGCCGAGCGCAGCAGTGGCTACGTCCGTGGCGGCATCTCGCCGCTGGGCCAGCGCCGCCCCCTCCGTACGGTCGTCGACGCCGGCGCCCTGGCCCACCCGACGGTCTACGTCTCCGCCGGCCGCCGCGGCCTGGAGGTCGAGCTCTCCCCCGGCGACCTCATCACCCTCACCAACGCCCGGACCGCCCCCATCGCCCGCTGACCGCGAACCGGGAGGTGCCGCGACGCTGTCTCAGCTCCGCGTCGTCCCGTCCTCGGGCTGCTCCGGCGCGACCCCGTTCACGGGAGCCTGCCCGGTCACGGGTACCTGCCCATCCACGGCAGCCTGCCCCGACGGCCCCGCCCAGTACGGCGGCGGGTCCTCCTCGCGCTTGCCGAACGCCGCGGACAGCACGAGCAGCACCACCATCGCCGCCATCGGCCACGCCAGCAGGGCGCTGTGCGCCCCCAGATCGATGTCCGCGGTGAAATGCCCGCCGTTGCCGACCCGTCGGGCCTCCGCGATGAGGTTGTCGCTCGGCCCGAGCCACCGCCCCAGCCGCCAGGCGCCCAGCGAGCCGAGCAGGCCGCCGATGGTCAGCCCGACCGCGACCGCGATGCCGCCGCCCCGGCGCCGGGTGACGAGAAACGCCCCGAGCGCCGTCACGATCCCCATGCCCAGCCCGATCAGGACGAAGACCGCGTCGGCCCCGGCCCGCTGCTCCCCCTCGGGGTCCACGTACAGGATCCGGTCCCGGTCGACGACCAGCGGAACCTTGGGCGCCAGCCAGGCCCACAGCCCGGCCATGACCAGCCCCAGGAGGATGCACGCGAGCACCGTGCCGGCTCCGACCCGCAGCTCCGGCAGCAGCCGCTGCGGCAGCGAGGGCGCCGGCTCCGCGGGCCGGCCCAGCTCCGCCGGCAGCGGCGGAACCGCCCCGCCGTCCGGGGCCGGCGGCGGCGCGAACGGGTCGGTGGCGGTGTCCGGCACCGCGTGCACGTCGGCGCGGGTGGGATCCGGAGGTGTGTTCGGTACGGTCACAGGCCCCATCGTTTCACGATCGTGCCCCGGACGAGCCCTCCACCCGTACCCCGCGACGCCCGCGGCTAGCGGGAGACGGCCCGCCGGTACGCCCAGGTTGCGATCGCCAGCGACACCACGCCGACGCCCGCGCAGACCGCCAGGTCACCGGCCACCAGCACCCAGTCCGGGTCGGCCGTGAACGTACGGGCGAAGGCCTCCACGCCGTACGTCGAGGGCAGCAGGTCGCGCAGCCACAGCACCGGCTGCGGCAGGTGGTCGACGGGCAGCACCCCGAGCAGCAGCGCCGCCGACATGCCGAGCTGCCCGAGCATGGTGGCGATCTCCTGGCGCGGCGCGAGCAGCCCGCAGGCGGCGCCCAGTCCGGACAGCGCCGCGCCCGCGAGCGGGACGACCGCCAGCAGCACCCACAGCTGCCCGACCGGCAGCCCGAACATCACCGCGCCCACGGCCGCCGTCACCGCCGTGCCCGGCAGGGTGAACGACGCGTACGCGCCCGCCGCGCCGAGCACCACGGAGGCGGCCGGGACGGGCAGCGTCGCGTAGTGGTCGAGCCCGCCGGTGGCACGGAGCTTCCCGAAGTACTGGGCGAGCAGGTTCAGCGCGACGAACGCCACGACCAGCACGCTCGACCCGGCGACGACCGACCGCGCCGCCGAGGTCTGACCGCCGTCCACGACGCCCCGCATCATCACCAGGATGCCGAGGGACTGGAAGGTCGCCACGAACAGCAGCGGGATACGCGCCACACGGGCCCGGGCGAGCTGGGCCCGGTAGACGGCGGCGAGGGCGGGCAGCAGCCGGGCGGCGGGGGCGAGCGGGAAGGGTGCGCCGCCCGCGTCGGGGGCGGCGGCCTGCGGCGGCACCGAGAGCAGTGTCACTTGGCCAGTCCTCCGTGGCGGCCGCCCAGCTTGAGGTAGGCGTCCTCAAGGCTCGGGGTGGCCAGGGTGAAGTCGTCGAGGGCGGCGAAGGCCGGGCCGGTGGTGACGGCGGCGACGAGTTCGCGGGCCTGTTCGGGGGTGGTGCGGACGGTCCAGCGGCGGCCGGTGCGCTCGGCCCGTCCGGCGAGTTCGGCGACGGCGGGGACGCTCAGCGGCGCCTCGTCCCGCCAGACCAGGTCGAGCCGGACGTCGCCGTCGACCAGGGCCTTCAGCCCGCCCGGCGTGTCGCAGGCGATCACCCGGCCCTCGTCCACCACCGCCACCCGGTCGAGCACGGTCTCCGCCTCGATGACGTTGTGGGTGACGAGCAGCACGGTGGTGCCGCGCTCGGCGCGCCGCCGGTCGACGGCGGTCCACACGGCGCGACGGGCGACGGGGTCCATGCCGGTGGTGGGCTCGTCGAGGACGAGCAGCGGCCGCTCCCCCACCAGGGTGGCGGCGAAGCAGGCGAGCCGGCGCTGGCCGCCGGAGAGCCTGGCGAGCGGCCGGTGGGCTATTGGTTCGAGGCCGAGCTCGGTGAGGACGTCGGCGGCCTCGGCGCGGGCCTGCGCGCGGCCGAGCCCACGCAGCCGTCCGGTGGTCTCGGCCGCAAGGGCGACGGTCAGCTCGTCGAGGGCGGTGGATTCCTGGCCGAGGTAGCCGAGGAGGCGGGCGGCCCGTTCGGGGTGGCGGACGATGTCGTGGCCGAGGAGTTCGATCGAACCGGAGTCGGGCCGCAGCAGGCCGGTGAGCTGGCGGACGAGGGTGGACTTGCCGGCACCGTTGGGCCCGAGCAGCCCGAAGATCTCGCCCTGCCGGACGGTCAGGCCGATCCCGTCGTTGGCCCGGATCTCGGTGGCGGCGGCGCCGCGCCCGGTGCGGTAGGTCTTCACCAGGTCGCGTACGGCACAGCACGGCAGGGTGTCGTGCTGTACTCGTCCTGCCGTCTCGTTCACGACCGAAGACTACGCGCTCACACGGGCGAGCCGGACAAGGGGCCCGGGCCCTCAGTCGTCCACGATCATGGACCCGCCGGGCACCCGGGCGGCGAGCTCCTTCCAGAACCCGGCCCGGATCGCGTAGCGGTCGTGCTCGTCGATCTGGTCGTCCTTGTGCGCGAGCAGCCCGAAGCGGGCCGCGTAGCGCAGCAGTTCGCCGTCGACGCGGTGCGGGATGCGCGGGTAGTCGGGCCAGAGCGCGGTGAGCCGTTCGACGTCGCCGAGGCGTTCGCTCCAGCGGCGGGCGAAGACCTGCCCGACCTCGTGGGCGTCGCCGCCGATGGAGGTGATGTCCTCCTCGCGGTCGGCCCAGCGCTGTTCGGCGGTGGTGAGCTGGGCGAGGGTGGGCAGGCCGTCCCCGGCGGTGACGGCGGGTTCGGGGGCGGGCCGGTCGACCCAGCCCCGGTCGGAGGACCAGCGCAGCACCGGGCCGGCGTTCGCCCCGCCGTTCACACCGTGCCCGCCGACGGCGCCGACCGACGTCAGGGCGGCGGTGCGCCCGGCGAGGTCCTTCGGGGTGGGCACGACCTTGAGCGCGGCCGCGGCCGGCTGCGGGCGCCCGTTCGCCGCGGCGGGGGCGCCGGGCGCGGGCACGACGGCGGCCGGACGGACGGGGACGGGCACGGACGGGGGCGCGACGGCGGGCGGCGCGGCGAGGATCTTGGCGATCTCCTGCGGAGGGCCCTGGCCCGGGGCGGGGAAGACGCTGGCGTTCTCGCGGAGGCTGAACGAGCCCTCGATCCACTCGCGGTCGAGGACCCGTCGCTCGTCGGCCTCGCCGACCAGGTCCTCGGACTGGTTGAAGTCGCCGTCGGCGGCCTGGAGCGCCCACAGGTGGACGGCCACGCCGTGCTCCTTGGCGGTCATCATGCCGGGCAGCAGGTCGCCGTCGCCGGTGATCAGGACGACGTCGGCGCAGGCCCGGTTGCGGGCGAGCTCGGAGAGCTCGGCGTGCATGGCGGCGTCCACGCCCTTCTGCACCCAGCGGCCCTCCGCGCGGGTGAGGGCGCCGAGCCGGACGGTCACCCGGGGCAGTACCCGGAGCCGGCGGTGTTCGGGCATCGGGCGCCGGTCGGGGGCGGCGTCGAACCAGTAGATCCGCAGCAGCGGCAGTCCGGTCTCGGCCTCGGCGCGTTCGCGCAGCGCGGTGATCAGCGCGGTGTGGTCGACGGTGACGCGGGAGCGGGACGGGTCGCCGGCGAGCAGGCTGGCGGTGGCGCCCAGCAGGTATCCGGCGTCCACCAGGACGACACAGCGATCCATCGCGCACCTCTTTCCGCTCGCCCTCTGGATCAGGACAGGTGGGCGCGGTACGCCCTCGGCCCGGCGTGGGTGGGTGAGGGGCCCCCGCGACCGCCCGATCGTTGGCTCACCCTTTCCCCCTGGTTCGCGCGCCGAACCCCGGGGGATGTCGCGGTCCCGCAACAGCCGGCCAGGCGGAACGCGAAGGCGGGCCCCGTTCGACGACGGGGCCCGCCAGAGATCACGCGTGGACGTCATGCGCCGGACGTCGCGTCCGGAGGTCGAGTCCGGGGTGTCCGGGGTGTCAGCCCTTCAGCTCCGCGGCGACCAGCTCGGCGAGCTGGACGGCGTTGAGCGCGGCGCCCTTGCGCAGGTTGTCGTTGGAGATGAAGAGCGACAGGCCGTTCTCCACCGTCTCGTCGACCCGGATGCGGCCGACGTAGCTCGGGTCCCGGCCGGCGGCCTGGAGCGGGGTGGGGATGTCGGACAGCTCGACGCCGGGGGCGCCGGCGAGCAGCTCGGTGGCGCGCTCGGGGCTGATCGGGCGCTCGAAGCGGGCGTTGATCTGCAGCGAGTGGCCGGAGAAGACCGGGACGCGCACGCAGGTGCCGGCCACCTTGAGGTCCGCGATGCCGAGGATCTTGCGGCTCTCGTGGCGGAGCTTCTGCTCCTCGTCGGTCTCGTTGGAGCCGTCCTCGACGATGGAGCCGGCCAGCGGCACCACGTTGAAGGCGATCGGGCGCTTGTAGACCTTGGGCTCGGGGAACTCCACGGCGGAGCCGTCGTGGGCGAGCGCGGCGGCGCCGTCGACGACCTTGGCGGCCTGGTCCTGCAGCTCGGCGACGCCGGCGACGCCGCTGCCGGAGACGGCCTGGTACGTGGAGACGACGAGGGCGGCGAGGCCGGCCTCCTCGTGCAGCGGGCGCAGCACGGGCATGGCGGCCATGGTGGTGCAGTTCGGGTTGGCGATGATGCCCTTGGGCCGGTCGGCGATGGCGCCGGGGTTGACCTCGGAGACGACCAGCGGGACCTCGGGGTCGCGGCGCCAGGCGGAGGAGTTGTCGATGACGACGGCGCCGGCCGCGGCGACCTTGGGGGCAAGGGCCTTGGAGGTGGCGCCGCCCGCCGAGAAGATCACGATGTCCAGGCCGGTGTAGTCGGCCGTGGCCGCGTCCTCGACCGTGACCTCGGTGCCCTGCCAGGGCAGGGTGCGCCCGGCCGAGCGGGCCGAGGCGAACAGCCGCAGCTGCTCCACGGGGCCCAATCCTCCGGGACGAGCCGCCCGCTCAGCCAGGATCTCGCGGACCACGCCGCCGACCTGGCCGGTGGCCCCGACAATGCCGATCTTCATCCGACTACTCCTCTGAATGGTGCTGTTCACAGCCGCACTCTGCCCATCATGCCTTGTCACGCGGGTGGGGCGACCTGCCATTTCACGGGTTGAGAGCGGGCCACGGTGTGAGAGGCCGCTACCGGTCCGGCTAGTGGTCCAGACCATTCGCCAGTGCCAGCGCCGCGTCCACCTCGGCCCGCCCGGCCGGCAGCAGCGGCAGCCGCACGTCCGGCGTCGGAATCCGCCCCTGGGCGTGCAGCACGCCCTTCGTCACCGCCGGGTTCGGCGCCGTGAACGCCGCCAGCGCCAGCCCAGTCAGCCGGTGTCCCAGCGCCCGGGCCCGGGTCACGTCCCCGGCCTGCCAGGCGTCGGCCAGCTCGACGAACCGGGCGGTGGCCAGGTGGGCGGACGCGAGGATGCCGCCGGCCGCGCCGAGCGCCAGCATCGGCGCCAGGAAGGCGTCCTCCCCGGTCAGCACCGCGAACCCGTCCGGGGCGTCCGCGAGCAGTTCGACGGCGTCCTGGTCCAGCCCGCCGGTCGCGCACTTGACGCCCACCACGCCGTCGATCGCGGCGAGTTCACGCATCGCGGCGGCCGACAGCTGCTGCCCGGTCCGGTAGGGGATGTGGTAGACGATCAGCGGCAGCGGGCTCGCCTCGGCGAGCGCCCGGAAGTGCGCGACCGTCCCGGCCTCGCCCGGCCGCACGAAGGCGGGGACGGTGACCAGCGCCGCCGCGGCCTGCGGCACCTGCGCGCCGAGCGCGGCCAGCGACTCGGCGGTGGACCGGGTGTCGCCGCCGTGCGCTCCGACGATCAGTTGCGCCCCGCACCCGGCACAGGCGGCGGCGCACACGTCGACCACCGCCTGCCGCTCCTGCGGGGTCAGCGCGGCGGGCTCGCCGGTCGTGCCGAGCGCGACCAGTCCGGCCGCGCCGGCGTCCAGCACCTCGTGCGCGAGCTTCTCCAGTGCCTCCAGCGCGACCGAGCCGTCGGCGGCGAAAGGCGTGATCAGGGGGACGTAGATGCCCTTGAGTTCCATGACCACGATCTTGGGACCCGCCGATCGCCCAGGTCCAGTTCACATTTGTGACGCTTCTCGTAAGCTGAGCCGATGCTCGACGTCCGACGCCTGCGCCTGCTGCGCGAACTGGCCCACCTCGGCACCATCGCCGCCGTCGCCGAGGCGCTGTCCTTCAGCCCTTCGGCGGTGTCCCAGCAGCTGTCCGTCCTGGAGAAGGAGGCCGGCGTCCCGCTCCTGGAGCGCACCGGGCGGAGGGTCGCGCTCACCCCGGCCGGGCGGAACCTGGTCCGCCACGCCGAGGCGGTCCTCGCCCGGCTGGAACAGGCGGACGCCGAACTCGCCCACGCCCGGCAGGGGTTGGCCGGCCCGCTGCGGATCGGCACCTACCCGTCGGCGGCCCGTGCGATCATCCCCGCGGTGCTCGCCGAACTGGCCGGCTGGCACCCGGACCTGGAGCCGATGGTCACCGAGGTCGACCCGGCGGCCGTCGCCGCCGCGCTGCGCGCGGGCGAACTGGACATCGCCCTGGTCCACGAGTACGACTTGGTTCCGGCCGACCCGGAACCCGGCCTCGCGGTGACCCGCCCGGTGTTCACCGAGCCGATGTACCTGGCCGCCCGGAAGCCGGGCACCGTCGCCGAACAGCGCACCGCACCGTGGATCCTGTCCCCGCGCGGCACGCTCTGCCACACCATGGCCGTCCGGGCGTGCGAGTCCGCCGGGTTCGCGCCCCGGATCCGGCACCAGATCGACGACTTCACCACCGTGCTGGCCCTGGTCGCGGCCGGCCAGGGCGTCGCCCTGGTCCCCCACCTGGGCACCGCCCAGCCCCCGCCCGGCGTCGTCCTCACCCGGCTGCCGATGTACCGCCGCACCCGCGCCGCCTTCCGCGCGGGCGCCGGCTCCCATCCGGCGATCTCGGCCTTCGTCTCCGCCCTGCACACGGCCGTGCCCCCAGGTCTGGGCGGAAACAGCTGATCCCCCCGGGGCGAGGGCCCCGGGGGGATCAGTCACTCTCTCAGCCGGCCAGACAGCTGGGCCCGAGCAGCTGCTTCAGGTCCCCGAACAGCGCCGGATCCGACTTCACCCGGTGCCGGTCCAGCCGCAGCACCGTCGTCGTCCGCGAGCCCTCCAGCCGCAGCCTGACCTCCGTCGTGCCCTTGTGGCTGCTGAGCACCTCGCCGAGGCGCGCCACCAGCGGCGGCGTCACCTTCACGCTCGGGATGTTGATGACGATCGGCGGCTCGGTGTGCGCGTTCGACAGGTCCGGAACCGACAGCTCCATCCCCATCAGCCGTGGCACGTCCTCCCGCTTGTCCAGCTTGCCGCGCACGAACACCACGGCGTCCTCGACGAGTTGGGACGACACCAGCTGGTAGCTCGCCGGGAAGAACATGCAGTCGATCGACCCGGCCAGGTCCTCGACCGTGGCGATCGCCCACGCGTTGCCCTGCTTGGTCATCTTCCGCTGGAGGCCCGAGATGATGCCGCCGATGGTGACGATCGTCCCGTCCGGGCGCTCCGCGAGGTCCGCCACCGCGCAGTCCGCCTTGTCTGCGAGCACGTGCTCGATGCCGTGCAGCGGGTGCGAGGAGACGTACAGGCCGAGCATCTCCCGCTCCTGCGTGAGCAGGAAGGCCTTGTCCCACTCCTCCTCGGAGAACGTCACGTCCAGCCCGAAGCTCGGCTCGTCGGAGACGGCGTCCCCGCCGAACAGGTCGAACTGGCCCTCCGCCTCCTTGCGCTTCACCCCGACGACGTTGTCGATCATCGGCTCGAACTGCGCGCTCAGGCCCTTGCGGGTGTGCCCGAGCGAGTCGAACGAGCCCGCCTTGATCAGCGATTCGACGGTCCGCTTGTTGCAGACCACCGACTCCACCTTGTCCAGGAAGTCCGGGAAGGAGGTGAACTTCCCCTTCGCCTTCCTGGTGCGGATCATCGAATCGACCACCGGGCCACCGACGTTGCGGATGGCGGTCAGCCCGAACCGGACGGTGTCGCTGCCGTGCGGCGTGAAGTCGGAGTCCGACTCGTTGACGTCCGGCGGCAGCACCTGGATGCCCATCTTGCGGCACTCGTTCAGGTAGACGGCGGACTTGTCCTTGTCGTCCTTCACGGAGGTCAGCAGGCCGGACATGTACTCGGCCGGGTAGTTGGCCTTCAGATAGGCCGTCCAGTACGAGACGAGCCCGTACCCGGCGGTGTGCGCTTTGTTGAACGCGTAGCCGGAGAAGGGGACGAGGACGTCCCACACCGCCTGGATGGCCGCGTCGGAGTAGCCGCGCTCCCGGCAGCCCTTCTGGAAGGGGACGAACTCCGCCTCCAGGATCTCCTTCTTCTTCTTGCCCATGGCGCGGCGCAGCAGGTCTGCCTGGCCGAGCGAGTACCCGGCGAGGATCTGCGCGGCCTTCTGCACCTGCTCCTGGTAGACGATCAGGCCGTACGTCGGCCGGAGCACCTCCTCCAGGGGCTTCTCCAGCTCCGGGTGGATCGGGGTGATCTCCTGCTGCCCGTTCTTGCGGAGCGCGTAGTTGGTGTGGGAGTTGACGCCCATCGGGCCGGGCCGGTAGAGCGCCAGGACGGCGGAGATGTCTTCGAAGTTGTCGGGCTTCATCAGCCGCAGCAGCGAGCGCATCGGGCCGCCGTCGAGCTGGAACACGCCCAGCGTGTCGCCGCGCGCCAGCAGTTCGTAGGTCGGCTTGTCGTCCAGGGGCAGATCAAGCAGGTTGATCTTGACGCCCTTGTTCTTCTCGATCGCCTTGACGGCGTCGTCCATGATCGTCAGGTTGCGCAGGCCGAGGAAGTCCATCTTGAGAAGGCCGAGGCCCTCACAGGTGGGGTAGTCGAACTGCGTGATGGTGACGCCGTCGGTGTGCCGGGTCCAGACCGGGATGTGGTCGGTCAGCGGCTCGGCGGACATGATGACGCCGGCCGCGTGCACACCGGGCTGGCGGATCAGGCCCTCGATACCGCGCGCGGTGTCGATGACCTTGCGGACGTCCGGGTCGGTCTCGTACAGCCCGCGGATCTCGCCGGCCTCGCTGTAGCGCGGGTGGCTGCTGTCCGTGATGCCGGAGAGCGGGATGCCCTTGCCCATGACGTCCGGCGGCATCGCCTTGGTGATCCGGTCGCCCATCGCGTACGGGTAGCCGAGGACGCGCGAGGAGTCCTTGATGGCGGCCTTCGCCTTGATGGTGCCGTACGTGACGATCATGGCGACCTTGTCGGATCCCCACTTCTCGGTCACGTACCGGATCACGTCACCGCGCCGGCGCTCGTCGAAGTCGATGTCGACATCGGGCATGGAGATGCGCTCGGGGTTGAGGAAGCGCTCGAAGATCAGGCCGTGCGGGATGGGGTCGAGGTCGGTGATGCCCATCGCGTACGCGACCAGCGAGCCGGCCGCCGAGCCACGGCCGGGGCCCACCGCGATGCCCTGGCTCTTGGCCCACATGATGAAGTCGGCGACCACGAGGAAGTACGCCGGGAACCCCATCTGGATGATGGTGTCCATTTCGTACTCGGCGAGCTTCTTGTGCTCCTCGTCGTAGCCGCCCGGAAAACGCCAGTCCATGCCCTCCCAGACCTTGGACCGGAAGAAGTCCGCCTCGGACTCGAAGCCCTCCGGGATCGGGAAGCGGGGCATCAGGTTCTTGAACGTGAACATGCCCTCGGTGTCGACCCGGGAGGCGACCAGCAGCTGGCTGTTGCGGCAGCCCTCCTGCCAGGCGTCCGAGGAGTCCAGCGCGTACATCTCGGCGGCCGACTTGATGTAGTAGCCGGTGCCGTCGAAGCGGAAGCGGTCCGGGTCGGAGAGGTTCTTGCCGGTCTGCACGCAGAGCAGCAGGTCGTGCGCGCCGGCGTCGGCCTCGGTGGTGTAGTGCGAGTCGTTGGTGACGACGGGGGGGATGTTCAGCTTCCTGCTGATCTCCAGCAGCCCGTCGCGGACCCGCTTCTCGATGTCGAGGCCGTGGTCCATCAGCTCCAGGAAGTAGTTCTCCTTGCCGAAGATCTCCTGGTAGTCGGCGGCGGCCTTCAGCGCCTCGTCGAACTGGCCCAGGCGCAGCCGGGTCTGCACCTCACCGGAGGGGCAGCCGGTGGTGGCCATCAGGCCGCCGGACAGCTCGGAGATCAGCTCCTTGTCCATTCGGGGCCACTTCACCAGCCAGCCCTCGGAGTAGGAGCGCGAGGTCAGCTTGAAGAGGTTGTGCAGGCCCTCCTTGTTCCGGGCCCAGATGGTCTTGTGGGTGTAGGCGCCGGACGCGGAGACGTCGTCCCTCTTCTGGTGGGGCTGGCCCCAGAGGATGCGCTTGGTGTTGGAGCGGGACTCCGGCGCGACGTACGCCTCGATGCCGATGACGGGGGTGAGCCCGGCGGCGGTGGCCTGCTTGTGGAACTCCGCGGCGCCGTACATGTTCCCGTGGTCGGTCATCGCGACGTGGGTCTGTCCCAGCCGCTCGACCTCCTTGAACAACTGCTTCAGCCGGGCGGCACCGTCCAGCATCGAGTACTCGGTGTGGACGTGCAGATGCGCGAACGGCTGGTCGCTCAAGGCGGGGCCTCCGGAGGCTGGTGCTGGTCTGGTGGGCCGGCGAACGCGCAGGTCACAGGGGGTCCCTGGAAACAGATGAGGTCCGAACCACCTCGTAGGGTCCGGACCATCACTCACACGTTCACGCGTCTACTCTAGCCCCCTGCGGAGGCCCTCCGACTCCCCTCCGGAGCGTCACGAGGTCACCCCGGCGAGTCGCACCCGGGCGGCCTCCCGCACCTCCGGTTCCTCCATCGGATCGTCCCGAAGATACGCCAGCCGCTCCCGCACGCGCGGCCCGTCCGGGGCGCGCCGGACGGCCAGGAGGCGGGCGTTCGCCTCGCAGTCCCGGAGCGACTCGGTGTACGCCTCGTCCATGCCCGCCGCCCCGAGTGCCCCCAGCGCCTCCAGGTAGGCGGAGCGCTCGTACGAGTGCGGTGTCCAGAGCCAGAAGCGCCGCAGAAGGGACGCCGCGTCCGCCGCCCTGGGCCCGAACCTGGCCAGGCCGCGGGCCAGGGTGTCCGGCCCGCACCACTCCTGGGCCACCCACGCCCGTTCGAGCTCGTTCAGCACCGTCGGCAGATCGCTCTCGTCGCCGTGTCCTGCCAGGACCACGAGGCCCAGGCCGGCGAGCCACGGCCGGTCGCTGGTCGCCCACTCGCGCGCGGCGGGTACGGCCTGTTCGCCGAGGACGTCGACCGCCCGTCCCAGCATGGGCAGCTGGCAGGTGCCGTCGGCTGCACCGAGGGTGGGCACCAACGGGATCAGCGCGGGTTCGGGAGCCCGGCGGGACAGTGCGCGCAGGGCCGTGGCCTTGGCGTTCTCGGGTACGTCCGGGTCGGCCAGCATGGCGAGCAGGCTTGCGCTGTCCCGCTCCGGGAGCGGGTCGGCCCACGTCCGACGAGTCGGCGCCGGGGCGTCGGCCATCGACCTCATCGACTCCACCGATTCGAGAACGAGCTCACGGTGCTCGCCGTCCTGGACGTAGGCGTTCAGCGCATCCCGCGCCTCGGTCGAGCCGTCGAGCGCCAGCAACTCCAGGACGCGGGCGGCCCGCATGCAGGTGTCCTCGGCTGCGGCCAACTGCTCGACGATCGGTCCCAGCGGGAGGTCCAGATCCCGTACCAGCCGGGCGAGGTAGAGGTGCCGGTCATCGACCTGCCGGTCCCACCGCCACTCCCAGCGGATGCACCCGTAGACGAGGTCGGCGGCGGCCGCCGGATCCTCCGCCGCCATCAGCGCGCCCAGGCCCCGGCCGCGCTGCAACAAGCCCGGCAAGGTGCTCGCCGGCGCGTACTCGTATCTCCGCTCTGCCACGCCCCCATCGTGCCGCAGCCCCCGGCGCGCGGGGCGGCGGGGGCCGGCGGATCACGCGTCCTCGTCCGGCGGGGTCGCACGGAGGGCGGTGACGACGCCCAGGGCGACGGTGGCGATCGCGAGGGCGAGGAGGACGGCGAAAGCGGTGGCGATCAGGAATCGCACGAGATCTCGCGTTCGGCGTCGAGGAGCAGATTCAGGAGGTTGAGGAGAGTGGAAACCGGCGCCGTGTTGAAGCAGACGAGGACCCGCCCGTCGAGGGTCTCGTCCGTGGTAGCCGACGGCCAGACCAGCCCGAACTTCTTTCCCCGCTCGTGGACTTCACCCAGCAGGATGCGGATGTGCTCGTCGGTGTAGTGCCGGATACGGGGGTCCGTCGGCTTCATCGGGTGACGCTTCACGCGACGGAGTCCAGGACTTGCCGCGCTCGTGGGGCTCCACGCCCCACCGGTGCGTGAGCCCCACGACGAGCTGAAGGCCCCTGCCCGACTCCGCCAGGAGGCCGATCTGCGTCGCGACCAGAAGCCGATGACCTTCTTCATCTACGAATCCGTGCTGTGGACTCGCTTCGGGGGCACCGAGATCCTCCGGGAGCAACTGGCATCCCTGCTCGAAGACTCCGAGCAGCCATGGGTAACGATCCGAGTCGTACCGTTCGACATCGACACGTTCCCCGGGGCTGTTGAGAACCTCACCTACGCGTTCGGCAAGGTGCCAGAACTCGACACCGTCGAGGTTGAGTCCTCCCGTGGTCCCGTGTACATGGATGCCGTCAGCGAGCTCACCAGCTATCGCTCCATCTTCGACCGCACCGAATCGATGGCGCTGAGCGAGAACAAGTCTCGTAGCCTGATTCGCAAGATCGCAAAGAGCCTATGAAAGGCCGACCATGACCTACACCGAGTGGCAGAAGTCATCCTTCAGCGGGTCCGGCAATGACTGCGTGGAGGTCTGCACGACCAACGGGGCGGTCGAACTCCGCGAGTCCGACGAGGGCCACCTCATCCTCCGCACCACCCCCACCACCTTCGCCACCTTCCTCCAAGCCGCCAAGGCCGGCGAATTCCACCACGTCATCGCCACTTCGTAGCGCATCGTTCCGGTGGCCCCTTGCGCTCGCAAGGGGCCACCGGCAGAAGGACCCCAGCCAGTACTCCAGCCCGTAGATCGCGGGCGGCGCTCAGTCCGTGTCGGATCCGGTCTTCCAGGCGAGACCAAGCTGCTCTGCAGCATCGGCGGCTTGGCGAAGACCCGCCTGGTAGGCCGGTTCCCAGGCTGTCCGGTCATTCAGGTCCGAGCCGAATGCGCGTATCGATTCCGGATCGGGCTCGATGGTCACCACGGTGTGCGCCGCGGCGACCGCCAGCTCCTGGTGGAGCAACTCGCGGGGGAACAGGTGCGCCTGCGGGTCGATCACGACGAGCGTGCGGGCTCCCGCCGCGAGTCCGGCGTTGGTCGCCGACTGCAGGGCGCCGTCCATGTATCGACGGCCGTTGATGGTGATCGGCGGGTAGATGCCCGGGAAGGCCGTGCTTGCCGCCACGGCGGAGGACAGCGGTGCGCCACTCGCGCGGTCGAAGACCTCCTGCTCGCCCGTCTCGGCGTCCACCGCGGGGATGAGCAGCTGCCGGTCCGGCCATTGGTCCGCGCCGACCATGGCGCGCATCCGGGCGACATGTGCCTGCTCGGGGCCGGTCTCGGCAGCGAGCGCGATCTGGCCCACTCGGCGCCGTGCCCCGGCCGGGTCCGAGGCGGCATTACCGAGTACAGCGAATGCCTCGCCCACCGAGCGCCCGTCCACCTGGGGAGGAGTGCTGTCGGAGCCGGCGGGGCGCACTGGGGCGGCGAGCCGGTCGGGGTCCTGACCGGTGGCCAGCAGTGCGGCGGTGATCGCGCCGGCCGAGGTTCCGACGATCAGTTCGGCCTCGCCGAGATCCACCCCGCTGCGGCGCAGTCCGCTGGCGATCCCAGCCGTCCAGGCCGTGCCGACGAGACCTCCGGCGCCCAGTACGAGTGCCCGGTCGAGTGCGTGCATGACTGTCTCCCTCCCATTATTGAAACAGTCGTACCATATACTGACGCAGGCTCAGAAACGCGGCAACGAGAGGACGATCCACCGTGGGGCGACCCCCAGATCCCGCCCGACGGGAGGCCACGCTGGCGCGGGCGACCGACTACGTACTGGCGCACGGCCTGGCCGGGCTGAGCCTGCGGCCGCTGGCCGCAGCTCTCGACACCAGCCCGCGGATGCTGCTCTACGACTTCGGCAGCAAGCAGGAGTTGATCTCTGCCGTCCTTGCCGAGGCCCGCCGCCGCGGTGCGACACGGTTGGCCGAGAACCTCCCGACGGAGGCAGCCTCTCCGGAGGAACACCTGCGCGACATCTGGGCCTGGATGAGCGCACCGGAGCGCGCCCCGTTCGTCCGTCTGTTCTTCGAGGTGCACGCCGACGGCCTCGCTCACCCCGAGAACTACCCGGACCGGGCCGAGGCGATCACGGGCTGGTTCAACACCCTCGGCGCCACGTTGCACGGCATCACCACCGGCCCTGACGACACCATCACTCCCACGTTGGTCATGGCCGTCATCCGGGGCCTGCTGTTCGATCTCACGACCACCGGGGACCGCCGCCGCACCGACCGCGCCCTGGACCGCTTCTGCGAACTCCTCCGGCATTGAACGAAGAGCGACGATCGCGCGGAGACCGCAGGTCACAGCGCAGATCCTGCCCGCCGGCAGGAGCCATCCGAGGCCGTGACGGGCCCGATCGCGACTACGGCGACGACCCGGAACTGCGCACCGCCCTTACGTGCTCGCGGTGGCCCGCAACCACGAAATCCGCCGGTCCCGGCGGGCGGCCGGCGACCAGCTGTCGGCGACCGCTACCACCGCTCCCCACCTCGCCGTCTCGGAGGATGCTCAGTCGAGACAGAAGTCGTTGCCCTCGATGTCCTCCATGTGGATGCACGAGTCGTCGCCGCCGTCATACAGCAGTCGCACGCGTACTGCGCCGAGCGCGACCAGGCGTGCGCACTCGGCTTCGAGTGCGGCGAGGCGCTCTTCACCCACGAGTCCGGTGCCGACCCGCACGTCAAGATGCACCCGGTTCTTGACGACCTTGCCTTCGGGGACACGCTGGAAGTACAGCCGCGGGCCCACACCCGAGGGGTCGATGCAGGCGAACGCCGAACCCTGACGCTCAGACGGCAGCGAGCGATCGAAATCGCCCCAGGTGGCAAACCCCTTCGGTGGCGGCGGTACGACGTACCCCAGCACATCGCACCAGAAACGAGCGACGCGCTCAGGTTCCGCGCAGTCGAAGGTGACTTGGAACTGCTTGATCGATGCCATCGACCCACCATAGCAAGGGAGGTCTATCGCTCATGTCCCGCTAGGGATCCACATGTTGACGGTACGACGGCCCTTGCGAGCCGCTGCTGTCTCATGCCTCCAAGGGGTCGCCTGCCGTTCCGGACCAGACCACCGACGCATCCCTCGCCGCGTTTCCCGACAGGAGCCTGCCGATCCGGGCCTACAGTAACGCGCGCTTCACGCGGCCACAGAACGGATCATGGCGATCAGGCGAGGCGACTCGGGCGAAGGCTGCTGGCTGTTGAACGTCTCGTAGCCCCAAGACTCGTACAGGGCTTCGACCTTGCCGTCTCCGGCGAGCGGGTTGGCCAGCAGAGTGACGTGATTCTCGGTGCGGCCGGACAGTAGCTCGTCATGGATACGTCGGGCGACACCGGTTCCGCGCCAGGGAGTCCGGACGCCGATCTCCTTGAGCGCTACCGTGGGCACCTCGGTCAAGCCATCGGGCAGCGGCTCGGTCATGCGCTTCCACCAGCGGTCGTCCGGCGCAAGGGTGTTGGCGTAGGCGTATCCGACCGGCACATGGTCGTCGTAGGCGATGACCACCTCGAAGCCTGGCTCGGCCGCGTGCCGGTCGAGGCGTTCCGCGAACGCGGCGACGCGGTAGTTCGGCAGGTGCAGCAGCGGCGCTCGTACGTCGGCGTAGACGTCCAGCAGGACCTGCCGGACGTTGGGGGGCAGGTCGCGGTGCCGGAGGAGCTCGGTGGTCACGTAGTCCTCCAGATGGTGTGGGCGTACTCGGCCCAGTCCCGGGCCGGGCTGCTGCCGACAGCCAGGTCGTCCAGCTTGGCACCGAAGACGGTCAGCATGCCGGTGATACGAGGATGGTTGGAGACTTCGGTCGGCACCGCCATGGCGGTGGAGACGGCGTGCTCGAAGTCCCCTTGGCCCAGTTGGGCTTGGGCGAGGCGGACGGTGGTGATCGCGCGGGACCGCTGCATGGTGTCGCGGAGACCGGCAAGGCTACGGTGCGCGTGGGCTTCGGCGTCCTCCCAGTTCCCTGCTGACAGGTGGGCCGCAAGGGCGAGGGAGTCGAGTTCGGCCTGGTCGTAGAAGGCTGCTATCCACAGCGGCCGCGGCGCGCTCGGGTCCGCACGGTCCAGGGCCTCCTGAACCCGGCCGAGAGACCGGCGAACGGCATTGACGTCGCCGGTCAGGCCGTGGATGGCCGCGTGCCTGGCATGCCCAAGCGAGGCAAACAAGGGATCACGGCGGGTGATCGGCAGGTTGCGGGCGACGTCGTTGGCGGCGAGCGCGTCGCCGGGCCGTCCGAGGTGACGATAGAGGCTCCCGGCGTGCGACCAGATCCGGAACTGAATGCTGAAGTCGCCGGACATGGCCGCGAGGTACGCGGCCTTCTGGTGGTGCCGGAGAGCGGCGTCGAAACGGCGACCGTCGATAGCGGCCCACATCGCGCTGGAGGTGAAGGAAGCCGCACAGGCATACAGGGCGGACCGAATCCGTTGGGTCGCGATGCCGTGTTCCTGGAGAGCAAGGGCTGCGTCAGCGAGGGCGGCCGCTTGAGATTCGATGCTCAGCCGGCCGCCGAGTCGGTGATCGCTGGCGATGACCTCGGCAAAACGAAACTGCAGCCGTTCGATGTCGGCAGTGCCGATCCGGCGCGACGTGGTCGACGCCGCGGTCGTAGCGGCGGCGGCCAGGACGCTCCCTCCTACGGCGGTCATGAAGTCGCGCCGTCTCACGTCTTCCTCCGGTGTGGTGCGGGTCCGGCTCGTCGGGACGAAGCCGAGTTCTTCGAGGCTGCAGCCGAACACCGCCTTGAGTGCGTGGCGGATCTTGGCAGGTGGCCACCGAGTCGCGCCGGTCAGCCAGTTGTGGATCGTTCGCTCGGACACCGTGCCGGCTTTCCCGGTGAGCATCTCGATCTCATTGTTCACCTCGCAGGCCAACTCGGCTTTCGTCATGCGGCGTTCGGCCATCCTGCGGCGGAGAAGGATGTTGGCCACCATGCAGTCAACGTAACCGCACCATCACTTGCCGCGCACGGCGCCGAGTAATGAGCTGGCCAAGTTTTCCGGTTCGAAGTGGACCGTCTCACACCGAACTCTTCCTCGCTCACGCACAGTTGATGCCCGTTCACTGGTCATGCGCAGGCCCCGGCCAGACAGGCACACCCATCGGGCCCCGGCGCCGGTGCCGGCAATCCCGCCGGTACCGGGCCTCCCCCGGCCTGCCGGGGGAGGCCACCGACGTCCCAGGTGAAGGGAACAGATCCTTGAACATCACCGACGAACGAATGCTGCTGGAAGCGGCCGACCGGATCTTCGGCGACGAGCCCGCGTACGAGGTCATGGACACCACCGACCGGTACTCGTACAAGAAGAAGGAGGGCTCTTCCGACACCAACCACACGTACGACACCACGGGGGTCTGACCGACTGTCTTCCCGGCCCAGCAGCACCCCTGCTGGGCCGGGCCGTGTCCACCCTCACCGTCTCACGAAGGCTCACCGCCGATGTTCGACATCCGCCTCACCCACGACGACATCTCTCCTACCCGCACCTGGCAGTGGGCCGGGAGCCGCTGGCAATGCGGATCATCGTGGATCGCCCCGTTTCGGCACCAGCTGACCGAGCAGGCCGCCCTGACCGACGGCATCCGCACCGTGTTCATCGCAGCTGCCAGGAAAACCCACTCCAGCCCAACCCGCCCCGAGCCCACCACCGTCCCGCCCAGCACCTATGACAAGACGCTCCGCAAACTCCGGGAGGATCGAGACGACTGGACCACGATTGAGCTCGTCCCTGGTCAGACCGCCAGAGTACGGACCGGCAGCGCGTGCACAGCCCCGCAGTACCTCGCCGTTACGGGCAAGGTACTTCACGGCTCGTGGGACCTGTTGAACCTCCGTGACCACCAAGCCTCGGACCGGCTCGATCCCGTCGCGGTCACGCGGATGATCGGCCTGCGCAACCGGTACTCCGCATCAACGCTCTGGCAAGACATCAAGCTGCTGACCGAGCGGGCCACCGCTCACTTCCCGGACGACGGGCGACTCCTGATCCGGTTCCCAGAACCCGCCGAGCACTCCCGTGCCCGCTCTCTCCTGGCGGGCACGGACCCGATCCCGCTGTTCCGGGACCTGCTGGAACGAACCGTCACCCGGCTCCCGTGGACCGGATCCCGGACCGCCGTCCAGCTGTCGGCCGGCATGGATTCCACCACCGTCGCCCTCGCACTCCGCACCGCACCGCAAGGCACCGGCGTCACCGCCGGGACGGTCGTCCTCGACACCGAACGGGGTCTCCAACAGAACGGGCGCCGACGGCTGATCCTGGAGCACATCGCCTCAGGTTGGACGAGCATCACCGTGAACGCGATGGACCACCTGCCGTACGGGGGCACCTCCCTGTTCTCCCGGGCTGGTCGGGTTTCGCCGACCAGTGACATCTACATCGACGCGCTCGAAACTCTCGCCGCTCGGTTCGCAGACCTGGGCGTCCGCGCGGTGTTCACCGGCATCGGCGGGGACGAGCTCATGGCCACCACGGCCGCCGAGGACATCGCCGGGCCAGGCGGGTTCGAACCGGATGCCCCGCCGTGGCTCGGCTCCGCCGCACGGGCCTTGCTCGTCGACGTCGACTCTGCGATCACCCCGGCCGCCGTCGTCCCGGAGACCGCGCTGATGGCGAAGACCGTATGCGGTCCGGCACTCATGCGCCGGGGCATGTGGCCGATTCACCCGCTCACCGACCCCTTGCTCGTCCGCTTCTGCGAGTGGCTGCCGGTGGAGTGGCGCCGGGGCAAGCACCTCATGCGGGAGCTCATCGGCCGCACCGGCATGCCCGTCCAGGTCGCTCGACCGCCGGTCGTGGAGAACTTCCACCATGTCATCGTCACGGCGATGTGCCGGCACGGGGCACCCCGTATCCGGCAGATCCTCAGCGATGGCTCGCCGCTGATCGAAGCCCGGCTCCTCGATCCGGACGGACTCGCCCAGGTCGCGGACCGGCTGGAGGCCGGAAAGCCGACAGGCGACGACCATGAGGTCGTCTTCGCCCTGCTCGCGGACTCTGCCCTCACTACCCGCTGAATTCGACGTCGGCCCCGGCAGAGAGAAGCCTCCGCCGGGGGCCGACATACGTCCGCTACAGGCCGCGGCCTGCCATCAGGTCGGCGAGTTCGGGCACCGGCCGGGCATCGCGTTGCAGGAAGAACACCTTCGACCCGTGCCGTTCGGCGACCCGGAGCAGCTCCCAACCCTGGGCCTGCTGGTAGTACCGGGACAGTTGTTCCTGCCCCGTACCCCGCCGCACCCACGTCAGGCCCTGCTCGGCCGCCCGGTTCAGCGACCACCAGGCGATCAGCCGTCCGAGCCGGTGTGGGTTCGGCCGGGTGAACGTCGTCGCCAGGAAGAGCGTCGACTCGGCTCGTTCCTCCTCGGTGAACGCCCAGTGCGGCAAGGCCTCGTTCCCGAAGTGCGTCGTACAGCCGACGACGCCTTCGGCCGCGTGCTCCAGCACCCATACCGCGAGGTCCGGATTCGCGGCCTGCGCGCCGTACTCCGCCGCGTCATCCGCGCATTCGCCCAGGCCCCGCGTGGACAGCCACTCCGACCGGGCCCGCACGGTCTCGGCGATCGCCTCGGAATCGGCGGCCGTCGCCTTACGCATCCGATACACGCACATCTCCCTCCGGCACACCCGATAGCGACCCTACCGACGAAGGAAGATCAAGTCGTGGCACGCAGGGCATCGATCCCGCCGGGCTCTACAGGGCCACGGCCGTCAGGCGTCCAGCTCGGCGAGGAAGTCGAGCGCGACGGCGCACGTGCGCTCGGCGGCCTCGGCGTCGTAGTCGGCCAGGTCGGGGTCGGTGAAGAGATGCCCGGCTCCGTGGTACCGGTGCACCTCCACATCCGCCCCGGCCTTGCGCATCCGCAGGTACCAGGCGTTCAGCCAGTCCTCGGTCTCGAACGGGTCCGGCTCGGCGACGTGCAGCTGCACCGGGATCTCGCTGGCCGCGTCCTCCCGCAGGTCGGAGGTGCCATGCAGGAGCAGCAGCCCGCGCGCCTTCTCGTCCGCGAGCGCGAGGTTCTGTGCGAGCGAGCCGCCCAGCGAGAGGCCCGCGTACACCAGGCCGCGGTCGGACAGCGGGGCGACGGCGCCGACCGCCCGCCGCAGCAGTTCGTCGTTCCCGCCGACCTCCTCCTGGTACGCCAGCCCTTCCTCGATGTCGTCGAAGGTCCGCCCGTCGAAGAGATCCGGCGTGTGCACGGTGTGCCCGGCGGCGCGCAGCCGGTCTGCGGCGGCGTGGACGGCGGGGCGCAGCCCGTAGGCGGAGTGGAAGAGGACGATCTGGGCCACGGTCGGGGTCCTTGGAATCGGAGTCGGCTACCCACCCATGATCCCGTACGCGGGACAGTACGAGGTCCTCCGCCTGGGGCGGCCTCCGGCGATCTGACGGCCACCAGCGCTGATCCCGTACAAGGACGCGCTACGACACCACGTCCTTCCGCCCGAACCCCCGGAAGGCCAACGCCAGCAGCACCACCGCGTACGAGAGCGACAGCGAGACGCCCTGCACCATGCCGCCCCACTCCAGCTGCGGCTGCAGGGCGTCCGCCCACGCGTACTGCCAGTGCGCTGGCAGCCACTGCCGCAGGTCGCCCAGCGCCGTGACGGCGTCCAGCACCCCGGTGATGATCGACGCGAACACCGCCCCGCCGACCGCGCCCAGCGGCGCGTCCGTCGCCGTCGAGAGCCAGAACGCCAGCGCCGCGATCACGATCTCGCTGAGGAACACGAACGCCACCGCGATGGCCAGCCGCGGCAGCGCCTGCCCGGCCGACAGGCTGACGCCCGTCGGGAGCTTCAGATCCCCCCACCCGTACGCGATCGTCCCCACGACCAGCCCGATCGCGGGCAGCATGACCACCGCGGCCGCCGAGAACGCCAGCCCGACCACGAACTTGCGCGCCAGCAGCCGGGCCCGGGGCACCGGCGCGGCCAGCAGGTAGCGCAACGAGGACCAGCTGGCCTCGGAGGCGACGGTGTCGCCGCAGAACAGCGCGACCGGGATCACCAGCATGAAGCCGGTGCCCACGAACAGCATCGTGATGGCGAAGTTGGGCCCGGAGGCGGTCGCCAGCTCGATGAACGTCGTCCGGTCCGGACGGCCCGGCGTGCCGCCGATCTGGAACGCGGCCAGCAGCACCAGCGGCATCGCCGCCAGCACCCCGCCGATGATCAGCGTCCGCCGCCGCCGCAGCTGCCGCATGGCCTCGACCCGCAGCGGCAGCGTCCGCCCCGCCCGGTACCCCTCGGCGTGATCCGCCGAAACGGCGCCACTCACACCCGTTGCGACGTCACTCACGCCCGACTCGACGCCACCCGCGCCCGCTGCGGCGCCACCCACGCCCGACTCGACGCCACTCACGCCGCACCTCCGATCAACGACAGGAACGCGTCCTCCAGCCGCCGGTGCGGCCCGGCGCTCTCCACCGGCACGCCGAGGCGCACCAGCTCGGCCAGCAGCTCGCTCGCCGCCAGCCCGTCCAGTTGCACCAGCAGCCCGCCCTCGACGGCCTCCGCCGAGCCGACCCCGGCGAGCGCGTCCACCTTCTCGACGACCGACTCCGGCGCGTACGAGGCGGCGACACCGATCATCAGCAGTTCGCCGGCCCCGACGATCTCGCCGACGGCGCCCGTCGTCACCAGCTGCCCGTGGTCCATCACCACGAGATCCGTGCAGCTCTGCTCCACCTCGGCCAGCAGGTGGCTGGACACGATGACGGTCCGCCCGGCCGCCGCGTACCGGATCATCACCTCGCGCATCTCGCGGATCTGCGGCGGGTCGAGCCCGTTGGTCGGCTCGTCCAGGATGAGCAGGTCCGGCATCCCCAGCATCGCCTGGGCGATCGCGAGCCGCTGCCGCATGCCCTGCGAGTACGTCCGGACCGCGCGGTCGAGCGCCTCGCCGAGCCCGGCGATGGCGAGCGCCTCGTCGAAGCGGGCGTCCTCCTCCGGCCGTCCGGTGGCCTGCCAGTACAGCCGCAGGTTGGCCCGCCCGCTGAGGTGCGGCAGGAAGCCCGCGCCCTCGACGAACGCGCCGACCCGGGAGAGCACCGGCGCGCCCGGCCGCACCAGGTGGCCGAAGATCCGGATCTCGCCCGCGTCGGGCCTGATCAGGCCCATCAGCATCCGCAGGGTGGTGGTCTTGCCGGCGCCGTTGGGCCCGAGCAGGCCGAGCACCTGCCCCTGCTCGACCCGGAAGCTCAACTCCCGTACGGCGTACCGGTCCGCGGCACCCTGGTAGCGCTTGCTGAGCCCGGTGATCTGCAGTGGCACTTCGGCGAGCGCCGGGTCGTAACCAGGCCCCCGCGGCACCCGGCGCCGCCGCAGCCAGGGCAGGAGCACCACACCGGCTGCCACCGCAACGGCGACCAGCGGCAGCACCCAGGTGCGCGCGGGCAGCGGCGCCGCCTCGGTGACCAGCCCTTCGACGGTCGGCACGCTGAGCGCCCCGGCCACCGCCACCCGGTAGGTGGCCGGTTCGGCGGGCGAGGCGTACGCGAGGTCGGTGCCGGCCAGGACGAGCCGTAGCCGGTGCCCCGCCGGGAAGGTGTGGTCGACGGCGGGCAGCGCGACCGTCACGGTCCGGCCCGCGTCCGCGCCGGTGACCCGCAGCGGGGCGGCGAGCTGCTGCGGCAGCACGGCCTTGCCGTCCGGCCCGACGTCGTACAGCTTGGCGAAGAGCACCGCGTCCGCCTTGTCGGCCTGTACCCGGACGGGCACGGTCGGCTGACCGGTCAGGTGCAGCGGGCCGTCGAGCGGCGCGGACTCGAAGGCGGCGTGCTGGCCGGGGAAGTCGAGCGACAGCCCGGCGCCGAGCGAGGCGGCCTGGCTGAGCGCGCCGATGCCGGGCAGCGTGGAGATGTTCGGCGGCGCGCCGCCGGGCGGATTCGCGAAGGTCTTCTCGCCACCGGCCAGCTCGACCGAGCGCGAGCCCGTCCCGCCCAGGCCCGGGTACCGGTCGGCGGTGGCGCCGCGCAGCACGGCCTGGAAGCCCGTGGAGTCGACCCCGCCGGTACGGGTGACGCGGAACGCCGGACCGGTGTCGTTCCCGCGCCCCGTCAGATAGTGGTCGAACCAGGCGGTCACCCGGTCGTCCACCCGGGCGCTGGTGTCGGTGCCGCCGTCGTGCCCGCCCGCGAACCAGTCCACCGCGACGGGCGCGCCGTTGGCGGCGACCGCCCGGGCGATCGCGTCGCCCTGGTCGAGCGGGAACAGCGAGTCCTGCTGGCCCTGGACGACCAGGGTGGGCGCCGTGAGCTGCGCGGCCACCGAGGACGGGCTGGAGCGCTCCAGCAGCGCGACGGCGTCCGGATCGGCGTGCCCGGCGGTGGCGACCCGGTCGTACATCTGGCAGAGCGACTCCAGGAACCGCCCGCACCCGACCGGCCTGCCCTCATCCGCCCCGCCGTCGCCCGGCTTCGACCCGCCGCCCCCGCGCGGCGCGCCGCCGGACGGCCCGAGGTCGCCGGCCGCGCCCGTGGTGAAGAAGATCCCGGCCCAGAGCTTCTTGAACACGCCGTCCGCCGCGTCCGAGCCCTGCATGCCCTGCGGGAACAGCGCGTCGGCCAGGTTCCACCACGTGATCTGGGTGGCCACCGCGTCGATCCGGTGATCGTACGCGGATGCCAGCAGCGAGATCGCCCCGCCGTAGGAGGCGCCGGTGATGCCGACCCGGGGATCACCGGGGGCGTCGAGCCGCACCTCGGGCCGCTGTGCCAGCCAGTCCACCAGGTGTTTCACGTCCTCGACCTCGCGGTCGGGCGCGTTGAGGCCGATCTTCCCGCCGGAGTGTCCGAAGCCGCGCGCCGACCAGGTCAGCACCGCGTAGCCCTGCCGGGCCAGCTGCCGGGCGCGGTCGCGCTCGCCGTCCTTGGAGCCGCCGAAGCCGTGCGCGAGCAGGACGGCCGGGCGCGGGGTGGACCCGGTGGTGAAGAACGAGGTGTCCAGCTGGACTTGCCGGTCGCTGCCGGGCGTCTCCGGCATGCTGAGGAAACGATCCTCCTGACGGACCGCCTGCTCGCCGCCGGCCGCCACCGCCGCCGAGCCGACCCCGGCGACGGCCACCAGGGCCACCGCGCCGGCCAGCAGTCTTCGTCGCGCCACCGTCCCGCGACCGCGCCACCGGCGCCATGCCCCACCGAGCTCCATGGGCGTTGATCGTATCCGTCGCGCGGGTAGGCGCCCGATAAAGCCCCTGACCGTTTCGCCCGGTTCGGCCCTCCGCAACCCGGAAGCAACGTTCCCCGCACCCCGAGAAGGGGCACGGGGAACCGGCCACAGAAGCGGGGCTACAGAACCCGTGTCATCGTCCGATGCGGAATCCCGGCGTCCTCGTACACCGACCCCTCCGCCACGTACCCCAGCCGCTCGTAGAACCCCAGCGCCTGCACCTGGGCATGCAGCTCCAGCTCGACCGCCCCGCGCTCGACGGCCGCCGCCTCGATCGCCCGCACGAGCTCGGCCCCGAGCCCGGTCCCCCGGGCCGCCCGGACCACCGCGAGCCGCCCGAGCAGCACCCGGCCCTCGACACCCCCGGTGAGCTTCAGCGCCTGCTCCCCGAAGATCAGCCGTCCGGTCCCGAGCGCGGCGCCGTCCGCGCCCACCGCCAGCAGGTGCACCGACGTGGCGTCGTACTCGTCGTACTCCAGCTCCTCCGGCACGTTCTGCTCGACGACGAACACCTCACGCCGGACGGCCCGCACCAGCGCCAGGTCCGCCTCGCCCTCGGCGACCCTGATCCCGACCGTCGCCGTCATCTCAGCTCTCCGCCGAGATGATGTCGAGCGCCTTGCGCAGGTCGGCCGGGTAGTCGCTGGAGAACTCCACCCACTGCCCGTCCGCCGGGTGCTCGAAGCCGAGCGAGACGGCGTGCAGCCACTGGCGGGTCAGCCCGAGCCGCTTGGCGAGCGTCGGGTCGGCGCCGTACGTCAGGTCGCCCACGCACGGGTGCCGCAGCGCGGACATGTGCACCCGGATCTGGTGGGTGCGGCCGGTCTCCAGCTTCACGTCCAGCAGCGAGGCGGCCCGGTACGCCTCGATCAGGTCGTAGTGCGTGACGGACGGCTTGCCGTCCCGCGTGACCGCCCACTTCCAGTCCGAGCTGGGGTGCCGGCCGATGGGCGCGTCGACGGTCCCGCTCAGCGGGTCCGGGTGCCCCTGGACGAGGGTGTGGTACCGCTTCTCGGTGACGCGGTCGTGGAACTGCCGCTTCAGGTCGGTGTACGCGCGCTCGGACTTGGCGACGACCATCAGCCCGGAGGTGCCGACGTCGAGGCGGTGCACGATGCCCTGGCGCTCGGCGGCGCCGGACGTGGAGATCCGGTAGCCGGCCGCGGCGAGCCCGCCGATGACGGTGGGGCCGGTCCAGCCGGGGCTGGGGTGCGCGGCGACGCCGACGGGCTTGTCGACGAGCACGATGTCCTCGTCGTCATGGACGATGCGCATGCCGTCGACCGGCTCGGCGACGATCTGCACCGGGGCCGCGGGGGCGGGGATCTCGACCTCCAGCCAGGAGCCGGCGGTGACCCGGTCCGACTTGCCGGCCGTGGCGCCGTCGAGCGTCACCTTGCCGTCGGCGGCCAGCTCGGCGGCCTTGGTCCGGGAGAAGCCGAACATCCGGGCGAGGGCGGCGTCGAGACGCTCGCCCTCCAGGCCGTCGGGAACGGGGAGGCTGCGGATCTGCGCTGCGGTACTCACCCGTACGAGTATGCCGGAAACGCGGCCCGCCCCTGCCGCCGTCCCGGTCGGGGCCTACTTCTCGGACTTCTCCGGCTTCTTCTCCGCCTGGTGCACGGTCCCGTCCGGGTTGCTGCCGCGGAAGGAGAGCAGCACGACGAGGATCCCGCCGCAGACGATCGCCGAGTCGGCGAGGTTGAACACCGCGAAGTGCTGGACGGAGATGAAGTCCACCACGTGCCCGCGGAAGACACCCGGCGCGCGGAACAGCCGGTCGGTGAGGTTGCCCAGCGCTCCGCCGAGCAGCAGTCCGAGCGCGATCGCCCAGGGCAGGCTGTACAGGCGGCGGGCGATGCGCCAGATCACCACGATGACGGCCGCGGCGATCATGGTGAAGACGACGGTGAGCGCCTGACCCATGCCGAAGGCGGCGCCGGAGTTGCGGATCACCTGGAGCGTGACGACGTCGCCGATCACCTTGATCGCCGCGTGGTTCTCCAGCCGGGCGACGACCAGCAGCTTGCTGCCGAGGTCGATCAGGAACGCGAGCACGGCGACGACCAGCAGAACGCCGATCCGCCGCGGACCCTTGGGCCGCTCCGCCGCCGTCGCGCCAGTCACGGGAGCCGCCTCGGCTGGCTCGGCCACGGCCACCTCCACGGCATCGGCGGGGGTCGGGACGGCGTCGTCCCGGGTCTGGGGGGAACCTTGCGTACTGATGATCCGCTCCGCTGCCGATGGAACTCCCCCGGCCGGAGGTGGGGGAGGGTGGTGGGCCGATGACGTCCCGGACGCGTCCGTTGCGGACGTTCCTGGTGACGTTCGGGCGACGTTACGGGGTCGAGCGTACGGCAAGCCCGACCCCCCGCGTCGCGTCGGTCGGCCGGTTCAGCGGCGTTCCTGCTTGGCCTTGCACTGCACGCAGAGCGTGGCCCGCGGGAAGGCCTGCATCCGGGCCTTGCCGATGGCCTGCCCGCAGGACTCGCAGACGCCGAAGCCGACGCCTTCCAGCCTGGCCAGGGCGTGCTCGGTCTGGGCGAGGCTGTCGCGCGCGTTGTTGGCGAGGGCCAGCTCGCTCTCCCGCGAGATGTTCTTCGTACCGGCGTCCACCTGGTCGTCGCCGGCTCCGTCGTTGGAGTCACGCATCAGCCCGGAGATGGCGGCCTCGGCGGCACCGATCTCGTTCTGCAGCCGCTCCAGGTCGCGGATCAGCTCGGTGTGCAGCTCGTGGACCTCCTCGGAGGTCCAGGGCTCCTCGCCGGGACGGACCGGCAGCGTGGCCGGGTCCACGGATTCGGCTCCGAGCGGCACGGTGACGGTGTCGATGCTGGTGTTCTGCCGTGCGGTAGTGGTCACGGTCCCCTCCCCTGGATCGGCCGCCACGGCCTTGCGTGCCCGCTTCGTGGCGGTGCCCACGCCGGTTGCCTTATCAGCCATGGCTTCGACCCCATCTACGAACGAATCGAGCCGCCGGTTCCCGGCGGCCTCCAGTGCCGGAACGATAATCCCGATCAAAACCGGTCACAACATGACATACCGGCACCCCAGCATGATCCCACCCAGGCAGCCGCCCCAACCGCCCCGGCCCCACGCCGACCAGATTTGTGCCCAGAACACCCCCGCCTAATCACCCCCGCACACCGGGGAAAGCACCGCGCGGAATCGACTTGCGGCAGCCGATACACTGGGCCTGCAAGGCGCAGATGGGACGAGTACCGACGTACGCAGCCACCAGCGACCCGGGGACGGTGCGAGCCCGGGGGTGTGCGCGGCGGGAAGATCACCCCGGAGCCGCCGGAAGAACAGCCGCCCGCCTCGGCGCGGCGGCCCACTAGACCCGGCAGCAAGCCCAAACAAGAGGGCCGCAGGCAGTACCGCGGCCAAGGAGGGTGGTACCGCGGGACGGCAAGCCGTCTCGTCCCTCCGTCGGATCCCGTCCACATCCGCCGGAGGTATGACGCCCGCGATGACTACCTACAACGCCGTCCCCGCGCAGGTGGATCTGCCTGCCCTGGAGCACCGGATCCTGTCCTTCTGGCAGGACAACAAGATCTTCCAGCGCAGCCTGGAGCAGTCCGAGGGCCGCCCCGAGTGGGTCTTCTACGAGGGCCCGCCGACCGCCAACGGCATGCCCGGCGCCCACCACATCGAGGCCCGCGTCTTCAAGGACGTCTTCCCGCGCTTCCGGACGATGAAGGGCTACCACGTCGCCCGCAAGGCCGGCTGGGACTGCCACGGCCTCCCGGTCGAGCTGGCCGTCGAGAAGGAGCTGGGCTTCTCCGGCAAGCAGGACATCGAGGCGTACGGCATCGCCGAGTTCAACGCCAAGTGCCGCGAGTCGGTGACCCGCCACACCGACGCCTTCTCCGAGCTGACCACCCGCATGGGGTACTGGGTCGACCTCGACGAGGCCTACCGGACGATGGACCCGTCGTACGTCCAGTCCGTCTGGTGGTCGCTCAAGCAGATCTTCGACAAGGGCCTGCTGGTCCAGGACCACCGGGTCGCCCCCTGGTGCCCGCGCTGCGGCACCGGCCTGTCCGACCACGAGCTGGCCCAGGGCTACGAGACCGTCGTCGACCCATCGGTCTTCGTCCGCTTCCCGCTGACCGGCGGCCCGCTGGCCGGCGAGGCCGCGCTGCTGGTCTGGACGACCACCCCGTGGACCCTGGTCTCCAACACCGCCGCCGCCGTCCACCCCGAGGTCACCTACGTGGTGGCCACCGACGGCAACGAGAAGCTGGTCGTCGCCGAACAGCTGGTCGCCAAGGCCCTCGGCGAGGGCTGGGAGACCACCGGCCAGTCCTTCACCGGCGCCGAGATGGAGCACTGGGCCTACCGCCGCCCGTTCGACCTGGTCGAGATCGAGAACGCGCACTTCGTCCTCAACGCCGACTACGTCACCACGGAGGACGGCACCGGCATCGTCCACCAGGCCCCCGCCTTCGGTGCGGACGACCTCGCGACCTGCCGCAAGTACGGCCTTCCGGTGGTCAACCCGGTGCTGGCCGACGGCACCTTCGCCCCCGACGTCCCGCTGGTCGGCGGCCAGTTCTTCAAGAAGGCCGACGAGGCCCTGGTCGCCGACCTCAAGGCGCGCGACCTGCTCTTCCGCCACGTTCCGTACGAGCACAGCTACCCGCACTGCTGGCGCTGCCACACCGCGCTGCTCTACTACGCGCAGCCGTCCTGGTACATCCGGACCACCGCCGTCAAGGACGGGCTGATCCGTGAGAACGAGGCCACCAACTGGTTCCCGGAGACGGTCAAGCACGGCCGCTTCGGCGACTGGCTGAACAACAACATCGACTGGGCGCTCAGCCGCAACCGCTACTGGGGCACCCCGCTGCCGATCTGGCGCTGCGAGGAGCGCCACCTCACCTGCGTCGGCTCGCTGGCCGAGCTGTCCGAGCTCACAGGCGCCGACCAGAGCGGCCTCGACCCGCACCGCCCGTTCATCGACGAGGTCACCTTCGCCTGCCGCGAGTGCGGCGGCACCGCGACCCGGGTGCCCGAGGTGATCGACGCCTGGTACGACTCGGGCTCGATGCCGTTCGCCCAGTACGGCTACCCGTACCAGAACAAGGAGCTGTTCGAGAAGCGCTACCCGGCGCAGTTCATCTCCGAGGCGATCGACCAGACCCGCGGCTGGTTCTACACGCTGATGGCGGTCGGCACCCTGGTGTTCGACAAGAACAGCTACGAGAACGTCGTCTGCCTGGGCCACATCCTGGCCGAGGACGGCCGCAAGATGTCCAAGCACCTGGGCAACATCCTGCAGCCGATCCCGCTGATGGACCAGCACGGCGCGGACGCCGTCCGCTGGTTCATGGCGGCCGGCGGATCGCCCTGGTCGGCCCGCCGGGTCGGCCACGGCACGATCCAGGAGGTGGTCCGCAAGACCCTCCTCACCTACTGGAACACCGTCGCCTTCCAGGCCCTGTACGCCCGCACCTCCGACTGGGCCCCCTCGGCGAGCGACCCGGCCCCGGCCGACCGCCCGCTGCTGGACCGCTGGGTGCTCTCCGAGCTGAACACCCTGGTCCGCGAGGTCGACGCGGCCTTCGAGGCGTACGACACCCAGCGCGCCGGCAAGCTGCTCTCCGGCTTCGTCGACGACCTGTCCAACTGGTACGTCCGCCGCGGCCGCCGCCGCTTCTGGCAGGGCGACGCCGCCGCGCTCGCCACCCTGCACGAGGCGCTGGAGACGGTCACCCGTCTGATGGCCCCGCTCACCCCGTTCATCACCGAGCGGGTCTGGCAGGACCTGGTCGTCCCGGTCGTCCCGGACGCCCCGGCCTCGGTCCACCTGTCCACCTGGCCGGAGGCGGACGAGACGCTGATCGACGCCGACCTCTCCCGGCACATGGCGCTGGTGCGCCGCCTGGTCGAGCTCGGCCGGGCCACCCGCGCCGAGTCCGGCGTGAAGACCCGTCAGCCGCTGTCCCGCGCGCTGATCGCCGCCCAGGGCTGGGACGAACTGCCCGCCGACCTGCGCGCGCAAATCGCCGAGGAGCTCAACGTCTCCACCCTGGAGTCTCTGGCTGAGGTGGGCGGCTCGCTGGTCGACACCACGGCCAAGGCCAACTTCCGCGCCCTGGGCAAGCGCTTCGGCAAGGGCGTGCAGGACGTCGCCAAGGCGGTCGCCGCCGCCGACGCCGCCCGCCTGGCCGCCGAGCTGCGCGCGAACGGCGAGACCGGCGTCGAGCTCGACGGCGAGACGGTCTCCCTCTCCCCGGACGAGGTGATCATCACCGAGACCCCGCGCGAGGGCTGGGCCGTCGCCAAGGAGTCCGGCGCCACCGTCGCCCTCGACCTGGCCATCACCCCGGAGCTCAAGCGGCTCGGCATCGCCCGCGACGCCATCCGCCAGATCCAGGAGGCCCGGAAGAACTCCGGCCTGGACGTCGCCGACCGCATCGTCCTCCGCTGGCGCGCCACCTCCGAGGAGACCGCCGAGGCCATCGCCGAGCACGGCCCCCTGGTCGCCGAAGAGGTGCTCGCCACCGACTTCGCCGCCGGCGCCGCCGACTGGGACTCCGAGAGCTTCACCGACGAATCCCTCGGCCTCGCCTTCCAGCTCCGCAAGGCCTGACCTGCCCGAACGGAACCGCCGCCACCTCCCCTCCGGAGGTGGCGGCGGTTCTGTTTCACGCCCCCCGCCCGACCCCCGCGCCCGCAGGGGCGCGAGGACGCGCGCGCCGCGGACTCCCCTTCCCACCCCAAGCGCCCTCCCCACATCCGGCTCCCCATCCGCGCACACAAAAAAGGCGCCCCCTCCCCGACCCGAAGGTCGGAAAGGGGACGCCTCGAAAGGCCCTGCTACAACCTCAGTTGTCGCCGTCCTCGTCGATCAGGAAGCCCCGCATCGGCGCCGGAGCCTGCTGCATCGGCTGCGGCGGCTGCGGCCGGACGGCCGCCATCGGCTGGGTCATCCCGGCCGGCTGCATCTGCGGCGCCCCGGTGTTGCCACCGTTCGACTGCCCGCCGAAGCTCGGCGCCGGCGAGTTACCGCCGAAGGAGGTCTGTCCGCCGAAGGACGGCGAGCTACCGCCGAAGGCCGGCTGGTTCCCACCGAAGCTCGGCCCGCTGCTCATCGGGCTCGCGGCCGGAGCCATCGACGAGGCGGCCGGCGGCAGCGACGCGGTGGCGGGGATCCGCGGCGGGGCGAGCGAGTCGTCGGCCTGCGACTCCAGCTGACGGAGCTGGGTCTCCAGGTACGACTTCAGGCGCGTGCGGTACTCGCGCTCGAACGCCCGCAGGTCCTCGACCTTGCGCTCCAGCGTGGCCCGCGCGGACTCCAGCGAGCCCATCGCGACCCGGTGCTTCTCCTGCGCGTCCCGCTCCAGGGCGTCCGCCTTGGCCCGGGCGTCGCGCTCCAGGCCCTCGGCCCGGCTGCGCGCCTCGCCGACGATCTTGTTGGCCTCGGAGCGGGCCTCGGAGATCGCCTGATCGGCGGTCTGCTGGGCGAGCGCCAGCACGCGGGCGGCACTGTCGCCGCCGGGGCCCTGCTGCTGCATCGGGCCGCCGAGCGGGCCGCCCATCTGCTGCGGGCCGCCCATGGGGCCGCCCATCGGCTGCATCTGCTGCTGGCCCATGCCCTGGCCCATGCCCTGGCCCATCGGGTTGCCCATCTGCTGCGGGCCACCGGGGCCGCCCATCGGCTGCATCATCTGACCGCCCATCGGCTGGACCAGCTGCTGCTGGCCGCCCATGGTCTGGTTCATCTGCTGCTGCGGGCCGCCCATCTGCTGCGGACCACCGGGGCCGGCGGGGAGCTGCGGGGCGCCGGAGGGCAGGCCGAGGGGCTGGTTGCCCATCTGCTGCTGCGGGCCCGGACCCATCTGCTGGGGACCACCGGGGCCCATCTGCTGCGGGCCGCCCGGACCCTGCTGGCCGGGGACCGGCGGACCGGATATGGCGGCCGGGACGGGAGCACCGGGACGCGCGTCCTGCGGCGGTTCCTTCCGCAGGTTGGCCTGGTTCTGCGCGGCGGCACGAGTCGCGGCGGCCAGCTTGGCGCGCAGGTCCTCGTTCTCGCGAAGCAGACGGGTCAGCTCCGCCTCGACCTCGTCGAGGAAGGCATCGACCTCGTCCTCGTCATAGCCTTCGCGCAGGCGGACGGTCGTGAACTGCTTGTTCCGCACGTCCTCGGGGGTCAATGGCATCTCTTCACCTCAACGTGATCGTCGGCACACCGGCATCCTGTCGCATCGCTCACCTACGACTAGGGCCGCACAAGCGAGATCAGGACATACACAATGATCATCAGTACGAAGAACGACAGGTCGAGCGCCACGCCCCCGAGACGCAACGGCGGGATGAACCGCCGAAGAAGCTTGAGCGGCGGATCCGTGACAGTGTACGTGGCCTCCAGGACCAGGACCATGGCCCTGCCGGGCCGCCACGAACGCGCGAACTGGAAGACCCAGTCCATCACCAGCCGCACAAGCAGGAACACCAGGAAGACGGTCAGGGCGTAATAGGCCACCGCCCACACGATCTCCATCGCCCTTCCTCCCCGGTCCCGGGCCCTGGGGCCCGCCGCCTGTCGCTAACCCACTGTTGATCAGATCCACACGTAAAGTCGTGGCCGGGTCAGCTCTGGTTGAAGAACCCACCCTCGGCGATCCGAGCCTTGTCCTCCGCCGTGACATCGACGTTAGCAGGCGACAGCAGGAACACCTTCTGTGTCACGCGCTCGATACTGCCGTGCAGACCGAAGACGAGTCCAGCGGCGAAGTCTACGAGTCGCTTGGCATCAGTGTCGTCCATCTCGGTCAGATTCATGATCACCGGGGTACCGCCACGGAACTGTTCCCCGATGGTACGGGCCTCGTTGTAGGTGCGAGGGTGCAGCGTGGTGATGCGGTAGGGCTCTCGTTCGTTCACTACCTTGGGCATGATCACCGGTGCGCTCTTCTCCAGGTTGTGGCGGCGTTCGGGTGTGATGGACGACACTGGGGCCATCCTCGGGGTCTCCTGCCGGATCGGGACCGCGGCCGGCACCGGCTGCGGGGTGATCGAGGAGACCGGGGCAGGTGCCGCGGCCGGCCGGGGAATGTCCTCCGTCCGCGCCCCCGTTCGAATCGGCTCGGGGTCCGCGTCGTAGTCGTCGTCGGGGTCGTACCCCTGGCCGTCGTACGTCTCGTCCTCCACGAGGCCGAGGTAGACCGCCATCTTGCGCATTGCGCCGGCCATGCTCCTGTCTCCTCCGCTCGGTGGTTCGGCGGCCAGGGCCACTAGCCCTGCCTGCGGATCCGCGGCGGTCTGCCCACGACAGCCCGTCAGATCGACGGATGGTCAGATTTCGTGGGGTGGGGCCGCAGAGCTGCGATCCACGGTTCACCAGCGCTTCGAAAAGCTGCTAGTTTCTGTCCTGTTTTGTCCTGCAGTCTGATCTACTTACCCGGTGACGTTACCTGAGGGGTGACCTCACTCCGAGTACCGCCGTTCCGACGCGCACATGTGTCGCACCGGCGGCAATGGCCTGCTCAAGGTCGCCGCTCATGCCTGCGGAGACCATGGTGGCAGCAGGATGGGCCGTCCGTACTGCGGTTGCGATTTCCGCCAGCCGATCGAAGGCCCGGGCCGGGTCGCCGGCGAGCGGACCGGACAGCGGGGCGACGGTCATCACGCCGTCCAGCCGCAGCCCCGGCGCGCCGGCGATGGCGTCGGCCAGCTCCGCGACGTCCACCGGGGCGACCCCGGCCCGGTGCTCGCCCTCCCCGTGCTCCTTGTCCAGCGCGACCTGCACCAGGCAGCCCAGCTCCGGCCGCTCGGACTTGAGCACCGCCGCGGAGAGCGACTCGACCAGCCGCAGCCGGTCCACCGAGTGCACGTGGTTCGCGTACTGGACGACCGAGCGGACCTTGTTGGTCTGCAGCTGCCCGACGAAGTGCCAGTCGAGCGGAAGGTTTCTGCACCGCTCCGCCTTGGGCGCGGCGTCCTGGTCGCGGTTCTCCGCGACGTCCGTCACGCCCAGCGCGGCCAGCAGCGCGGTGTCCTCGGCCGGATAGGTCTTGGTGACGACGACCAGGGTGACCTCGTTCCGGGCCCGCCCGGCGGCCGCGCAGGCGTCGACGATCCGGCGCTCGACCACGTCGAGGTTGGTGCCCAGCTCCTCGAACCGGGCCCGCTGGCCCTCCGTCAGCCCCGCGAAGAACTCCGGGCTCCCCGGGAACGGTCCGTAGATGTCGTTCGTCATCAGTGATCAGAGCCCAACCAGACGTAGCTCGCGAGCCGGCCCGTGCGCTGCTCGCGGCGATAGGAGTAGTGATCGGCGGATTCGAGGGTGCAGACCGGTGATCGCATCACCTCGGTGACACCCGCCGCGGCCAGCTGGGCCGCCACTCCCTCCGGCACGTCCAGGGCCGGCGTCCCCCACGAGGTCTCGGCGAAGGCGGCGGGCACCGCCGAGGCGACCTCGGCGCGCAGTCCGGCCGGCACCTCGTAGCAGCGGCCGCACACCGCGGGGCCGGTGGCGGCGACGATCCGGCCGGGCTCTGCGCCCAGCTCGGCCATCGCCCGGACCACCGCGGGCACCACTCCGGCCGCGAGCCCGGGCCGGCCCGCGTGGGCCGCACCCACCACGCCCGCCACCGGGTCCGCCAGCAGCACCGGGGTGCAGTCGGCGGTCAGCACCGCGAGCGCGAGCGGCCGGCCGGTGACCACCGCATCCACGGTCGGGGCCTCCCCCAGCGGCTGGCGCTCCGTCACCACGGCGACGTCGGCGCCGTGCACCTGGTTCATCCAGACCACGTCGGCCGGGTCCAGCCCGAGCTCACGGGCGGCGATCGCCCGGTTCTCCCGGACCGCCTCCGGGTCGTCCCCCACCGCGCCGCCGAGGTTGAGCTCCCCGTACGGCGAAGTGCTCACCCCGCCCCACCGGTCGGTGAAGGCGAAGTGAGCACCATCGCGTACCGCGTGATCGATCACTTAAGGAAGTCCGGGACGTCGAGCTCCTCGGCCGGGCTCTCCACGAACGGCTGCCGGGCCGGCTGCACCTGCGGCGGCACCGGGGCGGTGGTCGTGGTGGCCGGGGTGTCGGCCGAGCGCGCCGGCGCGGCGGAGGTCTCGCCCTCCGAGCGGGACGTCACCGAGCCGATGCTCCCGTACGACGACCGGGAGGCCGGGCGCTCCGGGGCGGCCGACGACGTGGCCGGGGTGGCGGGGGTGGACTTGACCACCGGCTCACGGACGATGGCCGGCGGCTGGCCGCCGTCGAAGCCGGCCGCGATGACGGTGACCCGCACCTCGTCGCCGAGCGCGTCGTCGATGACCGCACCGAAGATGATGTTGGCCTCGGGGTGCGCGGCCTCGCTGACCAGCTGCGCGGACTCGTTGATCTCGAACAGGCCGAGGTCGGAGCCGCCGGAGATGGAGAGCAGCACACCGCGGGCGCCGTCGATCGAGGCCTCCAGCAGCGGCGAGGAGATCGCCATCACGGCGGCGGCCTTGGCGCGGTCCTCGCCGCGGGCCGAGCCGATGCCCATGAGCGCGGAGCCGGCGTCCGACATGACGGACTTGACGTCGGCGAAGTCCAGGTTGATCAGACCCGGGGTGGTGATCAGGTCGGTGATGCCCTGGACACCGGAGAGCAGGACCTGGTCGGCCGAGCGGAACGCGTCCAGCACGCTGACCTGGCGGTCCGAGATGGACAGCAGCCGGTCGTTGGGGATCACGATGAGGGTGTCGACCTCTTCGCGCAGGCTCGCGATGCCGTCCTCGGCCTGGTTGGCACGGCGCCGGCCCTCGAAGGTGAAGGGGCGGGTGACCACGCCGATGGTCAGTGCGCCGAGCGAGCGGGCGATGTTGGCGACGACGGGCGCGCCGCCCGTGCCCGTGCCACCCCCCTCGCCCGCGGTGACGAAGACCATGTCGGCCCCCTTGAGGACCTCCTCGATCTCCTCGCGGTGGTCCTCGGCGGCCTTGCGGCCGACCTCGGGGTTGGCTCCGGCGCCGAGGCCCCGGGTGAGTTCACGGCCCACATCGAGCTTGACGTCGGCGTCGCTCATGAGGAGGGCCTGCGCATCGGTGTTGATCGCGATGAACTCGACGCCCTTGAGACCGACCTCGATCATCCGGTTGATGGCGTTGACACCACCGCCGCCGATACCGACGACCTTGATGACTGCGAGGTAGTTCTGCGGTGCTGCCACGTCGAAGGCCTCTCGCCTCGAATTTCCGGGTCGGCCCGGCCCGATGAGGGCCCGTACCGACGGATGTCGATGGGGAGGGAGCCTGGTTTCTGACTGAATGTCCGAAATGCCGACCGCCGACCCCAACCCTAAACTTGACCTTTAGGGTTAGTCCTGTGCCTCCGTCACATCACCAGGGGGCACAGTCTGGTGACACAGGACACTAGGTGGCTCCGGGCACGTGTTTCAACGAACACGCCGAGCTTCCCTTTTTCTTTTGAGCCTATGTGATCATCGACCGGCATATGAAACCGGGGTGACCACCAAGGGTCGGGCCGACAGTCGAAGGCGTCAACCCCTCCCTCAGCCACAGAACTTACCGGATCATCCCGACACCGCCGGCGCGTCCGGAGCACTCACGTCGTAGTTCGTACCCTTCTGACTCATCAGCGCCAGCAGCACCCGGGCCTTCCGGTCGTTCTGCTCCGGACTCCCCCAGCGCACCGTCGCACCCCCGCTGAGCTGCAGTTCGATGTCGTCGTACGAGTGCACCAGCAGCGCGCCGGCCCGCTGGGCGACCTCGGCCGGAAGCCCGGCGGCCACCGACACGGCGCCCTGCACCAGCTGCGGACGGGAGATCACCCCGTCGACATCGTTCGCCTGCTGACTGAGTTGCAGCTGCACCACCGGTACCCCCGCCGGCGGGGCGGCCTCGGTGGCGAAGCTCACGCCGCCGGCATCCACCTGGGTGAACTGGCCGTCCTCCCCCTTGACGGCGGCCACCGCCCTGCGCTGGGTGACCTTCACCTGCAGCGTGTGCGGCCAGCCTCGCCAGACCTCGGCCCCGGCCACCCGCGGGATGGCCTCCACCCGGTGCCGGACGGCGTCCAGGTCCACGCGGGCCAGCGGGCCGTCGCCGACCCCGCCGATCGCCTCGCGGACCTGGTCCGCCGTCAGCCGGTCGTCGGCGGTTCCCTGGACGGCGACCTCGCGCACGTCCAGCACCGACGAGAAGAAGACCAGCCAGGCCAGCACGCCGACCACCGTGGCACCGAGCACGCTCAGCACCACGACGCCCCGTCGGGAGAGCCGGAGCCGGGGAGCGTGCTCCTCGGCCTCCAGCTCCTCCTCCAGGGGGTCGGCGAGCCGGCCGTCAGCCACGGCCGCGACCGCCGCGGGAGGCCTCGATCGCCTCGTAGACCATGCCGACCAGCAGCTCGTCGGCGTCCCGGCGGCCGAACTCGGCGGCGGCCCGGCTCATGTCCCACAGCTTCTGCGGGTCGGTGAGCACCGGCAGCACGTTCTGCAGCACCCAGTCCGCGGTCAGCTCGGCGTCGTCCACCAGCAGACCGCCGCCGGCCTTGACCATCGGCTGGGCGTTCAGCCGCTGCTCGCCGTTGCCGATCGGCAGCGGGACGAAGGCGGCGGGCAGCCCGACGGCCGCCAGCTCGGCCACCGTCATGGCGCCGGCCCGGCAGAGCATCAGGTCGGCGGCGGCGTAGGCGAGGTCCATCCGGTCGACGTACGGCACCACGCGGTACGGCGGCATCCCGGGGACGTCCTGCACCTGCGGCAGCTCGTTCTTCGGGCCGACCGCGTGCAGGATCTGCACGCCGTACTGCTGGAGCCGCGGGGCGATCGCCGTGACGGTCTCGTTCAGCCGGCGCGCGCCCTGGGAGCCGCCGGAGACCAGCAGGGTGGGCAGCCGCTGGTCGAGGCCGAAGTACTGCCGGGCCTCCGGGCGGGCCGCGTTGCGGTCCAGGGTGGCGATGGTCCGGCGCAGCGGGATGCCGATGTACCGGGAGTCGCGCAGCTTGCTGTCCGGGGTGGAGACGGCGACGAAGTCGGTGTAGCGCGCGCCGATCTTGTTGGCCAGGCCCGGGCGGGCGTTGGCCTCGTGCACCACGATCGGCACGCCGGCCCGCTTGGCGGCCAGGTAGGCCGGCATCGCGACGTAGCCGCCGAAGCCGACCACGGCGTCGGCGTTGACCCGCTCGATGATCTCCTGGGCGGCCCGGACGGTGCCGCGCAGCCGGCCCGGGACGGTGATCAGCTCGGGGGTGGGCTTGCGGGGCAGCGGGACGGCCGGGATGAGCTCCAGCTGGTAGCCGCGCTCGGGCACCAGCCGGGTCTCCAGACCGCGCTCGGTGCCCAGGGCGGTGATCCCGATGGACGGGTCGTGCCTGCGAAGGGCGTCCGCGAGCGCCATGGCCGGCTCGATGTGACCGGCGGTCCCCCCGCCGGCGAGTACGACATGCACCGAAATTCACCGCTCCCTGCGTGCCGGCCCGGGGGCCGGGCGCGCTGTGGTTCGTCGTCGTGGCAGCACCCGGGCCAGTCGTCTCCTGATCCGGGAGTTCTTGCTCCGGGCGGCCAGGGCCGCCTTCGCGCCCGAGGTGCTGCGTGCGAGGCAGAGCAGCACACCGATCGCGGACATGGCCGACAGCATGGCGGAACCGCCGTAGGAGAACAGCGGGAGCGGGACGCCCGCGATGGGCAGCAGTCCCAGCGCCGACCCCAGGTTGATCACGGCCTGCGCCGTGATCCAGGTGGTGGCGGCTCCCGCGGCGTACCTGACGAAGGAGTCCTTCGTACCGATGGCCACACGGATACCCGCGTAGCCTAGTGCCGCGAAGAGACCGATCACCGACAGCGTCCCCACCAGGCCCAGTTCCTCGCCGGTCGCGGCGAAGATGAAGTCGGTGTGCGCCTCGGGCAGCTGGCCCCATTTCTCGACGCCGGCGCCGAGGCCGGCGCCGAAACCGCCGCCGAGCGCGAACGAGTAGACGCCGTGCAGGGCCTGGAAGCAGGCTCCCTCGGGGTCGAGCTTGGTGACCCCGATGCAGGCCAGGCGCTCCGCCCGGTGCGGGACGGTGACCACCAGGGCGGTGCAGACGACGACGGCCACGCCCAGGGTGGCCACGAACAGCCGCAGCGGCGCGCCGACCATCCAGAGCAGCGCGAACAGCATGGCCACCAGGATCATCGAGGTGCCCATGTCGCCGCCGAGCATGATCAGCGCGAGCAGCAGCAGGGCGCCCGGCACGAGCGGGACGAGCAGGTGCTTCCAGGTGGTGAGGGTGCCGGCCCGCTGCTTGCGGGCGAGCAGGTCGGCGCCCCAGAGCACCAGCGCGAGCTTGGCGAACTCGGAGGGCTGGAACTGGAAGAACCCGAAGTCCAGCCAGTTCTGGTTGCCGTTGATCCGCACACCGACGCCGGGCACGGCGACCAGCGCGAGCGCGCCGATCACCCCGATCATCACCGGGTAGACGATCACCCGCAGCACCGCCACCGGGACGGCCGCGAAGCCGATCAGCAGGACCAGGCCGAGGATGGCCGCGATCAGCTGTTTGAGGAAGTAGTACTGCGCCGAGTGGTGCTGGCCCAGGGCGAGGATCTGCGAGGCAGAGAAGACCATCATCAGGCCGAGCACCAGTAGCAGCAGCGTCGTGCCGACGATCAGCAGGTAGGGCGTGAGCGGCCGGTCCAGCCAGTACCGCACCCGGGCCCTGAGGGCACCGAGACGGCCCAGCGGACCGGCCGACTTGTACTTCGTCGTGGTGGCGGAGATCACGCGCCACGGCTCGGCGGCGCCCCGTTCCGGCGCGCTCGAGTCCGCCCTGCCCTGCCCCGCCAACTCCCCGCTCACTCTCTTCGAACAACGCCCCGGCCGGGCCCGCTACCCGTGCGCCAGCTCCCGGACGGCGGCGGCGAAGAGGTCTCCGCGCTCGCCGTAGTTGGTGAACATGTCCATCGAGGCGCAGGCCGGGGCCAGCAGCACCGTGTCACCCGGCTGGGCGAGCGAGGCGGCCGTCCGGACCACCTCGGTCATCGCCACCGCGCCAGTCTGGCCCTCGGCCGCCTCGATCACCGGGACATCCGGCGCGTGTCGGGCCAGTGCCTCCCGGATCAGCGCGCGGTCCTCGCCGATCAGCACGGCCGCCCGCAGCCGCTCGGCCGCGCCCTGGACCAGGTCGTCGAAGGTCGCGCCCTTGGCCAGGCCGCCGGCGATCCAGACGATCGGCCGGTAGGCGGCCAGCGAGGCCGCGGCGGCGTGGGTGTTGGTGGCCTTGGAGTCGTCGATCCAGGTGACCTCGCCGACCACGCCGACCTCGGCGATCCGGTGGGCGTCCGGGCGGAAGGCGCGCAGGCCCTCCCGGACGGCCTTCGGCTCGACCCCGTAGGAGCGGGCCAGCGCCGCCGCGGCGAGCGCGTTGGTGATGTTGTGCGGGGCCGGCGGGAACACGTCCTCGACGGAGCCCAGCTCGGCGGCGTTCTTGGCCCGGTCGGACACGAACGCGCGGTCCACCAGCAGCCCGTCCACGACGCCGAAGTTCGACGGGCCGGGCGAGCCGAGGCCGAAGCCGATCGCCCGGCAGCCCTCCTCGACGTCGGCCTCGCGGACCAGCGCCTCCGTGGCCGGGTCGGCCAGGTTGTAGACGCAGGCGACGACGTTGCCCTCGTAGATCCGGCCCTTGGCGGCGGCGTACGCCTCCATCGAGCCGTGCCAGTCGAGGTGGTCGGGCGCCAGGTTGAGCACGGCCGCCGAGTACGGGCGCAGCGAGGGCGCCCAGTGCAGCTGGTAGCTGGAGAGCTCGACGGCGAGGACGTCGTACGGCTCCTCGGCGAGCACCGCGTCCAGCACCGAGACGCCGACGTTGCCGACGGCGGCGGTGCGCCTGCCGGCCGCGGTGAGGATCGAGGCGAGCATCTGGACGGTGGTGGTCTTGCCGTTGGTGCCGGTGACGGCCAGCCAGGGGGCGGGCTCGCCGGTGGCCGGCAACGGCCTGCGCAGCCGCCAGGCGAGTTCGACGTCGCCCCAGACCGGGACGCCGGCCGCGTCGGCGGTGGCGAACAGCGGGCTGCTCGGCGGCCAGCCGGGCGAGGTGACGATCAGCCGGGTGCCCTCGGGCAGGCTGTCGCCGTCGCCGAGGCGCACCGCGATGCCCTGGGCCTCCAGTTCGGCGGCGCGGGCCTTCAGGCCGTCGCCGCTGCCGCCGTCGACGACGGTGACGCGGGCGCCGAGGCCGTGCAGGACGCGCGCGGCACTGATGCCCGAGACGCCGAGCCCGGCGACGACGACCGGCAGGTCCTCGAACCCCGGCCCTGCCGGCTGCGAACTGGTCATCCGGTCACCCATCCCGCGTAGAAGAGGCCGAGGCCGACGGCCACGCAGAGGCCCTGGATGATCCAGAACCGGACGACGATCAGGACCTCGGTCCAGCCCTTGAGTTCGAAGTGGTGCTGCAGCGGTGCCATCTTGAAGACGCGCTTGCCGGTCATCCGGAAGGAGCCGACCTGGATGATCACCGACAGGGTGATGATCACGTAGAGGCCGCCGAGCAGCGCGACCAGCAGCTCGGTGCGGGAGCAGATCGCCAGGCCGGCCAGGGCGCCGCCGAGGGCGAGCGAGCCGGTGTCACCCATGAAGATCTTGGCGGGCGAGGTGTTCCACCAGAGGAAGCCGAAGCAGGAGCCCATCAGGGCGGAGGCGACGACGGCGAGGTCCAGCGGGTCGCGGACGTCGTAGCAGTTGGCGGTCGCGGTGATGGTGTAGGCGCAGCTCTGGGTGTACTCCCAGATGCCGATGAAGGTGTAGGCGCCGAAGACCATCACCGACGCGCCGGTGGCGAGGCCGTCCAGACCGTCGGTGAGGTTCACGCCGTTCGACATCGCGGCGATCATGAAGTAGGCGAAGATGACGAACAGCACGGGGCCGATCGACCAGCCGTAGTCCCGGACGAAGGACAGGTGCTGGGAGGCCGGGGCGAGCCCGCGGTCGTCCTGGAACTGCAGCGCCAGGACGGCGAACCCGAGGCCGACGATGGACTGGCCCGCCAGCTTCGCCTTGGCCCGCAGACCCAGCGAGCGGCGCTTGACCACCTTGATGAAGTCGTCCAGGAAGCCGACCAGGCCGAGGCCCGCGGTCAGGAAGAGCACCAGCAGTCCGGAGACCGTCGGGCTCTCGCCCGTTATCGCCTTGGTGGCGAAGTAGGCGATCAGGGTCGCCAGGATGAAGGCGATGCCGCCCATGGTGGGCGTGCCCTTCTTGCTGTGGTGCGCCTTCGGGCCGTCGTCACGGATGTACTGGCCGTAGCCGTGCTTGGCGAGCAGCTTGATCAGGGCGGGGGTGCCGAGCAGCGACAGGACCAGGCCGATCATGCCGGAGAACAGGATCTGCTTCATCACTCGGCCACACCGTCCGCGAGGAGGGCCTCGGCCACCTTCTCCAGCCCCACCGAACGGGAGGCCTTCACCAGGACCACATCCCCCGGCCGCAGCTGACTGCGCAGCAGTTCGACCGCCGCGTCCGCGTCGGACACCAGCACCGACTCCTCACCCCACGAACCTTCGTTCCTCGCGCCGAGTTCCATGCAGGCCGCCTCGCGTCCGCCGACCGCCACCAGCTTGGTGACGTCCAGCCGTACCGCGAGCCGCCCGATGGCGTCGTGCTCGGCCAGGCTCTCCTCGCCGAGCTCCCGCATCTCGCCGAGCACCGCCCAGGTACGGCGGCGCTCCGGGCCGCGGCCCCCCATCGAGACCAGCGCCCGCAGCGCGGCCCTCATCGAGTCGGGGTTCGCGTTGTAGGCGTCGTTCACGACGGTGACACCATCGGCCCGGTCGACGACCTCCATGCGCCAGCGGGACAGCGCACCCGCCTCGCCCAGGGCTGCCGCGGTGTCGTCGACGGACATCCCGAGCTCCACCGCCACCGCGGCGGCGGCGAGGGCGTTCGAGACGTGGTGCTCACCGTACAGGCGCAGCTGCACGGGCGCGGAACCGGCTGGGGTGGTGAGCGTGAACGATGGCCGTCCGGTGGCATCCAGGCGAACCTCCGTCGCCCGGACGTGGGCGTCCGGGGACTCCCCGAACAGGACCACCTTGGCCCGGGTCCGGGCGGCCATCGCGCGCACCAGGCGGTCGTCGGCGTTGAGGATCGCCGTGCCGTCCGCGGGCAGCGCCTCGACCAGCTCGCCCTTGGCCTCGGCGATCGCCTCCTGGGAGCCGAACTCGCCGACGTGCGCGGTGCCGACGTTCAGCACCAGGCCGATCCGGGGCGGGGTGATCGAGGTGAGGTACTCGATGTCGCCCTTGTGTCGGGCGCCCATCTCCATGACCAGGTGCCGGGTGCCGGGCTCGACCCGCAGCGCGGTCATCGGGTGGCCGATCTCGTTGTTGAGCGAGCCGGGCGGGTAGACGGTGTCGCCGTGGCGCTGGAGCAGCTGGGCGATCAGGTCCTTGGTGCTGGTCTTGCCGGCCGAGCCGGTCAGCGCGACCACGGCGGTGGCCTCGGCGCGGGCGACCACGGTGCGGGCCAGCTTGCCGAGGGCGTCCACCACACTGTCGACCAGGACGGCGGGCACGCCGACCGGGCGGGAGGCCAGCACCGCGACGGCGCCGGCCTCGACCGCGGTGGCCGCGTAGTCGTGGCCGTCCACGTGCTCGCCGACGAAGGCCGCGAAGAGGCCGCCGGGGCGCACCTTCCGGGAGTCGACCTCGACCGGGCCGGTCACCAGGGTGTCGGGGTCGGCGCCGTCCAGGGTGCCCCCGACTGCTGCGGCCACCTCGGCGAGGGTCAGTGCGATCACTGCTGCTCTACTCCTCGGTCGCCCCGGGCGGCCGTGGCCTGCGTGATGGATTCGCGCAGCACCTCCCGGTCGTCGAAGGGGCGGATCTCGTCTCGTACGTACTGGCCGAGCTCGTGGCCCTTGCCGGCCACCAGCACGGTGTCACCGGCGTGCGCGCGGGCCACCGCGAGGCGGATCGCCTCGGCCCGGTCGGGGACGACCAGGACGTCGCCGCGCTCGGCCTCGGGCACCGCGGCGGCGCCGGTCAGCATGCTGGCGAGGATCGCCAGCGGGTCCTCGCTGCGCGGGTTGTCGCTGGTCAGCAGGGCGGTGTCGGCGAGCCGGGCGGCGATGGCGCCCATCGGGCCGCGCTTGTGCGGGTCGCGGTCGCCGCCGCAGCCGACGACGACGTGCAGCCGGCCCTTGGTGACCTCGCGCAGCGAGCCGAGGACGGCCTGCAGGGCGTCCGGCTTGTGCGCGTAGTCCACGACGGCGACGAACGGCTGTCCGGCGTCCACCCGCTCCAGCCGGCCCGGCACGCCGGGCACCGCAGCCACGCCGGCGACGGCCCGCTCCAGCGGCAGGCCGGCGGCGACCAGCGTGGCGATCGCGGCCAGCGCGTTGGACACGTTGAACGGGCCGGGCAGCGGGACGGCGGCGTCGGCCTCGGCGCCGTCCGGGCCGAGCACCCGGAAGGTGGAGCCGGCCGGGCCGAGCTGGACGTCGACCGCGCGCCAGTCGGCCTCGGGGGCGCCGGCGGCGGAGAAGGTGGTCACCGGGATCTTGGCCTCGGCGGCCAGCCGGCGGCCGTACTCGTCGTCGAGGTTGACCACCCCGCGGCGGGACTTGCCGGGCTGGAAGAGCCGGGCCTTCGCCTGGAAGTAGTCCTCCATGTCCGGGTGGAAGTCGAGGTGCTCGGGCGTGAGGTTGTTGAACAGGGCGACGTCGTAGGTCACCCCGTCGGTGCGGCCGAAGACCAGGGCGTGGCTGGAGACCTCCATGGTCACCGCGTCCGCGCCGCGCTCGGCCATCACGCCGAGGATCGCGTGCAGGTCGGTGGCCTCGGGGGTGGTCCGCTCGCTCTTGATCCGCTCGGTGCCGACCCGCATCTCGACGGTGCCGATCACCCCGGGGCTGCGGCCGGCGCCGCGCAGACCGCCCTCGACCAGGTAGGACGTGGTGGTCTTGCCGTTGGTACCGGTCAGCCCGATCATCAGCAGTCGCTCGGAGGGGTGGCCGTAGACGGCCGCGGCGAGCTCGCCCATGCGGGCCCGCGGCCGGTCGACGACCAGCAGCGGCAGGCCGGTGCCGGCCGCCAGCTCGGCGCCGGCCGGATCGGTGAGCAGCGCCACCGCGCCCGCCGCCGCGGCCTGGGCCGCGAAGGCCGCGCCGTGGTGGTTGGCGCCGGGGAAGGCCACGTACACGTCGCCCGGGCGCACCGCGCGGGAGTCGTGGGTGACACCCGTGACGGCGCCGCCCTCGACGGGGTCGAGGCCCAGCCGGCGGGCGAGCTCGGCGAGCGGCAGGGCGGCGGCCTGGGCCGGGCGGGGCGGACTCACGGTGGTTTGATCGGGTTTCGGCACGGCGGGAAGGCTATCCGCCGAAGGGTGCCCAGGGCCAAACCGGGCCTGCCCCGCGCCGCCGTCCACGGCGGCCCGCTCGTTCCTCATGCTTGCTCACGGCTTCCACTCGACGGGCAGGTTGGGGGCCTCGCTGTTGCTCGGCGGGACCTGGAGGGTCTTGAGGGTGAACTCCATCACCTGCTTGAACACCGGACCGCACAGCTGGCCGCCGAAGTGGCCGTTGACCGGGCCCTGGAGGGTACACGAGACGGTGACCCGGGGGGCCTCGGCGGGGGCGAAGCCGATGAAGGAGGCGGTGTAGCCGTCGTAGCCGACGCCGTTGGCGGCGCCCCGGTTGGCGGTGCCGGTCTTGCCGGCGACGCGGTAGCCGGGGATGGCGGCCTTGCCGCCGGTGCCCTGCTCGTCGTCGACGACGGACTCCAGCATCTGGGTCAGGGTCTTCGCGGTCTGCTCGCCGACCACGCGGGTCTGCGCACCCGGCGGGGTGGGGGTGTACTTGCCGTCCGGGCTGGTGACGCCCTGGACGATGCTGGGCGCGACCCGGACGCCGCCGTTGGCGATGGTCGAGTAGACGGAGGTGGCCTGGAGCGCGTTCAGCTGCAGCGGGCCCTGGCCGAAGGAGATGTTGTACTTCTCCGAGGCGACCAGGTCCTCGGGCTTCTTGAGCTTCCCGGCGGTCTCGCCGGGGAAGTTCAGCCCGGTCGGCTGGGCCACGCCGAACTTGCGCATGTAGCCGTCCAGCACCTTGTTGGACTCCAGCTGGTCGGCGCCGAGCGTCTCGATGGCCTCGATGGTGCCGATGTTCGAGGACTTGGCGAGCACCCCGGCCAGCGTCAGGTACCAGGTGTTGTGGTCGACGTCGTCCTTGAACTGCTGCCCGGCGCGTACCAGCCGGTCGGGCACGGTGACCTTGGTGTCCCAGGTGGCCTTGCCGGTGTCCAGGACGGCGGCCAGGCTCATCAGCTTGGCGGTGCTGCCCGGCTCGTACGCGTCGGCCAGCGCGGTGTTGCCCAGCTGGGACTGCTTGGCGGTGGACAGGTCGTTCGGGTTGAGGCCGGGCGCGGTGGCCATCGCGAGGACCTGGCCGGTCTTCACGTCCTGGACGACGACGTAGCCCTTCTCGGCGCCGGAGTTGGCGACCTGGTCGGTGATCGCCTTCTGGGCGGCCCACTGGATGTCCCGGTTGATGGTCAGCCTGATGTCGCTGCCGGGCACGGCGGGCTCCAGCGAGCCGCCGGCGGTGGGCACCAGCCGGCCGCCGGCCTGGGCGTAGCTGTTGTGGCCGTCCTTGCCGGACAGCAGCTTCTGGTACTGCAGCTCCAGGCCGCCGGCGCCCTCGCCCTCGCCGTTGACGAAGCCGACCAGGTTGGCCGCCAGGCCGTCCGCGGGGTAGACCCGCTTCTGGGTCTCCCGGTTGAACACCCCGGCCAGCGGGTTGGCGCACTCGTTGTCGACGCGGGTGCGCCCGCCCTGGTCGGCGGGCTTGCCGAGCAGCTTCTTCTGGGCCTGGCAGGTGCGCGAGCCGGCCTGCTTCTCCAGGCCCGACTTGAGGTCGCTGATCTGGTTCTTGGCGCTCGGGGTCTGCCGGGCGGCGAGCCGCTTGTAGCGGCTCTTGGGGGTGTGAAGGTCGGCGGCGATCTTCTCCTTGGGCACGCCGATGATCGGCGACAGCAGCGCCGCCGCCTGCTCCGGGGCGTCCGGGATGCCGGTGGCGTCCGGGGTGAACATCGCCGGGTCGGCGGTGATGTCGTAGGCGTCGACGGTGGCGGCCAGCGCCACGCCGTCCGCGGACGTTATCGAGCCGCGCTCGGCGGTGATCGGGATATTCAGGTAGCGGTTGGTGTTGGCGTCGGCGGCCAGCGCGTCGGCGTCCAGCAGCTGGAGCTGGACCAGCCGGCCCGCGAACACCGAGAAGACCAGCGCCATCACCACGGTGATCACGCGCAGCCGGCGGCGCGGTTCGGCCAGCCGGAGCGCCTTGGGGCGCTGCGGCGGGCGGGACGTCGGACGCGGCCGGGCCGCCGCCTGGGCGCGGGCCGGCGGCCTCCCCTCGGGGCGGCGCTGCTGCGGGGCCCGGGGCGTCCGGGCGGCGGCGGCCTTCACGGGCTGTCCCTTGGCGGGCTGCTTCGGCCGGGCGGTCTGCGGCTTGGCCGGCTGGGCCTTCGAGGTTTGCCCCTTGGCCGGCTGCCCCTTGGTCGGCTGGCCCTTGACGGGCTGCCCCTTCGCGGGCTGGGCCTTCCCCGCCGACTGCCCGCGCGGCGCAGCAGGGCGCGGCGCGGCGCCCTTGGGCACCGGGCGGCGGCCGTTGCCGGAGCCGCCGGCCGACGGCTGACGCGGAGTACTCATGCGCCCATCTCTCCCCCCGCAGGGCCATCCGCCCGTACGGACCCGCTCATGATCTGCTCGTCCCACCCGCTCATCGGCCCGCACCCCGACTCGGCGCCGGCGCGGCCGGACTGGCGGCCGCGGAGGCGGCCGGCGCGGCCGGGACGCCCGGATTGATCTGGACCACGGCGTCACCGGCCGTCGCCGCCGGCGCCGGGGCGCTCTGCTGCGCGCTCGGCGACGGCTGCTGCTTCATCGGCCACGGCTCGGCCGTCGACCGCTTCACCGGCGGGCTGTCCTGCGCCGGGCCGGGCTTGCCGAGCACCTTGCCGCCGTTCTGCACGTCCAGGAACGCCATCCCGCCCGCCGGGACCATGCCGAGCTCCGCGGCCCGCTTGGCCAGCGCGTCCGGGGCGGAGTTCTGGTCGATCTGGTGCTGGAGCCCCTGCTGCTCGTCGGTCAGCACGGTGGTGCGCTTCTGCAACCGGGACAGCTCGAACGAGCCCTCGTTGAGCGCCGTGTTCAGCGCCAGCAGCCCGAACAGCCCCGCCGCCAGCAGGACCACCACCAGCACGGCGAACGGCGTGCGCCCCCGGACGGGGCGCCGCCCCGGCCGGACCGTGATCCGCGCCCTGCCCTGCCCCGGCAGTGCCCCGCTCCCCGCCCGGACCCGCCCTCCTCGCCCGCCAACGGGCAGGAGGGGCCCTCCAGCCACCGGCCCCACTGCTCTCCTCCGCCCTTCGGACCGCCCCGGGACTCCCGCTCAGCCCCGCTTGTTCCGGTCCCTGATCCTCTCCGCCACCCGCAGCCGCACGGGCGCGGCGCGCCGGTTCTCCTCGATCTCCTCCTCGGTGGCCAGTTCGGCCCCGCGGGTGATCAGCTTGAGCCAGGGCTGGTGCTCCTCGGGGACGAACGGCAGCCCCGGCGGCGCGGTGCTGGTCGCCCCGGCGGCGAAGTACTGCTTCACCAGGCGGTCCTCCAGCGACTGGTAGGACATCACGACCATCCGCCCGCCGAGCGCGAGGACGTCCAGTGCCCCCGGGATCGCCCGGTCCAGCACCTCCAGTTCGCCGTTCACCTCGATCCGCAGGGCCTGGAACGTCCGCTTGGCCGGGTTCCCCCCGGTGCGCCGGGTCGCCGCCGGGATGGCGTTACGCACCAACTCGACCAGACGCGCACTCGTGGTGAACGGTTCCTTCGCCCGCTCGCGCACGATCACCGAGGCGATCTTCCCCGCGAACCGCTCCTCGCCGTAGACCTTGAGGATCCGGGCCAGGTCGCCGTGGCTGTAGGTGTTCAGCACCTCGGCCGCGCTGATCCCCCGGGTCTGGTCCATCCGCATGTCCAGCGGGGCGTCCTGGGCGTAGGCGAAGCCGCGCTCGGCCTCGTCCAGCTGCATCGAGGAGACACCGAGGTCGAACAGGACGCCGTCCACCCGGTCGATGCCCAGGCGCTCCAGCACCTCGGGGATCTCGTCGTAGACGGCGTGCACCAGGGTGGCCCGGTCGCCGAAGGGCGCGAGCCGCTCGCCGGAGAGCCTGAGCGCCTGCGGGTCGCGGTCCACCGCGACCAGCCGGACCTCCGGGAACTGGGTGAGCAGCGCCTCGCTGTGCCCGCCGAGGCCGAGGGTCGCGTCCACCACCACGGCGCCGGGCCGGGAGATCGCCGGGGCCAGGGCGTCCATGCACCGCTGCAGCATCACGGGGACGTGCTTGGGGCCCGGATCGTTGGTGGTCATGCGCGGTGGCGCCCTTCCTCGGTGCGGAGCAGCCCGACGTCCGGGAGCTCCGACCATTCTCGCCCACCGCCGGACGCGGACACGACGCGGCCCGTGGTCCCCGCCCGCTCAAGGGGAAGGACGTGACCGCCCGGCGCCGGGGAAGGTGCGCCAGGTGGGCACGGAGCGGGTGGAGGCCACGGGCCGCGTGGGCCGCCGCACGGCCGGAAAAGCCCGGTTGACGGGCTCCGGCGGGTGTGCTCGACTGCGCCGCAACTCTATCGCGCGGCCCCTTCCAGTCAATGGCCCGCTCCGGCGCACCACCCGGGCGGCGGTACGGATCACCGCAGGTCGCAGCCGTCCCGGCGGCCGGCCGGGGCGACCGGCGCGGGCCGCGTCAAAGGGTCCCGCGCCCCGGCCGCGCGCGCTCCGGGACCAGGCCGGACAAACCCGTCCGAAGCCCTTCCGTTGTGGCTATGCGCTCGGTCACAGCGGGCGGTTCTGTAGCTCTCCGCCCCACCACGGAGGCCCGAATCGCACTAACGTCGCCCGTATGACAGTGACCCCCGACCGGCCCACGCCGACCGCCGCTGCCGACTCCGAGAGACCCACCATCATCGACCGCTTCGTGGCGGCCAACCGCGACTACGCGGTGACCTTCCGCGACGGCGGCATGGACGCCCGCCCGGTGCAGCGGATCGCCGTGGTGGCCTGCATGGACGCCCGCCTCGACCTGTTCGCGGCGCTCGGCCTCGAACTGGGCGACGCGCACGTCATCCGCAACGCGGGCGGCGTCGTCACCGACGACACCATCCGCTCGCTCACCATCAGCCAGCGTGCCCTGGGCACCCGCTCGATCGCGCTGATCCACCACACCGGCTGCGGTCTGCTCGGGCTCACCGAGGACTTCCGCCGTGAGCTGGAGATGGAGGTCGGCCAGCGCCCGCAGTGGGCGGTGGAGGCCTTCGTCGACCTGGACGGCGACGTGCGCCAGTCCATGCAGCGGGTCCGCACGTCCCCGTTCCTGCTGCACACCGACGACGTCCGCGGCTTCGTCTTCGACGTCCACACCGGCCTGCTCCGCGAGATCCACTGACCCGTCCGCCGTCGCTCGCCCGGCCAACGGCGTCCGGGCGACAGGGTGACTTCCGCCCCTCGGGCGGGGGAGAATGCGCCTGCCGGTTGACCTCGAACCACCTGGGGCGGCCGGGCCGCAGGCCGCTGCCCGGCGCCGGATCCCCCACGGAACCGCCCCCGGAACGGCCGCGTCAAGCATGGGGTGGGGGCCGGCCTCGGGGTGAGGCGGCGCAGTGTGCCAGGGAGCGTTACGGGTGACGAGCTACAGCGATCAGGCCGGTCTCGACAGTCCTTCCGGGGGCGCCCAGGAGGCGGACGGGTACCACCGGGTCGGCCTTCCGGAGCTCGCAGCCGTCGTGGACCGGGTCCGCGCCAACATCGAGAGCGTGATCGAGGGCAAGCCGGAGGCCGTCCGGATCGCCCTGACCGTCCTGCTCGCCGAGGGCCACCTGCTGCTGGAGGACGTCCCCGGCGTCGGCAAGACCATGCTGGCCAAGGCGCTCGCCCGCTCGGTCGACTGCACCGTCCGCCGGATCCAGTTCACGCCCGACCTGTTGCCCTCGGACGTCACCGGCACCAACATCTACGACCAGCACCGCAACGACTTCGAGTTCCGCCCGGGCGCGATCTTCGCCCAGATCGTGGTCGGCGACGAGATCAACCGCGCCTCGCCGAAGACCCAGTCCGCGCTGCTGGAGTCGATGGAGGAGCGCCAGGTCACCATCGACGGCACCAGCTACGAGCTGCCCTCGCCGTTCATGGTGGTGGCCACCCAGAACCCGGTCGAGATGGAGGGCACCTACCACCTCCCGGAGGCCCAGCGGGACCGCTTCATGGCCCGGATCTCGATGGGCTACCCCAGCCCCGAGGCCGAGTTCGCGATGCTCGACGTGCACGCCGGCGCGAGCCCGCTGGAGGACCTCCAGCCGGTCGCGCACGCCGCCGACATCCTCAAGCTGATCGACCTGGTGCGCACCGTGCACATCGCCGACCCGGTCCGCCGCTACGCCGTCGACCTGGTCGGCGCCACCCGCACCAGCCACGAGCTGCGCCTGGGCGCCTCGCCGCGCGCCACCCTGCACCTGGTCCGGGCCGCCCGCGCCGCCGCCGCCCTCGACGGGCGCGACTACGTCACCCCGGACGACATCCAGCGCCTCGCCGTCCCGGTCCTCGCGCACCGCCTGATGCCGACCGCCGAGACCCACCTCAACCGCCGGACCGCCGAGCAGATCGTGGCCGACCTGGTCGCCCGGCTGCCGCTGCCGCGCCCGCAGGGCGGCCCGGCCGTCCGGAGGGGCTGAGGTGGCATCGGCCGACTCGTCGTCGGGTCTGCGGGCCGGCCTGCGCGGCCTCACCACCCGGGGCCGCTCCTTCCTCGCCGCCGGGCTCACCGCGGTGGTCTGCGCCTACCTGCTCGACCAGGACGCGCTGCTGCGGGTCGGCGTGCTGCTCGCCGCGCTGCCGCTGGCCGCCGCCCTGGTGCTGGCCAACACGCGTTACCGGGTCGCCAGCGGTCGCCGGCTGAGCCCGAGCCGGGCTGTCGCCGGCCAGGAGGCCCGGGTCCACCTGCGCGTCGACAACGTCTCCCGGGTGCCCACCGGGCTGCTGCTCCTGGAGGACAAGGTCCCGTACGTGCTCGGGCCGCGCCCGCGCTTCGTGCTGGACCGGATCGAGCCGCGCGGCCACCGTGAGGTCTCCTACCGGGTCCGTTCCGACCTGCGCGGCCGCTACCCGCTCGGGCCGCTCCAGCTGCGGCTGTCGGACCCGTTCGGCATGTGCGAGGTGAACCGTTCCTTCACCGCCTCCGACGTGCTCACCGTCGTCCCCCAGGTCCAGGCCCTGCCGTACATGCGGCTGACCGGCGAGTGGGCCGGACAGGGCGAGAGCCACACCCGCACGCTCGCGCTGGCCGGCGACGACGACGTGATCCTGCGCGAGTACCGGCCCGGCGACGACCTGCGCCGGGTGCACTGGAAGTCCACCGCCCGCTACGGCGAACTGATGGTCCGCCGCGAGGAGCAGCCGCAGCGGGCCCGCGCCACCGTCCTGCTGGACACCCGGGAGACCGCGCACCGGGGCAGCGGCCCCGCCTCCTCCTTCGAGTGGGCGGTCAGCTGCGCGGCCTCCGTCTCCGTGCACCTGCTGGAGCGCGGCTACCAGACCCGACTGCTCACCGACGACGGCCAGTCGGTCCCCGGCCCCGGCACCGGCGGCAGCAACACCGCGGACGAGGCCTCCGGGCTGATCCTGGACGCGCTCGCGGTGGCCGACCTGTCCGACGGCGGCGGGCTCTCCCGCGCCGAGGAGCCGCTGCGCACCGGCGGCGAGGGCCTGGTGGTCGCCGTCCTCGGCGAGCTGGACGAGGCGCAGACCACCCGGCTGGCACGGCTGCGCAGCCGCACCGGCGGCGCCATCGCCTTCCTGCTCGACACCGGCACCTGGTCCGGTCTGCGGATGCTCGCCCCCGACACCGGCGGCGACGAGTTCCGCGCGCGGGTCCGCCGGCTCCGCGAGGCCGGCTGGACGGTCCTGCCGGTGCGCGCCGGGGACTCCGTCCCCGACCTGTGGCGGGCCGCCGACGGCGCCAAGACCACCGCCCCCTACCGAGAAGAGACCGGCGCGTGACCACCCGGGCCAAACTGACCGTGTACTCGGCGCTGGCCACCGCCCTCGCCTCGCTCTGCCTGACCCCGCTGCTCACCACCAAGAGCTGGATCACCCACGCGTTCCTGGTGATCGCGGTGGTCGCCGCGGCCGGCGCGGGCCTGCGCCGTGCCCCGCTGTACCGCTGGACGGTGCCGATCGGGCAGCTGGCCGTCCTGTTCGTGATGCTGCTGATCGGCTTCGCCGGCGCGGGTGCCGCCTGGGGCGGCCTGGTGCCCGGGCCCAATTCGGTGAGCGCCCTCGACCGGGTGTTCGGCGCCGGCCTGGACGACATCCAGCAGTACGCCATCCCGGCCCCGCCCAGCGCGGGCCTGCGGCTGATCCTGGTCTCCTCGGTCGGCCTGATCGCCGTCGTGGTGGACACCATCGCGGTGACCTACCGGCGCTCGGCGCTGGCCGGGCTGCCACTGCTGGCTCTGTACTCGGTCGGCAACGGCCTGGCCGGCGACCGCGGCAGCTGGATCTGGTTCGGCCTCGCGTCCGCGGGCTACCTGGTGCTGCTCTTCGCCGAGGGCCAGGACCGGGTCTCCCGCTGGGGCCGGGTCTTCCGCGGCACCTCGCGGGGCACCGAGAGCACCGGCGCGGTGGGCCTGGGCGGCCAGCAGGTCGGCATCCTGGCACTGGCGGTGGCCCTGCTGCTGCCCGTCTTCCTTCCGCACTGGGAGTCCGGCCTGCTGCGCTCCGGCTCCGGCGGCACCCCGGGCAAGGGCTCCGGCGGTGCGGTGACCAGCCTCGACCCGCTGGTCAGCCTGCAGTCCGAGATCACCAGGCCCAGCGACGGCGAGCTGCTGCGCTACTCGCTGGACGCCGACGTCGCCGAGCAGACGTACCTGCGGACCGGCTCGCTGGACCAATTCGACGGCACCAACTGGAAGCTCGGCACCGGCACCGTCCTCGACCTGCCCGCCACCTTCCCCTCCCCGGAGGGTCTGCGGGACTCCAGCGTCCCCCAGGTGAGGGGCGACTTCACGGTCAGCGACCGGCTGGAGAAGAGCTGGCTGCCGCTGCCCTACCCGGTCGTCTCGGTCCAGCTGCCCAACCGCGGCGACTGGAAGCTCGACCAGGTGACGCGCACCGTCATGCCCACCAGCGACAAGGCGATCAAGGGCCTGCGCTACCAGGTCACGGCGCTGGACGTACGGCCCACAGCCAACGACCTGCGAACCGCACCGCAGGCGTCGCAGGACGTCCGCGACCGCTACACCGCCCTGCCCGCCGACCTGCCCGCGGTCGTCGCCGAGCAGGCCCGCGTCGTCACCGCCAAGGCGTCGACCGACTACGACAAGGCGGTCGCGCTGGCCGCGTGGTTCACCGGGCCGCAGTTCAGGTACGACACGACGGTCACCGGCGGCACCGGAAACAGCGCCATCGTCACCTTCCTGCGCGACAAGAGGGGCTTCTGCGTCCACTTCGCCTCCACCATGGCGGCGATGGCCCGCACCCTGAAGATCCCCGCCCGGGTCGCCGTCGGCTTCACCCCGGGCGACGCGCAGGGCGCCAACGTCTACGCGGTGACCGGCCGGATGTACCACGCCTGGCCCGAGCTGTACTTCGCGGGCTACGGCTGGACGCGCTTCGAGCCCACCCCGAGCCGCGGCGTCCAGCCCCGCTACACCGAGCAGAGCGCCACCCCGACCACCGCGCCCACCCGGCAGCCGACCGCCGCCGCCCAGAGCTCCGCGCCCGCGCCGGCGCCGTCCGCCAGCAAGGACTGCGACCCCAAGCTGCGCCGCATGGGCGAGTGCGGTGACAAGGACACCGCCGCCGCAAACACCGGCGAGGAGTCCTGGCTGCTCTCCGGGCAGGTGCTCGGCACCCTCGCCGCGGTGGTGGCGCTGATCGCCCTGCTGCTCGTCCCGCTGTTCTGGCGGGCCGCGCTGCGCCGCCGCCGGCTCGGCGGCGGGCGCCGCAGGCCCGGCGGGGACGGCCCGGGCGGGCTCACCGACGCCCAGGTGCTGGCCGCCTGGGACGAGCTGATCGACTCCGCCTGGGACCTCGGCATCCCGCCCGACGAGTCGCGCACCCCGCGGGCCGCGGCCCGGCGGATCACCGAGACGGCCGAGCTGGACGAGAACGCGGCGGCCGCCGCCGGACGGCTGGCGCTGGCCACCGAACGGGTGCTCTACGCCCCGTCCGGCCAGGTCACCGGCCCGCTGGCGGCCGACGTCCGGACCGCCCGGGCAGGCCTGCGGGCCACCGCCGGCCGGGCCGACCGGGCCAGGGCGGTGCTGCTGCCGCCGTCCTCGGCGCAGCTGTGGTGGCGAATCTCCGAGGCGGTCATGACCGCCCGGGCGGCGGCCGGCACCCGGACGCGCCGGGTGACCGACGCGGTCACCGGGCCGGTGCGGCGGGTGTTCACCCGGCGGAAGCGCAACCCGGAGTCCTGAGGGCGGGAGACGCACGAACGCCGGGGGCGGGCAGTCGATCGACTGCCCGCCCCCGGCGGTGTTTCAGGCTTCCGTACGGCCGTGCGGCTCAGAAGCCGCCGGTCTGCTCGTCCCGACGGCGCTGCCAGCGCTGCTCCACCCGGTCCATCATCCCGGCCTTGCGGCGCGGCGCGGCGGCCGGCCGGGGGCCCGAGCCCTGGCCCGCGGGACCGCGGCGCCAGCCCGTCACGGCGAACACCGCGCAGCCGAGCATCACCAGGAACCCGACCACGCTGACCCAGATCTGGTCCGGGACGACCATGCCGCCCATCAGCAGGCCGACGCCGACCACGAAGCCGGCGACGGCCAGGTAGACCCGTCGGCGGGTGTAGGTGCGCAACCCGGTTCCCTCAAGCGCCGACGCGAATTTGGGATCTTCGGCATACAGCGCTCGCTCCATCTGGTCGAGCAGTCGCTGCTCGTGCTCCGAGAGCGGCACGGAGTCCTCCTACTCGTCGGTCGCGGGTGCGACCGGTCCGCCGCCCCGGTCGGGGAGGCAAGTCCAAATCAGCCTTCGAAACACGCGGTCGGACGCCTGTGCGGGGGACCCGGCCCGTGTCGTCCATATGCCCCATGCGTCCGGCGGTCATGCTTTCCGGCTTTACCCAGATCATACGGTCCGTGGGCCCGTTACGGGGTGGTCTGCGGCGCGTGGGACGGGCCACTTCGACCGGGCCCGGCCGCACTCCGATCAACGCGGCGAGACCCGTACAAGTGCCCGATCCGGTGGAATCGGGCAGGACCTGGGGAGCTTCGGCGATCACGGCGGGGCGGCCGGGCGGCGGCGGACGACGAACCGCCGCCGGACGGCGTGCGAACCGCACGGCGCGGGTCCTGCGGATCGGGGCTCCCGGGCGGCTCAGGCCAGGGTGGCGAGCAGGTGCAGCTGGGTGGCGACGGCGTGGAAGGCGGGCTGGGCGGCGGCGGCCTCCTCCAGCTTCAGCAGCGCGTCCAGCGCGCCCGGCTCGGTGTCCACCAGGACGCCGGGCACCAGGTCGGAGAAGATCCGGACACCGTGCACCGACTCCACCCGCAGACCGGCGCCTGCGGCGAGCCGGCTCAGCTCCTCGCCGGTGAAGCGGCGCGGCATCGGGTCCTGCTCGCCCCAGCGGCCGTCGGCGGCCGACAGCACGGCGCGCGCCTCGGTGAAGTGGCCGGCCAGCGCGCGGGCCAGCACGGCGCCGTTGCGGTTGGCGGCCAGCAGGCTGACCACGCCGCCCGTGCGCAGCGTGCCGGCCAGGCTGCCGAGCGCCTCGGCCGGGTCGTCGACGACCTCCAGCACGCCGTGGCAGAGCACCGCGTCCACCGTGCCGGGGGCGATCACCTCGGGCAGCGTCTGGGTGTCGCCCTGGACGGCGCGGACCAGGTCGGTGACGCCGGCCTCGGCGGCCCGCCGCTCCAGCGCGAACAGCGCGTCCGGGCTCGGGTCGACGACGGTGACCCGGTGGCCGAGCCTGGCCACCGGTACGGCGAAGTTGCCGGTGCCGCCGCCGGTGTCGACCACATCGAGCACGGGCTGTTCCAGCTCGGCGGCCCGCTTCTCCAGGGCCGCCCGCACCACCTCCCACACCACGGCGGTACGCAGGGCGCTGCGGGGACGCGTCGGGTACAAGGCGGGACTCCTCGGCACGTGCAGACGGATCGGGATGCCTCCACCTTAGACCGGGCGGGTGGGGCCGCCCGTCACCCCGTGCGGGAAGGGTCGTCGTCCAGGGGCAGCCGTGGGGCGGGCGGTGACGGGTGGAGGCCGAGCAGCCGCTCGACCAGGCGGAGGAAGAGTGCGGAGTTGCGGATCAGGTCGTCGGCGTCGCGGGCCGTGGCGGCGCCCCGGATCCCGGCCTCGGCGGCGGCCCGGCGGCGGGCGCCGGCGCCGTAGTAGACGGCCCATTCGGCCAGTTCGGGCGCGACCTCGGGCAGCACCTCCCAGGCGCTGCGGATCGCCTGGCGCCGGCGCGGGTTCTTCTCCGGCCGCCCGCGCACCGCGAGGACGGCCGCGACGGTGCGCAGTGCGGCCAGGTGGGCGGTGGCGTACCGCTCCAGCGGATCCTCCAGGGCGCGGGCCCGGGCGAGGGTGCGGTGGGCGTCGGCGAGCAGGTCGAGGGCGGCCGGCGGCGCGGCGGTGCGGCGCAGCACGGGATGGACGTCCCCGGCGCCGGGGCGTCCGCCCGGGGAGTGCGGCAGGGCGGCGGAGTGGAGGCGGGCGGTGACGGGCTCAGGGTGGCTGATGGTCATGGTCTCCCCCGTTCCGAGGCAGCGCGCGGACCGGGTGGTCCGTGCTCCTCCATCGTGAACGGGACCACTGACAATCCGGCCGGGGTCGGGCGCCGGTGAACCGCCGCCCCCACAGGCGGCGGTTCCACGCTCCCCCCCGGCGGACCGGCTCCCCCCAGCCCGCACCGCCGCCCCGTGCCGGCGGTGCGCGGCGACGGACCGGCACCGGTGGCGGACCTTGCGCCGCCGCCCGCCGGCTCCCCAGGGCCGGCCGGGCGGACGGGTCCGCCGTCCCGGGAGCGGGCGCCCGACGCGCCCGCCGTCCCGGGTGCCACCACTCTGCCGTCTGCGCAGGTCGGAGGGCATCCGTGCAATTACTCAATCGTGGATCTGAGTATCCGTACTCAGTCCGCCGATCCCCGACGTCCCCGGCGGCCCCGATGTCCACCGATCCGGTCGGCGCCGGAACCGGCGAGGCGGCCCGCCGCGTCCCGCTACGGTACGGCGAGGCCGGGCGGCCCCGCCGGGCTTTTCGAGGAGGGGACCCGATGACGATCGTGCCGCTGATCTTCACCAGCGGACTGGCCAGTGGCATCAACGCGTACGCGGTGGTGCTGTTGCTCGGCTTGCTGGGGCGGTTCGGGGGCGCCGAGTCGGTGCCGCCCGCGCTGGAGCGCACCGACGTGCTGATCGCGGCCGCCGTGCTGTTCGTGCTGGAGGCGGTGGCCGACAAGATCCCGTACGTGGACAGCGTCTGGGACGTCGTCCACACCGTGATCCGGCCGATCGCGGGCGCCACCGTGGGCGCGCTGATCGCGAGCGCCGACCCGGGTTCGCTCGGCGAGGTCGCGGCGGGTGCGGTGGGCGGCACGACGGCGCTGGTGAGCCACCTGGTGAAGGCGTCGCTGCGGATGGCGGTCAACACCTCGCCCGAGCCGGCGAGCAACATCGCGGTGAGCCTGGCCGAGGACCTGTCGGTGGCCGGCCTGGTCACCCTGGCGATCTTCCACCCCTGGCTGGCCGCCTCGATCGCCGCCGTGCTGCTGGCGGTCGGACTGCTGCTGGTCTGGTTCGCGATCAACCGTATCCGGGCCTTCCGGGCCCGCCGCCGGGAGCGCAAGGCCGCCCGCGCCGCCCGGGTGGCGGGCCCGGAAGGTGTGTACGCCGGACAGCCCTAGGATCGTGTGCCATGGCACGGATCGTCATCATCGGCGCAGGAATGAGCGGGCTCGCGGCAGCCTCCCGGCTGGCGACCCTCGGACACCGGGTGACGGTCTGCGAGGCGGGCGGCACGTACGGGGGCATGGTCGGCCGGTACGAGCGCGACGGTTTCGCCTTCGACACCGGCCCCGGCCTGCTCACCCTCCCGGCCGTCTACCGCGACCTCGCGCTGAAGACCGGCAAGGAGCCGCTGGAGCAGTTGGTCGACCTGGCCCCGGTGGACCCGGAGAGCCGGCACCTGTTCCCGGACGGCACCGACCTCGCCCTGCCCAACGCCTCGCGCGGCGGTGTGGGTCAGGCCCTGGACGCGGCCTTCGGCACCGGCTCGGGCGCCCTGTGGAACGCGGTGGTGAACCGCGGCCGGACGGTCTGGGAGGCCACCCGCCGCCCGCTGCTGGAGGAGCCGCTCCCGGCCGACCCCCGGCCGCTGCACGCCGACCCGTACCCCGTCCCGCCCCGGCGCGGCCTCGCCCGGTTGCGGCCGGCCGGCCGCTGGACGCTCGCCGACGTCGCCGCCCGCGAACTCGGCGGCCACCCCGGGCTGACGGCCCTGCTGCACGAGCACGCGCTGCGGTTCGGGTTCGACCCGCGCACCGCCCCGGCCGGGGCCACCGTGCTGCCGTACATGGAGCAGTCCTTCGGAGTCTGGTACGTCAGGGGCGGCCTGCGCGCGCTGGCGGACGCGGTATACCGGCGCTGCGAGCAGCGCCGGGTGGAGTTCCGCTTCGACACCCGCTTCGAGCAGGTCGTCGAGAGGGACGGCCGGGCCTGCGGGATCGACACCTCGGCGGGCTCGATCGAGGCGGACGTGGTGATCTCCGCGGTGGGCGCCCCGGCGCAGGACCGCACCGACCCGGTCCCCGGCCGGGTCGTCGTCCTGCTCGCGCTGCGCGGCGAGCGCCCCGCGGGCACCGTGCACCGCACGGTCGTCCACGCGGCGGACCCGGCCGCCGAACTGGCCGGGATCTTCACTTGGGGCGCCCCGCTCGCCGACCGCCCGACCGTCCAGGTGCTGCGGCCGGACGACCCGTCGCTGCACCCCGCGGGCCACGAGACGGCCGTGCTGACCGCCACCGCCCCGGCCGGGGGCGTCGACTGGACGGAGCCCGGGGCCGCCGACCGGTTCGCGGACCGGATGATCGCCCACGCGGACGCGGCCGGACTCGGCCTCGCCGACCGTGCGCTGTGGCGGGTGGTCCGCACCCCGGCGGACACCGAGCGGGAGAGCGGCTCCCCGTTCGGCGCCGTCCCGCGCCCCGCCCTGGCCGGCGACCGCGGCGCCTACCTCCAGGCCCCGACCGAGCAGGCCCCCGGCCACTACCGGATCGGCGGCGCCGCCCACCCCGGCGGCGGGCTCGCCCGCGTCGGCATGTCGGCCTGCATCGCGGCCAACCTGATCGGTCCGGCGTAGCGGGGCGTCAGCCCTGGTGCCAGGTGCTCTGCTGCTGGTAGCCGTAGCCGTGCTCGTAGCTCGGCTGCTGCGGGATGCCCTGCTGGTGCATCTGGTGCTGGTCGGGCTGCTGCTGCCACTGCTGGTGCTGGGCGTTCGGGTCCCAGGCGGCGGTCTGCTGCTGCTGGTAGCCCGCGTACTGGTCCTGCTGCTGGTAGCCGCCGTACGGGTCGGGCTGCTGCTGGTAGGCGCCGTAGCCCTGGTCGTACGCGAAGGCGGGCTGCTGCTGTGCCTGCCACTGCTGCTGGTCGTAGGACGTCTGCTGCTGCACGGGGTCGTAGCCGGCCTGGTAGGCCTCGACGTACGGGTCCTGCGGCTGCTGCTGCTCGTAGTAGCCGGGCATGTAGACGCCGTCGGCGGCCATCTCCTGCATCTCGAAGGCGGCGGTCTGCTCGACCTCCGCGACGGCCTCGGCGGCCAGGGCGGGCTCCGGGGGCGCTTCGACGGCGCTGACCTCGCCGACCCGTGTGTCGGCCGCCTCGACCGCGGTCGCCGCCGCCGCACCGCCGGTGAGCGCACCGAGCAGCGGCACCTTGGCGAGCGGGCCGGGCAGGCTGTCGTCGGCCTTGCGCAGCGACCAGCCGGCCGTGTAGCCGCGCTTGACCGAGAGGGTGACGAGGGTCTGGCCGACCGCGAACATGGCCGCGCCGGCGCCGATCACCGGGACGGACCGCAGGCCCATCCCGCCGGCCACGCCGAGGAACCCGACCAGCGCGAGGGCGCGCCAGTGCAGCGGGGCCCGGTTCTGCAGCAGCAGCTCGGCCACCAGCCAGAGCGCCACCACCGCCAACGCGGCGTACAGCAGCAGGTATCCGATGCCCATCCGCCCGCTACCTCCAGTCGCGTGCCCGCGCGCGCCGCGCGTGTGCGGCGACTGTACCCGCTCAACGGCCGGGGCACCGCATCGCGTTCCCGCCGCCCCGGACCCGGCCGCACACGACCGAACCCGCCACCGCCGGGACGGTGACGGGCTCGTGAACCCGCGCCCGGGAGGCCCTCAGCGCCGGTGCAGACCGAGGTTCTGGTAGATCTCCAGCGTCGCCGTCGAGTGGTTGAGCGTGATGAAGTGCAGGCCCGGCGCGCCCTCGGCGAGGAGGCGTTCGGCCATCGCGGTGGCGTGTTCCATGCCGACCGCGCGCAGCGCCGCCGGGTCGTCGATCGCCGCCCGCAGGCGGGCCTCCAGGTCGGCGGGGAAGGCCGAGCCGCTGAGCTGCGGGAAGCGCTCCAGCTGCTTGGCGTTGGTGACCGGCATGATCTCCGGGATGATCGGCGCCTCGCAGCCGGCGGCGGTCACCCGGTCGCGCAGCCGCAGGTAGTCGTCGACCTCGAAGAACATCTGGGTGATCGCGTAGTCGGCGCCCGCGCGGATCTTGCCGACGAAATGCCGGATGTCGTCGTCCCAGTTGGTCGAGCGCGGGTGCATGTTCGGCGAGGCCGCGACGCCGACGCAGAAGTCGCCGATGCCCTTGATCAGCTCCACCAGCTCGTAGGCGTAGGTGACGCCGTCGGGGTGCTTGATCCAGTCGGCCATCGGGTCGCCGGGCGGGTCGCCGCGGACGGCGAGGACGTTGCGGACGCCCTGGTCGGCGTACTGGCCGATGATGTTGCGCAGTTCGGCGATCGAGTGGTCGACGGCGGTCAGGTGGGCGACCGGGGTCAGGGTGGTCTCGGTGGCGATCCGACCGACCATGTTGACGGTGCGCTCGCGCGAGGAGCCGCCGGCTCCGTACGTCATGCAGACGAAGTTCGGGTCGAGCGGTTCGAGCCGCCGGATGGCGTCCCAGAGCTTCTGCTCGCCGACCTCGCTGCGCGGGGGCATGAACTCGAAGGAGAAGGACCGCTTTCCGGCCGCCAGCAGCTCGCGGACCGTCAACGCGCGGTCCGATCTGGTCGACGCGATACCGAGTGCCATGCTGGCAGGCTATCCGTCGACCCGGGGGCCCGGACACCTTGGTTCCACGGATTGAGACAAACGGTGGACGACATTCCACTACCTGCCGGCAGCCCGTCCGCCCTGCTCGCACGGCTGTTCCCCGGCCGCCCCGCTACGCTTGCTGCACCCCAAGCGAACCGCGGAGCCTCATCGTGACCTCGTCCAGCAACCGGCCGGCCAACCCCATTGACGTGGAGGAGGTCCGCGCGCGCGTGAACGCCGCCCTCGTCGCGTTCATGGACGGCCAGTCCGCGCTGCTCGGCAAGATCTCGCCCCAGCTGGTGCCCGCCTCCGACGCCCTGCGCGACTTCCTGCTGGACGGCGGCAAGCGGCTGCGCCCGGCCTTCTGCTACTGGGGCTGGCGCGGCGCCGGCGGCGCGGCCGAGAGCGAGGGGATCGCCAACGCGGCGGCGGCCCTGGAGCTGCTGCAGGCGAGCGCGCTCGTCCACGACGACCTGATGGACCGCAGCGACACCCGCCGCGGCCTGCCCTCGATCCACCGCCGCTTCGAAGCGCTGCACCGTGAGCGCGGCTGGCGCGGCGACCGCGAGCAGTACGGCGCCTCGGCGGCGGTGCTGCTCGGCGACCTGCTGCTGATCTGGTGCGACGAGCTGTTCCTGCGCTCCGGCCTGGAGCCGGCCGCCGTCCTGGCCGCCAAGCCGGTGTTCGACCTGATGCGCACCGAGGTCATGGTCGGCCAGTACCTGGACGTGCTGGAGCCGGTGGCCGGCGACTCGACGGACGAGGGCGCGCTGGACCGGGCGCAGACGGTGCTGCACTACAAGTCGGCGAAGTACACGATCGAGCGCCCGCTCCAGGTCGGCGCGCTGCTGGCCGGCGCCCCGCCGGAGCTGGTCGAGGCGTACGGGGCGTTCGGGCTGCCGCTGGGCGAGGCGTTCCAGCTGCGGGACGACCTGCTCGGCGTCTTCGGCGACCCGGCGGTCACCGGCAAGCCGGCCGGCGACGATCTGCGCGAGGGCAAGCGCACCCTGCTGGTCGCGCACGCGATGCGCGGGCTGTCGGCCGCCGACGCGCGCCACCTCGACGAACGGCTCGGCGCGCCGGACCTGGCGCCCGAGGAGGTCGCCGGGCTGCGCGAGCTGGTCGCCCGCAGCGGGGCGCCGGAGCTGGTGGAGCGCCGGATCGACGAGCTGATGCGCCAGGCGCTGGACGCTCTGGCGGCGGCGCCGCTGGTGGACGAGCGGGCCCGCGCGGTGCTGCTGGCACTGGCCGAGGCCGCCACCGTCCGCAAGTACTGAGCACGTGCGTCAGCACTGAGCTCGTACGGGGAACGGTGACGGCCCCGGTGGGGGTCAGGCCGAGCGCAGCCGCCGGGACAGCTCGGCGGCTGCCGCCCGCGGGTCGTCGGCGGCGGTGATGGCCCGCACCACGACGATCCGGCGGGCTCCGGCCGCCAGCACCTCGTCGACGTTGCCGAGGTCGATGCCGCCGATGGCGAACCACGGCCGGTCGGTGGGCTGCTCGGCCGCGTACGAGACCAGGCCGAGGCCCGGCGCCGGGCGGCCCGGCTTGGTCGGGGTCGGCCAGACCGGGCCGGTGCAGAAGTAGTCCACGCCCGGCTCGGCGATCGCCGCGTCCACCTCGGACTCGGCGTGGCAGGACCGGCCGATCAGCACGTCGTCGCCGAGGATCGCCCGGGCGGCCGGCACCGGCAGGTCGTCCTGCCCGAGGTGCAGCACGTCCGGCCGGGCCGCGTGGGCGACGTCGGCGCGGTCGTTGACCGCCAGCAGCTTGCCGTGGCGGCGGCAGGCGTCCGCGAAGACCTCCAGGGCCGCCAGCTCCTGCTTCGCCTCCAGGCCCTTGTCCCGCAGCTGGACGATGTCCACCCCGCCGGCCAGCGCCTCGTCCAGGAACTCGGCCAGGTCGCCCTGCTCGCGACGGGCGTCGGTGCACAGGTAGAGCCTGGCGTCGGCCAGGCGCGCCCGCGGGCCGCTGGTCACAGGGCCATCGCCTGGGCGCGCCGCTTGACCTCGGTGGCCCGGTTCTCCCACAGCGCCTGCATCGGGGTGCCCGGCAGCGACGGGTCCTCGGTGAACAGCCACTCCAGGATCTCGTCGTCGCTGAACCCGCTGTCGCGCAGCACGGTCAGCAGGCCGACCAGGTGCTTGACCGGGCCGGTCTCGTCGATGAACGCGGCCGGGACCTGCAGCGACTTGTTCGGGCCGCGGCGGACGGCGATCAGGTCACCCTTCTTGACCATGTTGCGCACCTCGGTGACCAGCACACCCCACTGCTCAGAGATGTCGGGCAGGTACAGCCACTCGGGGACCAGGGCGTCAATCTTGGCTTCGATCTCACTCACGGCACCAGACTGCCACCTCCACGGCCCGGCGCGCACCAAGGGGCCGGGTCAGAGGGCGTCAGAGGGCGTCAGAGTGCCGCCGACTTCAGCGGCACGGCCGGATCCGCCGCCCGGGCCGGGTCCAGCGCGGTGCCGCGCTCGATCAGCCGCCGGCCCTGGGTGAGGTCACGCGGACGGTCGACGGCCAGCAGCGCGGTCGGCACGCCGTCGCGCAGCCACAGCACGGCCCAGGACGGGTCCTGCGGCGAGCCGCGCCACAGCAGCTCGTCGCCCTCGGCGTGCCGGCCCGCGTACTGCACCATCCGGCCGAACTGCTCCGACCAGAAGTACGGCACCGGGTCGTACGGCGCGTCCGCCCCGAGGACGGAGGCGGCCGCGGCCTCGCCGGACTGCAGCGCGTGGTCCCAGTGCTGGACGGCCAGCCGGGCACCGGAGCGGGCGGAGGGGTAGCTGATGCAGTCGCCGGCCGCGAGGACGCCCGGCAGGCTGGTGCGCAGGTGCTCGTCCACCAGCACGGCGCCCGTCGCGTCCAGCTCGACGCCGGAGCCGGCCAGCCAGTCGGTCGCGGGCCGGGCGCCGATGCCGACCACCACGAGATCCGCCGGCAGGTGCGCGCCGTCCGCCAGCAGCACCGACCCGGACTCGACGGCGGCGACGCCGACCCCGCAGCGCAGGTCCACACCCGCCTCGGCGTACCAGGCCGCCATCGCCGTGCCGACCTCGGTCGGCAGCGCGCCGGGGACGGGCGCCGGGCCCGCCTCGACGACGGTCACCTCGCAGCCGGCCGCGCGGGCGGCGGTGGACACCTCGGCGCCGATCCAGCCGGCGCCGACCAGCACCAGGCGGAGGCCGGGCCGGAGCAGCGCCCGCAGCGCCAGCGCGTCGTCCAGGGTGTGCAGCAGGTGCGCACGCTCGGCTCCGGGCAGGGCGCGCGGGGCGGCGCCGGTGGCGATCACCAGCGCGCCGAACGGCAGGTCGCCGCCGTCGGTGTGCAGCACGCCCGGGGTGAGGCCGGTGGCCCGGCGGCCGGTGAGCAGCTCGACGCCCAGGTGCGGGAAGTCGATGTCCAGGGTGGTCGCGTCGGCCTTGCCGAGCAGGACGTCCTTGGAGAGCGGCGGCCGGTCGTACGGCGCGTGCGGCTCCTCGCCGACCAGGACGATCCGCCCCTGCCACCCGCCGCGCCGCAGCCCCAGGGCGCACTGCGCGCCCGCCAGCCCGGCTCCGACGACGACCACCTGATCCGTTCCGCTCAGCTCTGCCACGCCGTCACTGTACTCAGCGCCGTCCGCGGCCCGACCGGCCCGTCCGCCCCTCGTACGCGTCTTCGGCCGGTCCGGGCCCCGGAGTTAAGGTGGGGGCACCATCACGGGAGCCCGGCGTACCGGGCTGAGAGGCGGGCTGACACGGCCTGCGACCGTCCGAACCTGATCCGGGTCATACCGGCGAAGGGAGAAGAGGAGCTTTGACACGCTTGGCACGGGGCGCGCAAGCCGACGTGCTGGTGATCGGCGGGGGCGTCATCGGCCTCGCCGTCGCCTGGCGGGCGGCGCAGCGCGGTCTGAGGAAAGTCGTCGTGGTCGATCCGTCCCCCGGCGGCGGGGCCGCCCACGTCGCGGCCGGGATGCTCGCCCCGGTCACCGAGCTGCAGTACGGCGAGGAACCGCTGCTGCGCCTGGGCATGGCGTCGAACGAGCGGTACGCGTCCTTCGTCGCCGAACTCACCGAGGCGAGCGGCGGCGAGGACACCGGCTACCGGCGGTGCGGCACCCTCGCCGTCGCGCTGGACTCGGACGACCGCGAGGAGCTGCGCGAGCTGCACGCCTTCCACCAACGGCTGGGCCTCGACTCGACCTGGCTGACCGGCCGGGAGGCCCGCAGGCTGGAGCCGATGCTCGCCCCCGGCGTCCGCGGCGGCCTGCACGTGGCCGACGATCACCAGGTGGACGGCCGCCGGCTGCTGAAGGCACTGATCTTCGCCTGCGAGCGTGCGAACGTCGTGATCCACCGCGCCGAGGCCGTCGAGCTGCTGGTCGAGGACCGCCGCGCGGTCGGCGCCCGGCTCTCGACCCTGGAGACCGTCACCGCCGACCAGATCGTCCTCGCCGCCGGCCCGTACAGCCACCGGCTCCCCGGTCTGCCGGAGGGCGTGCTGCCGGCGATCCGTCCGGTGAAGGGACAGATCCTACGGCTGCGGATCCCGGAGGCGTACCGGCCGTTCCTTTCCCGCAACGTCCGCGCGGTGGTGCGCGGGCAGCACCTGTACCTGGTGCCCCGGGAGAACGGCGAGCTGGTCATCGGCGCGACCACCGAGGAGCAGGGTTACGACACCACCGTCACCGCCGGCGGGGTGTACGAACTGCTGCGGGACGCCCACGAGTTGGTACCGGGGATCACCGAACTGCCGCTGGTGGAGACCTCGGCCGGGCTGCGGCCGGGCTCGCCGGACAACGCGCCGCTGCTCGGGCCGACCGAACTCCCCGGTCTGGTCGCCGCGACCGGCCACTACCGCAACGGCGTGCTGCTCACCCCGGTGACCGCCGACCTGGTCGCCGAGTACCTGGCGACCGGTGAAGTACCCGATCTCGCAAGGCCGTTCACGCCCGCCCGGTTCTCCCCCGCCCGCCCCACCACGAAGGCCCACGCATGACCGACATCGCCCTGACCGTCAACGGCGAGCCCCGGCTGGTGCCCGCCACGACCACCCTCGCCGAGGTGGTGGCCACCCTGAGCGCCGCCAACTCCGGCGTCGCCGCCGCGCTCAACGAGGCCGTGGTGCCGCGTAGTTCGTGGTCGCAGACCCCGCTGTCGGCGGGCGACCGGATCGAGATCCTCACCGCCGTGCAGGGAGGCTGAGCATGGCCGACGACCGTTTCCCCGACGACAAGGACGGCCTCACCATCGCCGGGACGACCTTCGGCTCCCGGCTGATCATGGGCACCGGCGGCGCGCCGAGCCTGGAGATCCTGGAGCAGGCGCTGCTGGCCTCCGGCACCGAGCTCACCACCGTCGCGATGCGCCGGGTCCACGCCACCACCCAGGGCTCGGTGCTCGACGTGCTGACCCGCAACGGGATCCGCGTGCTGCCCAACACGGCCGGCTGCTTCACCGCCGGGGAGGCCGTGCTGACCGCCCGGCTGGCCCGCGAGGCGCTCGGCACCGACTGGGTGAAGCTGGAGGTCATCGCCGACGAGCGGACCCTCCTGCCGGACCCGATCGAACTGCTGGACGCCGCCGAGACCCTGGTCGACGACGGCTTCACGGTGCTCCCGTACACCAACGACGACCCAGTGCTGGCCCGCAGGCTGGAGGACGTCGGCTGTGCGGCGATCATGCCGCTGGGCTCGCCGATCGGCTCCGGCCTGGGCATCCGCAACCCGCACAACTTCCAGCTGATCGTGGAGAGCGCGAACGTCCCGGTGATCCTGGACGCGGGCGCCGGCACCGCCTCCGACGTCGCGCTGGCGATGGAGCTGGGCTGCTCGGCGGTGATGCTCGCCTCCGCGGTGACCAGGGCTCAGGACCCGGTGCTGATGGCCGAGGCGATGCGGCACGCGACCGAGGCCGGCCGCCTCGCGTACCGGGCCGGCCGGATCCCGCGCCGCTTCCACGCCGAGGCCTCGTCCGCGATGGCCGGCCGCGCCGACCTGGACACCCGGGAGCACCCGGCCTTCTAGGGGCATGACGCGTCACAAGCCGGGCACAGATGGCCCCGGAGGCAATGCCCTCCGGGGTCTTCCGGTCCACACCTCACTAGACTCGCCCGGTGGACGTCACTCCTCCCCCTCGCAAGCGAGAGGGCTCCTCACTCGGATCCGAAGACCCTCATGACGGCCAAGCCCTGACCGCTGCCCGTGGACAGGTCACCGACAGTATCCAAGTGGTGCACACATTGTCAGATCCTCTGATCGGTACCCTGCTCGACGGCCGGTACCGGGTCGACCAGCGCATCGCGACCGGTGGGATGTCCACGGTCTACCGGGGCACCGACACCCGCCTCGACCGCGTGCTCGCGCTCAAGGTGATGCACCCCGACCTCGCCGGGGACGAGGGCTTCACCGCCCGGTTCATCCGCGAGGCCAAGGCGGTCGCCCGGCTCACCCACCCGAACGTGGTCAACGTCTTCGACCAGGGCGCCGACGGCGGGAACGTTTTCCTCGCCATGGAGTACGTGCCCGGCCGCACCCTGCGCGAGCTGCTGCGCGACCGCGGTGCGCTGTCGATCCGGGCCGCCCTGGACGTCCTGGAGCCGGTCCTCGCCGCGCTCGGCGCCGCGCACCGGGCCGGGCTGGTCCACCGGGACGTCAAGCCGGAGAACGTGCTGATCACCGACGGCGGCCTGGTGAAGGTCGCCGACTTTCGGCCTGGTCCGGGTGCTGGGCACCGCCGACGGCCAGCCCACCTCGACGTCCACCGCGACCGGCGGCACCGTCATGGGCACCGTCTCCTACCTGGCGCCCGAGCAGATCCTCCCGGACGCCCCCACCGACCAGCGCGTCGACGTCTACGCGGCCGGCATCCTGCTGTACGAGATGCTCACCGGCCGGCGCCCGCACACCGGCGACAACCCCGTCCAGGTCATGTACAAGCACCTGCACGAGGACGTCCCCGCGCCGTCGCTCGCCGTCCCGTCCGTGACCCCGGCGCTGGACGCGATAGTGGCCGGCGCCTGCGCCCGCACCCCGGACGCCCGCCCGTACGACGCGGTCGAGCTCCTGGCCGCCCTCCAGCGGGTCCGCCGCGCACTCACCCCGGAGGAGCTGGACGCGGAGCCGCCGGCCTCCACGCGGACGAGCCCCCGCTACCCGACCAGCGAGCCGACCTCGGTGATCCAGCCGCTCCCCCAGCCGGCCGCGCCGCCGGCCGAGCGCACCAGCGTGCTGGACGTCCCGCCGGAGCTGATGGACCAGCTGCTGGTCGAGCCCCGCCCGTACAACGAGCCCACCCCGGTGCGCCCGAACCGCCCGAGCCGGCTGCGCCGGATCCCCCGCAAGCCGCTGATCTGGGCGTCCGCGCTGACCGCCCTGGTGCTGGTGATCGGCGGCGCCTCGTACGGGTTGTCCGAGGCGCTGTACGCCCCGGTGCCCGGCGTGCTCGGCAAGGACCGGTCCGAGGCGCAGCGGATCCTGGACAAGGAGGGCATGCACGGCCGGTTCGTCGAGGCGTTCAGCGAGAGCGTGCCGTCCGGCCAGGTGATCTCCACCGACCCCGGGGTGGGCACCAAGGCCCGTAAGAGCGACACCGTGACGGTGACCGTCTCCAAGGGCCCGAAGCGGATCGCCGTGCCGGACGTCGCGGGCAAGCCCTCCGACCAGGCCGCCGCCGCGCTGACCGGCGTGCAGCTGGCCAAGGGCTCGGTGACCGAGACGTTCAACGACACCGTTCCGGAGGGCGCGGTGATCAGCAGCTCGCCGGCCGCCGGCCAGCAGGTGCCGGAGAACACCCCGGTCTCGCTGGTGGTCAGCAAGGGCATGGTGCCGGTCCCGGACGTCACCGGGATGACCAAGGACGCCGCGGAGAAGGCGCTGGCGGCGGCCGGGTTCACGATGCAGACGAGCGGGGTGAACCTGTTCGGCAGCGGCAGGGCGACCGGCCAGTCCCCCGCGGCCGGCGAGCGCCGCCCGCAGCGCACCGTGGTGACGGTCAGCTTCCCCTGGTTCTGAGGGGTCCCGAGAAGGTCCTGAGGGTTTCTGAGGGGACCGCCGGCAGGGTCAGCGCAGCGGGCCGTCGCCCGGCTCCTCCTGGTAGGAGTAGCGCTGCTCGCGCCACGGGTCCGCGAGGTTGTGGTAGCCGCGCTCCTCCCAGAAGCCGCGGCGGTCGGCCCGCATGTACTCGACCGCGCGCACCCACTTAGGGCCCTTCCAGGCGTAAAGCTGCGGGACGATCAGCCGCACCGGGAAGCCGTGTTCGACGGTCAGCGGCTCGCCGTTGCGGTGGGTGGCGAAGATCGTGCGCGGGTCGGCGAAGTCGGCCAGCCGGAGGTTGGCGCTGTAGCCGTACTCGGCCCAGACCATGACGTGGGTGACGCCGGGCGCCGGGGGCACCAGGTCGAGGACGGCGGCGGCCGGCACGCCAGTCCACTCGTTGCCGAGCATCGAGAACTTCGTGACGCAGTGCAGGTCCGCGCGCACGGTGGTGCGGGGCAGGGCGTTGAAGGCGGCGAAGTCCCAGCTGTGCTTCTCCGCCGAGGCGGTCGCGCCGAACACCTGGAGTTCCCAGGTCAGCGGCTTGAAGCGGGGGACGGGCCCGTAGTGCAGCGCGGGCCAGCCTCGCTGGGCGCGCTGCCCCGGGGGGAGCCTCGGGTCAGACGGCGGAAGCGGTTCTTGTTCGGACTGACCCATGGCTCCATGGTGACAGACGGCGGTCAGGCCCCGGCGCGCGCCCCTTCGCACGAACGCACGCCCGCCCGTACGGGCCAACCGGCACCCCGTATCCACTCGAATCGGATATTCCGCCACAAGCCCCGGTGAGTGTGGACTTACTGGAATTTCTTCCCATCGCGGTGCCAGGATGCCGAACGTAGGACTCACCGCAGGACCAGGACTCACAGCAGGACAGAGCGCAGGGAGGCAGCGCCATGCAGGGCGATCCAGAGGTCATCGAGTTCCTCAACGAACAGCTCACCGCCGAGCTGACCGCGATCAACCAGTACTTCCTCCACGCCAAGATGCAGGAGAACTTCGGCTGGACGAAGCTCGCCGCGTACACCCGGCACGAGTCCTTCGACGAGATGAAGCACGCCGAGGTGCTCACCGACCGGATCCTCTTCCTGGACGGGCTGCCCAACTACCAGCGGCTGTTCCACGTCCGGATCGGGCAGTCGGTCAAGGAGATGTTCGAGGCGGACCGCCAGATCGAGGTCGAGGCGATCGACCGGCTCAAGCGCGGGATCGTGGTGATGCGCGCCAAGAACGACGTCACCTCGGCGAACATCTTCGAGGACATCCTCGCCGACGAGGAGCACCACATCGACTACCTCGACACCCAGCTGGAGCTCCTGGAGAAGCTCGGCGAGGCGCTCTACCTCGCCCAGCTGATCGAGCAGCCGGAGTCCTGAGCCCCCGCGCGGGCGGTCAGGCCGCGCGCAGCGGGACGAACGGGGCAGGGCTCGCCGGGGCGGCCGGGACCGACGGGGCCGGGGCGGGGTCCTCCGGGTCCGCCAGGCCGAGCTTGGCGGCCAGCCGGGCGGTCGGGCAGGGCCGGGCGCCGTGCTCGCCGAGCAGCGCCTGGATCCGGCGGACGCAGGACCCGCAGTCGGTGCCGGCCCTGCAGCCCTTGGCGATCTGCCGCGGGGTGTTGGCACCCGCGTCGATCGCCTTCTTCACCTGGTCCTCGGTGACCGCATGACACATGCACACGTACATCGCGGTCTCTCCCGGGGTGGTGCGGCCGCCGCCTGGCGGAACGATCTTGACTAAGGCTTGCCTTAGTTCACTGAGCCTCACCTTACCTGGCGATCCGGGGATGACAAAGCCCCTCCGGGCTCGGGGATCCCGAATCCGGAGGGGCTTTCGTCACATCTGGCGGTCACGTCCGGCGCCGCATCGACGCAGGTCGGGCTCTACTGGCCGCGGTACATCTCCGCCACCAGGAACGCCAGGTCCAGCGACTGGCTGCGGTTGAGGCGCGGGTCGCAGGCGGTCTCGTAGCGCTGGTGCAGGTCGTCGACCAGCACCTCGTCGCCGCCGCCGACGCACTCGGTGACGTCGTCGCCGGTCAGCTCCACGTGGATGCCGCCCGGGTGGGTGCCGAGGGCGCGGTGCACCTCGAAGAAGCCCTTGACCTCGTCGAGCACGTCGTCGAAGCGGCGGGTCTTGTGGCCGCTGGAGGCCTCGAAGGTGTTGCCGTGCATCGGGTCGCAGATCCACACCGGCTGGGCGCCGGAGGCGGTGACCTTCTCCACCAGGGCCGGCAGGTGGTCGCGGATCTTGCCCGCGCCCATCCGGGTGATGAAGGTGAGGCGGCCGGGCTCGCGGTCCGGGTCCAGCCGCTCGATCAGGGTCAGCGCCTCGTCGACCGTGGTGGTCGGGCCGAGCTTGACCCCGATCGGGTTGCGGATCCGGGAGGCGAACTCGATGTGCGCGTGGTCCAGCTGCCGGGTGCGCTCACCGATCCACACCATGTGGCCGGAGACGTCGTACAGCTCCCCGGTGCGCGAGTCCACGCGGGTCAGCGCGGTCTCGTAGTCGAGGACCAGCGCCTCGTGCGAGGAGTAGAACTCGACGGTCCGGAACTCCTCCGGGGCCACGCCACAGGCGTTCATGAACGCCAGGGCGTTGTCGATCTCCCGGGCGAGCTGCTCGTAGCGCTGGCCGGCCGGCGAGTTGCGGACGAAGTCCTGGTTCCAGGCGTGCACCTGGCGCAGGTCCGCGTACCCACCGGTGGTGAAGGCGCGCACCAGGTTCAGCGTCGCGGCGGACGCGTTGTACATCCGCTTCAGGCGCTCCGGGTCCGGGATGCGGGACTCGGGGGTGAAGTCGAAGCCGTTCACCGAGTCGCCGCGGTAGACCGGCAGCGTCACGCCGTCGCGGGTCTCGGTCGACTTGGAACGCGGCTTCGAGTACTGGCCGGCGATCCGGCCCACCTTCACGACCGGCACCGAGGCCGCGTACGTCAGTACGGCGGCCATCTGGAGCAGGGTCTTCAGCTTGTTGCGGATGTGCTCCGCCGAGACGCCGTCGAAGGCCTCGGCACAGTCACCGCCCTGGAGGAGGAACGCCTCCCCACGCGCCACGGCAGCGAGCCGGGCGCGCAGCTGATCGCACTCGCCGGCGAAGACGAGCGGCGGATAGGAGGCAAGCTCGGCAAGGGTCTTGCGCAGAGCCTCTTGGTCCGGCCATTCAGGCTGCTGCGCCGCGGGCAGGGACTGCCAGGAGTGGAGATTCGTCACGGTCACACGGCCAAGGCTACGGGGTGGCACCGGCGATTCGTGACCAATGCTCGATGGGTGAGACACATCTCGGACAAAGGAGTGATCGGCCTCGCCCGCTCCGATACGCTCGCCCCATGCACGCGCCCCACACCCGGTCCTGGTGGTGGGCCTCCCCCAAGGGTGGCCCACCGATCGCGCGTTCCTAGACGAACACGACGGCCGCCCCTCGGGGCGGCCGTCGGCGTAGAAGCGGACGGCCCTCCCGGAGCGGAACCAGCACCACCCCCGCCCAGTCCACCCGGAAGGAAGCCGCCCCGTGACCACCCCTGCCGACCTGCTCGCCCGCCTCACCGGCCCCGACGCCCCCGCCTTCGCGCTGCTGCACCGCCGCACCCCCCGGCTCGCCCCGGACACCGTCGAGGTGCTGCTCGGCACCGTCGACGACTACGAGCACCTCGCCGACCTGCCGGTCCGCTCCGGCGTCCCCGCCGGCGGCCCCGTCCACGACCTGCTCGCGCTCGTGCCGTACCGGCAGATCCGCGAGCGCGGCTTCGAGGCGCACGACGACGGCACCCCGCTGCGGGCCCTCGCGGTGACCGAGCAGTACGCCCTGCCGCTGGCCGAATTCGCCGCCGCACTACCGCAGTTGCCGGTCTCGCTGTCCGGCAGCGGATTCGACGTCGACGACCGGCGGTACGCCGACATCGTCCGCCGGGTGATCGAGGACGAGATCGGCAACGGCGAGGGCGCCAACTTCGTGATCCGGCGCGACTTCAGCGCCACCCTGGACGCCCCCGGCGGAGCCGGCGGCGGACACTGTTCGCCCGAGCTCGCCCTCACCCTCTTCCGGCGGCTGCTCGACCAGGAGCGCGGCGCGTACTGGACGTTCCTGGTGCACACCGGGGACCGCGTGCTGGTCGGCGCCTCCCCCGAGGTGCACGTGCGGCAGAGCGGCGGCACCGTCGTCATGAACCCGATCTCCGGCACCTACCGCTATCCGGCGGGCGGCTCCGACATCGACTCGCTGCTCCAGTTCCTGCACGACCCCAAGGAGTCGGAAGAGCTCACGATGGTCGTCGACGAAGAGCTGAAGATGATGTGCACCGTCGGCGACCTCGGCGGCCAGGTGCTCGGCCCCCGGCTCAAGGAGATGGCCCACCTCGCCCACACCGAGTACGAACTGCGCGGGCGGACCTCGCTCGACGTCCGCGAGGTGCTCCGCGAGACGATGTTCGCCGCGACCGTCACCGGCAGCCCGGTCCAGAACGCCACCCGTGTCATCAAGCGGTACGAGCCCGGCGGGCGCGGCTACTACTCCGGCGCGCTCGCCCTGATCGGCCGCTCCGCCAGCGGGGGGCAGCTGCTCGACTCCCCCATCTGCATCCGCACCGCCGACATCGACCCGGCCACCGGCCGCCTCGTCGTCCGGGTCGGCGCCACCCTCGTCCGCCACTCCGACCCGGACTCCGAGGTCGCCGAGACCCACGCCAAGGCCGCCGGGGTGCTCGCCGCGATCGGCGCCCGGACCGCGCCCACCCGGCTGCCCGGCGGGAGCGGCCCCCGGCTCGCCGACGACCACCGGGTCCAGGCCGCGCTCGACGCCCGGCGGACCGGACTCGCGCCGTTCTGGCTGCGGATGCAGGCGCCGGCCGCGGTCACCGAGCCCGCGCCGACCCTGGTGGTCGACGGCGAGGACACCTTCACCGCGATGCTCGCCCACCTGCTCGGCTCGCTCGGCCACCAGGTCTCCGTCGTCCGCTACGACGAGCCCGGCCTGCGCGCGCTGGTCACCGCGCACGACGGGCCGCTGGTGCTCGGGCCCGGGCCGGGCGACCCGGCGCTCGCCGACGACCCCAAGATGGCCGTCCTCCGACCGATCGTCGCGGACGCGCTGGCCGCCGCCCGCTCCGGCACCCGCACGGCGCCGCTGCTCGCGGTCTGCCTCAGCCACCAGCTGCTCGCCGCCGAACTCGGGCTCGCGCTCGGGCGCAAGGCCGTCCCGTACCAGGGCGCACAGGAGACCGTCGACCTGTTCGGCACCAAGCACACGGTCGGCTTCTACAACACGTTCACCGCGCGCTGCTCGGACGCCGACGCCGCCCGGCTCGCCGCCGAGGGCGTCGAGGTCGCCCGGGACGCCCTCACCGGCGACGTGCACGCCCTGCGCGGCCCCGGCTTCGCCGGCCTCCAGTTCCACCCCGAGTCGGTGCTGACCCGCGAGGGCGTCGACATCGTGGCCGGGCTGCTGCGCGAGGCGACGGCCGTCCGCCGCTGAGGACGGGCGAGGCGGGCCCGGGCGGTGTGCCCGCCCGGGCCCGTCAGATCTCGTCGTCCAGCCCCTGCTCGATCGCGTACCGCACCAGCTCCACGCGGTTGTGCAGCTGCAGCTTGCCCAGGGTGTTCTGCACGTGGTTCTGCACCGTCCGGTGCGACAGCACCAGGCGGTCGGCGATCTGGCGGTAGGACAGGCCCTTCGCCACCAGGCGCAGCACCTCCGTCTCGCGGGCCGTCAGCTGGGGGACGGCCGGCGCGGAGGCCGGGGCCGGTTCGGCGGCCAGGCGGCGGAACTCGCCCAGCACCAGGCCGGCCAGGCCCGGCGTGAAGACGGCGTCGCCGACGGCCGTGCGCCGCACCGCGTCCAGCAGCTCCTCCCGCCCGGCCGACTTGACCAGGTAGCCGGTCGCGCCGGACTTCACCGCCTCCAGCACGTCCTGGTGCTCGCCGCTCGCAGACAGCACGAGCACCCGCGCCGACGGGTCGTGTGCGACGACCTGGCGGCACACCTCGGCGCCGGGCAGGCCGGGCAGGTTGAGATCGAGGACGACCACCTGCGGCGAGCAGGCGCGGGCCCGGCGGACGGCCTCCTCGCCGTCGCCTGCCGTGGCCACCACGTCCAGCCCGGCCTCGGCGAGGTCGCGCGAGACGGCGTCGCGCCACATCGGGTGGTCGTCCACGACCATCACCCGTACCGGCCGTTCGGCCGCCGGGTCAGTCGTCGGCTGGTCGGTCATCAGAGCCCTTCCTGGGGACGCGGAGTTCGACCTCGACGCCCTGCCCGGGCGCCGAGTACAGCTCGGCGGTGCCGCCGAGGTCCAGCAGCCGGCCTCGGATCGACTGGGAGACGCCCAGCCGCCCCGCCTGCTCCGCCTCGCCGAGCCGGCCGGGGGCGAAGCCGGGGCCGTCGTCGCGGATGCTGACCGTGACGGCCTCCGGCTCGTCCTCGACCAGGATCCAGGCACGGGCCCGCTCCCCGGCGTGCTTGCGGACGTTGTCGACGGCGGCGCCGACGGCGGCGGCCAGTTCGGCGGCGGCGTGCGCGGGCAGCACGACCGGTGTGCCGGGGGCGGAGAGGGTGATCCGGTCGTCCGCGTACGGGCGCAGCAGCGCGGTGAGGTCGGGCGGCTCCTCGACGGCCTGCGGCGCTCGCTGGGCCGGGAGCGGGCCGCCGGTCATCAACGCCCGCAGCGCGCGCTCCTGTTCGCCGGCGAGGCGGCCGAGTTCGGCGAAGTCGGCGCCGCCACCGGTGTGTTCGGCGTGCTCGGCGCCGCGGCGCTGGACGAGGGCGAGCACCTGGAGGACGCCATCGTGGATGTCCCGGGAGAGCCGTTCGCGCTCCCGGGTGGCGGCCTCGACCTGGAGGGCCCGGGTGAGCGTGGCCTCGCTGGCGCGGGCGAGTTCGATGACGTAGCCGATGGCGCAGCCGGCCACCATCAGCAGCACGATGTTGTGGATGTTGTCGGCGGTGGGGCCGCCGTGGCCGAGGATGTTGGCCACGCCGATGACCGAGCCGGCGGCCGCCGCCCAGCGCCAGCCGCCCTTGCCGGCGAAGCCGAGCACCGTGCCGGCGGCCCAGATGGTCGGCAGGGTGGCCGCGCCGTGGTTGATCCGGACCGGGTCGTCGGTCAGTCCGCTCATCACGATGCCTGTGACGGCGAGGGTGAGGTCGGTGCCGAGCACGAACCAGGTGCAGCGCTGCGGGCCGGCGAAGGCGCGGGTGCTGGCGAGGGTCCAGAGGGTGAGCGCGCCGAGGTAGATCCAGCCGGCGACGGGGTGCAGGAAGTGCAGGTAGGAGTTGAAGAAGCGCAGCAGGGCGTAGCACAGGGCCAGCACCCGGAAGTAGGAGATGGCCCGCCAGAGCGGGAGTTCGACGGACATGCCGCCCGCCGCGACCGTGCCGCCGACCGCGCCGGTTCTGCCGCCGTCCGTCATCCGCCTGCCCCTCCCCTGGGCGCCCGGGTGGTCCGTCAGGCCGACCCGGTCTCCTTCTGGTCCTCGGCCGCCTTGTCGGCCTCGGCCTTCTCGGCCTCCGCCTTCTCCGCTTCGGCCTTCTCGGCCTTGGCGGCGGCCTTGCGCTCGGCGTCGGCGCGCTTCTTGTCCTCGGCGATCTGCCGCTTGGCGGCGGTCGCGTAGATGTCGACGTACTCCTGGCCGGAGAGCCGCATGATCTCGTACATCACCTCGTCCGTCACCGAACGGAGGATGAAGCGGTCGTTCTCCATGCCGTGGTAGCGGGAGAAGTCCAGCGGGCGGCCGATCCGGATGCCGGGGCGGATGCCGAAGTTGGGGACGACCTGGCCGGGGGGCTGCACCTTCTCGGTGTCGATCATCGCGACCGGGATCACCGGCGCGCCGGTGGCCAGCGCGACGCGGGCCAGGCCGCCGACCTTGCCGCGGTACAGCTTGCCGTCGGGCGAGCGGGTGCCCTCGGGGTACACGCCGAACAGCTCGCCGCGCTCCAGCACCGCGATCGCGCTGCGGATCGCCGCCTCGCCGGCGCCGCGCACGCCCGAGCGGTCCACCGGCAGCTGGCCGACGCCCTTGAAGAACGCGGCGGTCAGCCGGCCCTTGACGCCCGGGGTGTTGAAGTACTCGGCCTTCGCGATGAAGGTCACCCGGCGCTTGATCAGCGCGGGGAAGAAGAAGGAGTCCGAGAAGGACAGGTGGTTGCTCGCGATGATCGCCGCACCCTCGGTGGGGATGTTCTCCTCACCCTCGATCCACGGCCGGAAGAAGATCCGAAGCAGTGGCGCGACGATCAACTTCATCAGTCGGTAGAACAACCCGGGCCTCCTGTTATGCGGACCGCACGATCCTAATGCCCCGTGGGCGCCGCCCGCGCCCCGCCCCGCTCGATGGGCCGCCACCCGGGGCGGTGACCGGGGATCCGACCAGGGGTGTACGACCCGGCGGGATGCGTGGGACGATGCGAATTCGCAGCCTCTCGTCGAACACCGCAGCCCCTCGTTCCAGCGTCCTCTCCCCCAGCGTCGCCCGCCCGCGAAGGAGCCCGCCATGCCGTTGCTGCCCGGTGCCGAGCCGTTCCACCACCGCGGCGGACCGGTGGGGGTGCTGCTGTGTCACGGCTTCACCGGGTCGCCGCAGTCGATGCGCCCGTGGGCGGAGGAACTGGCGGCGGCCGGGTTCACCGTCTCGCTGCCGCTGCTGCCCGGGCACGGCACCCGTTGGCAGGACATGCAGGTCACCCGGTGGGAGGACTGGTACGCGGAGGTCGAACGCGAGCTGCTGGCGCTGGCCGAGGAGTGCGAGCAGGTCTTCGTCTGCGCGCTGTCGATGGGCGGCGCGCTGGCGCTGCGGCTGGCGGCGCTGCACGGCCCGACGGTGTCCGGGCTGGTGCTGGTCAACCCGTCGGTGCGCTCGGACAACCCCGCGAGTGTGCTCCTTCCGGTGCTGCGGCACCTCGTCCCGAGCCTGCGCGGGATCGCCGACGACATCGCCCTGCCCGGGGTGACGGAGGGCGGCTACGACCGGACACCGCTGAACGCCGCCTGGTCGCTGGGCCGGCTGTGGCGGGAGGTCCAGCAGAGGCTGCCGGAGGTGACGCAGCCGGTGCTGCTGTTCCACAGCCCGCAGGACCACGTCGTCTCGCCGGCCAACTCGGAACTGGTACTGGCGCGGATATCCTCGACCGACGTGACGGAGCGGCTGTGCGAGCGCAGCTTCCACGTCGCGACGCTGGACCACGACGCGGCGGAAATATTCACGGCCAGTCTGGACTTCATCCGACGGCTGGCTCCCGCGCACGCGGCGGGCGTCACCCGGGTGGAATCCGACGATCACCATGGCTGAAGGGCCGGAAGTGCACGAGAGCAGCACGGCGGGCGGCGGGGACGAGGCACCCCGCGAGGACGGCACGACCGACGACGCGACCAAGGACGGTGCCGGCGGCGGTCCGGCGGCGGGCGGCGCCGCCGAGCGGGACGCCGCCCCGGCGCAGCCCCGGTCGCGGCGCGCGCCGGAGCGCAGCCAGGCCGAGCAGGACGAGATCTTCGCCGCCCTGGTCGCCCAGTTCGACGACCCCGTCGACCTCAACAACCCGAACTGGCCGGAGATCGAGAACCTCCGGGCCCGCGGCGAGCTGAAGGGCGGCTTCAAGGACGGCGCCGACCACCGGAGCGGGCCGGACGACCTCGCCGACCTGGCCCCGCAGCCCCGCCCCCGCTCCGGCGGCCCGGTGCTGCCGGCCGGCGGCGCGAGCCCGCGCGACTTCGAGCTGGCCGAGGAGACGGACGAGGGCCACTACATCCCGCCGGAGCCCCCGCCGCTGCCGCACGTCGACGTGACCGCCAAGTTCGCCTGGATCGCGGTGCTCGGCGGCCCGGCGCTGCTGCTGTTCGACGCGGTGGTGTGGCAGGAGATCTCCGGCTGGCCGGCCTGGGTCGGGTTCACCGCCTTCCTGGGCGGCTTCGTCACCCTGGTGGTCCGGATGAAGGACCGCGACGAGGACGAGCCGGAGGACCCGGACCACGGCGCCGTGGTCTAGGGCGGCCCAGGGCGGGTCTAGGCCGCCGGTACCTCCAGCACCGCGAGCACCGGCAGGTGGTCGGTCGCGGCCCGCAGGTCGGCCTCGGTGACACCGGGCAGTCCGTGCGGCACTCCGCAGGCCAGCACGGTGATCCCGGGCGTCGCGAAGACCCCGTCGATCCGCTGGTAGGGGCGCTCCGGGACGGACGTGAACTCGCCGCCCCAGGGCGCGGTGGAGTGGCCGTCCTGGAGCCGCGAGGCCAGCAGGCGCCAGCCGCGGCCGTCCGGGTGCTCGTTGAAGTCTCCTGCGACGATGCCGAGTTCGGCGATCCGCAGCTGGTCGAGCAGCAACTCGAACTGGCCGTACCGTTCGTCGGCGTCCAGGCTGAGGTGGCAGCTGGTGACGGTGAATGGCGCCGAGCCGGGCAGTCGCAGCAGCGCGGTGGCGAAGCCGCGGGCGTGCAGGCCGCGGGCCTTGGGCAGCAGCCGGTCGTACACCCCGAGCACCTCCACGGCGCCTGGCCGGCCGAGCAGCAGCGGCCCGGCCGCCGTCCGCCCGCCGCCGGCGAGGACGGCCGTCCCGGTCCGCCGGGCCAGCCAGGCGGCCTGACCCTCGGGCCGCCAGTAGCGCGGCGACTCCTGGATACAGACGAGGTCGGGCGCACAGGCCCGGATCACCCGGACCAGCGCCTCGCGGTCGTCGCGCAGCGAGCGGACGTTGTAGCCGAGCAGACGCAGCCGGCCCGGGCCCGGCCCGGGCAGCGGTTCGACCGGTGCCGTGGTCATGGTCCTCCCCGTACGTGATCCGTGCATGATCCGTGCGTGATCCGTACGACCGACCGTACGGCAGGGCCGGGGGAATGCGACGGCGGCGGCGCGTCCGGAGTTGGTCGGGGTCCGGACGCACCGCCGCCGGCGGGCGTAGGGGCTGCTCCTGAGCCGAAGGGCCCTGGAGGCGAAGCGGCGGCTGCCGTCAGACGGTGCGGGCCAGGTCGGCCGCGCCGACGATGCCCGCGGCGGAGCCCATCGAGGCCAGCACGACCTCGGCACGCGGGCGGTGCCCGCCGCCGGTCAGGTAGTGCTCGAAGGCCTTGGCGACCGGGTCGAGCAGCAGCCGGCCGGAGTCGGAGACGCCGCCGCCGAGGACGAAGACACCCGGGTCGAAGAGTGCGGCGAGGTCGGCCATGCCGCGGCCCAGCCAGTCGGCCAGCTCGGCGTAGCACTCCAGGGCGAGCGGGTCGCCCTCCTCGGCGGCCTGGGTGATGTGGATGCCGCGGATGGTCTCGGCGACGCCGTCGTTGAGCTCCAGCATCCGCTGGCCGCGCACCGGGTCGGCGGCGGCCTTCTCCCGGCCGTAGCGGCGCAGCGACCGCCCGGAGCCGTACTGCTCCCAGCAGCCCTTGCCGCCGCAGCCGCAGGGCAGGCCGTCGGGGACCATGTTGAGGTGGCCGATCTCGCCGGCCACGCCGAACCGGCCGCGGTGCAGCCGGCCGTCCAGGACGATGCCGCCGCCGATGCCGGTGCCGACGGTGATCAGGACCATGTCCTCGTGGCCGGCGGCGGCGCCGAAGCGGAACTCGGCCCAGGCGGCGCAGTTGGCGTCGTTCTCGACGACGGTGTCCAGGCCGGTGAGCTCCTCGATCCGGCCGCGCAGCGGCTCGTTCTCCCAGGCGATGTTGGGGGCGAAGATCACGGTGGAGCGATTGCGGTCCACGAAGCCGGGGGCGCCGACGCCGACCGCGGTGACGGTGGGGTGCTGCTCCCTGAGTTCGCGCACGGCCTGCGCGATGGCGTCGACGGCCCACTGCGGGTCAGCGGGGGTGGGCACCCTGGTCCTGGCCAGGATCGTGCCCGCCTCGTCGACCACGCCTGCCGCGATCTTGGTCCCGCCGACATCGACGCCGATGGTCAGAGCCATGTGTCCCTCAGCTATTCACTCGTTCCGCTGGACGGAACGGTACCGCCCAACCCGGCCCCCGTACACAGCCTCGCATACATTAACCGAAGACAATTCTGGACGAACCGGGCAGCGACACTTCAAAAGTCGTACATATATTCCCGGTTCTTCCCGCACGGGGAAAGGCGAGTCACCGCTCAGCGGTCACGGATTCACTGCTTGGCGGACGGCTCGTCAGGCGTGTCGAGGTCGATCCGCTCGGCGGGGGCGTCGGGGCCGGCGGTCCAGCGGCGCTCGTGGCCGACGACGGCGGCACGGTAGGCGGCCAGCAGCTCGGCACCGGCCGAGGCGAGTCCGGAGCCGGCGGCGGCGAGGTGGGAGTAGACCTCGGGCTGCTGCTCGCGCAGCCGGTCGGCCAGCCCGGCCAGGGTGATCAGGGTGTCGGCGCTCGCCTCCTGGGCCCGCTGGCCGACGACGGTGGCGAACCGGCGCACCTCGTCGACCAGCGGGCCCAGCTCCGGCCCGAACGGGTGGGCTTGCGGGCCGCCCGGCTCGGCGGCGGGGCCATCGGCCGGCTCGGCTGCGGGCTCAGCTGCGGGCTCGGTCCGGTCGGTGCTGGTCATCGCGGGGCCTCCTCTGCTGGGGCCGCACCCCGCGGCCACCGGCCCCGACGCTACCCGAGGGACCGGGAAGTGCCTCAGCCCCGAGGCCAGAGCGCCGGGTCCGGCGCGAACCGCACCGCGAGCGCCCCGTCGTGCAGGCCCGCGCCCGTGACGGTGCAGCGCCGCAGCGCGGACGGCAGGGTGAGCACGCGGCGGTGGGCGCCGAGGCCGACGACCAGTTCGTCGCCGCGCCGGACCAGGTCGAGGTCGGCCCGCTCGGCGCCCGGCAGCGCGAGGTGCCAGACCAGCAGGCCTTCCTCCGCGAGCCGGTCCTCGACCCGCCACGGCTCGGGGGCGAGCGGCTCCGGGCCGGGCCCGTCACCGTAGAGGCGGTCGGCGACGGCCTCCAGGGTCGCGTCGGCGAGCCCGGTGACCAGGACGGGGGCGTCGGTCGCAGCGGTCAGCGCGGCCAGCTCGTCGCGGCGGCGCCCGGCCAGGGCAGCCAGCCACGGGTCCGGCGAGTCGAGCGCCGCGTCCGGCAGGGCGCCGTGCACGACGACGGCGTCCGGCCGGTGCCCGTGCAGGGCGAGCCCGGCGCGGATCCGGCGCAGCTCCTCGTACGGGTGGCCGTCGGCCGACGCGACCAGGCGGACGCTGGTGCCGGGCGCGGTGATCGCGGACCGGGACTCGGCGAGCAGCGCGGCGGCCTTGGACCGGCCCTCGTACAGCCAGTCGGCGGGCATCGGCACGCCCGCCAGGCCGGCCAGCAGCGGGCGCAGCGCCCGGGCGGCCTGCCGCTGCTCGGGGACCAGCCGGTCCAGGTAGCGCTCCAGCTGCTCGGGCAGGGCGAGGGTGGCGATCAGCTCGGCCGGCGGCGGGGCGAGCACGACCAGGACGTCCTGGTCGGCGGCGGGCAGGGCGCGCAGCAGGGCGATCCGGGCGATGCCGGGGAGGGCGGTCAGTTCCTCGGGGTCGAGCGGGTCGGCGCCGAGCAGGTCGAGGGCGGGCCCCAGCCGGCCGCCGATCTCGCCGAGGGCGTGCCGGAAGGCGGCCTGCTCGTCGATCCGGGAGACGGTCAGGCCGGGTGCGTACCGGGCCGGTTCGGGCTCCAGCCGGGTGTCGAGGACGGTGTCCAGGGCCCGGTGCGGGTCGTCCGCGGCGAGCAGCCAGGTGCGGTGCCCGCGCCGGGCGGCGTGCAGGGCGGTGGCGGCGGCCACCGCGGGCGCGCCCGTGTCGCCGCTGACCAGGATGGTGCGTGTCGCCGTCATGCCGTCCGGCCCCCGTTCCGCGGTGTCAGCCCTCGACGCGCTTCTTCAGGCCGGCCAGGGCTCGGTCGATGATGACCTTCTCGGCCTTGCGCTTGATCATGCCCAGCATCGGGATCTTGACGTCCACCGCGAGCTGGTACGTCACCTCGGTGCGGTCGCCGCCGGAGATCGGGGCGAGGGTGTAGGAGCCGTCCAGCGAGCGGAGCATCTGGCTGCGCACCAGGGTCCAGCTCACCTCGCGGTCGCCGTTCCAGGTGTAGGCGAGGACGTGCTCGTCGCGGATGGCGCCGGCGTCGAGGAGCAGACGGACCTGGCTCGCGCGGCCGTCCTCGCCGGTCTCCACGACCTCGATCTCCTTGACCTCGCCGGTCCAGGCCGGGTAGGCGGCGAAGTCGGCGATCACGGCCATGACCGTGGCCGGGGTCGCGTCGATGGTGATGCTCGACCTGGTGTGCTCCGCCATGGATGGCCCTCCGCCTCGTCCCTCTGCCTGCCGTCTGCCTGCCGCTCCGGTCGAGCGTGCTCGCCCGGGTGCGCCCGGAGCAGGCTATCGCGACCGGGATCGCCTCGGCGGCACGGGCACCCGGCGGCGGTCGGCGGGCGCCCGGTGGCACGGGGCGGCGGGGCATGCTACCGGCCGGTCACCCCCGGCCTGCCGTAGGGTGCCAGTCGAACGACCCGGTCAGGGCCTGGCCGGACCCGTCCGGGTGTGACACTTCGAACACCGGAGCCGACCCCTCTGGCCGAAGCCGTCTACCGGGCAGTAACGTCCTGCCGTCCCGCAGCGTCGCGAACGAGGAGCAGTCTTGCTCGACTTCAGCCTTCCGGCCCTCTACCAGGTACCGAGCGGCGGCAACCTCGCCGACCTGGTGCACCAGAACGCCGAGCGGCACCCGGACGTCGCGGTGCTCAGCCGGAAGGTGGACGGCCGCTGGCAGGAGCTGACCGCCGCCCAGTTCCAGGTCGAGGTGCACGCCGCCGCGAAGGGCCTGATCGCCGCGGGCATCCGGCCCGGCGACCGAGTGGGCATCATGTCCCGCACCCGGTACGAGTGGACGCTGCTGGACTTCGCGATCTGGACGGCCGGCGCGATCACCGTGCCGGTGTACGAGACCTCCTCCGCCGAGCAGGTCGAGTGGATCCTCGGCGACTCCGGGGCGGTCGCCGTGCTCACCGAGACCGACCAGCACGCCGAGGCGGTCGAGGAGGTGCGCGGCCGGCTGCCGGAGCTGAAGCACACCTGGCAGATCGAGGGCGGCGCGATCGCCGCGCTGGCCGAGGCCGGCGAGAAGGTCGCGGACGACACCGTCGCCGAGCGCCGCTCGATCGCGACCTCCGACTCGGTCGCCACCATCGTCTACACCTCGGGCACCACCGGCCGCCCGAAGGGCTGTCAGCTGACGCACGGCAACTTCCTCGCCGAGTGCGGCAACGTCGTGGAGCGGCTGACCCCGCTGTTCCGCACCGGCGAGAGCTCCGTCCTGCTGTTCCTGCCGCTGGCGCACGTGCTCGGCCGGATCGCCGAGATCGCCCCGACGATGGCCCCGATCAAGCTGGGCCACGTCTCCGACATCAAGGACGTCACCGCCGAGCTGGCCGCGTTCAGGCCGACCCTCATCCTTGGCGTGCCCCGGGTGTTCGAGAAGGTCTACAACACCGCCCGCGCCAAGGCCCAGGCCGACGGCAAGGGCAAGATCTTCGACCGGGCCGCCGACACCGCGATCGCCTACAGCCGGGCCATGGACACCGGCGGCGCTGGCCTGGGCCTGCGGATCAAGCATGCGATCTTCGACAAGCTGGTCTACAGCAAGCTGCGCGCCGCCCTCGGCGGCCGGGCCACCCACGCCATCTCCGGCGGCGCCCCGCTGGGCGAGCGGCTGGGCCACTTCTACCGGGGCATCGGCTTCACCGTCCTGGAGGGCTACGGTCTGACCGAGACCTGCGCGGCCACCGCCTTCAACCCGTGGGACAAGCCGAAGATCGGTACGGTCGGCCAGCCGCTGCCCGGCGCCGCCGTCCGGATCGCCGAGGACGGCGAGGTCTTCTTCAAGGGCCCGCAGGTCTTCACCGGCTACTGGAACAACCCGCAGGCCACCGCCGACACCCTCAGGGACGGCTGGATCGCCACCGGCGACCTCGGCTCGCTGGACTCCGAGGGCTACCTGACCATCACCGGCCGCAAGAAGGAGATCATCGTCACCGCGGGCGGCAAGAACGTCGCCCCGGCGGTGATCGAGGACCGGATCCGGGCGCACGCGCTGGTCGGCGAGGTCATGGTGGTCGGCGACCGCAAGCCCTTCGTCGCCTGCCTGATCACCGTCGACCCGGACTTCTTCCCCAAGTGGAAGGAGCTCAACGGCAAGCCCGCCACCGCGACGGTCAGCGACCTGTGCGAGGACCCGGACCTGCTGGCCGCGCTCCAGGCCGCGGTGGACGACGGCAACGCGGCCGTCTCGCACGCCGAGGCGGTCAAGAAGTTCCGCCTGCTGGACACCGAGTTCTCCGAGGAGAGCGGCCATCTCACGCCGTCCCTCAAGCTGAAGCGCAACGTCGTGCTGAAGGACTTCGCCGCCGACGTCGAGGCGATCTACCAGCGCTGAGCGCACGACGAAGGGCCCGCCCCGGGAGGCGGGCCCTTCTGTTTCTGCTTCTGCTTGCGCGCGTCACGCGGCGAGCAGCGACGTCAGCCGCCCGGCCAGCAGGTCCCACCGCCAGGAGCGCTCCACCCAGCGCCGCCCGGCCTCGCCCATCCGCCGCCGCAGCTCCTCGTCGCGCAGCAGGCGGACGATCCGCTCGGCCGCCGCCGTGGCCGAGCCGCCCGGCACCACGTACCCGGTCTCGCCCTCCAGGACGGCGTCCGGCGCGCCGCCGGAGTCCCCAGCGACGACCGGCAGGCCGGTCGCCGAGGCCTCCAGGTAGACGATGCCGAGGCCCTCGACGTCGAGCCCGCCGCGCCTGGTCCGGCAGGGCATCGCGAAGACGTCCCCGGCGCCGTAGTGCGCGGGCAGCTCCTCCCACGGCACCGAGCCGGTGAAGCGCACCGCGGAGCGCACGCCCCGGGCGTCCGCCAGCTTCTCCAGGTCCGCCCGGTAGGGGCCGCCGCCGACGATCAGCAGCACCGCGTCCGGGACGTCGGCGAGGATCTGCGGCATCGCCTCGATCAGGGTGTCCTGGCCCTTGCGCGGCACCAGCCGGGACACGCACACCACCACCGGGCGGTCCGCCAGCCCCAGCCGGCGCCGGACCTCGCCGCCCCCGGAGCCCGGGTTGAACGTCGTCTCGTCCACGCCCGGCGGCAGCTGCACCATCCGGGCCGCCGCCTCCGGCCCGACGGCGTCCGCGATCCGGGAGCGGGTGTACTCGCCCAGGTACGTCAGCACGTCGGTGCCCGCGCCGATCCGGCGCAGCAGCTGCCGGGAGGCCGGCAGCTGGGCCCAGGCGGCCTCGTGCCCGTGGGTCATGCCGAGCAGCCGCCCGGCCCCGGCCCGGCGCAGCGCGGGCGCCATCAGCCCGAGCGGCGCGGCGGCGCCGAACCAGACCGCGTCGCACTTCTCCGCCCGGAGGATCTCGGCGGCCCGCCGGGTGACCCGCGGTGTGGGAACCATCACCTTCGTCCGGTCGCGGATCACCGGGAACGGCTGCTCGGCGTCGAACCGGCCCACCTCGCTGCCGTCGCGCCAGGTCGAGGCGTACACCACGATGCTCCCGGCGGGCTGACGGACGGCCATGTTGTGCACGAAGGCCTGGATGCCGCCGGGGCGGGGCGGGAAGTCGTTGGTGACGATCAGGGTCTTGTGCATCAGGCCACGGCTCGCTCGGTCGGGGGGTGCTCGGTGTACCGCTGGGTGATCCGTACGATAGGTCAACACCGTGACCCGCCGGGAACGGATCCCCGCACGGCAACCGTTCCACACCCGGGTCAGTCCTAGTACCTAGGCGCCGTTGAGGCGGCGGCCCGGGCGTCCGTCGCGCGGCGCCTCCGGTGGGGACGTCCGAGACGAACGAGGGAGCGCAGTGGAGTTGGCCCCGGCCACCGAGTCCGGTTCTTCGCGCGGCCGCGCGGGCCGCCCGCTCGGGGCGCTCGCGGCGCTCGGCGCCACCTGGGTGGCCACCCGGACGGTGCTGGTGCTGCTGATGACCGGCGTGCTGAAGGGGCCCGGCGGGGACATCACCGCCGACGTCTGGATGATCTACCACGCCTGGTACGGCGTCCTGCAGACCGGCACCTTCCCGTTCGACGACGTGACCTGGCAGTACCCGCCCGGCGCGGCCCTGGTGATCCTCCTGCCGGGCCTGCTGCCCTGGTCGTACCTGGTCTCGTTCTGGGTGATGTGCGGGGTCGCCGACGTCGCCGCGACGGCCCTGCTGGTGCGCACGGGCCTGCGCCGGGGCCGGGCGCTGACCGGCGCCTGGATGTGGGTGGTGGGCGTGCCGCTGCTCGGCCCCATGGTCTACAACCGCTTCGACGTCATCGTGACCGCGATCACGCTGGCCGGTCTGCTGGCGCTGATCCGCCGCCCGGCCGTCGGCGGGATGCTGCTGGGCCTCGGCGGGATCATCAAGATCTGGCCGCTGCTCGGCCTGATCGGCACCCCCTCCGGGCGCCGCACCCGCCGTTCCTGGACGCTCGCGGCGGCCACCGCCGTCTCGGTGGGCTTCCTGCTCGCGGCCGGGATGAACGGCGCCTTCGACTTCCTGGCGTTCCAGAAGGAGCGCGGCATCGAGGTGGAGTCGCTCGGCGCGCTGCCGCTGCACTACGCCCGGCTCGCGGGCGCCTGGGACGGCAGGGTGACGATGAACTACGGCTCGCCGGAGATGCTCGGCCCCTGGGTCGGCGTCATCGGCAAGGTCATGATCGCCGGCACCGTGCTGGGCTTCGTCTGGCTGCTGCTGTGGCGCTTCACCGCCCGGCGCCGCAACGCCGCCACGATGTACGACGCGGCGCTGACCGCGCTGCTCATCTTCACCGTCACCAGCCGGGTGATCAGCCCGCAGTACGTGGTGTGGCTGATCGGCGTCGCGGCGGTCTGCCTGACCGTGCACGGCACCAGCCAGCGGCCGGTGGCGGTGCTGATCCTGCTCGCCAGCCCGCTGACGCTCGTCGAGTTCCCGCTGATGTTCAACCGGATCCTCGCCAGCGAGCCGTCGGCCGTCGCCGTGCTGAGCGCGCGCAACCTGCTGCTGCTGGCCGCCACCGTGCTGTCCTGCGTCCGGCTCTGGCGCTCCACCCGCGGGCCGGACCGGCTGCTGCCGCCGACGGTGGTGCTGGCCGAGCCCGAGCCGGTCGCGGCCGCCGCGTACCCGGTGCGCCCGGGCATCGCCTACGAGCAGGACCTGCTGGACGGCATCGACCGCCCGAACACCCCGGCCGGTCGTTAGCCGGCCAGCGTGGCCACCTCGGCCAGCCAGAGCCTGGTGAACTCGGCCGTCCCGACGCCCAGTTCGGCGCGGAGCAGCCGGTCCAGCCGGCGCTCCCGGTCCTCCCCGGCGCCGTCGTCCGCGCCGACCGCCCGGTAGAGGCCGACCAGCCGGTCGGGGCCGTGGCGCTGGGCGATCAGCTCGCAGGCGAGCCAGGCCTGCTCGTAGGCCTGGGCGATGCCGGTGGCACCAGCGGTGAAGTCGCGGTCTGCGGGCAGCGCGGTGGGCGGCTTCCCTGCGGCGACGTCACGGGCCAGCTCGGGGGCGATCTGCCGGGGCGAGCGGCCGCAGTCCCGGTAGGCCGTCCAGTCGGCGACGCCTTCCGAGAGCCAGAGCGGCGTCCAGGCGCGGGTGTCGGCCCGGGTCGCGACGTGGGTGGCCTCGTGGGTGACGACGGCCTGCCGGCCGAAGTCGCTGAGCCGCCCGTACGTCTCGGGGTTGATCAGCACCCGGTCCGCCGGGGCGTGCCGGGGTGCACCGGGGGCGGCCACGGTGACCGCCGCCATGCCCGTCCAGCCGGCCGGGTCGGCCTCCAGCAGGCGGGCGAACTGCGCTTCGGTGGCGGGCAGTTCGAGCAGCAGGCGGCCTGCCCAGCCGGCGCCCCAGACCGCGCTGACCGCGGGGGCGGCCCGGTCGCCGACCGCGAGCAGGCCGGCCGGGTCGGGACCGTCGGCCAGGCCCAGCACCAGGCAGTGCGCGCCCTGCGCGGACCGACCGGTGCCGAGGTCCCAGAGCGCCGGGGGCCCGCTCGCGCTCTCCTCCCGTTCGACCCGCCAGCCGTCGCCGGCCCGTGCCAGCGCGAGGCGGCGCGGGTACACCGTGGGGTATTCGTCGTACCCGGCGACCCGGACGGCCAGGTCGGCCGCGACGGTCAGCCGGTCCGGACCGCCGTCCGCGGCGAGCAGCAGATTGCGGTAGCCGGCCTCGGCGAGCGGCAGCCCGGACGCGCCGGGCAGGGCCCGTGCCCGTTCGTCCAGCAGCGCCGCCACCTCGGCGCGCCCTTCCGCCGCCGCGCGGCCCCGGGCGGGCGCCGCGGGGGCGGCGGGCGGCAGGGACAGCTGGACCAGCCCGCCGGCCGCGAGCAGCAGCGCGCCGCGGCGGGAGAGGACGCAGGACCGTATCGCGGCCGGGGTCGGGCTCAGAGCCGGACCACCCCGGCGACCGGCATCGCGTTGACGCTCTCGTAGCGGACCTTGGCGCCCGGGTAGGGGGCGTGCACGATCACCCCGCCGCCGGCGTACATGCCGACGTGGTGCATGTCCCGGTAGAAGATCACGAGGTCTCCCGGTCGCGCTTCGGAGAGGCTGACCCGCTGGCCGGCGTATGCCTGGGCCTGCGAGGTGCGCGGCAGGGTCACTCCCGCCTGCCGCCAGCTGTAGTACATCAGACCGGAGCAGTCGAACGTGCGGGGCCCGGCGGATCCGTAGACGTACGGGGATCCGATCATCCTCACGGCGGCCGCCAGCGCCGCCGCGCCGCGGTCGGAGGCCGGCGGGACGGTGCCGAGGTCCAGCCGGTCGGTGCCCCGGGTGGCGCGCTGCTCGGCCTCGTGGGCGTCCTGCGCGGCCATCCGGGTCCGCTCGGTGGCACCCAGGCCGTTGAGCAGCTTCTGGGCCTTGGCGAGCCGCTGCTGGATCTGCTCCTTGCTGTCGGCGAGCGAGCGCCGGGCCTGGTCGAGCTCGGCGAGCTTGCCGGTGGTCTCGGCGCGGCGCTGGTCGAGCCGGCGCTGGCGGGTGACCAGCTCGTGCAGCGTGTCGTTCTGCCGCTCGGCGGCCTGGTCGAGGGTGCGGGCCCGGGTGAGGTACCCGTCCGGGTCGGTGGCGAGCATCAGCTGGACGGCCCGGGTCATGCCGCCGCCGCGGTACTCGGCGCCGGCCACCGTGGCGAGGTCGCCGCGCAGCTGGTTGAGCTGGTCCTGGGCGACGGCCATCTCGCCCTGGAGGATGGTGGTCTCGCCCTGGAGCCGCTGCTGGGCCTCCTGGGCGGCGTTGTACTTCTCCGACGCCTGCTCGGCCTCGTTGTACAGCTGCTCGACCTGCGCCTTGACGTCGCCGCGGTTCGGCGCGTCCGGCACGGGGGCGCCGTGGGCGCTGCCGCCGGCGGTGACGCCGAGGGCGGTGGTGGCGGCCGCGGTCAGTACCAGCGCACGGGCGAGCAGTTGGGAACGGCGGTGCACGGGCATGACGGCGGCGGCTCCAAATCCTGCGGCACGGCCCCGCCGCCGCACCGGAGCGGGCGGCCTGGAAGCGGGAGTCCGGTGGCAGACGTTAGCGAGTCCGGGCAACCGAGTCCAAACCCTTCCCAACCCGAATATTTGACATCTAATCGGACATCAGTCCGAGTCCGGGGAAAAGCCGCAGGCCCGGCCTTCCGTGGTGGAAGACCGGGCCTGCGAGGGCCTGAAGGGGGATCAGACGCGCACGATGGCGGAGAGCGGCATGTTCGAGACCGCCTCGTAGCGGACGTAGGCGCCCGGCTTCGGCGCGTGCAGCACCTGGCCGTTGCCGGCGTAGATGCCGACGTGGTGGGCGTCGCTGAAGAAGATCAGGAGGTCGCCGGGCTGGGCCTGGGAGAGGTCCGTACCGATCCGGGTGCCGGCGTGGGCCTGCTCCTGCGAGGTGCGCGGCAGCGACACGCCGGCCTGGTCGAACGCCCAGACCATCAGGCCGGAGCAGTCGAAGGAGTTCGGGCCGGTGTCGCCCCAGCCGTACGGGCTGCCGACCTTGCTGGCGGCGTAGGACAGCGCGGCGGCACCGTGCGAGCTGCCGGGGGCCGGCTTGGCGACCGGCGAGGAGCTCGGCGAGGAGCTCGGCTGCGAGCCCAGGCCGGTGCGGGTGCTGTCGCGGGAGGCGCGGTCGGCGGCCTGCTGGGCGGCCTTGGCGGCGTCCGCCTTGGCCTTCGCGTCGGCGGCGGCCTTCTCCTCGGCCGCGCGGAGCGCCTGGCGCTCCTGCTCGGTCAGGGTGTTGAGCAGGTCCTGGGCGGCCCTGAGCTTGCCCTGGACCTCCTCCTTGGCGGTCTTGAGCTGCTGCGTGGTGGTGTCCAGCTCGGCGAGCTTGGCCTGGGCCTCGTTGCGGTCCTGGTCGAGCTTGCGCTGCTGCTCCTGGAGCTCCTTCAGCTGACCCTTCTGGGTGCTGCCGGCCTGGTTCAGGGCGTCGGCCTGGCTGAGGAAGTTGTCCGGGCTGGCGGAGAACATCAGCTGGACGGTCGGGGATATGCCCCCGTTGCGGTACTGCTCGCCGGCGATCTCGGCGAGTCCGCCCTGCAGGTCGGTCACCTGCGCCTGCTGGCGCGCCACCTGGTCCTGCAGGCTGCCGACCTGCTTCTGCAGCTCCTGCTGCTTGGCCTGGGCGGCGTTGAACTTCTCCGTCGCGACCTCGGCCTGCTCGTTGAGCTGGTCGACCTGCTCCTTGACCTGGTCCTTGGTCGGCGCCGGGTCGGCGTGGGCACCGGACTGCGCGGAGAGGGCGACGGTTGCAGCGGCGACACCGGTCAGGATGGACACACGGGTGCGGCTGGCGGGCTTGGGACGACGATGGGACGCCACGAAGGCGGGCTCCTTCTTCCTAGGTCCGCCTACCGGGTGAGCTGACGGGTTCGGGCCGGAAGCATGCCCTACGACGCCTCACAGCCGTTCCACCGGCCGACCTGGCGCCGATTCACCCCGGAGGAACGTGGTTCCCCGGCTCCGTTCCACAGCTCCCCCGACCACTGGGCTCCCCGTCGGACAGGCGCTTCGACCTGCCCCGCTGCTTCACGAACTCGACGGAAACCACCGCCGCCACCCTGGCTGGGTGATCGACAGTGCGGTGGTTCGGGGCACGACCCTAGTAACTGAACCGTGATCCGTTCAAATCCTTGTCAGAAAAAAAGCGGTAGAGGAACCAAGTTCATTTGTGAAGATGACCGATGGTGATCGCCGCCGTACGCAAAGCTGATCACCGATCACCAATTGGGGTACGGCGCGAACAGAAGCGAACGCGCCACCCCGTGCAGAGGTGGCGCGGATCACAGGGGCGACGACTCCTCGGTGTCGGGCCGTCAGACCCGGCGGATGGTGTTGATCGGCATCGCGTCGGCCTTCATCACCTTGACCACGTCACCGGTGTGCGGCGCGTGCACCACCATGCCGTTGCCGATGTACATCCCGACGTGGTGCCGGTCGCTGCCGTAGATGACGAGGTCGCCCGGCTGGGCCTGGTCCAGCGAGGGCACCCGGGTGCCGACGTCGCCCTGCTCCTGCGAGGTGCGCGGCAGCGAGACGCCGGCCTTCCCGTACGCCCAGACCATCAGGCCCGAGCAGTCGAAGGTGTTCTCCCCGGTGGCGCCCCACACGTACGGCGAGCCCTGCTTGCTCATCGCCTTGGCGACGGCCACGGCCGCGTACCCGCTCGCCGGCGGCAGGTTGCTGAGGTCGACCCGGTCGCTGCCGCGCGAGGCGCGGTCGTCCTGCGCCTGCTGGGCGCGCAGCGCGGCGCGCTCGGAGGCGCTGAGCGAGTTCAGCAGGTCCTGCGCCGCCTTGAGCTTCTGGTTGACGTCCGCCTTGGCCTGGTTCAGGTCCTTGGTGGTGGCGTCGAGCGAGGCGAGCACCGCGGCGGCCTCGGCCTTCTCCTGGTCCAGCCGGCGCTGCTGGTCCAGCAGGCCCTTGAGCGCCTCGGCCTCGCTGGTGCTGGCCTGCTGCACGCTGGAGGCCTTGTCCAGGTAGCCGGCCGGGTCGGAGGAGAGCATCAGCTGCACGGACGGGTCGATGCCGCCGGTGCGGTACTGCTCGCCCGCCACGCCCGCGAGGCCGGCCTGAAGCTGGGTCATCTGCTCCTGGCCGCGGGCCACCTGGTCCTGCAGCTGGTCGGCCTGCTTGCGCAGCTGGTCGGCCCGCTCCTTGGCGCCGTTGAACTTCTCCGCCGCCTGCTCCTGCTCCTGCTGGAGCTGGTCGATCTGCGCCTTGACGTCCGACTTGTTCGGCTGCGGCGCGGCGTGCGCGGCCACCTGGGCGGAGAGGGCGACCGCGGTCGCAGCGGCAGCGGTGAGCACGGAGACCCGCGCGCGGCTCGGCTGCTTGGGACGGCGGTGGGAGGCCAAGGGACGGGCTCCTTCTTCCATCGGCCTCACCCGATCGAGTGAGAATCCGGAAAATAGGTTTGACGCCAGACCCTAGTGAAGATCTAAGCGTTCCGCCACTCCCTCGAAGGCGTGAACTCACACCTTCAGAGTGACTTCACCAGATCCCCCCATCCCCCCGAAAAGGGTTCTGACCAGGCATCATCCCGATCCGAAGGGGGTCACCCCCGGTCAGGGCCGGGCCAGCCGATTCAGCAGCAGCACCGAGGCGACGGGGCGCGCGCCGGCCTTCCGCACGCCCTCCGCCACCTCCCGGTCGGTGGAGACCACCACCACCGGGCGGCCCTGCGGCTCGGCCCGCACCAGGCGGCGGATCAGCTCGTCCGCCGTCTCGCCGGTCCGGCTGAACCGTACCCGAACCCCGCGCGGCGGCGCCATGATGACCGGCACGTCCAGGTCCTGCCCGTCGAACACACAGGTGACCTCCGCCTGCGTGCGCTGGGCCAGCATCGCCAGCCCGCCCAGCAGCCGGATCCGCTGCTGCTCCAGCGGCAGCGTCGGATAGCCGGTCTTGGTCACGTTGTAGCCGTCCACCACCAGGTGCACCTGCGGGATCGCCAGCAGCTGGTCCAGCAGCGCCGGATCGTCCTCCGCCAGCCCGCGCCGGGCCACGTCGTGCGGCGAGGCCGCACCCGGCACCACCGCCTCCACCAGGTCCGCCGGGCGGATCTGCGACACCGGCAGCGCCAGCTCCCGCTGGAGCCCCTGCGCCGACTGCAGCACGGTGTCCAGCAGCAGCCGCAGCCGCATGTCCTCGACGCTGCGCCCCTCGCGAGCCGACCGGCGGCCCTGCTCGGCGGCGTTCTCCAGCTCGGAGACCCGGTGCCGCAGCCGCCGCGCCTCGCTCTCGGCGGCGCTGCGCTCGGCCGCCGCCTGCGCCCGCAGCGTCTCCAGCTCCCCGGCCAGCCGGCGGGTCTCGGCCTGCGCCCGGCGGGTGTCGCTCTCCAGCGACCGCATCTTCCGGCGCAGCGCGTCGGCCTCCCGGCGGACGTCCTCCGACTCGGCCCGCTGCCGGTCCAGGTCCGCCCGCGCGGCCGCACGCACCTCGGTCAGCTCGGCCTGGAGCTTCTCCGCCAGCCGGGCCGCCTCCGCCGCCGCGCCCTCGGCGTCGGCCCGCTCGGCCTCCTCGCCGGCCTCGGCGACCAGCCGGCTCCAGCCCGCCGACCGCACCAGGTAGGCGGCGGCCGCGACGTCCATCGGATCGGCGGCGCCGGGGACGCTGCCCGACTCCAGCGCCTTCACCAGGTCCGGCTGCCCGAGCCGCAGCCGTTCCGCTATCCGCACCCGGAAGGCCGGCTCCGACTCCAGCGCCGCGGCCAGCGCGGTGGCCGCGTACTTGGCGCGCCGCACAGGGGTGAACTTCGCGTACTGACGGAGGCTCTGCGGCAGCTCGCCCGGAGGCATTCCGCCGAGCGCGTCCGCCGCCAGGCCGACCACGCGCCGGCGTACTCCCTCGGGCAGCGGCCGGTCGAGCTTCTCGACCGGGCGGCCCGCCGCCTCCTCGGCCCCGGAGCCGGCCTCGGCGGCCTCGACGGCCTCGGACGAGGTGGCCCCGACGACGGTCTCCGCCGCCTCAGCGGCCGGCGCCCGCCCGCCCGCAGCGGGCTGGCGCCCCTGCGGCCCGGTGGGCTCCCTCGCTGCGTCCACCACGTCCTCGGCTCCGATCCTGGTCCAACGCGCACGGCCCCGCGGCCGCCGCCGCTGTCGTCACGCTCCGTGCGTCCTGTCTGTATTGTCCCGTGCGGCGGACGCCCGCGCCGCGCGCCGTCCACCGCACCGGCGGGGCATCAGCCCTGTTCGGCCGCGGCCTCAGCGCCCTCTGCCTCAGCGCCCTCTGCCCCCGGGCGGGCGACCAGCTCGACCTGGTCCACCGCGTTGCACCAGCGGCAGCGCACCGACTCGATCGTCTCGTTCAGGACCTCGGTCTCCTCGACCTTGGACTCGCCGGCCAGGTCGAAGTGCAGGAACTCGGTCACCCGCGCGGTGCGGGTCACGTCGAAGCGGGTGAGGTTGCCGCACAGGGTGCAGCGCCAGCGCGTCTCGGCGGTCAGGGCGGGGACGGTCATCGGGGTCCTCTCGGGTGGTCCCTGGATGGGCTGGGCGCTCCCCCGGGGCCCCGGCGTCGGCGGCGGGAGGCGGGAATGCCCGGCCCAAGCCTATTGCCTGGGGCAACCATCACGGCCACCGGTTCGCGGGATCCGGAGCGGGAGTCGGGCTCTAGTCCACCTGCCGTACAACACGGTGTTACAAAGGGCGCCCGGAGGGATGCTTGACCGCATGGCGCTCGCGGCCCCCGGCCACACCGACATGCGGGACGGCGGCCCGGCCGTGCCCGCCCCGGCGGTCACCTACGCCCTCATCGCGGTCAACACCCTGGTCTTCCTGCTCGGCCCGGCCGCCGGGCTCAACCCGCTCTACGGCAGCGGGCAGGCCCGGGTCTGCGCCGAGCAGCGGTACGAGCAGCGCTTCGGCGCCGTCCCCGCCGAACTGCTCGCCGGACGCCCGCTCTCCGCCGAGCAGCTGGCCGAGGACCCGGTCCCCGGCTGCCCGGCCGCCGCCACCCCGGGCAAGCACCCGGCGCTCTCCGTCCTCAGCGCGCTCTTCCTGCACGCCGGCTGGCTGCACCTGGCGGGCAACCTGCTCTTCCTCTATGTCTTCGGCCCCACCGTCGAACGGCGGCTCGGCCGGGCCCGCTTCACCCTCTTCTACCTGGCCGTCGGCAGCCTGGCCACGTACGGCTTCGCCCTCGCCGAGGCGCACTCGCCGGACTCGACCCGGGTGCTGATCGGCGCCTCCGGTGCGATCTCCGGCGTGCTGGGCGCCTACCTGCGCTTCCATCCGCGCTCCCGGGTGACCACGCTCGTCCCGCTGCTGCTCTTCCTGCCGCTGCGCTTCCCGGCCTGGCTGGTGCTCGGCCTCTGGTTCGTCCTGCAGGGGTGGTCGGTGCACGCGGCCGGCCCCGGCGTCGCCTATCTGGTCCACGTGATCGGCTTCTCGGCCGGCTTCCTCTACGCCTGCACCGTGGTCGGCCGTCCCCCGCGACGACCCGGCTGACGCCCGATACCCTGTCGGCACCCCACGAAGGAGCCGGAACTGTGATCACCGCCATCGTCCTGATCAAGACCAGTGTCGACCGCATCCCGGAGATCGCCGAGGCCATCGCGGCCATCGAGGGCGTCAGCGAGGTGTACTCGGTGACCGGCGGCTACGACCTGGTGGCGATGGTCCGGGTGCGCAGGCACGACGACCTGGCCGACGTCATCCCGGGCCGGCTGAACAAGATCCCGGGCGTGGCCCACACCGAGACCCAGATCGCCTTCCGCACCTACTCCCAGCACGACCTGGAGGCCGCGTTCGCCCTCGGCCTCGACGAGTAGCGGCCCCTCAACGACGGGTGTCGGCGACGCAACGGCCGTCCTCGTTGCGGTAGTTCCACGCGGCGCCGTCCGTGACCAGCTCGCGGACGGCGGTCAGGAAGCGGTCGATGTGCTCGTCCGGCGTCCCGGCCCCGAAGCTCACCCGGATCGCGTTCAGGCTGCGCTCGCCCGGCAGCGACGGGTCGGGAGCGCCACACGTCGAGACCACGGCCGGCGCCTCGTCGTTCAGCAGGGTCCGCACCAGCGGGTGCGCGCAGAACAGGCCGTCCCGCACGCCGATGCCGTACTCGGCGGAGAGCGCGGCCGAGAAGTGCGAGCTGTTCCAGCCCTGGACGACGAAGGACAGCACGCCCACTCGCGCCGAGACCGGGCCGAACAGGCTCAGCACCCTGACCTGCGGAATCTCCGCCAGCCCCGCCTTCAGCCGGGCGATCAGCGCCTGCTCGCGGGCCTCCAGCGCGTCGAAGCCCGCCTCGGACAGCGCCCGGCAGGCTGAGGCGATGGCGTAGGCGCCGATCACGTTCGGCGAGCCGGCCTCGTGCCGTGCCGGGCCGGTGCGCCACTCGACGGCCACCGAGCCGTCGGTCTCCCGGGCCACCGTCCGGGTCGCGCCGCCGCCGGCCAGGTACGGCTCGGCCGCGTCCAGCCAGTCCGCCCGGCCGGCCAGCACCCCGGCGCCGAACGGCGCGTAGATCTTGTGGCCGGAGAAGGCGATCCAGTCGACGTCCAGCTCGGCCACCGAGACCCGGTGGTGCGGGACGAGCTGCGCGGCGTCCAGCACGACCCGGGCGCCGTGCCGGTGCGCGGTCGCGGTCAGGTCGGCGACCGGCCACAGCTCACCGGTGACGTTGGAGGCCCCGGTGACGCAGAGCAGCCTGGGGCCCTCGGGCGCCGCGGCGAGCGCGGCGTCCAGCGCGGCGACGGCCTCGGCGTGCGAGCGCGGCGCACGCAGGTAGGTGACGCTCAGCCCCGCGTGGGCCCACGGCAGCAGCGAGGCGTGGTGCTCGGTCTCGAAGGCGAACACCCGGGTGCCGGCCGGCACGGCGGCGGCGAGCAGGTTGAGCGAGTCGGTGGTGGCCCGGGTGAACACCACCTGGTCGCCCTCGCGGAGGTCGAGGAACTCCTCGACGGTCAGGCGGCTCTGCTCGAACAGGTCGGTGGACAGCTGGGAGAGGTACCCGGCGCCGCGGTGCACGCTGCCGTAGTAAGGGGCGTACGCGGCGACGTCGTCCCACACCCGCTGGAGCGCCGGGGAGCTGGCCGCGTAGTCGAGCGCCGCGTAGCCGACCTTCCCACCGCCGGCCAGCGGGACCTGGACGTCGTGGCCGAGGACGGCGAGCGGGGCACAGGTCTCGGTGGCGAGAGAAGACATGAGGATGCACTCCATCTGAGGTCGAGGGACCCCGGGAGTGCTGGTCACCGGGCGTCCGCGCTTGCCGCACGGACGGACTGCCGCGCGACCCGGTCCTCACCCAGGGCACCCCGCCACGGACGGAGGGTTGCCGGACAGCAAGCTGGGGCTTGACGCTGTCACTCATGACCTGGCGAAGACTCTAGGTTCGCGTCCGGCGAGCGGTCAAACGGACATCCACCATTCGGACACGGCGAAGGGCCCGCGGGAGCGACTTGGGTTCTAGGAGTCGTTGCAACACCCCAGTTCAGGGGATGCATTGGACTTCGAGATCCGCAAGGACCGGACGGCCCAGGGGCCTGTGAAGCTGCGCCGGGAACGGGAGGCATACTCCCGGCTCATGCAGCAGGGCTACACGAACACCGAGGCGTGCCGGATCGTCGGCATCGCCCGCCGGACCGGCCAGAAGTGGCGTCACGGCCGCGGAGCCGAGCAGCGGCAGAAGGCGGCACCACCGATTCGCATGGTGGTGCCGCCTTCCGGTGTCTCCCGGTATCTGAGCGAGGACGAGCGGATCCACATCGCCGACCGGCTGCGGGAGAAGGCCACCGTGCGGGCCATCGCCGCGGAGCTGGGCCGCAGTCCGTCCACCATCAGCCGGGAGATCCGCCGCAACCGCACCGAGGGCACTCGCGGGCAGTGGCACTACCGTCCGCACGCCGCCCAGGCCAGGGCGGACGCTCGCCGGCCCCGCCCCAAGGCCCGCAAGATCACCGAGAACCCCGAGCTGCACGCCGCCGTCCAGGCGATGCTGGACGAGCAGTGGAGCCCGGAGCAGATCTGCCACGCTCTACGTCGACAGTTCCCCGACCGGCCGGAGATGCACGTGGTCCACGAGACCGTCTACCAGGCGCTCTACGTCCAGGGCCGCGGCGAGCTGCGGCGCGAGCTCGCCGGTGCCCTGCGCTCAGGCCGGGCCCGCCGCAGGCCCCAGCGGCAGGCCAACTGCCGGCGTTCCCGCTTCACCGACCCGATGGTCATGATCAGCGAGCGCCCCGCCGAGGCCGAGGACCGGGCCGTCCCCGGCCACTGGGAGGGCGATCTGATCCTCGGCAAGGAGCACAAGTCCGCGATCGGCACCCTGGTCGAGCGTTCGACCCGCTACGTGATGCTGCTGCACCTGCCCGGCGACCACACCGCCGAGACCGTCCGCGACGCCCTAGTGGCCACCGCCCGGACACTCCCGGTCCAGCTGAAGCGGTCCCTGACCTGGGACCAGGGCAGCGAGATGGCCAGGCACGCGGAGTTCAGCCTGGCCACCGACATCCCGGTCTACTTCTGCGACCCGGCCAGTCCCTGGCAGCGCGGCTCCAACGAGAACACGAACGGCCTGCTGCGGCAGTACTTCCCCAAGGGCACCGACCTGTCGGTCCACACGCCCGAGCACCTGGCCGCCGTCGCCGACCAGCTCAACCGCCGCCCACGCAAAACGCTCGGCTGGGAAACCCCAGCCGAGCGTCTGGCTAAACTCCTCGCGGCCTAGACAACCGACCACGTGTTGCAACGACCACTAGAAACCGCCCGACTCCCGCGGGCCCCCAACTGCCGTGTCACATCCGGCTGGTGGCCTCCGACCAGCGCCGCAGCAGCTCCTGCGCCGTACCCGAGTCGACGGCCGCCGCGGCCCGCTCCATGCCGGCCGCCAGCTGCTCGGCGAGCGGCGCCCCGGTCAGGTCGAGCGCGACCAGCGCCGCCGCCGTGTTCAGCAGGACGGCGTCCCGCACCGGCCCGCGCTCCCCGGCCAGCACCCGACGGGCCACCTCGGCGTTGTACGAGGCGTCCGCCCCGCGCAGTGCCTCGATGCCGACGAGCTCGATGCCCACGTCCCGCGGATCGAAGGCGGTCTCGGTGACCGTCCCGTCCCGCACGATCCACACCCGCGAGGTGGTGGTGACGGTCAGCTCGTCCAGGCCGTCGTCGCCGCGGAACACCAGTGCGCTGGAGCCGCGCCGGGCGAGCACCCCGGCGATCAGCCCGGCGAGCCGGGTGTCGAAGCAGCCGACCGCGTGCGCCGTCACCTTGGCCGGGTTGGTCAGCGGGCCGAGGATGTTGAACGCGGTCGGCACCCCGAGGTCACGCCGGGCGGTGGCGGCGTGCCGCATCGACGGGTGGAACCGGGCCGCGAAGCAGAAGGTGAGCCCGACCTCCTCGGCCACCTCGGCCACCCGCCGGGCCGACAGATCCAGGCTGATGCCGAGCTTCTCCAGCACGTCCGAGGACCCGCTGGCCGAGGAGGACGCCCGGTTCCCGTGCTTGACCACCTTGGCGCCGGCCGCCGCCGCGACGATCGCCGACATGGTGGAGATGTTGACGGTCTTGGCGCGGTCGCCGCCGGTGCCGACGATGTCCACCGCAGGCCCGGGGATGTCCAGCGGCTCGGCGTGCGCGTACATCGCGTCGACCAGACCGGTGATCTCGTCGACGGTCTCGCCCTTGGCCCGAAGCGCGACCATGAAGCCGGCGACCTGGACGGGGGACGCCTCGCCGCTCATGATCCGGTCCATCGCCCACGCGGTGGCCGAGCGGTCGAGGTCCTCCCCCTTCAACAGCGCCGCCAGGAGGTCCGGCCAGGTGCGGACCACCTGCGCGGGGTCGGTACCGCCGTTCGCAGGGTTCGCGTTCACCATGGCTGACTCCAGCTGTTGTCGGTTCCCCACAGCGGGGACTCCCGTACGGATGGAGTCAGCCTATCCAGCGGCGGGGCGCCTCCGGGGCTGCCTTCTCTAGTAGTGAGACGGCAGTGCTCAGCGGGTGGCGGGCGCCCGCTTGGCCAGGCGCGCCCGCAGCAGCGTGGCCACCGCGCCGGCCAGCGCCACCGGGTCCACCGGGTGGGAGATCGCCGCGTCGGCCCGGCTCCAGGCGGCCAGCCAGGAGTCCTGCGGCCGGCCGATCAGCACCAGCACCGGCGGGCAGCCGTAGATCTCGTCCTTGAGCTGGCGCCCGAGCCCGAGCCCGCCGGCCGGCACCGCCTCGCCGTCCAGGATGCAGAGGTCCACGCCGCCCTTCTCCAGGGCCTTCAGCACCGCGGGGGTGGTCGCGCACTCCAGGTAGGACAGCTCCGGCAGGTCCTCGGCGGGCCGGCGGCCGAGCGCCGTCAGCACCTGCTCGCGGGTGTTGCGGTCGTCGCTGTAGACGAGGACGGTGAGCGTCTCGTCGGTCGTGTACGCCATGGGCCCTGCTCCCTCAAGTGTGATCCGGACCACGTTCGCCTGGTCCGGATGCTACTCCCGTTTTCCCTCTCGCCGAGGCCCCTCGCGCACGTTGGTTCTCAAGCCGCCGCGCCCGTTGCTCACCCGTCCGGAGGACGGCCCGTCACCCTGCCCCGCCCAGTCCACCCGTACGGCCGACGGGATGCTCCCGTCCCCTACCTCCGGCCGCTGCGCCGACCGGGCAACGACACGCTGGGCAACGGGGTCGAACAGCCCTCCGAGGAATCGTCAGAAAAGGGACACGCCGCTGCTCAGGTGCCGTCCGGCCACCCCGCCGCCCCCCAAGCGGGCATACCGCACGCACCGGACACTCCGAGGGACACCCCCCGGCGTGAAGACGGAATAAGGGACCGACATAATGTCCGTCGTGGCGACAGCAACAGCAGTAGAAACCGGGCACGCGCACGGATCGGTCAACCGGCCGAACATGGTCAGCGTCGGAACGATCGTCTGGCTCAGTTCCGAGTTGATGTTCTTCGCGGCCCTCTTCGCGATGTACTTCACGCTCCGCTCCGTGAAGGGGCCGGAGTTCTGGACCGAGAAGGCGCACGCCCTCAACGTGCCCTTCTCCTCGGTCAACACCACGATCCTGGTGCTCTCCTCGCTGACCTGCCAGCTCGGCGTGTTCGCCGCCGAGCGCGGGGACGTGAAGAAGCTCCGCGCCTGGTTCGTGGTCACGTTCATCATGGGCGCGATCTTCATCGGCGGTCAGATCTTCGAGTACACCTCGCTGGTCAAGGAGGACGGCCTCTCGCTGTCCTCCGACCCGTACGGCACGGTGTTCTACCTGACCACGGGCTTCCACGGTCTGCACGTGACGGGTGGTCTGATCGCCTTCCTGCTGGTCCTGGGACGGACGTACGCAGCCAAGCGCTTCACGCACGAGCAGGCCACCGCCGCCATCGTGGTGTCGTACTACTGGCACTTCGTCGACGTCGTGTGGATCGGCCTGTTCGCGACCATCTACCTGATCAAGTAACCAGCTGATCAGGTCGCTGGCCACCGGCTCCGGCCCCGCCCTCACCGGCGCAGGGCCGCTTCTGCCGGTGGCGACGCTCCCACCGACCGACCGCGCGCGCAGCCCTAGACAGGCAGCCTCGTGCCGGCCAGACCGGCCGCCGGGTGCAACCACCAGTCGACCAGATCCTGACACCGGGGTTATTCCGTGAAAAAGCTCTCCGCACGACGGCGCCACCCATTGGCGGCGCTGGTCGTCCTACTTCTCGCCCTGGCGGCAACCGGGGGGCTGTACGCCGCGTTCGCGCCCGCCGACAAGGCGCAGGCCGACGTCGCCGCGCAGTCGCTCGCGATCGATGAGGGCAAGAAGCTCTTCGCCGTGGGCTGCTCCTCCTGCCACGGCCTGAACGGCCAGGGCAGCAGCGACGGTCCGAGCCTGGTCGGCGTCGGCTCCGCCTCCGTCGACTTCCAGGTCGGCACCGGCCGCATGCCGGCCCAGCAGCCCGGCGCCCAGGTGCCGCGCAAGCAGAACATCTACACGCAGGCGGAGATCGACCAGCTCGCCGCCTTCGTGTCCTCGCTCGGCCCCGGCCCGGTCACGCCGACCAAGGAGCAGTACACCTCGACCAACCCCGAGGACATCTCCAAGGGTGGCGAGCTGTTCCGCACCAACTGCGCCCAGTGCCACAACTTCGCCGGCCAGGGCGGTGCCCTGACCAAGGGCAAGTACGCCCCGTCGCTGGAGGGCGTGGACGCCAAGCACATCTACGAGGCCATGCAGACCGGCCCGCAGAACATGCCGTCGTTCCCGGACACCACCATGCCCGAGGAGCAGAAGAAGCAGATCGTGGCCTTCGTCCGCCACACCACCTCCGATGAGCCCAACCCCGGTGGTCTCACGCTCGGCAGCCTCGGTCCGGTGACCGAGGGTCTGTTCGGCTGGATCTTCGGTCTCGGCACGCTCATCGCGGTCGCGATCTGGGTCGCCGCCCACACCACCAAGGCCAAGAAGTCATGAGCCACGACATGTCAGAAGAGAAGCTTCCGGAGTCCCACGGCTCCGCCGGCGAGGTGGCCGACCACGGCGACCCGTTCGCCGACCCGGGCCTGCCGGCCCACGAGCCCCGTCGCACCGACATCGACGAGCGGGCCGCCAAGCGCGCCGAGCGCCAGGTCTCGCTGATGTTCGTGATCTCGATGCTCGCCACCGTCGGCTTCATCGCCTCGTACGTGGCCATCGATCCGGACAAGATCGTCTACATCTTCCCGCTCGGTCACGTCAGCGCGCTGAACTTCGCGCTCGGCATGACCCTGGGCGTCGCCCTGTTCCTGATCGGCGCGGGCGCGGTCCACTGGGCCCGCACCCTGATGTCGGACGTCGAGATGCCGGCCGAGCGTCACCCGATCGAGGCCGACGACGAGGTCCGCGCGGACGTCATCCAGCAGTTCAGGACCGGCGCCGCCGAGTCCGGCTTCGGCCGCCGCAAGATGATCCGCAACACCCTCATCGGCTCGATGGCGCTGGTCCCGCTCTCCGGCGTGGTCCTGCTCCGCGACCTCGGCCCGCTTCCCGAGAAGAAGCTGAAGGACACGGGCTGGAAGGAGGCGACCCCGCAGAAGCCGCTGCAGCTCATCAACATGAGCACCAACTCTCCGATGACGGCCGACGACATCGTGATCGGCTCGCTGACCTTCGCCATGCCCCAGGGCCTGCACACCCACGACGAGGACTTCCAGCAGCGGATCGCCAAGGACGCCCTGATGCTGGTGCGCATCGCGCCGGAGGACATCAAGGACGACACGTCCAAGGAGCTGGGCTTCCAGGGCATCCTCGCCTACTCCAAGATCTGCACCCACGTCGGCTGCCCGATCAGCCTGTACGAGCAGCAGACCCACCACGCGCTCTGCCCCTGCCACCAGTCGACCTTCGACCTGGCGGACGGTGCACGCGTCATCTTCGGCCCGGCCGGCCACCCGCTGCCGCAGCTGAAGATCACCACTGACGAGAAGGGCTTCCTGGTCGCCACCGGCGACTTCGACGAGCCCGTCGGCCCGAGCTACTGGGAGCGTGCTCGATGAGTAGCGCGAGCAGCACCACCTCCGGTGCCGCCAAGCCCGCCAGCACGCGCGCCAACCCCGCCAACAAGTGGGAGGCCGCGGCTGACTGGACGGACGGCCGGCTGGGGATCTACTCCCTCGCCAAGGCCAACCTGCGCAAGATCTTCCCGGACCACTGGTCCTTCATGCTGGGCGAGATCTGCCTCTACTCGTTCATCATCATCATCATGACCGGCGTCTACCTGACGCTGTTCTTCAAGCCCAGCATGGGCGAGGTCATCTACAACGGCTCGTACGTTCCGCTCAAGGGCATCTCGATGTCCGAGGCGTACGCGTCGACGATGGACATCAGCTTCGAGATCCGCGGCGGTCTGCTGATCCGCCAGATCCACCACTGGGCCGCGCTGGTCTTCGTGGCCGCGATGCTCGTGCACATGATGCGCGTGTTCTTCACCGGCGCGTTCCGCAAGCCGCGTGAGATCAACTGGGTCTTCGGCTTCCTGCTGCTGATCCTGGGCATGTTCGACGGCTTCTTCGGCTACTCGCTGCCCGACGACCTGCTGTCCGGTACCGGTATCCGGTTCATGGAGGGTGCCCTCCTGGCGACCCCGCTGGTCGGCACCTACCTCCAGATGTTCCTGTTCGGGGGCGAGTTCCCGGGCCACGACATCGTGCCGCGGTTCTTCACCATCCACGTGCTGCTGATCCCGGGCATCATGCTCGGCCTGCTGGTGGCGCACCTGATCCTGGTCTTCTACCACAAGCACACCCAGTGGGCGGGCCCGGGCAAGACCGAGAAGAACGTCGTCGGCATGCCGCTGATGCCGGTCTACATGGCCAAGGCCGGTGGCTTCTTCTTCCTGGTGTTCGGCATCATCGCCGCCATCTCGGCGATCGCCTCGATCAACCCGATCTGGGCGTACGGCCCGTACCGCCCCGACCAGGTGTCCACCGACGCCCAGCCGGACTGGTACATGGGCTTCTCCGAGGGCCTGATCCGTGTCATGCCGGGCTGGGAGATCAGCGTCTGGGGCGGCCACACCCTCAACCTGGGTGTCTTCATCCCGCTGATGGTGGTCTTCCCGCTGGTGCTGGTCGCGATCGGCGCCTACCCGTTCATCGAGGGCTGGATCACCGGCGACAAGCGCGAGCACCACATCCTGGACCGCCCGCGCAACGCCCCGGTCCGTACCGCGCTCGGTGCCGCCTGGATCAGCCTGTACCTGGTGCTGCTGATCGGTGGTGGCAACGACCTGTTCGCCACCCACCTGCACCTGTCGCTCAACGCCATCACCTACTTCGTCCGCGTCGGCTTCTTCGCCGTCCCGGTCATCACCTTCATCGTCACCAAGCGCTGGTGCCTCGGCCTCCAGCGCCGCGACAAGGAGAAGGTGCTGCACGGCCGCGAGACGGGCGTCATCAAGCGCCTGCCGCACGGCGAGTTCGTCGAGGTGCACGCGCAGCTGCCGCAGCAGGACCTCTACAAGCTCACCGCGCACGAGCAGATCCAGCCGGTCGAGCTGCCGGCCCAGCGGGACGAGAACGGCGTGGCCCGCAAGGCCGGCGTTTTCACCCGCACCCGGGCCAAGCTGTCCCGCGGCTTCTACGGCGAGGGCAGCCAGATCCCCAAGCCCACCGCCGAGGAGCACCACGAGATCACCAGCGGCCACGGCCACCACTGATCCCGTACGCACCGCAGCGTCACACCCGAGGGCCGCTGACCAGACTTCTTCTGGTCGGCGGCCCTCGGGCGTTCCCGGTTCGCCATGACCCCTCGCATCCCTGGAGCTCCTGTGCAGCTGACCGTCGACCCCGCCTCCACCACTCCCCCGTACGAGCAGATCCGGGCCCAGATCGCCGAGCGGGCCCGGTCCGGCGAACTGCCGGTCGGGCTGCGGCTGCCCACCGTCCGGGCCCTGGCCGAGGAACTGGGGCTGGCCGCCGGGACGGTCGCCCGCGCGTACCGGGAGCTGGAGGCGGACGGCGTGGTGGAGACGCACGGCCGGCGCGGCACGCTGATCGCCGCCACCGGCGACACCGCGCACCGGCTCGCCGCCGCCGCGGCGACCGAGTACGCCGAGCGGGCACACCGGCTCGGGCTGTCGCCCGCGGACGCCCTGGCCGCGGTGGAGACCGCCCTGCGGCTGGCCTTCCGGGAGGGCTGAGGGCCGCTCAGATCTCCGGGCGGATCATCCCGGCGGCGGGAGCCTGGGAGAGCGGGACGGTGGTGCTGACGGGCTGTCCGAGGGCGCTGTGCCTGACCCAGTCCGCCCAGGAGACGTTCCAGTCCCCGAAGCCGTTGCCGAACGGCTCCATCGTGGCGCCGCGGCTGTTGACCACCGTCACCAGGTCCCCCACCCGGGTGTTCTCGTAGAACCACTTGGCGTTGTCGGTGCTCATGCCGGTGCAGCCGTGGCTGACGTTGTCCACGCCCTGCGAGCCGACGGACCAGGGCGCCGCGTGGACGTACTCGCCGCTCCACGTCACCCGGGTGGCCCACTCGACGTTCAGGTCGTAGGACTCCGAGCTGCCGGCCGCTATCCCGATCGTCTCGCCGCTCATCCGGACCGAGCGCTCCTGACCGAGCACCACCTTGACGCCGTTGCGGGTGTCGAAGCCGGGCTTGCCGGTGGTCACCGGGATGGTCCGGATCACCGCGCCGTCGCGCTTGACGGTGAGCTCGTGGGCCGCGGCGTCGACCACAGACTCGACCCGCGCCCCGATCCGCAGCTTCAGGCTGCTGCGGTCACCGCCGTAGAGGCCGTCGGCGATCCGGCTGCCGGTGCCGTCGAAGGCCAGGCCCACGGTGGTACCGGCCGGCCAGTACTCCTGCGGGCGGAAGTGCAGGTTCTTGTCGTCCACCCAGTACCAGGCGCCGGTGACGGCGGGCTGGGAGGTGATGGTGAGGGCCCGCTCGACCTCCTGACGGGCCTGCGGATCCTTCACCGCCTCGGAGAGCTGCACGGTGAGCGGCTGGCCGACCCCGTAGACACCGGTGCCGGAGGAGTCCGGGCCCAGCTTGGCGGTGAGCAGGCGCTGGGCGGCGAGGGTGCTGAAGCCCGCGGTGGTGTCGCCCCGGCCGCCCTTGCCGTCGTCGGCGGCGATCCGGACGGTGTAGGCGGTGGAGGCCTTCAGCCGGCCGGTGGTCTGCCAGCTGCGCTGGTCCTCGGCGAGCTTGCCGGCCACCACCCGGCCGTCCGGGCCGACCACGGTGACGTCGGTCAGCCGGCTGCCCTGCACGGCGGTCACGGTGACCGACTGGGACGGGTCGACCTTGCCCTCGGCCGAGAGACGGACGAGCCGGGCCGCGTCGACCTTGTGGGGCCTGGCGGGTTCGTCTCCGCCGGAGCAGGCGGCGAGCGGGGTCAGCACTGCGAGAGTCAGCGAGATGCCGCCGAGAGCTGCGATTCCGCGCCTGTCGGCCATGACCGCCTCCGAGGGTTCGCACGATTGCTCAGATCGTAGGAACCACGTGAGCCGGAGCGACATCCGAGCGACCCCCCGTTCACCCGGCTGAGTGGTTCGCTCACCCCGAGGACGCAACAGGGCCGGTCCCCCCGTGCGGGAGGACCGGCCCTGTTGCTAGGAAGCGGAACCCTACTGGTTCTGGTTCTCGCCCCGGTAGAACTCGAAGACCCAGCCGAAGATACCGATCACGATGATCGGCGCCGCCCAGAACATCAGCCACCAGCCGAAGATCACGCCCATGAAGGCGAGCGCGCCACCGAGCGCCAGCGAGAGCGGCTGCCAGCTGTGCGGGGCGAAGAAGCCCAGCTCACCGGCGTCGTCCGCGACCTCGGCCTCGGGGTTGTCACCCGCGCCGCTGTCCACCCGGCGGGCGGTGAAGGCGAGGTAGTAGCCGATGAAGGCACACAGCGCGAAGGCGAGGAACAGCGCGGTGGTACCGGCCGCCTCGATCCCGAGGTCCGAGTGGTTGGTCCACAGGCCGTAGGTGATCGCCATCGCGAGGACGAAGACCGACAGGCCGAGGAAGATCTTTCCCTGTTCCTTCATCAGACGTCGCCTTCCTTCTTGCCCTTGCCCAGCTGCGGCGCGTCGTACTTCGCGGGGGTCACACCGGCGAGGTGCTTGGCCGGCTCGCCGTGGTTCTCCAGGTAGTCCAGCGCGGCGATCTCCGGGTGGTGGAGGTCGAAGGCCGGGGATTCGGAACGGATCCGGGGCAGCGTCAGGAAGTTGTGCCGCGGCGGCGGGCAGGAGGTCGCCCACTCCAGCGAGCGCCCGTAGCCCCACGGGTCGTCGACCTCGATCTTCTCGCCGTACTTGGCCGTCTTCCAGACGTTGTAGAGGAACGGCAGGATCGACAGACCGAGGACGAACGAGCCGATCGTCGAGAAGGTGTTCAGCGTGGTGAAGCCGTCCGAGGCCAGGTAGTCGGCGTAGCGGCGGGGCATGCCCTCCGCGCCGAGCCAGTGCTGCACCAGGAAGGTGGCGTGGAAGCCGAAGAACAGCGTCCAGAAGGTGATCTTGCCGAGACGCTCGTCCAGCATCTTGCCGGTCATCTTCGGCCACCAGAAGTGGAAGCCGGCGAACATCGCGAAGACGACGGTGCCGAAGACCACGTAGTGGAAGTGCGCGACGACGAAGTACGAGTCCGAGACGTGGAAGTCGATCGGCGGGGAGGCCAGCAGAACACCGGTCAGACCACCGAAGAGGAAGGTGACCAGGAAGCCGACCGTCCAGAGCATCGGGGTCTCGAAGCTCAGCGAGCCCTTCCACATGGTGCCGACCCAGTTGAAGAACTTCACACCGGTCGGGACCGCGATGAGGAAGGTCATGAAGGAGAAGAACGGCAGCAGCACCTGGCCGGTGACGTACATGTGGTGGGCCCACACCGTCACGGACAGACCGGCGATCGCGATGGTGGCCGCGATCAGACCGGAGTAGCCGAACATCGGCTTGCGGCTGAAGACCGGGATGATCTCCGACACGATGCCGAAGAACGGCAGCGCGATGATGTACACCTCGGGGTGGCCGAAGAACCAGAACAGGTGCTGCCACAGCAGCGACCCGCCGTTGTTCGGGTCGAACACGTGCGCCCCGAACTTGCGGTCCGCCTCCAGGGCGAACAGCGCGGCGGCCAGCACCGGGAAGGCCAGCAGGATCAGCACGGCGGTCAGCAGGACGTTCCAGGTGAAGATCGACATCCGGAACATCGTCATGCCGGGCGCGCGCATGCAGATGATGGTGGTGATGAAGTTGACCGCACCGAGGATCGTGCCGAAGCCGGAGAAGGCCAGACCCATGATCCACATGTCGCCGCCGACACCCGGCGAGTGCACGGCGTCCGACAGCGGCGAGTAGGCGAACCAGCCGAAGCTGGCCGCACCGTTCGGGGTGAGGAAGCCGCCGACGGCGATGACCGAACCGAAGAGGTACAGCCAGTACGCGAACATGTTCAGACGCGGGAACGCCACGTCCGGGGCGCCGATCTGCAGCGGCATGATCCAGTTCGCGAAGCCGGCGAACAGCGGCGTCGCGAACATCAGCAGCATGATCGTGCCGTGCATCGTGAACGCCTGGTTGAACTGCTCGTTCGACAGGATCTGGGTCCCGGGACGAGCAAGCTCGGCGCGCATGACCAGGGCGAGGATGCCACCGATCAGGAAGAAGGCGAACGACGTGCCCAGGTACAGGGTGCCGATCGTCTTGTGGTCAGTGGTGGTCAGCCACTTGATGATGGTCGAACCCGGCTTCCGGGTCCGCTGCGCCCCGACCGTGACGGCCTCGGCGCCCCCGCCGGCCGCGGCGGGCTCGTTGAGGATGGTCACTTCTCTTCACTTCCCATGGTGATGACGCCCGAAGGCACCGCGCCGTTCTGGCCCTTGGCCCGGAGGTCCGTCAGGTGCTTGTCGTAGTCGACGCGGTCGACGACCTTGACGTTGAAGAGCATGCGCGAGTGGTCGGTGCCGCAGAGCTCGGCACACTTGCCCCTGTACTCGCCCTTGACGGTCGGGGTGACCTCGAACTTGTTCACCACGCCCGGCACGACGTCCATCTTCATCATGAAGTTGACGGGCCAGAAGTCGTGGATGACGTCACGCGAGGTGAGACGGAACTGCACCGTCTCGTTGACCGGCAGCCAGAGCGTCGGCGCGTTGTTGGGGGTGCCCACCTCGTACGCGGCGTCCTTGTTGGCCGGGTCGGGGGTCTCGGTGTTCTCGTAGTTGAACGCCCAGCTCCACTGGAAGCCGACCACGTTGACGACGTGCTGCGGCTTCTCGGAGACGGCGGTCAGCCTCGACTCGTCACGGGCGACGAAGTAGAAGAGCACCGACACGATGATGATGGGGACCGCGGTGTAGAGCGCCTCGATGGGCACGTTGTACCGGGTCTGCGGGGGGATCTCCACGCCGGTGCGGCTGCGCCGGTGGAAGATCACACTCCAGATGATCAGACCCCACATCAGTACGCCGACCACCAGCGCCGCGATCCAGGACCCCTGCCACATCTGGAGGACCAACGGCCCTTCCTTGGTGACGGGGCTCGGGAGGCCAAGCCTGGGGAGGTCGTTGGCCGAGCAGCCGGTGGCGGTCGCGATGACGAGGCCCAGTGCCAGCGCCTGAGGCAGCTTCCGCCGCATCGTGCGCCGCGGCGAGCGGTCGGAGCCGTTGGGACTCACGTAGCGCCTTCCCGAAGTCTCGCCCGCCTTCGCGTCGCCCCGTGGAGGATTGTGAGCCTCCCCGGCGACCCGTCCACGGGCACGGTTTGAATGCTTATGCGGGCCAAACCCTACTCCAGCCTTATGCGCTCCTGACGGGCAGCCCCCGGTAACGCGCCGCCCGGTCGCCCGATCAGGCCCGGCAAGGGCTGCGCCGCAGGTCACCGCAGGCATTCGAGGTCCGTACGCCCGATCGGGGGGTCACCTCGGACAGCGGGGGTGACGGTCCGTCGGACGCGGACGAAGCGGACATTCGGGGTGATCGACTGACGGCCGATAGGCATCGCCGACAAGCCCGAACACCCCCGCGTGTGGCGTTAAATGTGACCGTGTACTTCGACGTGGCTTCGACGGCGCCGCTCCACCCCGTCGCGCGGCAGGCCCTGACCGCCGCACTGGACGAGGGGTGGGCCGATCCGGCGCGACTGTACCGGTCCGGGCGGCAGGCCCGGATGCTGCTGGACGCCGCCCGCGAGACGGTGGCCGCGGTGCTCGGCGCCCGGGCGGACGAGATCGCCTTCACCGCGAGCGGGACGCAGGCCGTGCAACTCGGCATGCTGGGCGCCCTGGCCGGCAACCGGCGGCGCGGCGGGCACCTGGTGCACTCGGCGGTGGAGCACTCCAGCGTGTTGCACGTCGCGGAGCGATGGGGGTCCCCCCGGCCGGAGGCTGGGGGAGAGGCCGACGGGGGCAGCGTCTCGGTGGTGCCGGTGGACCGGACCGGGCGGGTCTCGGCCGACGGCTTCGCCGGGCTGCTCCGGGCGGACACCGCGCTGGCCGTGCTGCAGAGCGCCAACCACGAGGTGGGCACCGTCCAGCCGGTCGAGGAGGTCGCCGGGTTCTGCCGGGAGGCGCAGGTCCCGCTGCTGGTCGACGCCGCCCAGAGCGCCGGCCGGGTGGACGTCCCCGCCGGGTGGTCGTTGCTGACCGCGAGCGCGCACAAGTGGGGCGGGCCGCCCGGGGTCGGGGTGCTCGCGGTGCGCAAGGGCGTCCGGTACGCGTCGCCGCTGCCGGCCGACGAGCGCGAGGGCGGCCGGGTGCCCGGTTACGTCAACGTCCCGGCGATCGTGGCCGCCGCCGCCTCGCTGCGGGCCGTCCGGGCCGAGGCCGAACAGGAGAACGCCCGGCTGCACGCGCTGGTGGAGCGGATCCGGGCCCGGGTGCCGCAGCTGGTGCCCGAGGTGGAGGTGGTCGGCGACCCGGTGCGGCGGCTGCCGCACATCGTCACCTTCTCCTGCCTGTACGTGGACGGCGAGGTGCTGCTCACCGAACTGGACCGGGCCGGCTTCGCGGTCTCGTCCGGCTCGTCCTGCACCTCGTCCACGCTCACCCCGAGCCATGTGCTGGCCGCGATGGGGGTGCTCACCGAGGGGAACGTCCGGGTCTCGCTGCCCTACGGCACGGCCGAAGCGGACGTCGAGCGCTTCCTGACCGTCCTGCCGGAGGTGGTGGCGGGCGTCCGGGCGCCGCTCGGGCTGGACCTGCCGGCGCCGAAGGCCACCACGGCCGAGACCCTGGTGATCGACGCGCTCGGCAAGCGCTGCCCGCTGCCCGTGATCGAGCTCGCGAAGCGGATCGGCGAGGTGCCGGCCGGCGGGACGGTCGCGGTGCTCGCGGACGACGAGGCGGCGCGGCTGGACATCCCGGCCTGGTGCGAGATGCGCGGGCAGGAGTACGTGGGCGAGGCCCCGGCCGCCGACTTCGGCGGCGACCGGGGCTCGGCCTACCTGGTACGGCGGACTACTTGACCAGGTGCGCGCGGATGTCGGCGGCGGCCTCGGCGCCGTAGGCGCCTTCGAAGCGCTTCAGGAAGGCGGCCGGGCGCAGCTCGTACTCCTGGGTGCCGACGGTCTCGATCACCAGGGTGGCGAGCATGCAGCCGAGCTGGGCCGCGCGCTCCAGTTCCAGCTCCCAGGAGAGACCGGCCAGGAAGCCGGCCCGGAAGGCGTCGCCGACGCCGGTCGGGTCGACCTTGCCCTCCTCGGGGGCGCAGGCGACCAGGATGGACGGCTCGCCCTTGCGGTCGATCCGGACGCCCTTGCTGCCCAGGGTGGTGATCCGGGTGCCGACCCGGGTCAGGATCTCATCGGCGTCCCAACCGGTCTTGCTCTCGATCAGCGCGGCCTCGTACTCGTTGGTGAACAGGTACGCGGCGCCGTCGACGATCTCGCGGATGTCGTCGCCCTCCAGGCGGGCCAGCTGCTGGGAGGGGTCGGCGGCGAAGGCGTAGCCACGGGTGCGGCACTCCTGGGTGTGGCGGACCATGCCCTGCGGGTCGTCGGCACCGATCAGCACGAGGTCGAGGCCGCCGACCCGGTCGGCGATCGGCTTCAGCTCGATGTTGCGGGCCTCGGCCATGGCGCCGGTGTAGAACGAGGCGATCTGGTTGTGGTCCTCGTCCGTGGTGCACATGAACCGGGCGGTGTGCCGGGTCTCCGAGATGTGGACCGAGTGGCAGTCCACGTTGTTGCGCTCCAGCCAGCTGCGGTACTCGGCGAAGTCCGCCCCGGCCGCGCCGACGAGGATCGGGCGGAGTCCGAGCACACCCATGCCGAACGCGATGTTCGGGGCGACGCCGCCTCGGCGGATGTCCAGGGTGTCGACCAGGAAGGACAGCGACACGGTGTGCAGCTGCTCGGCGACCAGCTGGTCGGCGAACCGGCCGGGGAAGGTCATCAGGTGGTCGGTCGCGATCGAGCCGGCGACGGCGATACGCACGGGAGGTCTCCTCAGGATGGCGGCAGGGCCATGGACAAGCACGGGTTGAACCCATTCACGGTACCGGTCGAAGGCATGAGGGCAGCAAGAGTGCCGTAAAAGGCACGGCGGACGGGCGAACGTGTACTACCTCCGGGTAGCACTGGTGGGGGGCGGAAGGTCGTCCTAGGGTCGGCGGGGACGGGCCGTGCCGGACCCGGCAGGGCTCCTCGGTGACCGTGGCGGTGCGGCCACGGCACGACAGTGGATCGGAGCGGTGCCCGATGATGCCCAGTCACTCCTCGCCCCTCGTGCTGCGCGGCGACGCGGACGGCGAGACCCTCGACGCGCTGGTGAACTCCTCCCGGCGGCTGCGGCGGTTCTGGCCGCTGCTGGCGGCCGGCCCGGAGCCGAGCGCCCCCGCGCGGGCGGGGTTCCGCGTCCCCTCCGGCGCACAGCGGCTGGTCGCCGGGATGGGCGAGTACGGCGTCTGACACTCCAGGCAGGGACTCCTGGTGCCCGGGCGGGAACCGGATCCGTCCGGGCCACGTCACATCCGCGCGGTAGGGCCGTTGAGGCGGCGCCGCTGAGCCCTCGGGAGGATGTGCAGATGGATCAGGAGAGGATGCCGCGCGGTCGACGGACGGTGGCGCTGGCGGGTCTGGTGCTGGCGGCGGCGGTGACGGTGGCCGGGTGCAACGGGGACGGCAAGTCGTCCTCGGAGGCGGCGGCCACGGCGTCGGCTTCGGCGTCGGCGTCGGGCTCCCCGGTGGCGCCGACGCCGTCCGGCAGCCCGTCCGCGAGCCCGTCGGCCACCGGGTCCGCCGGAGCGCCGACGGCGAGCGCCTCCACCGGCGCGGACATGCCGAGCCAGGCCCCGAAGCCGGCCGGCACCGCCCCGGGCTCGGCGCCGCCGGCCCCGGCGCAGCCCACGGCGGCCACTCCGCCGGGCAACGGCATCGCGGTCGGCGAGCCGAACCCGGCCGGGACGGTGCCGGGCGCGCGCCCGGCGACCACCTACCGGGTGGACGGCACCAACCACCTGACCGTCTACTTCTACGGCGGGGTCTGCCAGAAGTACGCGCTGAAGGCGGATGAGTCGCACCCGGGCCGGGTCGACGTCGCGGTCGTGGTGGCGGCGCCGGTGCCGTCCGGGCAGGTGTGCAGCGAGCTGGCCAAGCGGCAGACGGTGACCGCCGACCTGCGCCAGCCGCTGGCCGGGCGGACGGTGACCGACCTGTCGAGCGGCCACGAGATCCCGCTGGACTCCGACCCGCACATGGGCCCGGACCCGGTCTCCCCCGACATCGCCGGGCAGTAACCGGTCGAACGACGAAGGCGGCCCCGGGGTGCTCCCCGGGGCCGCCTTCAGTAGCTCAGGCTCAGCTGCTCGGGCTTAGCTGAACGAGTCGCCGCAGGCGCAGGAGCCGGTGGCGTTCGGGTTGTCGATCGTGAAGCCCTGCTTCTCGATGGTGTCGACGAAGTCGACGGTGGCGCCGCCCAGGTACGGGGCGCTCATCCGGTCGGTGACGACCTTCACACCGTTGAAGTCCTTGATCACGTCGCCGTCGAGCGAGCGCTCGTCGAAGAACAGCTGGTAACGCAGGCCGGAGCAGCCACCGGGCTGGACGGCGACGCGCAGCGCGAGGTCGTCGCGGCCTTCCTGCTCCAGCAGGGCCTTGACCTTGGCCGCGGCGGCATCGGTGAGGAGGATGCCACTCTCGACGGTGGTCTCGTCCTGGACGGTCATCTGCTTTCTCCCGGTCTTTGACGACGGTCTGCCGCCAGTGCCAACCACCGGCCCTCCGGATTCATTTCCCGGACGGTGGCGATTTTCCCGGCCTTTCGGCGGCGGAATTTCCGTGGGCCGGGTGTGCCACCCGCGTCCCCTACGCCCCAATGCTCGCACAACCCGGATGACCCGGACACCGCCCGAGCCGCCGATCCGGGCGAACCCGCCGCGCGGCGGCCCGGCGGACGCCAGGATGGTGGGCATGATCCTTCGCCCGGTCAGGGACACCGCCGCCGACGCGGAGACCGTCCAGGAGATCTCCCTCGCCGCGTCCGCCGGTCCGGACGGCCCCGCTCCGGCCGCGGCGCCGACGCCGGTGCTGCTGGCCCGCACCCGCCACCTGGCCCGCACCGACCCGCAGGGCTGCTGGCTGGCGGAGAGCGGCGGCGAGGCGGTCGGCGCGGTGCTGTCGCTGCGCCGGGAGGGGCTGTGGATGCCCTCCCTGTTCGTGGTCCGGCCGCAGGCGCAGGGCAAGGGCGTCGGGCGGCTGCTGCTGGAACGGGCGGCGGCGCACGGGCGCGGGTGCCTGCGCGGGATGGTCTGCGTGTCGGGGTCCCCGGCGGCGGCCCGCCGCTACCGGCTGGCCGGGTTCACGCTGCACCCGGCGATGCGGCTGAGCGGGCGGGTGGACCGGGCCGGGCTTGTCGACCCCGGGGACATCCCGGTGCACCGCGGCAACGCGACCCACCGGCACCTGCTGGACTCGGTGGACCGGCGGCTGCGCGGCTCCGCGCACGGGCCGGACCACGAGCTGATGCTGGGCCACTTCGAGGAACTGCTGATCGCCGACTCGCTCGCCGGCACTGGCTACTGCTACCGGGACGGCGGTGCGGTGAAGCTGCTGGCCGCCACCACCAAGCGGATCGCCGTCCGGCTGCTGCGCGAGGCGCTGTCCCGGGTGCCGGAGGGGGCACGGGCGCGCGTGGAGTTCCTGACCGCCGAGCAGGAGTGGGCGCTGGACGTCGGCCTGGAGGTGGGGCTCACGCCGGAGCCGCGGGGCTACGTCGGCCTGCACGGGATGCGGCCGCCGGCGCCGTACCTGCCGAGCGGCGCGTTCCTCTGACAGGCGCTCCTTGGACAACGCGAGAACAACGCGAGAACAAACGCGACGACCCCCACCGGGGCGTCCGGTGGGGGTCGTCGCGTCAGGCTGCGGCTCAGGCCATGGTGTCCAGGATCTCCCGGACCATCTCCATCGTGGTGCCCGGGTGCAGGAACGCGAAGCGGGCGACCGTCTCGCCGTCCCAGCCGGTGGGCGTGACGAAGCCGATCTGGTCCGCGAGCAGCTGGTGCGACCAGCGGTAGTAGTCGTCGTTGGTCCAGCCCTTGCGGCGGAAGCAGACGGCGGAGAGCTGCGGGTCGAACAGCAGCTCCAGGTGCTCGGTCTCGCGGATCAGCTGCGCGGTGTCCTGGGCCAGCTTGAGGCCGGTCTCGATGGCGTCGGTATACGCCTGGGTGCCGTGCACGGCGAGCGAGAACCAGAGCGGCAGGCCGCGGGCGCGCCGGGTCAGGTGGTAGGCGTAGTCGGTGGGGTTCCACTCGTCGCCCTCGGTGTGCAGGACGTCGAGGTAGGAGGCGTCCTGGGTGTGCACGGCACGGGCGAGCTGCGGGTTGCGGTAGATCAGCGCGGCGCAGTCGAACGGGGCGAACAGCCACTTGTGCGGGTCCACCACGAAGGAGTCGGCGTGCTCGATGCCGTTGTAGCGGGCGCGGACCGAGGGGGCGAACAGGCCCGCGCCGCCGTAGGCCCCGTCCACGTGGAACCACATGTCGCGCTCGCGGGCGACCTCGGAGAGGCCCTGGAGGTCGTCGACGATGCCCTCGTTGGTGGTGCCGCCGGTGCCGACGACCGCGATCACCGTCTCCGGGTTGGGGTCGGCGGCCAGCGCGGCGCGCAGCGCCTCGCCGGTGAACTGCCGGTTCACCGTCGGGACCTTGAAGGCCTCGACGCCGATGATGTTGAAGGTGTTCTTGACCGACGAGTGCACCTGGTCGGCGACGGCTATCCGCAGGCGCGCCTCGGGGCCGACGCCGAGCTTGCGGCGGGCGGTGTCACGGGCGACCACCAGCGCGGACAGGTTGCCCGCCGAGCCACCGGAGACGAAGCAGCCGCCAGCCGTCTCGGGCAGGCCCGCACGGTCGGCGATCAGGCGCAGCACCTGGTTCTCGGCGGCGATCGCGCCGGCCGCCTCCAGCCAGGAGATGCCCTGGAGGGAGGCGCAGGAGACGACCATGTCGAACAGCAGCGCGGCCTTGGTGGGGGCGCACGGGATGAAGGACAGGTAGCGCGGGCTGTCGGCGGAGATGACCGCGCGGGACAGCTCGTGGTCGTACAGCTTGAGCACGTCGGCCGGGTCGTTGCCGTCCGGGTTCATCAGGCCGGCCAGCTGGGCGCGCAGGTGCTCGCCGTCACCGGGGTGGTCGAGGGGGACGGGGTCGTACTGCAGCCGCTCCCGCATGTAGTCGAAAACCAGGTCGACCAGTTCGTTGTCGGGCCGGTGCATGCGGTCGGGTACTGCGGACACGGCTGTCCCTCTCGGCTGTGGGGTGTCGGGGGGATCCGGCCGGCGGGAGTGTTCACCGCGACGCCCGGACCTGATCAGCCTAGGCAGCGGAGGGGGTGCGACGCGCGTCCGAACGCGGCTGGTCAGGCAGGTTTCGAGCGTCTTCGGGCCGGTCCGCGCAGGATTCCTGCGTGCGCGCGGCGGATCGCCGGGCGGATCAGCCGATCAGCTGGGAGAGGACCACGGAGGAGCGGCTGCGCTGGACGCCGGGCTCCCTGCGGATGCGCTCGATGACGCCCTCCAGGTGGCGCATGTCGGCGGCCCGCAGGTGCACCAGGGCGTCCGGGTCGCCGGTGACCGTCCAGGCGGCGACCACCTCGGGGAACTGGCGCAGGCTGGCGAGGATCTCCTCGGGAGCGGTCCGCTCACGGCAGTAGACCTCGACGAAGGCCTCGGTCTGCCAGCCGAGCACCGCCGGGTCGAGGACCACGGTGAAGCCGCGCACCACCCCGCGTGCCCGCAGCCGGTCGATCCGGCGGCGGACGGCGGTGGCGGAGAGGTTCACCTGGAGGCCTATCTCGGCGTAGGAGGCGCGGCCGTCGCTGCCGAGGCGGGCGAGGAGCAGCCGGTCGGTCTCGTCCAGGTCGGCCCCGACCACCTCGTGCGCTCGGCTGCTGGTCATTGGTGCGGGGCTCCACGGGTCGTCCGGGGGATCGGCGGGCCGGTACGGCATCGGCCACTGCCGAAACGGTTCGGCACCATTCTGGCGGATGACAGGAGCGAGTCCACTGCTGGCGGATGACGGCCGGTGGTTAGGCGTCAGTCCACCAGGAGGACGATCTTCCCCCGGGTGCGGCCCTCGGCGCTGAGCGCCTGGGCGGAGGCGGCCTGGGCGAGCGGGAAGGTCGAGGCGACGGTGACGGTGAGGCGGCCCTCGTCGGCGAGCGCGGCCAGTTCGGCGAGGCCGGCCGCGTCCGGGCGGACCCAGACGTAGTGGCCGCCGAGCGCCTTCACGCCGTAGTCGGCGATCGAGGCGATCCGCGCCGGGTCGGCGACCAGACCGGCCGAGATCTGGACGGCTCCGCCGCCGACCAGGTCGAGGGCCGCGTCCACCCCGCCCGGGGCGAGCGCCCGGACCCGTTCGGCCAGGCCCTCGCCGTAGCGGACCGGCTCCGCGCCGAGGCCGCGCAGGTAGTCGTGGTTGCGCTCGGCGGCGGTGCCGATCACCCGCGCGCCGCTGGCCCGGGCGAGCTGGACGGCCAGGTGGCCGACCCCGCCGGCCGCCGCGTGCACCAGCAGGGTCTCCCCCTCCTTCAGCCCGAGCACCCTGAGGCTCTGCAGGGCGGAGAGCCCGGCCAGCGGCAGGCCGCCGGCCTGCGCCCAGTCGAGCGCGGCGGGCTTGCGGGCGAGGGTGCGCACGGGCGCGGCGACCAGCTCGGCGTAGGTGCCGTGCTCGACGGTGTCCTTGCGGACGTAGCCGTAGACTTCGTCGCCGGGTGCGAACTCGGTGACCCCGCCGCCGACGGCCCGGACGACGCCGGCCGCGTCCCAGCCCATGACCAGCGGGAAGTGGGCGTCCAGCAGGCCGTCCAGCGCACCTTCGCGGACCTTCCAGTCCACCGGGTTCACCCCGGCCGCCCGGACCTCCACCAGGACCGAGTCCGGCCCGACCTTGGGATCGGGCAGATCGGTGTACTCGACCACCTCGGGGCCGCCGTAGCGGTTGATCGCGATTGCCTTCATGGCCCAGCCATACCCGGGGCCGCCCGGATATCGATTCGGCCACGGGAGGACTGCCCCGAATCGCTCATCCGGCTCCCTCGGTGGTCCGATCCGGCGAGCGGTTCTCGTCACATCGACAGGATGGCCATCGTCACTCTGACGCTAACCGGTTAGAATAGATAGCGTCAGATAGACGAAAAGGCTTCACCGCTTGATCGGCCGCACAGAAGGGCACCCGCCCGTGACCACCACCATCACCGAGACCTACGGCGTCGACCCCACCCCGACGCCGCTCGCTCTGCTGCTGCTCGGCCGCGAGGCCGACCCGAACAGCGAGCGCGGCGTCGAGTGCCCCGGTGACCTCCCCCCGGCCTCCGACCCGGACCTCGTCGAGCGCGCCCGCGCGGCCAAGGCCGCGCTCGGCGACCGCGTCTTCATCCTGGGCCACCACTACCAGCGCGACGAGGTGATCGAGTTCGCCGACGTCACCGGTGACTCGTTCAAGCTCGCCCGGGACGCGGCGGCCCGCCCGGAGGCCGAGTACATCGTCTTCTGCGGCGTGCACTTCATGGCCGAGTCGGCGGACATCCTCACCACCGACGCCCAGCAGGTCGTCCTCCCCGACCTCGCGGCCGGCTGTTCGATGGCCGACATGGCCACCGCCGAGCAGGTCGCCGAGTGCTGGGACGTGCTGACCGACGCCGGCATAGCGGACGTGACCGTCCCGGTGTCGTACATGAACTCCTCCGCCGACATCAAGGCCTTCACCGGCCGGCACGGCGGCACCATCTGCACCTCCTCCAACGCCAAGCGCGCCCTGGAGTGGGCGTTCGAACAGGGCGAGAAGGTGCTGTTCCTGCCCGACCAGCACCTCGGCCGCAACACCGCGGTGCGCGAGATGGGCTTCTCGCTGGACGACTGCGTCCTGTACAACCCGCACAAGCCGAACGGCGGCCTGACCGCCGAGCAGCTGCGGAACGCCAAGATGATCCTGTGGCGCGGCCACTGCTCGGTGCACGGCCGGTTCAACCTGGACTCGGTGAACGACGTCCGCGAGCGCATCCCGGGCGTCACCGTCCTGGTGCACCCCGAGTGCAGGCACGAGGTCGTCACGGCCGCCGACATGGTCGGCTCGACGGAGTACATCATCAAGGCGCTGGACGCCGCCGAGCCCGGCTCCAAGTGGGCCATCGGCACCGAGCTGAACCTGGTCCGCCGGCTGGCCAAGGCCCACCCGGACAAGGAGATCGTCTTCCTCGACAGGACGGTCTGCTTCTGCTCGACCATGAACCGGATCGACCTGCCGCACCTGGTCTGGGCGCTGGAGTCGCTGGTCGAGGGCCGGGTGCCGAACGTGATCACCGTCGACCCGGAGACCGAGAAGTACGCCAAGGCCGCGCTGGACCGGATGCTGGCCCTGCCGTAACACCCGGCCGGTACGCGAAAGGGCGGGCCCCCTCCACTCGGAGGGGGCCCGCCCTTTCGTCTGGCAAAGCGGCGCGGAGGCTATTCGGGGAAGCCCGGGATGACGCCCTCGCCGTCGGCCATCAGCAGCTCGCGGACCTCGTCGATCGTCGCCTCGGCGTTCGGCAGGATCAGCTCGGACGGCTCCAGCGAATCCAGCGGCAGCGGAGTGCCGTACTGCTTCACCGCGGCGAGCAGCTTGGCGTACGCGTGGCGGAAGAGCTCCTCGTTCCCCGAGTCCACTGCGGTGACGAGCTCGGCGTCGAGCTCGTTGAGCAGGTTCAGGTGGTCGTCGCCGACCTCGAACTGCCCCTCACCCATGACCCTCATGATCATGCCGTGCGTCTCCCTGGTTCGTGGGGTGGAGCTCATGTCACTTGTTGTAGTTGATGCGCGGGGTGTCCTGCTGCGGCTGCGCGTCCTGCGGCTTGCCCTGCTCGATCGCGGCCGGACCGGACGGGGAACCACCGGACAGCTCGGCCTTCATCCGGGCCAGCTCCAGCTCGACGTCCGAACCGCCGGCCACCCGCTCCAGCTCGGCCTCGATGTCGTCCTTGCGGCCGAGACCGCTGGCGTCGTCGAGCGCGCCGGAGGCCAGCAGCTCGTCGATCGCGCCGGCACGCGCCTGCATCTGGGCGGTCTTGTCCTCGGCCCGCTGGATGGCGAGGCCGACGTCGCCCATCTCCTCCGAGATCCCGGAGAAGGACTCGGCGATGCGGGTCTGCGCCTGGGCCGCGGTGTAGGTGGCCTTGATGGTCTCCTTCTTGGTGCGGAAGGCGTCCACCTTGGCCTGCAGCCGCTGGGAGGCGAGCGTGAGCTTCTCCTCCTCGGCCTGGAGCGCCTGGTACTGCGTCTCCAGGTCGGTGATCTGGGACTGCATGTTGGCCTTGCGGGTCAGCGCCTCGCGCGCGAGGTCCTCGCGGCCGAGCGACAGCGCCTTGCGGCCCTGGTCCTCGTACTTCGCGGACTGCTGCTGGAGCTGGGTCAGCTGGAGTTCCAGGCGCTTGCGCGAGGTCGCGACGTCCGCGACACCACGCCGTACCTTCTGCAGCAGTTCGAGCTGCTTCTGGTAGGAGTAGTCGAGCGTCTCACGGGGATCCTCCGCCCGGTCCAAGGCCTTGTTCGCCTTGGAGCGGAAGATCAGCCCCATACGCTTCATGATTCCGTCGCTCATGGGCCTCGGGTGCCCCCTTCTCCGGCCTGCGGTGTTTATCTCGTTACCAGACACGACGAGTGTATGTGCAGCGAGCCCGTCGCCGCAGTGCACCTGCCTGCAACAAGACTGCTACAGCGCTGCGCGCCACTGCCTCATCCCCGGGGTGGATCCGGCTCTCATCCCCCCTATCCTCCATCCGACTGATCCCTTACGGGAAGGGGCCGGAGAACCCGACCCGGGCTCCCACCTCGCGGATCGATATGCGTTTGGGTCCAACGGCACCCCGTGAAGGCGTTCCGCACCCCGTACGCTGGTTGTGTGTTCCGACGCCGTTCAGATGATGCCGCCGCCTCCGCCGCCGTGCTGGAGAAGCAGGACGAGACGACCCAGGCCCGCCACCCGGAGGCCAAGAAGGGTCGGCCCACGCCCAAGCGCAGTGACGCCGAATCCAACCGGCGTACCCGGGTGACCGTGCCCAAGGACCGCAAGGAGGCCTCCCGCCAGGCGCGCGAGCGCATGCGGGCCGAGCGCGAGAAGCAGCGCACCGCACTGCTGGAGGGCGACGAGCGCCACCTGCCGGCCCGCGACAAGGGCCCGGTGCGCAGGTTCACCCGTGACTACGTGGACGCCCGCTGGTCGCTGGCCGAGTTCTTCCTGCCGGCCGCCGTGCTGATCCTGGTGCTCAGCATCGTCAAGGTGCCGGCCATCCAGCTGCTCTCCTCGCTGCTGTTCCTGCTGTTCTTCGTGCTCGTCGCACTGGACTTCGTCCGCCTCGGCTTCGGCCTGCGCAAGCAGCTCGGCGAGCGCTTCGCCGGCCAGAACAGCCGCGGCGCGGTCGCCTACGGCCTGATGCGCGTCCTGCAGCTGCGCCGGCTGCGACTGCCCAAGCCGCAGGTGCGTCGCGGGGAGAGGCCCTGACCGCCGAACCGGTGGACTCCGGCTGGGCCCCGCCGTCCTGGGAGGGGCCCGGCCTGTACGCGCTGCCGGGCCAGGGCGACGGCGGCCACGACCGGTTCGGCCAGGGACGGCACGTCCAGGACCGACGGCTGCCCTCGCGCAGCGGCTCCTTCGCCGGTGGCACCGGCGCCTGGCTGGATCGCCTCGGCGGGCTGCGCAACTTCGTGCGCCAGGAGCTGGTCGCCCGGCAACTCGCCGAGCAGCTGACCGGCCGCACCGCCCAGCGCGTCCTCGACATCGGCTGCGGCCAGGGCACCCAGGCGCTGCGCCTGGCCCGGTCCGGCCACTACGTCACCGGCATCGACTCCGACCCGGTCGCCCTCGGCGTCGCCCAGGGGGCGCTGGCCGAGGAGCCCGCGGAGGTCCGCGGCCGGATACAGCTGCTCAGCGGCGACGGCCACCAGTGCGGGCGCTGGTTCGGCCCGCGCAGCTTCGACGTCGTCCTCTGCCACGGCGTCCTGATGTACCTGCCCGACCCGGACCCGATGATCGCCTCGCTGGCCCGGCTGCTGGCGCCCGGTGGACTGCTCTCGCTGCTGGTCCGCAACCGTGACGCGCTCGCCCTGCGACCCGCCGCCGCCGGCGACTGGCGGGCCGCGCTGCACGCCTTCGAGAGCGACCGCTACTACAACCGGCTCGGGCTGGCCGCCCGCGCCGACCGGCTCGCCGACCTGTCCGTCACCCTCTCCGAGGTGTCGGTGCCGCTGAAGCACTGGTACGGCGTGCGGGTCTTCACCGACAACGCGCCCGACGACGCGGCGCCGCCGGTCGACGGCCGTCAGCTGGCCCAGCTGCTGGAGGCCGAGGACCGGGCCGGGCGCACCGACCCGTACCGGCAGGTCGCCGCGCTGCTGCACGTCATCGGATCCAAGTAGGACGAGCAGCGGCCCTCACCCGCCCGCTCAGGCCTCGTGCAGGCTCATCGCGTAGACCACCCGGTCGTCGTCGAGTAGGACGGCGGTGTCGACGCCGTCCTCCACGAGCTGCTTCCAGCTCTCCCCGATCCAGGTCTCGGCGTCCCCCTGGCCGGCGAACTCCTCCTGGCCGCCGTCCGGCGTCACCACGGTGCCGTCCGCCTTCTCGTACCGCCACGTCCAGACCATGCCCGGCTCCTCCCACTGACGACGCTGCCTGTGTGCTGCGCACCTTAGCCTGCCCGGCCCGATCTTCCGTATGCCTGGTCGGGCAGGATGGGCGCCATGGCGACCCACCTCGTACCCTCCCGCACGCTGCTCCTCGGCGGGGCGCGCTCCGGCAAGTCCACCAGGGCCGAGCAGCTGCTGGCCGACCGGCCGGACGTCCTGTACGTGGCCACCGGCGGGACCCGGGACGGCGACGCCGAGTGGGCCCAGCGGGTCGCCCTGCACCGCGAACGCCGGCCGGCGAGCTGGCGCACCGCCGAGACCCGCGACCTGGAGGCCGTCCTGGCGGACACCGCCGACCCGGCGCCGGTGCTGATCGACTGCCTGGCGCTGTGGCTGACCGCGGTGATGGACGAGTGCGACGCCTGGGACGACGCGGTCTGGGCCGACGGCGGGGAGGCCGCGGTGCAGCGGCGCTGCGACGCGCTGGCGCGGGCCTGGGCGACGACCGGCCGGTACGCCGTCGCGGTGAGCAACGAGGTCGGCATGGGGGTCGTCCCCGCCACCGCCGCCGGCCGCCGCTTCCGCGACACCCTGGGCCGGCTCAACATGGCGGTGGCGGACGCCTCGGAGCGTGTGTTGCTGGTGGTGGCCGGGCAGGTTCTGACGGTCAAGCCAGCCGCGGGCTGAACTCCGGCGGCGTGTAGCCTTCCGACCGATGGACACGACCGTGGATCTCGATTCGTTCTCCTCGCTCGTCGAACGCCCCGACGAGAGCGCCCGGCGGGCCGCCGAGGAGCGCTGGCAGGCGGCCGACCGGCCGCGCGGCGGGCTCGGCAGGCTTGAGGAGCTGGGCAGTTGGCTGTCGTCCGTACAGGGGCGCTCCCCGGTGCGGCCGGTCTCGTCGCCCAAGGTGCTGCTGTTCGCCGCCGACCACGGGGTGGCGGCGCTCGGGGTGTCCCGGCTGCCCGCCGAGGGCGGCACCGCCGCGCGGGTCCGGGCGGTGCTCGACGGCACCGCGCCGGTCGCCCGGCTGGCCCGGCGCTACGGCGCCGAGGTGCGGATCGTCGACGTCGCGGTGGACACCGACCCGGCGGACTTCCCGGACGAGGTGGTCACCCATCGGATCCGCCGCGGCTCCGGCCGGATCGACGTCGAGGACGCCCTCACTCCCGAGGAGACCGTCCAGGCCTTCCGGGCCGGCATGGCCGTCGCCGACGAGGAGGCCGACGCAGGCACCGACCTGGTGCTGCTCGGCGACCTCGGGGTCGGCTCCACCACCGTCGCCGCCGTGCTGGTCGGCGCGCTGTGCGGCACGGACGCCGCCGCGGTGACCGGGCGCGGCTCGGGCATCGACGACCGGGTGTGGATGGTCAAGTGCGCGACCATCCGGGACTCGCTGCGCCGGGCCCGGCCGGTGCTCGGCGACCAGCTGGCGCTGCTCGGCGCCACCGGCGGCGCGGACTTCGCGGCGATCACCGGCTTCCTCCTCCAGGCCGCGGTGCGCAGGCTCCCCGTGGTGCTGGACGGGGTCGTCTCGGCGGCCTGCGCGCTGGTCGCGCAGCGGATCGCCTTCCGGGCGCCGGAGTGGTGGCGGGCCGGGCAGTCCAGCGGCGAGCCGGCCCAGGCGAAGGCGTACGACCGGCTCACCCTGACGCCGTTGCAGGACCAGGGGATCACCATGGGCGAGGGCGTCGGCGCGGTGCTGGCGCTGCCGCTGCTCCAGGCCGCGGGGGACGCCCTCGCGGACGAGGCCCCGCAGCCGTACGAGCCGCCGGCGCCGAAGGAGCAGCCGAAGCTGCCGTCGGCCGCGGACCTGCTGCGGCGGTTCTAGCGGGACGCGGGTCACCCGGCTACGGAGGAAGTACGTCGTGAAGGGCGCCAGCTGGGCCGAGGGGCTGCGGTTCGGCTTCGGGACGCTGTCCGTGCTGCGGGTGCGGGTCGAGCGGTGGGATCGCGCGGCCGGCGGGCGGGCGATGGTGACCGCGCCGGCTGTGGGGCTGGTGCTCGGCGCGGTCGCGGCCGGTGCGGGAGCGCTGGTGGCGTGGCGGGCCGGCGGGTTGCTCGCAGCGGTGACGGCGGTGGGGGTGCTGGCCGCCCTGACCCGCGGCCTGCACCTGGACGGGCTGGCGGACGTCGCCGACGGGCTGGGCAGCGGCAAGCCGGCCGAGGACGCGCTGCGCATCATGAAGCAGTCCGACATCGGCCCGTTCGGCGTACTCACCCTCGTTCTCGTGCTGCTCGCCCAGGTCGCCGCGCTGGCCGGGCAGTTCGACGCCTCCACCGGACGCGGAGCGCTCGCGGTGCTCGCCTCCGCGGTGGCCGCGCGGTGCGCGCTCGCCTGGGGCTGTCTGCGGTCGGTGCCGCCCGCCCGGCCGGGCGGGCTCGGGGCGATGGTCGCAAGCACCGTCACCCCGCCGGCGGCGGTGGCCGGGACGGCCGCCGCGGCGCTCACCCTCGCCGCCCTCGGCGCGCTTGACGGATCGTCTGCTCTCCGCCTCCCGGCAGCCGTTGCGCTCGGCACGGGCGGCTCCTGGCTGCTGCTGCGCCGCTGCGTGCGACGGTTCGGCGGAATCACCGGGGACGTGCTCGGCGCCATGGCCGAGACCGCCGCGACCTGCTCGCTGTTCGCCCTGGCGTTGCTCGGCTGACACCGGGCGGCGCGTGATCCCAGCATGCGGACTACCATGCGGGGAGCACCGCAGCCCTGCACCGTCGCAGGTCCTGCCCGCCCGGCGCGTACCGAGGAGCCGGGGCCTCTGGTGTGCGTGTCCGCCGATCGCGGCCGCGCACACCAGGGGCCCCGGACCCGGCCCGCGACGGCGGGACGGCCGTGACGCCCGCCGGGCTGCGCCGGTGCGGCACCTCGCCGCGACCGGCCGTGGACCGCTGAAGAACAGGACGCATTACGTGACTGCATTGTCTGTGAGCACCTCCTCCGCCGCCTCGCTGCGCGCGGACGCCCTGGTGGTCGGTGTCGCGAAGGGACCGAAGGGCATCGTGCTGGCCCCCGGTACCGAGGCCGTGAACGAGGCGTTCGAGGGCAAGCTGGCCGAGGTCCTCACCACCCTGGGCGCGAGCGGCGCCGAGGGCGAGGCCGTCAAGGTCCCCTCCCCCGCCGGCCTGAAGGCCGCGCTCGTGCTCGCGGTCGGCCTCGGCGATGCGGCCGAGGACCGCTACGAGCTGGAGACGCTGCGCCGCGCCGCCGGTGTCGCCGCCCGCACCCTGGCCGGTGCCAAGAAGGCCGCGCTGGCCCTGCCGGCCGAGTCCGCGGACGAGGTCGAGGCCGTCGCGCTGGGCGGTCTGCTCGGCTCGTACGCCTTCGGCACCTACAAGGGCAACGGCAACGGCAAGGAGCCGGTCGGCGAGCTGGTCGTGCTGGCCCCGCGCAAGGGCAGCAAGGACAGCAAGGCCGCTGTGGAGCGCGCCGTCGCGGTCGGCGAGGAGATGAACCGCGCCCGCGACCTGATCAACACCGCGCCGAACGACCTGAACCCGAAGAGCTTCGCCGCGATCGCCCAGGCGGCCGGCAAGGAGCACGGCCTCAAGGTCGAGGTGCTGGACGAGAAGGCCCTGACCAAGGGCGGCTTCGGCGGCCTGCTGGGCGTCGGCGGCGGCTCGGCCAACCCGCCGCGGCTGGTGAAGGTGGCCTACACCCACCCGAAGGCCAAGGCCACGCTGGCGTTCGTCGGCAAGGGCATCACCTACGACTCGGGCGGCATCTCGCTGAAGCCGGCCGGCCACAACGAGACCATGAAGTGCGACATGTCCGGCGCCGCCGCCGTGTTCGCCGCCGTGGTCGCGGCCAAGCGCCTCGGCCTGGTCGTCAACATCACCGCCTGGCTGGCGCTGGCCGAGAACATGCCGTCCGGCTCCGCCACCCGCCCGGGCGACGTGCTGCGCATGTACGGCGGCAAGACCGTCGAGGTGCTGAACACCGACGCCGAGGGCCGCCTGGTGCTGGCCGACGCGATCGTGCGGGCCGGCGAGGAGAAGCCGGACGTCATCGTCGACGTGGCCACCCTGACCGGCGCCATGGTGCTGGCCCTGGGCAACCGCACCTTCGGCGTGATGTCCAACAACGACGGTCTGCGCGACGCCCTGCACACCATCGCGGGCGAGGCGGGCGAGCAGTCCTGGCCGATGCCGCTGCCGGCCGACCTGCGCAAGGGCATGACCGAGTCGACCATCGCCGACCTGTCCAACATGGGCGAGCGGATGGGCGGCGGCCTGGTGGCCGGTCTGTTCCTGAAGGAGTTCGTGACCGAGGGCACCGACTGGGCCCACCTGGACATCGCCGGCCCGGCGTTCCACGAGGGCGCGCCGTTCGGCTACACCCCGAAGGGCGGCACCGGGAGCGCGGTGCGCACCCTGGTCCGCTACGCGGAGCAGACCGCGGCCAAGGGCTGATCCCCGGCCGTAGGGCCCGACCCGGCACCCGCTTCGACGGGGCCCGGCGCGTGTGCGCCGGGCCCCGTCGGCGTTCCGGCGTGGTTACCCGCAAGTAGGGCCCGGCGCAGGTCCGCACCCCTGTTCGCTGCGGGCGAAACTTTGTTCCATACTGTGGAAGCCGCCGCGCCCGGGCCCGTCTACGGCGCCCGTCCGGCGGCTGCCAACACCGCACTGAGCTGCGATGATGCCCTTCCGTCGGGGGTGTTCGCACCCCGGTGACCACCCGGGGGGACACCCCTGGCGTGGACCCGGACATCAGCGGCCGCGAACAAGTGCGAAGATGTATTTCCGGCACGACTGGGCGCCCCACAAGGGCTTCCGACCCACCGGACCGTGACCGGCCCGGCGATCCACACCCCATTGCATGGAGGACGTGACGTGGCGAACGACGCCAGCACCGTTTTCGACGTAGTCATTCTCGGAGGCGGAAGCGGCGGTTACGCCGCGGCGCTCCGCGCCGCTCAGCTGGGCCTGAAGGTTGCCCTGGTCGAGAAGGGTGAGCTGGGCGGCACCTGCCTGCACCGCGGCTGCATTCCGACCAAGGCCCTGCTGCACGCGGCGGAGATCGCCGACGAGACGAAGGAGGCCGCCGAGTTCGGCGTGCTGGCCACCTTCCAGGGCATCGACATCAACGGCGTCCACAAGTACAAGGACGACGTCATCGCCGGCCTGTACAAGGGCCTGCAGGGCCTGGTGGCCTCCCGCAAGGTGACCTTCATCCAGGGCGAGGGCAAGCTCTCCTCGCAGACCTCGGTGGACGTCAACGGCCAGCGCATCGAGGGCCGCCACATCGTCCTCGCGACCGGCTCCGTGCCGCGTTCGATCCCGGGCCTGGAGATCGACGGCAACCGCGTCATCTCCTCGGACCACGCCCTCAAGCTCGACCGCATCCCGAAGTCGGCCGTCATCCTCGGCGGCGGCGTGATCGGCGTCGAGTTCGCCTCGGTCTGGAAGTCCTTCGGCGTCGAGGTCACCATCGTCGAGGCGCTGCCGCACCTCGTCCCGCTGGAGGACGAGAACTCCTCCAAGCTGCTGGAGCGCGCGTTCCGCAAGCGCGGCATCAAGTTCGAGCTGAAGGCCCGCTTCTCGGGCGTCGAGTACACCGAGACCGGTGTCCGCGTCTCCACCGAGAACGGCAAGCAGATCGACGCCGACCTGCTGCTCGTCGCCATCGGCCGCGGCCCGGTCTCGGCCGGCCTCGGCTACGAGGAGAACGGCGTCGCGATGGACCGCGGCTACGTCCTGGTCGACGAGTACATGCGCACCAACGTGCCCACCATCTCGGCCGTCGGCGACCTCGCCCCGACCCTGCAGCTGGCCCACGTCGGCTTCGCCGAGGGCATCCTCGTCGCCGAGCGCCTGGCCGGCCTCAAGCCGATGCCGATCGACTACGACGGCGTCCCGCGCGTGACCTACTCCAACCCCGAGGTGGCCTCCGTCGGCATCTCCGAGGCCAAGGCCGTCGAGCTGTACGGCAAGGAGAAGGTCGTCACCCTCAAGTACAACCTGGCCGGCAACGGCAAGAGCAAGATCCTGAAGACCGCCGGCGAGATCAAGCTCGTCCAGGTCAAGGACGGCGCCGTGGTCGGCGTCCACATGGTCGGCGCCCGCATGGGCGAGCAGGTCGGCGAGGCTCAGCTGATCTACAACTGGGAGGCGCTGCCGGCCGAGGTCGCGCAGCTCATCCACGCGCACCCGACCCAGTCCGAGGCCCTCGGCGAGGCGCACCTGGCGCTGGCCGGCAAGCCGCTGCACGCGCACGACTGATCGCGCCCCACCCCCCATTTCCAGTACGCAAGACTTGATAGGAGTCGCTGAAACCATGGCGGTCTCAGTAACACTGCCCGCGCTGGGCGAGAGCGTTTCCGAGGGCACCGTCACCCGTTGGCTGAAGGCCGAGGGTGAGCGTGTCGAGGTCGACGAGCCGCTGCTCGAGGTCTCGACCGACAAGGTCGACACCGAGATCCCGGCGCCGGCTTCCGGCATCCTGGCCGCGATCAAGGTCGGCGAGGACGAGACCGTCGAGGTCGGCGCCGAGCTGGCGATCATCGACGACGGCACCGGCGCCCCGGTCGCGGCCCCCGCCCCGGCCGCCGAGGCCGCGCCCGCCGCCGCCCCGGCCCCGGTGGCCGAGGCTCCGGCCGCCGCTCCGGCTCCGGCCCCGGTCGCCGCCCCGGCCGCCGCGGCCGCTCCGGCCGGCGACGCCACCCCGGTCCTGCTGCCCGCGCTGGGCGAGTCGGTCACCGAGGGCACCGTCACCCGCTGGCTGAAGGCCGAGGGCGAGACGGTCGAGGTCGACGAGCCGCTGCTCGAGGTCTCCACCGACAAGGTCGACACCGAGATCCCGTCGCCGGTCGCCGGTGTCGTCGTCAAGATCCTCGTCGGCGAGGACGAGACCGCCGAGGTCGGCGCCCAGCTCGCGCTGATCGGTGCCCCGGGTGCCGCCGCTGCCGCTCCGGCCCCGGCTGCCGCTCCGGCTCCGGTCGCCGCCCCGGCCCCAGCTGCCCCGGCTCCGGCCCCCGTCGCCCCTGCCGCTCCGGCTGCTCCGGCCCCGGTCGCCGCCGCTCCGGCTCCGGTCGCCCCGGCCGCTCCGGCCCCGGTGGCCGCTCCGGCTCCGGTCGCCCCCGCCGCCCCCGCCGCCCCGGTGGCCGACGAGGGCGAGGCCTACGTCACCCCGCTGGTGCGCAAGCTCGCCGCCGAGCACGGCATCGCGCTGTCGGCCGTCACCGGCACCGGTGTCGGCGGCCGCATCCGCAAGCAGGACGTCATCGCCGCCGCGGAGGCCGCCAAGGCCGCTCCGGCCCCGGCCGCCGCTGCCGCCCCGGCCGCCGCGCCGAAGGCCGCCGCCGCGCCGTCCGCCCTGCGCGGCCAGACGGTCAAGATGACCCGCATGCGCAAGGTCATCGGCGACAACATGATGAAGGCCCTGCACGAGCAGGCCCAGCTGACCAGCGTGGTCGAGGTGGACGTCACCAAGATCATGTCGCTGCGCGCCAAGGCCAAGGACGGCTTCCTCGCCCGCGAGGGCGTCAAGCTCTCCCCGATGCCGTTCTTCGTCAAGGCCGCCGCCCAGGCGCTGAAGACCAACGCGGTCGTCAACGCCCGGATCAACGAGGCCGAGGGCACCATCACCTACTTCGACACCGAGAACATCGGTATCGCGGTGGACTCCGAGAAGGGTCTGATGACCCCGGTCATCAAGGGTGCGGGCGACCTCAACATCGCCGGTATCTCCAAGAAGACCGCCGAGCTGGCCGCCAAGGTCCGCGACAGCAAGATCACCCCGGACGAGCTGTCCGGCGCCACCTTCACCATCAGCAACACCGGCTCGCGCGGTGCGCTGTTCGACACCGTGATCGTGCCGCCGAACCAGGCCGCCATCCTGGGCATCGGCGCCACCGTCAAGCGCCCGGTGGTCATCGAGTCCGACGGCGGCACCGCCATCGGCATCCGCGACATGACCTACCTGTCGCTCTCCTACGACCACCGCCTGGTGGACGGCGCCGACGCCGCCCGCTACCTGGTCGCGGTCAAGGAGATCCTGGAGGCCGGCGAGTTCGAGGTCGAGCTCGGCCTCTGACCCGTCACGGTCGTACGGAACCCCGTGTCGCCTTCGGGCGGCGCGGGGTTCCGCCGTATTCGCCCTGGCGTTTCGCCGGGCCATGGCATGCGAGGAGGCGGGCGAACGGGGATGCTGGAGCGGTGATGGACGAGACCGACTTCTGGCAGATCATCGACGAGACCCGGGAGGCCGCCGAGGGCGACCCCGACGAGCAGGCAGACCGGCTGGTGGAGCGCCTCGTCCAGCTGACACCGGACGACGTGATCGACTTCGCCCGGCTGTTCGAGGCCCGGTTCCAGCGCGCCTACCGGTACGACCTGTGGGGCGCCGCCTACCTGCTGCTCGACGGCGCCTCCGAGGACACCTTCGACTTCTTCCGCTGCTGGCTGATCGGCCAGGGCCGGGACGTGTTCGAGGGCGGGCTGCACGACCCGGACGACCTGGCGGACCTGCTGCCCGAGTTCGACGAGGAGGAGGACGGCGAGGCCGAGGACCTCGGCTACGCCGCCGACGAGGCGTACGAGCAGCTGACCGGACTGCCGCTGCCCGAGGTGGGCGGGCGGCAGGCGGGCCGGCCGTCCGGGGCGTCGCTGGACTTCGACGACCCGGACGTCATGGCGAAACGGTTTCCCAAGCTCTGGGAGCGCTACGGGGAATGATCAGGTGGTGCCGGCGGACGAGCTGTCCTGCTTGATGCCCTTGAGGATCTGGTCCAGCACCGAGGCGTCGGGCGCGGCCGGGTCGTCGTCCACGCCGCCCTCGAACACCACGTACCCGCCGCCCTTGGCCGGGACGGCGGCCAGCAGGACGTAGCCCTGGGTGCCGTCCGAGGTGCGGACGTGCCAGCGGGAGGCGTAGCCGAGGACGCCCGCCACGGTGACGTAGCCGGAGCCGGAGTCGGTGTGCGAGGTGATCCCGGTGAAGATCTTGCCCGCGTAGCCGGGCATGGTGGCCTCGGCGGCGGCCTTGGCGGTGGCCCCCTGGGCGGTGTCCTTCTCGACCGCGAACTGGCCGCGGATGCAGGAGTTGCCGTCCGAGCAGGTGTAGCGGCCGGTGCCGAGGGAGACCGTCGACCTCGTGCCGATGGTCGACGCGTCCCAGCCGTCGAAGACGGGGATGGTGATCGCGTGCTGGGAGTCAGGCACGGTGCTCTTGAGGACCGGCGCGGGCTTGGGCGCGGGCAGCGTGGGCGTCGGCACCGTGGTGGGCAGGCGGTAGGTCGGGCTCGGGCTGGGGCTCGCGCTCCCGGTGGCCGTCACCGTCGGGTTCGGGGTCGGATCGGCCGACGGGGAGCCGTCGCTGTTGAGCGTGAGGACGAGGATCACGCCGGCGACGGTGAGGACGGCCAGCACGATGCCGATGACCACGCCGGGGTTCACCCGGCCCGATCCGGACGGCGGCGGGTAGCCGTACCCCGGCTGGGGTCCCGGGTAGCCGTAGCCCGGGGCCTGGGGGCCCGGGTACCCGTAGCCGGCGCCGCCCTGCGGTGGGCCTCCGTAGCCGTATCCGGGCGGGGTCTGCGCCGGGGGCTGCCAGCCCTGGGTCGGGGCGTCGGCGAGCTGGGCCGCGCCGCCCTGGAGCGGGCGGACGTCGGCGGTCCAGGCGTTGCCGTCCCACCAGCGCTCGTGACCGGCCGTGCCGTCCGCACCCGGTACCGGGTACCACCCGGGAGGCGTCGAGTTGCTCACGGGCGTACCGTACCCGGCGGGATGCCGCTCCAGACAGAGCGGGTGCGTCACGACTCTGCACCACCCGCGCACATCTGACGCTCCGTCAGGTGCGTGCCGACGAGCCGCGGCTCAGTCCGACAGGGAGCGGGCCATCAGGATGTCGTCGACGTACGTCCCGTCGATCACGAACTCCTCGGCGAGCGAGCCCTCGACGACGAAACCGCAGCTCTCGTAGAGACGGCGCGCCGGGGCGTTCCAGCCGAGCACCCGCAGGGTCATCCTGCGCGCGCCGTCGGCCCTCGCCGCCTCGCAGGCGGCCTCGACGAGCTTCCGGCCGATGCCCCGGCCGCGGGCCGCGGTGTCCACCGCCAGTCCCTGGATCTGGCGGACGTGCCGGTTGGTGGCCAGCGGGGTGGGCGGGACGTGGCGCACGTAGCCGACGATCCGGCCGTCGGCGAGGGCGAGCAGGTACTGGTCCGGGGTGTGCCGCTCGTCGAACACGCCGTCCGCCTCCTCGCGCGGCTGCGGGGAGACGTCGGAGAGGGTGGACCAGGAGGCGCGGTCGAGAACGGCGAGCTCGCGTTCGTCCTCGGGCTTCGCTGGTCGGATGATCAGATCGTCGTGGCTCATGCGCGTCAGCCTAGGAGAGGGGCTCCGACCCCTCCCACCCATTAACTCCCGCCCATTGAAGGGGCGCGGGAATCAAGAACTGCGAGGATGGGCGCATGCGCATCGCTGTCACAGGCTCCACGGGATTGATCGGTTCGGCACTCGTCCGCTCCCTGCTGGCGGACGGTCACGAGGTGGTGCGGCTCGTCCGGCACCGGTCCAGGACCGGCCCGCAGCCGGACGGTACGACCGCGATCGGCTGGAACCCGCTGCTCGGCCAGGTCGACCGGGCCGGGCTGGAGGGCGTCGAGGCCGTCGCGCACCTGGCCGGCGCCGGGGTCGGCGACCACCGCTGGACGGACGCCTACAAGCGGGAGATCCGGGAGAGCCGGGTGCTCGGCACCGAGACGATCGCGGCCGCGCTGGCCGAACTCAAGGAGCCGCCCCGGGTCCTCGTCAGCGCCTCCGCGGTCGGCGTGTACGGGCAGACCGGCGACCGCGTGATCGACGAGGACTCCCCTGCCGGCGACGACTTCCTGGCGGAGGTCTGCGTGGAGTGGGAGGCCGCCGCCCGGCCGGCCGAGCGGGCCGGGATCCGGGTGGTCCACCCGCGCACCGGGCTGGTGCTCTCCGATTCCGGCGGGGCCGGCGGGCGGCTGTTCCCGCTCTTCCGGCTGGGCCTGGGCGGGCGGCTCGGGAACGGGCGGCAGTACTGGAGCTTCATCTCGCTCGCCGACGAGATCGCCGCGCTGCGCCTCCTGATCGACCGGGAGGACCTCTCCGGCGCCTTCAACCTCACCGCGCCCGAGCCGGTGACCAACGCCGAGCTGACCGCGGCCCTCGGGCGCGCGCTGGGGCGGCCGACCCCGTTCCCCGTCCCGGAGGCGGTGTTGAAGGCGGTGCTCGGCGAGCTGGCGATCGAGGTCGTCGGCAGCCACCGGGTGGTGCCGCGGCGCCTGCTGGACGCCGGGTTCCGCTTCGCGCACCCGGACGTGGACGCGGCGGTGCGCGCGGCGCTGTAGCCCGGGTGTGTGCCGCGGGGGTGCTGTAGCCGGTGGCGTGGCGCGGGGGTGCTGTAGCCCGGTGGCGTATCGCGGCTACGGCATTCGCCCTGGCCAGGGGCATATGCCGGGCGGGGGTCGGACGGGGCTCGGGGCGGGGGCGCACGGGAGCACGCGGCGGGCGCGCTTCACGCCCCCAGTGACCGTACGCGCCCGCCGACCCCCGAACCGGCCGCCGCGGCGCACAGTCCGTGACCGTGCCCCCGCCCAAACCTTTCCGGGAACCGGATCGGTCCGATGCGCTTGTCTGACACCCATACTGACTGGGCATCACATCGTCGGACCGTGCCCGGCACCTCGCTGCCCGCGTCGGCCGGAGCCCCGGAACCAGGGAGGGAGCACGCCAGTGCCCACGTACGACTTCACTCGCCGCGCCCGCCGACCGTCCGACCCTGACGTCGTCGTGGTGGGCGCCGGACTCGCGGGCCTGGCCGCCGCCCGCGCGCTCACCGGCCAGGGCCTCACCGTCCAGCTCCTGGAGAGCAGCGACCGGATCGGCGGCCGTACGGCCACCCGCGAGCTGGACGGATTCCGGCTCGACGACGGCAACCATCTGCTCAACACCGCGTTCCCCGAACTGCGCCACGCGCTCGACCTCGACCGCCTGGACCTGCGCCCGCTCGCGCCCGGCGTACTCGTGCACAGTGCCGGCCGCCGGTACCGCGCCGGGGACCCGCAACTCACCACCGCCCGGCAGGCCGCCACCCGGGCCCCGCTCGGCAGTCCGCTCGACAAGGCCCGGCTCGGCAGCTGGCTCGCCCGGCTCGCCGCCACCCCGGCCACCCGGATCCAGGCCCGCCCGGAGACCACCACGGCCCGCGCGCTCACCGGCCACGGGCTCGCGCCGCGCACCGTCGACGGCTTCCTGCGGCCGCTGCTCAGCGCCCTGCTCGGCGACCCGGCCCTCGGCACCAGCAGCCGGATCGCCGAACTGGTGCTGCGCTGCTACGCGCGCGGCCGGCTCTGCCTGCCCGCCGGCGGAATCGCGGCCGTGCCGGCCCAGTTGGCCGCCGCGCTGCCCGCCGGCACCGTGCGCACCGGGGTCCAGGTCACCGCGATCGCCGCGGACGGCGTGGAGACCGCCCGGCACGGCCGGATCGGCGCGCAGGCCGTGCTCGTCGCGACCGACGCGCGCTCCGCCGTCGACCTCCTGCCGGGGCTGCGGCTGCCGGACTTCCACCCCGTCACCACCTTCTACCACGCGGCCGACCGCGCCCCGCTGAGCGAGGCCGTCCTGCTGCTGGACGCCGACCGGCCCGGCGGCCACCCGCCGCTGGTCTCGCACTCACTGGTGCTCAGCGAGCTGCACCCCTCGTACGCCCCTTCCGGGCAGGCGCTGATCGCGACCACCGTGCTCGGGCGGCGCTCGTTCGACGCGGGCGGCCCGGCCGGGCTGGAACCGGCGGTCAGGGCCAAGCTCGCCGAGCTGTACGGGACGTCGACCCGGGGCTGGCAGTTCCTCAGCGTGCGGCACGTCCCGGATGCGCTTCCCGCCATGCCGCCGCCTCACAACCCGCGGCGGCCGGTGCGGGTGCTGGCCGGGCTGTACGTGGCCGGCGACCACAGGGACACCAGCACCGTGCAGGGCGCGCTGGTCTCCGGGCGGCGGGCGGCGCAGGCGGTGCTGCGCGACCTCGGGCTGCCGGCCGACGCCCGGGCGGCTGAGGCGGCGGCGTAGAGCCGCTCCGTGGCTGCCGGTCCGGCCACTTCTCGGATCGTTGGCGCCCGCTCGCCGTCACAGGCGGGCGCCGCGCGGCTGGTGGCGCCCGCGGTCGCCCTCGGGGTCGGCGTGCTGGTCTACCGGGACCGGCTCAATGGCGTTCGGAGGCGGCCGCGGGTGCGGGCCGGGAGCTGGTGTGCACTCGGCCCTGCGTCACGTCCCGCCGTCGCCCGTCCGGCAGGTCGGATCCGGTAGGTCAGATCACCCCTGCCTGGCGGGCCGTTTCCTCGAACGCGCGGGCCACCGGGCTGCCCCGGTACGGCGTCAGGCGGCGGTGGAAGTCCCGGACGTACTCCAGCGACCGGGCCGAGCGCATCTCCCCCGCCGCCCGCAGCGCGTCGGTGGCCATCGTGCAGGCCTCGTCGAGGTCGCCCATGCCGAGCCTGGCCGTGGCCAGCACCAGCCGGCAGAAGATCCGGCTGCGGGCGTAGGCGGGTGAGCGCAGCCGCAGCGACTTCTCGGCGTGCTGGGCGGAGGTGCGCCACTGCTGAAGGTCGCGGTAGCAGTGGGCGAACTCGTCGGAGAGCTGGGCCTCGTCGAAGTACCGCGCCCAGGGCGGCAGTTCGTCACCGGTGCGGGCGGCGGCCAGGGACCGTTCGGAGCGCACCAGGGCGGTGGTGCAGGCCCGGACGTCGCCCAGCAGGCCGTGCCCGCGCGCCTCGGCGGCGTGCAGCAGCGACTGGACGACGGGCGGCACGGCGGTGCCCACGCCCTGCTGCGCGACGCGGGCCAGCTGGACCGCCTCCCGGCCGTGGCCGAGGTGGACGGCCTGCTGGCTCATCGTCACCAGCACGTACCCGCCGAGGGCGCGGTCGCCCGCGGCCTGGGAGAGGCGCAGTGCCTGGACGAAGTAGCGCTGGGCGAGGCCGTGGGCGGCGATGTCGAAGGACGTCCAGCCGGCCAGCCTGGTCAGGTCGGCGACCGCGCCGAACAGGGCCCGGCCGATCTGCTCGCCGTACCGGCCGCGCAGCATCGGCTCGGCCTCGCTCTCCAGGTAGCGGACCAGGGCCTGGCGGGCGTGCCCGCCGCCGTAGGCGTGGTCGAGCGCGCGGAAGAGGTCCCCGACGGCGCGGATGGCAGCGATGTCGCCGCGGCCGACGCGCAGGGCGGGGCGCTGCTCGCGGGTCGGGTCGGCGTGCGGCGGCTCTACGACGGCCGGCGGGCGGCGGCTCTGGCTGGGCACGCGACTGAGGGAGTGGGCGCCCGCGGCCCCTGGGGCGGCCGTCGTGCGGGAGCCGGGCGCACCTGAGGCCTGGACGCGCGCCGGGCTCGTGGCCGTCGCGCCGGGCGCGGTGTGCGTGTTGGGGTTGTTCGGGCTGTTCGTGGCGTTCGTGGGCCCTCCGGCGGGCGGTGGCCCGGTGGCGGCGTCCGGGCGGGCCAGGGTGGAGCCGTCCCGGGCGACCCGCTCGTCGGTGCGGCCGATCAGCCAGTCCCGGCTGGGCACGACCAGGCCGGCCGGGGTGAAGGCGATCCGGCGCAGCTCGGACTGCGGGCCGATGTCCTTGCGCCACATGCTCGCCACGATGTCCACCGCCTCCTGAGGGGTCTCGGCGAACTCCAGGCCCGCGTAGACCGGGGCGCAGGCGTCCAGGCCGAGGTCCTGGGCGGTGAGGCGGCGGCCGAGGCGGCGGGTGAAGACCTCGGCGATCAGCGCCGGAGTGGCGCCGCGCGGCTGCTGGCCGCGCAGCCAGCGGGTGACCGAGGTCTTGTCGTAGCGCAGGTCGAGGCCGTGCTCCAGGCCGAGCTGGTCGACCCGGCGGGCCAGGCCCGCGTGGGAGAAGCCGGCCTCCTCGATCAGCGCGGCCAGCTGGCCGTTCTGCGGGGCCGGTCCGGAGTGGCCGGAGGCTGACGCGGCGGCCGCGCGGGCGGGCGCGGGCGCACCGGACTGGAGCCGGTCGGTGGGGGCCTGCTCGGGCAGCCGCAGCTCGTCGGCGGCCGAGGCATCGGTCAGGGCGTCGGCGGTCAGGGCGTCAGGGGCGTCCGAAAGGGCCCGGCCGATCGGCCCTCGGTGCTGGCCGAGCGGGTCGAGCGGTCCGTACGCCGGGCTGTCGGTTGCAGGCCGTTGGGGCATAGTCAGTCAACACCTCTCGGACGCCGCACCGGGCTCTACCAGCACTTCGGCTGCCCGTGGCGGCGCCCCCTGTCGGGAATCGGCGTGAATGTAGCGAGCATTCGGGCGCTATGGGCGGATCTGACCGAGCAATCCTCCGAACGGGTGAAGCATCCGCGCCCATTGTGGGGAAGCCGAGACAGGATGGGTTTGGCCTTCCGGGATCGAACCGTCGATCGAGCGTCATGGCGACGACCACCACAGTCCACCAGGATGCTGTAGCGGCCCACCACATTGGGAGCCAAGCTGCCGGATTCCTACCGTTCTCGACCATGGACACCACTTCAGCCCGCCCGCTCGACGGCCGCACGGCCCTGGTCACCGGGGCCGCCTCGGGCATCGGCCGGGCCTGCGCCGAGGCCCTCGCCGAGGCCGGCGCCCGGGTCTACGTCGTCGACGTCGCGGCCGCCCCGGCCCGGGCCCTCGCGGCGCGGATCGGCGGGCGCGCCGTCGTCGCGGACCTCGCCGACCCGGAGGCCGTGGACGCCCTGCCGGACGACGCCGACATCGTCGTCAACAACGCCGGCCTCCAACACGTCGCCCCCGTGCACGAGTTCCCGCCCGACCGGTTCACCCTCATCCAACGCGTCATGGTCGAGGCCCCGTTCCGCATCCTGCGCCGCACCCTGCCGCACATGTACGCGCGGGAGTGGGGCCGGATCATCAACATCTCCTCCGTCCACGGCCTGCGGGCCAGCGCCTTCAAGTCCGCCTACGTGACCGCCAAACACGCCCTGGAAGGCCTGAGCAAGACCGTCGCCCTGGAAGCCGCGCCGTACGGCGTCACCAGCAACTGCATCAACCCGGGCTACGTCCGAACTCCCCTGGTGGAGCGCCAGATCGCCGCCCAGGCCCAGGCCCACGGCATCCCCGAGGACGAGGTGGTGGGGCAGATCACGCTCGCCCGCCCCGCCATCAAGCGCCTCATCGACCCGGCCGAGGTGGCCCACCTGGCCCTCTGGCTCTGCACCCCCCACGCCTCCTACATCACGGGGGCCAGCCTCCCGGTCGACGGAGGGTGGACGGCGCACTGAATCCGGGCCCGATGGAATGCGACGGACAGCAGGTAGATGGTGCTGCCCTCGGCAGGCCGAGGGGCAGCACCAAACGGCCGATCAGTCACCTGCCGGACTGGAAGGGCCTTCGACTGCTCCGATTCTCGAGCACGCCTTCGCCCCCCATGGGCGTCGCAGTCATATCCGCCTTTGTGACTATGTGGGTTGGCCACATAGTCCCGGAGACCGGCGCTTCCTACCTTGTGGCGACATCGTCTCCCCGGCCTGGAAGTGGTGACCATGACCGCCCCTGCATCCGCACCCGCTCCGACAGCGAGCCGCTCACTGCCGAGAGTGGTGGCTGCCAGTCTGATCGGGACCACGATTGAGTGGTACGACTACTTCTTGTACGGAACATCCGCCGCCCTGGTGTTCGGGAAGTTGTTCTTCCCGAACAGTGATCCGCTGACGGGGACGCTGCTGTCGTTCCTCACCTACGCGATCGGGTTCGCGGCGCGGCCGCTCGGGGCCCTGGTGTTCGGGCACTTCGGGGATCGGGTCGGGCGGAAGAAGCTCCTGGTGGTGAGCCTGCTGTTGATGGGCGGGTCGACCACGCTGATCGGGGTTCTGCCGACGTACGACGCGATCGGGGTGGCGGCGCCCGTGCTGCTGACGGCGTTGCGGCTGGTGCAGGGGTTCGCGCTCGGCGGGGAGTGGGGCGGGGCCGTGCTGCTGGTGTCGGAGCACGGGGATCAGCGACGGCGGGGGTTCTGGGCGTCGTGGCCGCAGGGTGGGGCACCGGCGGGGAATCTGCTGGCGGCGGGCGTGCTGTCGTTGATGACGACGGTGCAGCCGGACGACGCGTTCCTGGCGTGGGGCTGGCGGGTGCCGTTCCTGATGTCGGCGGTGCTGGTGGCGGTCGGCATGTGGATCCGGCTCGCGGTGGACGAATCCCCGTTGTTCCAGCAGGCGTTGGCAGCCCAGAAGGAGAGGGAGATCGCCGAACAGCCGCCGCTGGTCAGTGTGTTGCGGCATCACTGGCGGGAGGTGCTGGTGGCCATGGGTGCCCGCATGGCGGAGAACATCTCGTACTACGTGATGACCACGTTTGTGCTGGCCTACGCCGTCACGCATGCGCACTTCTCCAAGCAGACCGCGCTGAACGCGGTGTTGATCGCCTCCGCGATCCAGTTCGCGCTGATTCCGATGTTCGGAGCGCTGTCGGACCGGGTCGGACGCAAGCCGGTGTACCTGGTGGGCGCGGCGGGGGTGGGGGTCTGGGCGTTCGTCTTCTTCGGGCTGGTGGACACGAAGTCGTTCGGGTCGCTGCTGCTCGCGGTGACGGTCGGGTTGGTGTTCCACAGTGCGATGTACGCGCCTCAAGCGGCTTTCTTCTCCGAGTTGTTCGCCACGCGGATGCGGTACTCGGGTGCCTCGATCGGGGCGCAGTTCTCGTCAGTGGTGGCAGGGGCGCCGGCTCCGCTGATCGCGACGGCGCTGCTCAAGGACTACGGCAGTGCGACGCCGATCTCGGTGTACGTCGCCGTCGCGGCGGCGCTGACGGTGCTCGCGGTGCTGTGCGGGCGGGAGACCAGGGGGCAGGATCTGGCCGACGTGAAGGGGGAGGTGGAGACGGAGGCCGTCGACGCGGCCGGAGAACCGGCCACCGCCTGACGGCCCAGCCGCTACCATCGCGCTTCCTCGGACCCGACGCCGATTGGCGGCACGCACCATGAACGACCCGCACGCCAGCGCCGCGCCCGCCCTGCGGCGGCTGCTCGACCTGCTCGCCGCCGGCGCCGCCACCGAGGCCTTCGCCGACGTGCTGGCCGACGCCCGCCGCGAGGGGGCGCCGGCCGACGTGCTCACCGAGATCGACGACGCCACCTGGCAGGCCCTGCGCGTGCACCGCACCCTTCGTCAACACCGGCGCCGCGAAGCCGAGTTGACGGCACTGTTCGACACCGCCGGGGACCTCGCCGCCTCCCGGGACCTCGACACCGTGCTCCAGGCGATCGTCCGCCGGGCCCGGATGCTGCTCGGCACCGACACCGCCTACCTGACGCTCCCGGACGAGGCTGCGGGCGACACCTACATGCGGGTCACCGACGGCTCGGTCTCCGTCCTCTTCCAGACCCTTCGGCTCGGCCTCGGCGACGGCCTCGGCGGGCTCGTCGCGCAGACCGCCCGCCCGTACGCGACGCCCGACTACCGCACCGACGACCGCTTCCACCACACCGACACCATCGACGCGGGCGTGCTCGACGAGGGCCTGGTGGCGATCATCGGCGTGCCGCTGCTGCTCGGCGGGCGGGTCATCGGCGTGCTGTTCGCCGCCGACCGCTCGCCGCGCGCCTTCTCCCCCGACGAGGTCGCGCTGCTCTGCACGCTGGCCGCGCACGCCGCGATCGCCCTCGACACCGCCAAGTCGCTGGCCGACACCCGGGCCGCGCTCGCCGAGCTCAACACCGCCAACGAGCTGGTCCGCGCCCACTCCGCCGCCGTCCAGCGCGCCGAGCAGGCCCACGACCGGCTCACCGACCTGGTGCTGCGCGGCGCCGAGGTGCCGGACGTCGCCGCCGCCGTCGCGACCCTGCTGGGCGGCGAGACGGCCGTACTCGACGTCGAGGGTGAGCCACTGGCCGGAGGGCCCGCGCCCGCCGCCGCGCTCGCCGAGGCGGTCGCCGCGTCGCGGGCCGAGGGGCGGTCCGTACGGCACGGCGAGCTGTGGGTGTGCGCCGTCCTGGCCGGACAGGACGCGCTCGGCACGCTGGTGCTGCGCGGACGGCCCGACCTCGACGACGCCGACCGGCGGCTGTTCGAGCGGGCCGGCGTGGTCACCGCGCTCCTCCTGCTGCTGCGCCGCTCGGTGGCCGAGACGGAGAACCGGGTCCGCGGCGAGCTGCTCACCGACCTGCTCACCGCCCCCGACCGCGACCCGGCCGGGCTGACCGCGCGCGGCCGACGGCTCGGCGTCGACCTGGCGCGCCCGCACGTCGTCCTGGTCGCCGGGCCGGCCGAACCAGCCGCACCGGCCGGCGCCCCAGGCACCCCCGCCATGGCACCGGCCGACCGCGGCCGGCTCGCGGGCGCGGCCGGGCGGTACCTGTTCGGCTCCCGGGGCATCAGCGCCGAGCACGGCGACGCGGTGGTGCTCCTGGTGCCGGAGGCCGGCGATCCCGACGGCGCCGCCCGGCAGGCCGCCGAACGCCTGGCCCGCCTGGCCGGGTTCCCGGTCACCGTCGGCGCGGGCAGACCCGCCGCCGGGCCGCCGGCGCTGGCCGCCTCGTACGCCGAGGGCCTGCGCTGCCTGCGGGCGCTGCGAGTGCTCGGCCGTGCCGGGGAGGGCGCCTCGGCCCGGGCGCTCGGCTTCCTCGGGGTGCTGCTCGGGGACGGTCACGACGTGGACGGCTTCGTCGGCGCGACGCTCGGCCCGCTGCTCGACTACGACGCCCGGCGCGGCACCGAGCTGGTCCGCACCCTGCGCGCGTACTTCGACTGCGGCGGCAGCCTGACCCGGGCCAAGGACGAGCTGCACGTCCACGTGAACACCGTCGTGCAGCGGCTGGACCGGGTAGAGGTACTGCTCGGGCGGGACTGGAACCATCCGGAGCGCTCGCTCGAACTCCGGCTGGCACTGCGGCTGCAGCTGCTCTCGGGCGGCTGAACCGCCGCAGGAGGCGTGGGCGTACAGTGGCGAGGTTGGTCTCGAACGCCCGGCAAGGAGCGGTATCGGTGCGCGAGCGGAGCGAGCGGACGATGAAGAGCGGCGCGTCTCGCGAAGCGGCCGCCGAGCGGAGCAAGGTGGGCGCATGAGCGAGAACGTGCGGTTCGTCCGGATGGGCATAGGTGAGCGCACCGTGCCCTACCAGGAGGCCTGGGAGGAGCAGCAGCGGCTGCACGCGCTGCGGGTCGCGGACGAGATCCCCGACACCGTGCTGCTGCTGGAGCACCAGTCCGTCTACACGATGGGCAAGCGCACCAACCCCGCAGACCTGCCGCTGGACGGCACGCCCGTGGTCGAGGTCAACCGGGGCGGGGAGATCACCTGGCACGGCCCCGGCCAGCTGGTCGGCTACCCGATCATCAAGCTGCCGGACCCGATCGACGTCATCGCGTACGTCCGCCGGCTGGAGGAGGCGCTGATCCGGGCCAGCTCCGCGTTCGGTGTGGAGACCACCCGCGTCGAGGGCCGCAGCGGGGTCTGGGTGCTGGGCGACACCATCCCGGACGCGGTGGTGGATCCGGCCCAGGTGGTGGACATCGGCAAGCTCACCCTGCGGTTGGGCCTGCCGCTGGGCATCGACCCTCGGCTGGCCGGCCCCGAGTACGCGCCGTCCAACGCCGGGCAGCGCGGCGACGACCGGAAGCTCGCGGCGATCGGTGTGCGGGTCGCCCGCGGGGTCACCATGCACGGCTTCTCGCTGAACTGCGCCCAGGACATGACCTTCTTCGACAAGATCGTGCCGTGCGGCATCCGGGACGCGGGCGTCACCTCGCTCTCCAACGAGCTGACCCGCGACCTCCCCGTCGGCGAGGCGCTGCCGGTGGTCGAGCGGCACCTGGCGGAGGTGCTCGCCGAGCTGCCCGAGCCGGCGCTCAACCGCTGAGCCCCAGTCCTGGGAGCACCCCGGGGAATCTACCGGCCGGTAGCTCTGTTGCCCTGCGATTGCAGGGCGGTAGGCCCGGCGAAGGCCGTACAACCACAGGCGTACCCTGGGGGTACCCCGTCTAGTTCTAGGAGCCTCACGTGTCCGCTGTCGCGCCCGACGGCAGGAAGCTGCTCCGCCTGGAGGTCCGCAACAGCGAGACCCCCATCGAGCGGAAGCCCGAGTGGATCAAGACCCGCGCGAAGATGGGCCCGGAGTACAACGCCCTCCAGTCGCTGGTGAAGAAGGAGGGGCTGCACACGGTCTGCCAGGAGGCCGGCTGCCCCAACATCTTCGAGTGCTGGGAGGACCGCGAGGCGACCTTCCTCATCGGCGGTGACCAGTGCACCCGCCGCTGCGACTTCTGCCAGATCGACACGGGCAAGCCCGCCGAGTTCGACCGCGACGAGCCGCGCCGGGTCGCCGAGTCCATCGTCACCATGGACCTCAACTACGCCACCATCACCGGCGTCGCCCGCGACGACCTGCCGGACGGCGGCGCCTGGCTGTACGCGGAGACGGTGCGCCAGGTGCACGAGATGACGGCCGGCCGCGAGAGCGGCCGCACCGGCGTCGAGCTGCTGATCCCCGACTTCAACGCGGTGCCGGAGCAGCTGGCCGAGGTCTTCTCCTCGCGCCCCGAGGTGCTCGCGCACAACGTCGAGACGGTGCCGCGGATCTTCAAGCGGATCCGTCCGGCGTTCCGCTACGAGCGCTCGCTGGACGTCATCACCCAGGCCCGCGCGGCCGGGCTGGTGACCAAGTCCAACCTGATCCTCGGCATGGGCGAGACCCGCGAGGAGGTCAGCCAGGCGCTGGCCGACCTGGTGGGTGCCGGGTGCGAGCTGATCACCATCACCCAGTACCTGCGGCCGTCGCTGCGCCACCACCCGGTCGAGCGCTGGGTGAAGCCGCACGAGTTCGTCGAGCTCCAGCAGGAGGCCGAGGAGCTGGGCTTCGCCGGGGTCATGTCGGGCCCGCTGGTGCGTTCGTCGTACCGGGCCGGCCGGCTCTACCGGCAGGCGCTGGAGCGGCGCGCACAGGCCGCGGTCTGACGCAGCCGGCGCCGCCATGCGGCTGTGCGCCGCGTACGGCCATTCGAAGGGCGGAGCCTCGGCTCCGCCCTTTCGCCTTCACCAGGCTTTGACTGGCAGGTCACGGGCTGGTAACACGAAGTGGTGACGATGGACTCGTTGCGATCGTTCGATTCTTCTCAGCCACGAGAGGAGCTGTTCGGGATGCGGTTGCGGATCCGGTCGGTGGGGATGGCGCTGCGGTTCGCCGAGAGCGTTCTGATGGCCGGGGGCCAACGACAGGCCCGGCGCAACGCCTGGGCGGCGGTCTGCGAGAACCGCCGGTACGCGGCGGACCGCCGGAACGACGTGCCGGCGGCCGGGGCCGGGGCCGGCGTGACGTCCGCACGCCGCTGAGTCCGGCCGCGGCTGAGCCCGGCCGTCGCCGACCCGTCACTGTCCGCGCCGGAGGGCCGCCGCGCAGGTCACGGTTCGGGCGAACGGGTACCCGGGCTTGGATATCCCGCACCCGCGCCACGTACCATGAGCGTTATGGCGAGGGAAACATCCGAGAACCCCGGGCGACTGAAGCAGATCCGCCTGGCGTACACCATGACCAAGAAGGTCGACACCAAGATCGGCCTGATCATCGCCGGCGTCGGCCTGCTGACCTTCGGCGTGTTCCTCGCCATCGGCTTCGCGATCGACCACCCCGTCTATCTGGGCATCCTGGGCTTCATCGTGGCCTTCCTGGCCATGGCGATCGTCTTCGGGCGCCGGGCCGAGCGCGCCGCGTTCGGGCAGATGGAGGGGCAGCCGGGCGCCGTCGCGGCGGTGCTGAACAACATCCGGCGCGGCTGGAGCTCCAGCTCCACCCCGGTCGCGGTCACCCGTAACCAGGACGCGGTCTACCGCGCCGTGGGCCGGGCCGGCATCGCGCTGATCGGCGAGGGCAACCCGAACCGGGTGCGCCAGCTGCTGGCCGCCGAGAAGAAGAAGATGGCCCGTGTGGTCGGCGACGGGGTGCCGGTGCACGACATCGTGGTGGGCGACGGCGAGGGCGAGATCCCGCTGAAGAAGCTGCAGATCCACCTGATGCGCCTGCCCCGCGCCATCACCCCGGCCCAGGTCACCGAGACCAACGACCGCCTGCGCGCGCTGGGCGACCTGCTCTCCAAGGCGCCGATCCCCAAGGGCCCGATGCCCAAGGGCGCCCGGATGCCCAAGGGCGGCCAGGCCCGCTGACTCCCCCGTCGACACCGGAACGGCCCCGCTGCGGAACTCTTCGCAGCGGGGCCGTTCGGCGTTTCGACACGGACGTCACACGTGTGTCGATACGGACGACGTCACATCCGGACCTCGACGGTGCCGACCGCCTTGTCGTGCAGGCCGCGGGCGTCGCGGTCCCAGACCAGCGGCGGCACCAGCAGGCAGAGCAGCAGGGTGCGCAGCATCACCTGCGGGATGGTCGCGCGGCCGCCGTCCAGCCGGACCACCCGCAGGCCGAACAGCCGCTTGCCGACCGTCGTGCCGGTGGTGGAGAGCAGCAGCGCGGTGACGGCGAAGAACAGGGGCGTCGTCCACAGGTTGGCCGAGACGACGGCGCCGTTGGCGATCATCCCGTAGGCGACCAGGGAGACGAGCCAGCCGTCCACGAACACGGCGCCGATCCGGCGGCCGGGGCCGGCGATCGAGCCGGGGCCCTCCTGGGGCAGTCCGAGGCGCTCACCGCGGTAGCCGAAGTCGGCGCCCATCTTCTCGGCGGCCGCCTTCGGGCCGTCGATCCACGATCCCAACGCTTCTCTGGTGTCCACGAATCCACACTAACCGGGCGGCCCGTCCGCGCCGCCACCGGCTCCCCCGTGGTCGGCGGCGTCGCCCCCGACCGGGTGAATCCCCGTTCCGGGACTTACCAAGTGGTCCAGACCACTTCACGAGTGGCATCCTGGCAGGCAGAGCGTTTTGTCCCGTCCCGTACGCCTTTGCCGCCCGCTCAACGGTCGCGGTTAACATCTAGGAAACGAGCGGGTCACCGGTCGGAAACGGACCATTCCTAGGGTGAGCCCCATTCGCACGCCGAGGAGGATGGATGTTCAACAACGCCGCCGAAGTGAAGCAGTTCATCCAGGACAACGACGTGAAGTTCGTCGACGTCCGCTTCTGCGACCTGCCGGGCGTCATGCAGCACTTCTCCGTACCTGCGGCGACCTTCGACCCGGCCGACACCCTGATGTTCGACGGCTCGTCGATCCGCGGCTTCCAGGCCATCCACGAGTCCGACATGGCCCTCGTCGCGGACCTCGCCACGGCCCGGCTCGATCCCTTCCGGACCGAGAAGCACCTCAACATCAACTTCTTCATCCAGGACCCGGTCACCGGCGAGTCCTACAGCCGCGACCCGCGCAACGTCGCCAAGAAGGCGGAGGCCTACCTCGCCTCCTCCGGCATCGCCGACACCGCGTTCTTCGGGCCCGAGGCCGAGTTCTACGTCTTCGACTCGGTGCGGTTCGAGACCAGCGCCAACGCGTCCTTCTACCACATCGACTCCGAGGCCGGCGCCTGGAACACCGGTGCCGCCGAGGGCGACGTGCGCGGCTACAAGGTCAAGTACAAGGGCGGCTACTTCCCCGTCCCGCCGGTGGACCACTTCGCCGACCTGCGCGCCGAGATGTCGCTGGAGCTGGCCAAGGCCGGTCTGGAGGTCGAGCGCCAGCACCACGAGGTCGGCACGGCCGGCCAGGCGGAGATCAACTACAAGTTCAACACCCTGCTGCACGCCGCCGACGACCTGATGCTGTTCAAGTACATCATCAAGAACGTCGCCTGGAGGAACGGCAAGACCGCCACCTTCATGCCGAAGCCGATCTTCGGCGACAACGGCTCGGGCATGCACGTCCACCAGTCGCTGTGGAGCGAGGGCTCGCCGCTCTTCTACGACGAGCAGGGCTACGCCGGTCTCTCCGACACCGCCCGCTACTACATCGGCGGCCTGCTCCGGCACGCCCCCTCGCTGCTGGCCTTCACCAACCCGTCGATGAACTCCTACCACCGCCTGGTGCCGGGCTTCGAGGCGCCGGTCAACCTGGTGTACTCGCAGCGCAACCGCTCGGCCGCGATCCGCATCCCGATCACCGGCTCCAACGCCAGGGCCAAGCGCATCGAGTTCCGCGCGCCGGACCCGTCGTCCAACCCCTACCTGGCCTTCTCGGCGATGCTGATGGCCGGCCTCGACGGCATCCGCAACAAGATCGAGCCGCTGGAGCCGGTCGACAAGGACCTCTACGAGCTGGCTCCCGAGGAGCACGCCAACGTCCCGCAGGTGCCCTCCTCGCTCCCGGCCGTCCTGGAGGCGCTGGAGGCCGACCACGAGTACCTGCTCGCGGGCAACGTCTTCACCCCGGACCTGATCGAGACCTGGATCGACTTCAAGCGCACCAACGAGATCGCCCCGATCGCCCTGCGCCCCCACCCGTACGAGTTCGAGCTGTACTACGACCTGTAAGGGGCATCTGACCTGCGGGAATGCAGATCGGACCACTTGCGTCGGTGCAGGTCAGCGAGTCGCTGACCTGCACCGACGCTGCGCGAGTAGGTGACTTTGCCTCGTTTTCGCGATGTGCGCCTCGAATACCGCTGCAACGGGTCGGCCGGCCTGTGACGATCAGCCGTTCAGCCCTCACCAGGTGCTCGGTCGGCGGATGGCGCCCATCCTGACAGGCAGAGGCCGCAGGAGGGAGCGGACGTGAGATCGATCGATGCCCCCGCGGCTGCGCAAGGACGTCTGCTGGCGCGGCTGGCACTGGCCTTCGTGCTGGGCTCTCTGGTGGCACTGGTTACCCTGGGCGGACGTGGTGGCCTGCTGATCGTCGTGATCGGGGTGGCCTGCCTGATCGTCACAGCGGCCGGGACCTGGTGGGTACTGTCGCGCCACGGTGCCGTGCGGGTAGCCGGGACTCTGCTCGCACTCGCCGCTCCCGTGGCCGTGCTGGTGCTCTACACCCGGGCGAGTCTGTGGCCCGCCGCACTGACCGCGGTCGCGTTCCTCGAGGCAGCGGCGCTATGCGCCAGGTCGGCCCTGCGCGTGATCCAAGGGCCCCAGGGCATGCGAGCGGTCGCATCCCCCGCTCTCAGGTATCCGGTGCTGATCATGAACCCGAAGTCCGGGGGCGGCAAAGTCGGGCGCTTCGGGCTGATGGAGAAGGCCGAGGCTCTCGGTGCCCGGGTCGTCCTGCTGGACACGTCCGCCCGGACGGACATCGGAACGATCGCCCGTCGCGCCGTGGCCGACGGCGCGGACCTGCTCGGGGTCGCTGGCGGCGACGGCTCCCAGGCCCTGGTGGCCGCGGTCGCCGCCGAGCACAACCTGCCGTTCCTGGTGATCTGCGCAGGCACCCGCAACCACTTCGCCATGGACCTGGGCCTTGACCGCGACGCTCCCGACCGATGCCTCGACGCGCTCAGCGACGGCGAGGAACTACTCGTCGATCTGGGCACGGTCGACGGCCGGCCGTTCGTGAACACGGTCTCGTTCGGGGTGTACGCGCAGATCGTGCAGCGCCCCGAGTACCGCGATGCCAAGGCCGGCGCCACTCTGGACGCGCTGCCCGACCTGCTGCACGGGTACTCCGGCCACCCGCTCAACGCACGGACGGCAACTGCCCGGCTGGAAGCCCAGCAGGCCCTCCTGATCAGCAACAACCCCTACGCCGCGCCCCAGCCCGCAGCCCTGGTCGGCCGCAGACCCCGGCTCGATCTCGGCACGCTGGGTGTCGTCGGGATCCACGTGAGCAACGCCGCTCAGGCGGCGCAGGTCGCTCTCCGTGGTTCTCGGGCTCCCGGGCTGAGCATCCTGACGTCTCCCCGGGTCACGGTGGACTCGGACACGGACCTCATCGCGGTCGCCGTCGACGGAGAAGCGCTCCAGCTGCCGACCCCCGTCACCTGCGACATCCACCCGGGCGCCCTGCGGGTCCTGGTGCCCAGGAACCGGCCCGGCACGCCGACGGCGGCTCCGCCCCTCGACTGGCCCGAACTGCTCAAGCTCGCCCTCGGCCGGCCCCGATCAGCCCCGACCGCGTCGGACTACTCCGATGGTTAGCGCCCGTGACGTGGTACGCGACCTGATGGTCCTCGACAGCGCCGTCTACGCCGCGGTGGCCGCCACCGAGACCCCGGCTCTCGACCGCGGTCTGCGACGCCTGTCATCCGCAGCCGACCACTCCAAGCTCTCTCTGGCCGCAGCCGGGTTGCTCGCTCTTCGTCCCGGGCGGACGCGGCGCGCGGCAGTGCTCGGCGTCTTTGCCGTAGGTCTGGCCTCGGCCGGTGCGAACCTGGTGGTCAAACAGCTGATACGACGGCCGCGACCGGATCGACTGGCGACCGCGAGCAGCGCCGAGCGCCACGTCCGGATGCCCTCCTCGCCCTCCCTCCCCTCCGGGCACACCGCCGCCGCGGTCGCCTTCGCCGCGGTCACCGGGTCCGCTCTGCCCGCGCTCGCGTTCCCCCTCGGCACGCTCGCCTGCGCGGTCGGGTACTCCCGTGTCCACACCGGAGTCCACTACCCGGGCGACGTGGCGGCTGGAGCACTGATCGGCATCGCCAGCGCCGCCGCCGTCACGGCCGGCGCGAACCACTGGGCACCGAGGCCCCCTTGCCGGTGACCACGCTCCGATTTCGCAACCCGTTCTGGTCGCTCACCATGATTGCCACCTGCGGCTTCGTCATCCGAGGGCAGTGCGCCGTGCGCGACGAGGGCGATCCGTCGAGCGACCGAGTGGCGGCGGGCAGCGAATTCTCACACCGCTGCACAAGCGACCGCCCAGCGGTCGGCCGTGGCGGTGGGTGATGGAGGCATCAGCTCGGTGAGGACTCGTCCTGCGGGCCGGATGCCGACCGAGCCGAAGCCTTGTCGGTCTGCGCGACCGGCCACTTGAGCTCGACTTCGAGTTCGAGCTCGCCATCGCCGACCTCGATCTCGATCTCACTTCGGAGTTCCTCTGGGATCCGCAGGCTCACCGTCCCCGGGCCGAGCTCCAGCTGAGCACCGTCGCCGTGCCGCAGCGCGGCCGCAAGCGCCGACAGCAGATCCGCGGCCTCAAGGCGCGACAGTGAGGACTTCTGCTCGAACTTGAGGTCCTTCACGACTTCCTCCAACCGTAAAGAAGACCAGGTGACTTCAAGAGCCGCGCTGATCTCCGTCCCGGGCATTCCTGGCAGGTGACCACCATCCGCTGTCCCGCGTGATCAGGTGCACGAACACGCCGGGGAGCCGCAGGATGACGACCAGAACGACCTGTTCAGGGGCATGTTCACGCTCTGCTACGACCTGTAGACCTCGCCCCACACTTGGCGCTGCCCCCCGCACCCGGGCTGACTCGGGTGCGGGGGGCAGCCGTTCGCGGGGCCGGGTCAGCCCTTCTTGGAGATGAACTCGAACATGCCCTTGGCGACGTCGTCCAGGTACGGACCGGCCTGGATCTTCGGCTCGCCGTCGTGCTTGCCGATGGAGACGTTGCTGACCAGGGTCTGCTTGCCGTCCTTGACGGTGAACCAGCCACCGCCGCTGGAGCCGCCCGTCATGCTGCAGCCGACGGCCAGCATCGCCGGGCGCTCGGTGGTGAAGGACAGCCGGACGGGCCTGCCGCTCTCGCAGTGGTTCAGCTCGAGGCCGTCGTACGGAGCCGCGCCCGGGTAGCCGTACTCGGAGAGGTTCAGCTGGTCGCGCGGGGCGTTGAACCAGACCGGCACCGCGCCGCCGACCGTCTCCTCCAGCGACTTGCCGGTGTCACCGTCGGGCTGTTCCACCCGGAGGATCGCGAAGTCGTACTGCGACGCCGCGTTGCCCTTCTCACCGCCCTCGGCCTTCCACACCGGCGAGGTGACCTGCCCCCTCGCGGCCCAGGCGCCGTAGGGGGCGAACTGCGAGAGTTCCGTCGCCTTCTTGCCGCCGCTGAGCGCACCGCTGCTGTTGAAGCCCGGGATGAACGTGATGTGGCTGAAGGCCGCTCCCCCCTTGCCCTGGTGGACGCAGTGGGCGGCGGTCCACACCAGGTTGCTCTTGCCGGGATGGGCCGGGTCGGCCACGACCGTGCCGGAGCACTCGTAGCTGCCCTTCAGGCCCCCCGTGCTACCGGGCTCGTCGAAGAGGATCTTGCCGTTCACGGCCAGGTTCTTTGCGTACGGGTGCGGCACGGCCTGCGCGTTGACCGTGGTGGGCAGCGGGTCGTTTCCGTCGTCGGGCGACTGCGAGGGCTGCGAGGTCGGAGCCTGCGTGTTCGTCGGCTTGGGAGCCGGCGGCTGCGCGGACTTCGTCGGCTGCGGCCCCGGGGTCGGCGGGTTCCGCGGCTCGACCGGCTTGGCGCTGAGGATCTTCTCCAGCGTCCAGTAGCCCTTGACTGCGGCTGGGAGGGCGTAATCCTTGGCCCACTTCTCCCAGTCCTGGAAGTTCCACTTCTTGAGGTCGTCGAGGTTGGCCGGCAGCCCGAGGTTCGGCGCGTTGTTGGCAGCCGCCGCGGTGGTCGCCGCGTCGCCCGGGCTGTTGTCCGGCCCGCAGGCCGACGTGGTGGTGAGCACAGTCAGCGCCAGCGCGGCCGTCCCGAGGACGGCACGGGCGGAACGCTTGGCTCTACGAGCAGATGACATGGGTTTCCAACTCCCCCGTGAAACTGATGAAGCGCCGGGTGTCAGCACGCCCCCGCGTGCCCGGTCGCAAGCAGCATGATCGAAGCCCCTATCACGGACCTGTCATGAGCCGGAGATCGTCTCCGGCCGCCGACGGCGGTGGCCGACGGAGGGAGGTGCGGTTCCACGACCCGGGCCGGCCGGCTGCGCTCCGTGCCGGTAAATCGCTTGGCGGGACCGGGGCTACGGGGTGTTGGATCGGCGGCATGGGGAGCAATCGTGGTGTGACGCCGACGGTGTACGTGTCGGTGGATGTGGAGGCGGACGGGCCGATCCCGGGGCCGTACTCGATGGTGAGCTTCGGGGCGGCGGTGGCCGGCTGGCACGACGCCGACGGGTTCCGACGGGCGGGCGGGCAGGCGGCCTCGTTCTACCGGGAGTTGCGACCGATCAGTGCGGACTACAACCCGGAGGCGCTCGCCGTGTCGGGGCTGGACCGGGCCGCGCTGGAGGCGGGCGGAGCCCAACCGGCGGCCGCGATGCGGGAGTTCGCACAGTGGGTGGAGCGGCTGCGGACCGGGCCGGGCGGGCGGCGGTACCGGCCGGTGATGGTGGCCTACCCGGCCGTGTACGACTGGCAGTTCGTGTACTGGTACCTGATCCGGTTCACCGGCTCCAGCCCGTTCGGGCACTCCGGGTGCATGGACCTGAAGACGCTGTACGCGGCCCGGGCGGGCGTGCCGTTCGCGGGCGTCGGGAAGCGGTCCATGCCGCCGGAGCTGCTGCCGGACCTGCCGCACACGCACCACGCGCTGGACGATGCGCGGGAGCAGGCGGTGCTGTTCGCGAACCTCCTGGAGTGGCCGGGCGTCGACGCGGCCGAACGCGCCTGATCAGGGCCGGTCGCCGGACGGTGACCGGCCCTGGCGGGCTCAGCGGACGGTGACCGGCAGGGTCTCGTAGCCGCGCAGGACCAGGCGGTCACGACGGGTCGGCACGCCGCCCGGGGTGAGCCGGGGGAAGCGGTCCAGCAGGGCCGGCACCGCGACCTCGGCCTCCAGGCGGGCCAGCTGGGAACCCAGGCAGTAGTGCGGGCCGCCGCCGAAGCTCAGCGGCTGGCTGCCGGTGCGGCTCGGGTCGAAGACCTCCGGGCGGTGGTGGCGGGCCGGGTCGTGGTTGGCCGCGCCGAGCATCACGAGCACCATGCTGCCGGGCGGCGCGGGCAGGTCGTCGACGGCGAGGCCGTCGGTGAGCGCGATCCGCGTGGTCAGCTGGACCGGCGAGTCGTAGCGCAGCACCTCGTCGGTGAATCCGGCCGGGGCGAGCGTGCCGGTGCGCAGGCCGGCCATCACGTCGGGATGGCGGAAGAGCAGGGCGAGGCCGTTGCCGAGCAGGTTGGTGGTGGTCTCGAAGCCGGCCACGAGCAGCAGCACCAGGTTGGCCAGCAGCTCCTGGGCGGAGAGGCGCTCCGCGTCCTCGGCGGCGATCCGGGCGAGGTCGGTGACCAGGTCGTCCTGCGGGTGGGCGAGGCGCTGGGCGGCCAGCTCGGTGAAGTAGCCGGCCAGCTCGTCGGCCGCCGCGTCGGCGGCGCCGAGCTCGGCGAGGTCCTGGACGAACTCCAGGGCGACGGTGAGGTCCCCGGCGAGGCCGCGGAAGCGGTAGCGGTCCCGCGCGGGCACGCCGAGCAGTTCGCAGATCACGCCTACCGGCAGCCGGAAGGCGAAGGCGTCCATGAAGTCGACGGCCGAGCCGTCGGAGCCGGCTTCGGCCATCTCGTCCAGCAGGCCGGCGACGGCCGCCTCGACGGCCGGCCGCAGCGCGGCGACCCGGCGGGCGGTGAACACTGAGGCGATCAGCGAACGGACCCGGGCGTGGTCGGGCGCGTTCCGCTCCAGGATCGAGCGGCCGAACAGCGCCAGGGACGAGTGCTCGGCGAACTCCGGGGCCAGCCCGGCCTGCATCTCGGCCGTCGCGACGCCGAAGCCGGCGGTGCGCAGCACCTTGTCGGCGGTGCCGTGGCCGAGGGCGAGGAGGGTGCCCGGCCCGGCGGACACCGCGGTGCCCAGCTCGTGCGCCCGCGCGTAGAGCGGGTACGGATCCGCCCTGCCCTCGCTGGTCAGCAGTTGCTCGATGATCGCCGTGCCGTCCATCCGGTGCTCCCCTCACGGATTCGTGGTCCCGGTTCGTGAACCACCGAAGGGCGGGCGGGAGTTCCCGCTCCGCGCCGGTTCGTCCGGCGCGGGGCGGGCCTGGGTAGGCTGGCGGCATGGAGATCTGGATCAACCCGCGCTGCGGCAAGTGCCGGGCGGCGCTCGGCGAGCTGGACGCCGTCGGGGCCGAGTACACCGTGCGACGCTACCTGGAGGACCCGCCGACCGCGGCCGAGCTGGAGGCGGTGCTGGAGCGGCTCGACCTGGAGCCGTGGGACATCACGCGCATCGACGAGCAGGCCGCGAAGGACCTCGGGATGAAGCAGTGGACCCGGGAGCCGGGCGATCGGGCGCGCTGGATCGCGGCGATGGCCGAGCACCCGATCCTGATCCAGCGCCCGATCATCACCGCGGACGACGGCCACGCCGTCGTGGCCCGGACCCCCGAGGCCCTCAAGTCCGTTCTGCCATAGCAGGATCCTTCCGCAGGAGGAACTGCGCCGCAGGATCCGGGAGCCGGTCAGTGGAGCCGGATGCGCTCCACCGGCCGGCCCGGGTGCCAGTTGAAGACCCAGAGGTGGCCGTCCTCCAGGCCGGTGTGCACCACCTGCTCCAGGTCCAGCCGGAAGGCGTGGAACGGGGTGGGCGGCGGCTCGGGCAGATCGGCGACGTAGGCGGCGAGTTCGACCTCGTCGGTGATCTCCACGGCGCGGCCGGAGAGCTTGGAGTCCCCGCCCGCCATCGTCTCGTCCCCCGGGTGGGAGTGGATCGCGAAGCGGCCGTCGCGCTGGAGATCGCGCGCCTTGACCGAGCCGTACATCGACCCGAGCATCACGTCGGCGCCGATGAAGTCCATCTCGGTGCCGTTCACCCGGGGCGATCCGTCCTTGCGCAGCGTCGCCAGGACGTGGTGCTTGTTGGCCTCGAACCGTGCCCGTACCAGGGGCGCGAGATCGGGTGCCTCGTGCTCGAAATCCTGCCAGGTAGCCATGGCGCCAGTCTGGCACCAGGCACCGACAACCGCCCGGCACCGGCGGCCGTCCGGCGCCGGGCGACACCCGGTGCCGGAGCGTTGTCGGTGGGCGGTGCCAGACTGGCGGGGTGACCACCACGACCACGTACATCGCCTTCCTGCGAGCCATCAACGTCGGCGGCCGGACGGTGAAGATGGAGCGGCTGCGGGCGCTCTTCGCGGAGCTGGGGCTGGGGAACGTCCGTTCGTACATCCAGAGCGGCAACGTCTTCTTCACCACCGACGAGCCCGACCGCGCCGCCCTGACCCGGCGGATCGAGCGGCACCTGGAAGAGGCGCTCGGCTATCCCGTCCCGGTGCTGCTGCGGACGGTCGACGAGGTGGCCGAGCTGCTGGCGGCCGAGCCGTTCCGCGGCGTCGAGGTGACGTCCGACGTCCGGCTGGTCGTCGCCTTCCTCTCCGAGCCGCTGCCCGCGGACCTCGCGATCCCGTACACCTCGCCGAAGGGCGACCACGAGGTGATCGGCGCCGACGACGGCGCCGCGTACGTGGTGATCCACCTGAAGAACGGCAAGTGGGTCACCGGCGAGCTGTTCGGCAAGGGCTACGGGGGCTCGGTCACCTCCCGGTTCCTGCACACCACCGAGAAGATCCTGGCGGCGGCCAGGAAGCCCTGACGAGGTTTCGGCGAGGCGCGGGAACCGCAGGATGCGGCCCCGGTGTCCTGTGAGGTGGGGGGCGTCCTTCGAGCTCGTCGCCCGGCGGCCGGAATCTGGACAGCGTGCACGGGGGCACTGACAATCTTGAACATGACGCCTCCTGAGATCCGGACCAACATGGTCCGGCCGTCCGAGGCCGAGCGGGACCAGGCGCTCGGGGTGCTGCGGGACGGCGCGAGCAGCGGCCGGCTGTCGCACGACACCTTCCTCGGCCGCATGGAGCTCGTCCTGCACGCCACGAGCCGCGCCGAGCTCGACACGGCGATGGCCGACCTCCCGACCGGAAGCCCGGTGGAGCGCTTCGTGCTGCGGACGGTGGGCCGGATCTCCGGCTTCGGGGAGCGGCTCGGCCGGGCCTGGCGCACCGAGCGGCTGCCCGGCCTCAACCTGCCGCAGGCCGGCGCCCGGCAGCTGACGATCGGCCGGCTGCCAGGCTCCGGGCTGCGGCTGCACGACGCCTCGGTGTCCCGCCACCACGCGGAGCTGCGGCACGAGGACGGCGGCTGGGTGCTGTACGACCTCGGCTCGACCAACGGCACGCACGTGAACGGGCAGCGGATCGCCGGCGGCGTACGGGTGCACCCCGGCGACCAGGTCCGGTTCGGCAACCTGGAGTTCCGGCTCGCGAACGGCTGACGGAAGGGCTGGACGAACGGCTGGACGGCCGGCCGCGGTCAGTGCGGGAACTGCCTGGGCGGGCGCTGGCGCGCCAGCCGGTCCCGGAACTCCTCGATGACGGTGCTGATCTGTCGCATCAGCATGGTGTGTTCGATCCGGCCCAGGTAGCGGTGCTCGGTTCCAGGGAGGCAAGGTTCTCCAGCACCAGCGAGTGGTTGACGCCGTGGTAGGCGTCGATGCCGAAACCCAGGTGGAGTGGGACGGGTCGAGCCCGTGCCACGCGCGTAGATCGGGGACCCGCGGAGAGGGCCCGGTCAGTCGGGGACGACCTCCCAGTCGTCCGCCGGACCCCACAGCGGCGAGGTGCAGCGCTGGTACGTCGACTGCCAGTGCGGCCAGCTGCGGGCCACGTCGTCGTCGCACTCGGCGAGCAGCCGCTCGACCGCCGCCGGCTCCACGCCCTCCAGCAGCCAGGCCAGCGCGTCGGCCGTGCCCGGGCCGTCCGCGGAGCGCAGCAGGTCCAGCAGCTCGGCCAGGCCGCCGAGCCGCGAGTGGGCGGTGAACACCAGCTCCATCCGCGGCAGCAACTGCCGCTCCTCGATCCGCAGGTGCGTCTCCAGCCGGGCCGCCAGGTCCTCGATCGCGTACGCGACGGGCCAGATGCTGCCGGTGTCCCGGCTGGCGATCCGGACCAGGGTGGTGACCCGCGTGAACGAGTGGTCGAGGTTGTGGTGGTCCGCCTCCAGCCAGTTGAGCAGCAGCCGAAGCTCCGGCGCGAAGCGGCGCACGATCGGCCAGATCCGGGTGTCCTGCTGCTCGTGGTGGCAGGTCAGCATCGCGGTGACGAAGTCCCAGTGCCGCAGCAGCGCCTCGCCCTTGTCGTCCTCGCCGGGCTGGAGCAGCCGCAGCGCGTTGGGCAGCCGGGCGAGGTCCCGGCGGAGCGCGGCGTGCACGAGCCGCAGTCCGGCGAAGCGGATGGCCGCCGGGTCCTCGTCCTCGGCGCGCTCCGGCGCGACGGGGGACGGCTGGGGCAGCAGGTGGATCGGCATGACACTCTCTTCACGAGTCGGCAGGGCGTCCGGGTCACGGCCTCCGGGAAGGCGGCCCCATTCACAGTGCGCTCAGTCGATCAGAGGTGAATCAATGTCCGATTGACGCGCAGGTCACAGCCGTTTCGGCGGCCGGACGCAACAGTTTGCGACGCCCGTCCCGTGTATCCGGGCGAGGGCGCGCGCCGCGCGCCGCGCGCCGGAACCCACAGGAACAGCGAGGCCGCATGTCACCGGACCTGGAGCAGTCGTTCGACGAGTTCGTCGCGGGCCGGTACACCGCGCTGCGCCGCACCGGGTACCTGCTCAGCGGCGACTGGCACCTCGCCGAGGACCTCGTGCAGATCACGCTGGTGAAGCTGTACGCGCGCTGGCCCCGGCTGCGCGACCCGGAGTCCGCTGCCGGCTACGCCCGCACCACGCTGGTGCGCAGCTACATCGACACCCGGCGGCGGCGCCGCTCGCACGAGGTGACGGCACCGGACGTACCCGACGCGCCCGGCGCTGGCGCCTCGGAGGACCCGGAGCGGCGGCTGGCCCTGCTGTCCGCGCTGGCGCAGGTCACCCCGGCCTACCGGGCGGCGCTGGTGCTGCGGTTCTGGGAGGACCAGACGATCGAGGCGACGGCAGCGGTCCTGCGCCAGAGCACCGGCACGGTGAAGTCCAACACCAGCCGGGGACTGGCCCAGCTGCGGACGATCCTCGGCGACTCGCTGCACGAGATCGCGGCGCTCTGAGCACGGGATGACGAACACGGAAGAGGAGAGGAAACCGGGATGAACCGGGACGATCCGGCGTTCGGCGCCGACGAGATGGGCGCACTGTTCCGTACGGTGCTGGACCAGCCGGAGCCCACCGCTCCCCCGGCGCTCCTGCCGGAGGTCCGCCACGCGGGCGGGCGGCTGCGGCGACGGCGCCGGCTGACGGCGCTGGGCGCCACGGTGGCCGCGGTGGCGCTGCTGGGCACCGCCGGGTGGGCGGTCGACGGACGGACTGCGGCGGAGCGCACGACCGTCCCGGCGGGGCCAACGGCGTCGGCGAGCGCCTCGGCCGCACCCAGCCCGGCGCCCAGCAGCTTCCCGCCACCGCCCGCCCCGTGGGACCAGGCCGCGGTCCGCGAGTGGGACCGCCAGGTCAACGCGGCCGGGCACCAGGCCCTGCTGAAGGTGCTCCAGGCCCACCTGCCGGAGGATTTCAGCAGCATGACCGACGGCGGGAACTCACGGTCGTACAACTTCACCAGGAAGGACGGCGGCGCCGTGGCGGCGTGGCGGGAGGACGAGTTGTACGTCGACACGGAGGGCGGCCAGGCCTCGCCCTGCGAGACGAACTCGAGCAAGTGGGGCCCGGTGCCCCCCGTCGGCAGGGACTGCGAGCGCCGGACCCTGCCGGACGGCTCGGTCGCCTGGGCCTACCACCCGCTGAACCCGGGCCGGGGTCAGTGGAGCGCGCTCTCCGTGGTGACCCCCCAGAACAGGCGATACGGCCTGGCCTTCGGCCGGGTGGGCACGCCCCCGTTCCAGCCGACCGACGAGACCATCGCCCTCCCCCAGCTGCTGGACCTGGCAGCCGCGCCGGGCTTCCTGGAGGCGATCCGCGACGGCTGGTACTACAAGGCCAAGGAGCCCGCCCGATAGACCACCGCCGGTGCCGGGGAACACGGGGGTGTCCCTGGCACCGGCGGATGACGGTCGGGCGGGGTCAGTCGGAGGCCGGGCCCGCCAGGTTCTTGGTCAGCCACTGCAGCGTGTCCGGGATCATCTTCTTGAAGTCCGAGGTCAGGTGCTTACCGCCGGGCTGCTCGTAGTACTCGATGGACACCGGCGGGGCGGCCTTGGCCACCCAGCTCTTGACGACGCCCTTCTCGTACCCGTTGGCGCCGCCGGCCGTGACCAGCATCTTCACGTCGGCCTTGCCCTGGGTGACCAGCACGTCCGGGTCGTTGGCCTGCCGCTCGGTCTCGTGCCCCTTCCAGAGGTGGGAGTCCGGGATGAAGTAGCCGTCGATCGGGACGGCGGCCTTGTACACGTCCGGGTACTGGAGCGAGAGCTTGGCGCTGCAGAACCCGCCGGTGGAGGCGCCCATGATGCCCCAGCCGTCGCGGCCCTTCAGGGTGCGGAAGTTGGCGCGGACCCAGTCCGGGATGTCCTGGGCCATCCAGGTGCCCATCTTGGGCTGGCCCGGGATGTCGGAGCAGTCCAGCGCGTTGTTCTCGTCGCTGTTGAAGTTCTGCACCGGCATGATCATGATGAACGGGTGGGCCTTGCCCGCCTTGACCAGCTGCTCGTCCTCCTCCTGGATCGGCAGCTGGTTGTCGGTCCAGGTGTTGTAGCCGTTGCTCTGGCCGCCCGCGTAGAGGGTGAGCACCGGGAAGCCCGTCTTGGCGTACTTGGGGTCGTTGTACTCGGGCGGCAGCCAGACCCAGACCTGGCCGGTGACACCGGACTTCGCACCGGTCACCTTGGTCATCATGATCGGGCCGGCGGCGGTGTCCCGGGCCTTGGTCAGGTTGGCGGCCGGGCCGGTGGGCATCAGCACCTTGCCGTTCGAGGCCGCGGCGGTCGTGCTGGGCGCGGCGGCGCTCGCGGCGGCCGGGCTGCCCGGGGCCGCGCTGCCGGTGGCGCTCGGGGTGCCGTCCGCCTTGGCGCTGTCCCCCTTACCGCCGCCGGAACTCCCGCAGGCCGCGAGTGAGGCGGCCAGGGTGAGCGCGGCGACGCCGGTCAGAACGGCGCGGGAACGAGACGACTGCCTTAGCACGGTGAGGACTCTCCGACCGATGTCACGCCCGGTCCGTCTGGCCGGGCGGCGGCCCCCCGGTGGGGCCGGACACAGACCCCGGGGCGCGGTGGGACGCGGTCCCCGGAGTGCGGCGCGCCGACGCGCGCCGCCTGCGATCTTATGACGTGGGTCGGGGTGGGCCGGTTGCGCGTCGGCCACCGTCAATCCAATGTTTGTTCGCGATCAGGTAAAGGTCTTCACAGATCCCCGCCGAGCGACGGGCGCCGAACGGCTGGGTGCACAGCCGCCGACCGGCCGGGCCGCCGGAACTCTGGGCCGTTCCACCAGTGACGGCGCCGGGCGCATCCGGAACGATCGGCTCACACCCGAGACCTCACGCCCGAGGCCTCACACCCGAGACGCCCGGGACCCCCGAGACCCAGGATCCCCGAGACGAGGAGCCCGCCATGCCCCAGCAGATCGCCGTCGTGACCGGAGCAGGGTCCGGGGTGGGCCGGGCCGTCGCGGTCGAACTGGCCGCGGCCGGCTGGCAGCCGGTGCTGGCCGGGCGGCGGGCCGACCCGTTGCACGAGACGGCCCGGCTGAGCGGCACCTCCGCCGCCGTCCTGCCCACCGACGTCACCGACCCGGCGGCGGTGGACGCGCTGTTCGCCACGGCCGTCGAGCGCTTCGGCCGGGTGGACCTGCTGTTCAACAACGCGGGCAGCTTCGGCCCGGCCGTCCCGGTGGACGAGCTGGCGGTGGACGACTGGCGGGCGGTGGTCGACCTCAATCTGACCGGCGCCTTCCTCTGCGCCCGCGCCGCCTTCACGGTCATGAAGGCCCAGGACCCGAAGGGCGGCCGGATCATCAACAACGGCTCGATCTCGGCTCACGTCCCTCGCCCGCACTCGATCGCGTACACGGCGACCAAGCACGCCGTGACCGGGCTGACCAAGTCGCTGTCGCTGGACGGCCGCCCGTACCGGATCGCCTGCGGGCAGATCGACATCGGCAACGCGGCGACCGACATGACGGCGGCGATGAGCGCCGGGGTGCGGCAGGCGGACGGGCGGATCGCGCCCGAGCCGACCATGGACGTGGCCGACGTGGCGCGCACGGTGCGGCACATGGCCTCGCTGCCGCTGGAGGCGAACGTGCAGTTCGCGACGGTGATGGCGACCGCCATGCCGTACATCGGTCGCGGTTAGAGGCGGTCGGGCGGGACACGCCGAGAGGGCCCCCGTCGCGCCAGGCCGACGGGGGTCCCTCCGATGACGTCCTACGGCCGCCAGGTGTCGTTCAGCGTGACCGTGCCCGAGGAGGGCACCGTCGCCGTCCGGTTGGCGCCGGACTCCCAGGTCACCGCCCCGCTCCCGTCCTTGCGGACGTACTTGTACTGGAAGGACGTGCCGGCCGGCAGCGAGAGCGCCAGCGACCAGACCGGGTAGCCGGCCGAGGAGAGCGGCAGTGCCTTGGCCGGGTCCCAGGCGCCCAGCGCGGGGTTGTCGCCGACGACGTAGACGTTCTGGCCGAACGACGTGGTCGCGTTGACGTTGAACGAGGCGCCGGTGACGTTCGTGCCGCTCGGGACGTACAGCGCGACCGCGTCGCCCGCGCCGACCGTCGCGGTGAACTGGCCGTTCGCGCCGACGGTGTACGTCGGGCCGGTGCAGCCGCCGCCCGGCTGCGGGTCGCCGTGCTGGACGTCGCAGTAGGTGCCGGCGGGCAGGCCGGTCTGGAAGGTCTGGGTGATCGCGCCGGTCTCGTGGTTGATCGCGACGTAGCCCCGGTTGCCGCGGCCGAAGGCGATGGCGTTGTTGCCGTTGGACCACCAGTTGGTGACGCCGGTGCCGGCGACGGCGTTGCGGAAGCCGACCATGTTGGCGACCTGCCGCCAGGCGTGGGTGCAGTTCCAGCCGTCCTGGTAGCAGGCGTTGACGGTGCCGCCGTTGGGCGGGCCGTCGTCCTTGTTGGTGAAGCTGTAGCCGGAGTAGATGTTCGGCGAGCCGTAGGTCGAGGCCAGCAGGAAGACGTTGGCCAGCGTGTAGGTGTTGCCGTAGGTGTAGTTGAGGGTGGAGCCGTTGCGCTCGGTGTCCCAGTTGTCGAGGAAGCTGCGGGCCTGGCCGCTGGGCAGGTAGCCCCAGGAGGCGCCCCAGCCGTTGAGGTTGGCGAGCTTGTCGCTGGTGAACATGCGCTTGAGGTCGGTGCCGACGCGGAACTCGTCGACGTCGCCGTTGCCGGTGTACTCGGTGGGCTGGATCGGCTCGCCGGCGCCGTAGATGACCTCCTGTACCCAGTAGGCGTTGGGGTTGGCCATCTTGGCCTTGATCCCGGCCAGGTCGGTGGCGGCGATGTGCTTGGCCGCGTCGATCCGGTAGCCGTCCACGCCGAGCGAGCCGAGGTCGTCCAGGTAGTGCGCGATGGTCTGCTGGACGTACGTGCTGCCGGTGTCCAGGTCGGCGAGGTTCACCAGCTCGCAGGTCTGCACGTTGGTGCGGTCGTTGTAGTTGGTGATCGGCTGGCGGCAGGAGTGGAAGTCCTGGTCCTGGTAGGTGCCGGGGTAGTTGTACTTGCTGTAGACGGTGCCGCCGGTGCCGGTGCCGGAGCCGGCGCTCATGTGGTTGACCACCGCGTCGGCGATGACCTTGACCCCGGCCGCGTGGCAGGTGTCGACCATGTTCTTGAAGGACGTCCGGTCGCCGAGCCGCCCGGCTATCTGGTAGCTGACCGGCTGGTAGGAGGTCCACCACTGCGGACCCTGGATGTGCTCCTGGGGCGGCGAGACCTCGACGAAGCCGTAGCCCTTCGGGCCGAGCGTGGAGGTGCAGGCCTGGGCGACGGAGTCGAAGCGCCACTCGAAGAGGGTGGCGGTGACGTCCTTGCCGTTGTTGGCGGGCGGGGTGGCCTGGGCGGCGGGGGTGCCGAGGCTCGCGCCGAGCGAGAGCGCGAGCGCCGCCGAGGCTGCGAGCGCGCCGGCCGCGCGGGCAGGCCGGCGGGTGGGGGCGGTGGTGACCACGTCGTCTCCTGGGGTGGCTGGGGTGGGACAGCCGGGGAGGGGAACTGCAGGAAGTTTCTGTAACTTGCCGGAAACTTGCAGCGAACTTAGGGCTGCCGGGAGACACCGTCAAGACAGCGGACGAAACGTTTCCGCATCAGTATCGACAGTGGTGACGACGAGAACGACAAGGGCCCGGCAGCCGTGGCTGCCGGGCCCCTCACCTGTCTTCACGCACCAGGACTCACCGGGACTTCACCGGGCCGGGAAGTCCCTTCCGGCGCTCAGCCGGTCTGGATGGACGTGTCGTCGATCACGAAGCTCGTCTGCAGCGAGGAGTCCTCGACGCCGGTGAACTTCAGCGTGACGCTCTTGCCCGCGTAGGCGGAGAGGTCGAACGTGCGCTGCTGGTAGCCGGCCGCGGCGTCCACGTTGCTGTACGTCTTCAGCGTGGTGCCGTTCACCGACACGGTCAGCTTGTCGTACGGCGTGGTGCCCGACTCGGCGGTGTCGATGTGCAGCCAGAAGCTCAGCGTCGCCTTGCAGCCCGCCGGGATCGTCACCGTCTGCGACAGCGTGTCGGTGTGGCTGCTGCCGTAGCCGTCCAGCCAGGCCTTCCAGCTGCCGCCGTGGGCCGGCTGCGAGGCGCTGTTGTCGATCACGCCCGCCGACGCCGTCCACGGCGCGGCCGAACCCGTCTCGAAGCCCTGGTTGCCCAGCAGCTGCGTCGGGGTGCAGGCGCCGCCACCACCGGACACGGTCCAGCTGAAGCTGGTCGTCCCGGTCTTGCCCGCCGAGTCCTTCGCCGTGACCGTCACGTTGTAGCTGCCCGCGGCGGAGGCGGTGCCGGAGATCAGACCCGTCGAGGAGTTGATCGACAGACCGGTCGGCAGCCCGGTCGCGGAGTACGACAGCGGAGCCGTCCCGCCCGACGCCTGGATCTGCAGGTTCACCGAACCGTTCAGCGCCGTGGACTGGCTGCCCGGGTTGGTGACGCTGACGCCGCCCGGGTTCGGGGGCACCTGGCCGACGTTGACGGCCGCCCACGCGACGCCGACCTGGTAGACCTCGGTGCTGTTCGCGCCGTAGAGGTCGGTGGCCGCGTTGATGGTCGCGGTGCGGGCGGCGGCGTAGTCGGTGGTCGAGGTCATGTACGCGGTCAGCGCCTTGTACCAGACCTGGAGCGCCTTGTCCCGGCCGATGCCGGCGACGGTGACGCCGTTGGCCGTCGGGCTGTCGTAGTTGAAGCCGTTGATGGTCTTCGCGCCGCTGCCCTCGGACAGCAGGTAGAAGAAGTGGTTGGCGACGCCGGACGAGTAGTGCACGTCCAGGTTGCCGACGCCCGAGTACCAGGAGTCGGCCGAGGAGCCGTCCTTGGAGGGCTTGTCCATGTAGCGCAGCGGCGTGCCGTTGCCGTTGAGGTTGATGAGCTCGCCGATCCAGTAGTTCGGCGGGTTCGAGGGCAGGTTGGCGTAGAATTCGACGCCGGTGCCCATGATGTCGGAGGTCGCCTCGTTGAGGCCGCCGGACTCGCCCGAGTAGTTCAGTTTGGCGGTGGCGGCGGTGACGCCGTGGCTCATCTCGTGGCCGGAGACGTCGATCTCGGTGAGCGGGTGGGTGTTGCTCGCGCCGTCACCGTAGGTCATGCAGAAGCAGGAGTCGTCCCAGAACGCGTTGGTGTAGTTGCTGTCGTAGTGCACGCGGCTGAAGGCGCCGACCCCGTCGTTGCGGATGCCGTTGCGGCCGAAGGTGTTCTTGTAGAAGTCCCAGGTGGCGCCGGCGCCGTACTGCGCGTCGACGGCGGCCGACTCCGGGTTGCTGGCCTGGCCGTTGCCCCAGGTGTCGGACGACTTGGCGAACAGCGTGCCGTTGCCGGACGTGCCGTTGTTCATGTTGGTCGTGTACTGGCCGCCACGGCTGGCGTCCTTGAGCTGGTACTGCCCGCCGCTGTTCGTGGTGGTCAGCGGGACGGTGCCGACGAACACGCCGGTGCCGGTGCCGGTCTGGATGCCCTCGGACTTGCTGATCACGTCGCCGGTGGTGGCGTCGGTGACGACGTGCAGCTTGCTCGGGGTGCCGTCCGCCTCCTTGCCGTTGAGGACGGTCTCGTAGGCGAGCCGCGGGGTGCCGTCGGCGGCCCACACGACCAGGCGCGGGGCGACCTCTACGCCGGCGCCGTTCTGCGCGGCGATGGCGGCGGCCTGGGCCTTGGGGGCGGCCAGGGCGGGGGTGGTGTTCACGCCGGTCAGCACGGCCTCGCTGGCCCTGGTCACGCTCTTGGTGGCGCCGGAGGCGTCCTGGTGGACGATCAGGTCGCCGCCGAGGACGGGCAGTCCGGCGTAGGTGCGCTCGTACCGGAGGTGGCGGGCGCCGCTGGCATCCTGGACGACGTCCTTGGTGACCAGCTTCTCCTGGTCGCCCAGCCCGATGCTCTGGGCGAGGGCCGGGGCCTGCTGGCTGGCGGCGGAGATCAGCTGCGCACGGGCGGAGAGCTGCTGGGCGACGGCGGTCGGCGCGTCGGGGCTGGACGCTTGCGCGATGACCGGCATACCGGTCACCACGAGCGCGGTGGTGGCGGCCATGACGACCGCCGCCTTCCGGGCGTGAGCGTAGCGGGACATGCGGACTCCTTAACCGACCGGCGCGGGTACGCGCACGGTGGAGGGCGACCTGGGCCGCAGGGTTGCGGCGCAGTGGGGGCCCCCGGCGGCTGTGTGCGACGGGGGTGCGTAGCAGTGCTCACCTGTCGTTGCGGTGCAGGGCGTTCCGGAGGGGGGATGCGCTGCACGTGAACTGGCCGGCTGTATCCGGGGGGTGGGGCCCCTCAACCTGCAGCCGGAGGAATCGTGACAGCAAATGAGCCGCTGATGACAGATGCATGCCATGGAATGGCCGATTCGCACCCGCGTCCGGTCATCGCACGGACGCCCAACTGTGTTACGGGCACGCGAACTTGTGACCACGGTTTTCATGACCACGCGCGCTTCACCTGACCCGCAGTGGCATTGACCAGCACTCAGGTCCGCGATGAGGCTGCCCTCACGGGACGCAGCGCCGGTCGGGCGCGGCACGTCACCTTTCCGGTCGCGCCAGCGACGGATTCCGGCCACTGCGCGCTGACGCGCCAAGGGCCCCGTACCACCTCAACAGCGGTACGGGGCCCGGGAGTTCCTTTTAACTGTGGCTCAATACAGTTTTTTTGAACCGAAGGTCAGCCCTGGACGAACACCGCCACGGTGCGGCCCGGCACGGTGAAGGTGCCGGTCGCGGCGTCGAAGCCGGACTGCTTGACCACCGGGTCGGCGCCGCCCGCCTGCACGGGGTGCAGGGCCTGGGCCGTCCCCTTGAGGGCCGCCACGGTCTGGCTCTGCGCGGTGGGCGTGGCGTTGAAGACCACGGTGACGCCCTTCTCGGCGCCCGCCAGCCCGGTGCCGTCCAGGTGCAGGGTGATCACCCCGGGCGTCTCGCCGGCGGTTCCGGAGAGCGGGTAGGAGAGCCGCTGCTGGACGTCGGCGAGGGTGGGCAGGGAGAACAGCGGCGAGGACTGCTTGATCCGCACGAAGTCCTGGAACTGCGCCGCGGTCGCCCGGATGTCGGCCGCGCCCACGGTCAACTTCTGGTTGGCCAGCAGGGATTGGGCGGTCGGCCACATCTCCCTGTTGTCCGCTGCCATCGGCAGGCCGCGGCCCCAGCCGTTGCCCTCGGAAGCGTTCCAGTGGATGGCGTTGAACCAGTCGCCCGAGTCGTAGGCGTTGGCGTCCAGCGACTTGGAGCGCAGCATGTCGCTGCCGGCCTGGGCGAAGCCCGCGCCCTGGGTGAGCGCGGTGAGCGAGAGGCCGAGCGCCTGCATCCGGGCCCGGTCGGCGGGGGACGTGCCGGTCGGCAGCTTGTACGCGAACGCGTCGAACAGGTCGGTGTTGTCGTGGGCGTCCAGGTACTCCACCGCCTCGCCCGGCTTGGCCGCGTACCCGGTCGGGGCGCCGTTGTAGTCGACCTGGGCCCCGGTGACGGTCCTGCCCGAGCTGTCGGTGAAGGAGTAGCCGGCCAGGTTGCCGGTGAGCCCGACCTTCAACTGGTCCATCTGGTGCAGGAGTCGGGCCTTCTGCTGCTCCGGGGTGCCGTTGGCGGGCGAGCCGTTCGGGTCGGTGTACAGGCCCGAGGCGAAGCCCTGCTGCGGGGCGGAGCCCAGCATGAAGTTGCCGCCGCGGGCGGCGTCGCGGATCCGGTCGTCGAAGGTGGCGATGCCGGTGCCGGCCATGTTGACCTGGGTGGCCTGCTCGAACCGGGCGTTGTTGGCGACGACGCCGAAGTTCCAGCCCTCCCCGTAGAGGAAGACGTTCTTCCCGTCGACGCCGTCGGAGTCCGGCGTCATCTTCCGCAGCGCGGCCTGCACGTCCAGCATGGTGGACTTCGGGTCCAGGCCCATCAGGTCGAAGCGGAAGCCGTCCACCTTGTACTCGCGGGCCCAGGTGGTCACCGAGTCGACCACGAGCCGGTTCATCATGGCGTGCTCGGGCGCGGTGTCGGAGCAGCAACTGTCCGTCGTGACCTTGCCGTTGGCGTCCAGCCGGTGGTAGTAGCCGGGGACCACCTTGTCCAGCACCGAGTGGTCGGCCTGGCCGCTGGCGGCGGTGTGGTTGTAGACGACGTCCAGCACGACCCTCAGCCCGGCCTCGTGCATCGCCTGCACCATCTGCCGGAACTGCACGGTGCGGGCGGTGCCCCCAGGCTCCGTCGCGTACGAGCCCTCGGGCACGTTGTAGTGCAGCGGGTCGTAGCCCCAGTTGTACGCGTCGTCGGCGGCGACGGCGGCCACGCACTCCTGCTGCTTCGGGCTGTCCGGGGGAAGGGACTTGAGGTCGCAGGCGGGCAGCTTCTGGTCGGCCCGGTTCTCGCGGATGGTCGCGATGTCGAAGGTCGGCAGGAGGTGGATGGTGGTCACCCCGGCCTTGGCGAGCTCCCGCAGGTGCTGCATGCCGGCCGACTTGGACTCGGTGAACGCCAGGTAGGTGCCGCGCTCGGCGGCCGGGACGGTGGTGTCCTCCACCGAGAAGTCCCGGACGTGCAGTTCCTGGATCTGCTGCTGCGCGGGCGGGACGGCCTTCGGGACGGCGTGGTCGTCCCAGCCCTGCGGCTTGAGCTCCTTGGCGGCGAGGTCGGCGACCAGGCTCCGCTTCGAGTCGGTGGACAGCGCCACCGAGTACGGGTCGGTGACGGTGTTGACGACCACCTGCTGCACCGAGGGCGCCCAGACCTTCACCTGGTACAGGTAGTACTTGCCGTCCAACTCGGCCTTGTCACGGACGACTTCCCACACGCCGGTCTCGTCGTCCAGCTTCAGCGGCAGCGTCCTCGGGGTGCCCCCGGTCGCGCTGTCGAAGACCTGGACGGACACCTCCTGCGCGGTCGGCGCCCACACCGACAGCGCCACCTTGCCGTCGTAGTACGCGGGGCCGAAGTCGACCCGGCCGGTGTGGCGCGCGTACCGGTCGTCCAGCACGCCCGGGATCTGCACACCGGTGGCGGCCAGCACGGCGCCGCTCGGCAGGTGCTCGGTGAACAGCAGCTGGCTGCGCAGCGCGGCCGGGACGCGGGCGGTGTCGCGGGCGTCCACGGTGAAGGCGCGGTAGCCCGCAAGGTGCGGGAACTTGGCCTTCTGCGCGTCGGTCGGCCCGCCCTGGACGGGGGTGAGCCGGATCCACTTGCCGGGCTTGGTCAGCACGCCCTTGTCGGCGCGGATGCCGCCCTCGGGGTCGTAGACCAGCTGGGCGCTGGTGCCGCCGGCCAGGGCCGCGTCGCTCGCGCCGTAGTTCGCCGGGACGACGACGGTCTTCTCGTCGATCCACTGGGCCTTGGCGGTGCCGAGGTCCAGCTGCGAAGAGGCGGCGGCGTTCTGCGGCAGCAGGTAGCCCTCGCGGCCGCCGAGGATCCAGACCTCGTGCCCGTTGACCGCGAAGTCCAGCGACTGGTCGTTGGGGAGGTCCTTGTCGTTGCCGTTGTGCAGGATGTAGCTCAGGCTGGTCGCACCGGGGGCGAGCGGCACCTCGAAGACGGCACCGAAGGCGTCGCGGCGCACCGGCATCAGCGGCTTGCCCCAGTCGGTGGGGTTGGCGGCGCCGGTCCAGTCGTGCAGGCCCCAGCCGTCGTAGTTGCCGTCGGCCCGGTTGTAGTGGATGACGGCGGTGTTGGCCGGCTGGGTGTTGGCCGGGCCGGGGTTGGCGGTGCGGACGGTCGGGTCGCCCTGCTTGACCCAGACCTCGCCGGTGCTGCCGACGTCGATGTGCCGGTCGGCGTCCACGTCCTTGACGCCGTTCTTCTCGACGATGAACCCGACGTCGGAGGCGCCCGGCTTGAGCCTCACGTACGCGAAGGCACCGTACGCGTCCCGGCCGACGAAGCCGTGCCCGGCCGGCCACTGGGTGCCCTCGCCGTCGGCGAGGTCGCCCCAGCCGTAGAGGTTCCAGCCGTCGTAGTCGCCGTCGGGCCGGTTGTAGTGCACGACGGCGTACGGGCGGGCGGTGGCGGTGGGCACCGGCTTGGGTGCGGGGGTGCCGGTGGTGAAGCTGCCGGTGGCGGAGCGGAGGTGGCCGCTGGAGTCCTGCACGACAGCCTTGTACTGCACGACCGTGCCGGGCGCCACCGCGCTGAGGTCCTGGGTGACGGCGTACTTGCCGGTGTCGGCGGTGCCCAGGGTCTGCCAGGGCCCGTTGCCGATCTGGGCGGCGAAGGTGACGCGGTCGAAGCCGCCGCCGTCGACCTTGGCGCCGACGGTCACGGTGCCGGTCGACCGGTCCGCGGGCGGCTGCACGGAGATCTGCGGCGCCGCGGCGGTCGGGGCGAGCCTGGCGCCGGCCTTGAACACGACCGAGGAGAGCGCGGGCACGGTGACGGTGACCTTGCGGTCGGCGCCGCTGGTCGCCTTCTCCCCCGCCGCCGGGTAGATCCGGTCGAAGCCCATGCCGGCCGAGAAGGTGTCGAGCGTGACGGTCTTCGCCTCGGCGGCGTTGTTGACCGCCACCAGGTACTCGATCTGCTGCCCGGCGTCGATCCGCGAGAACGCGTACACGCCCGCGCCGTCGGCCGCGTACCGCTCGATCTGGGCGCCGTCGGCGAGCGCCGGGTTGTCGCGGCGCAGCTTCGCCAGCGTGGCGACGCCCTGGTAGAGCTCGCCGCCCTGCCCGTACCGGTCGGCCGGGCCGGAGGTGCCGCCGAGTACGCGGTCGCCGTTGTACGACGGCGTCTTCGAGGCGAACATGTCCTGCCGGGCGTCCTTGTCGCCGCCCGCGCCGGTGAAGCCCTGCTCGTCGCCGTAGTAGACGACGGGCTGGCCGCGGGTGAGGAACTGCAGCTCGCTGGCGAGCCGGTCCTTCCTGAGCAGGGTGGCCTCGTCGGCGCCCGGGTTGTCGGCGAGCAGGAAGGAGCCGAACCGGCCCATGTCGTGGTTGCCGAGGAAGGTCGGCAGCTCGTAGGCGTCGGTGTCGGCGCTGGTGTAGCGGTAGTCCTGACCGTAGACGTCGGCGAGGTTCCTCGCCGAGCCGCCCTGGGAGACGTAGGAGCGGGCGGCGCCCTGGAACGGGAAGTCGAGGGTGCCCTGGAGCCTGCCCTTGGTGACGTAGGGCGAGGTGACCGCCGGGTCGCCGGAGTAGACCTCGCCGAACATGAAGAACTTCCGGTTGCCGTGCTTCGCGGCGAAGTCCTTGAGCGCGGGCGCCCACTGCTGCCAGAACGCCATGTTGACGTGCTTGACGGTGTCGATCCGGAAGCCGTCCACGCCGGTGTCCTGGACCCACTGCTGGTAGACCTTCTCGAAGCCCTTCACCACCCGGGGGTTCTGGGTGTCGAGGTCGTCCAGGCCGCTGAAGTCGCCCTCGGTGGCGGACTCGCCGACGAAGGTCGAGTCACCGCGGTTGTGGTAGAGCGCGGGGTCGTTGAGCCAGGACGGGCTCTTGGCGTTCGCGTCGGCCAGGGTGCGCAGGACCGGGGTGTACGGGAAGGAGTCCTTGGTGGTCCGCGGCCAGGGGGCGCCCGCGTCGGCGATCGCGGTCTCGTCGACCGGGTTGCCGTCCGCGTCGAGCGTCGGGTACGCGCCGGTCGAGCGGTAGGTGTGCTGCTGCTCCGCGTAGTCGATGACGTCGGCGGTGTGGTTGGTGATGACGTCGAAGAAGACCTTGATGCCGCGGGCATGGGCCTTGGCTATCAGCTCCTTCAGCTGGTCGTTGGTGCCGAAGTGCGGGTCGACCTGCGTGAAGTCGGTGATCCAGTAGCCGTGGTAGCCGGCCGAGGCTTGGTCGCCGGCGCCCTGGACCGGCTTGTTCTTGAAGATCGGGGCCATCCAGATCGCGGTGGTGCCGAGGTTCTGGATGTAGTCGAGCTTCTGGATCAGGCCGGCCAGGTCGCCGCCGTGGTAGAAGCCCTTGTCGGCCGGGTCGAAGCCGTTTTCCAGCCGCCCGCCGGTGATGCCGCCGGTGTCGTTGGCGCCGTCGCCGTTGGCGAAGCGGTCGGGCAGGACGAAGTAGAACTGCTCGCGGGTGAGGTCGTGCCGCCCGGCGGTGGCCGCCAGCGCGGCGTCCGAGGGCGGGGCGGGCGGGCCCGCGGCGAGGGCCGCGGGGGCGCTGCCGAGGGTGGCGGCGGTCAGGGCGGCGGCGAGCAGGACGGCCGTGCGGCCGGGTCTGCGTCGGGGGGTGCTCCGTCGGGGGCGGCGCGGGACATCGGCCACTGAGGGCTCCCTTGGGGAAGGGGTGATCGAGTTTCCAGGAAGCTAGCGGGCTGCAATATGTTTCAGCAAGATGCAGAAACCGTTTCGTGGCGGGAAAATCCCGCCCGCCGGCCGTCCCGGGGACCCTGACTACCCACCCCTAACCGGTCGGCGCGACAATGGGTCATATGCCCGTCCCACCGGTAAGCACCAGACCCGACCGCACCCCCTACCCCGGTGGGAGCCGCCCCCTAACCCTCAAGGGGGACAGCCGGTGAAGAATCCACTTCCGGAGGATGAGCAGACGGCTACGGGACGTCTGGCAGACTTCTCGTCCATGGGGGAACCGACCGAGATCCAGCAGATCGGCGCGCAGCGCGCCGACACGGAGCACGGTGGCGGTTCCGGAGCGCACCCGGCCTCGTCCGGCGATCTGCCCGACGGAGCCACCCGTGCCACCCAGTCCCGCACCGCGGTGCTTCGCACCCGCGTCCGCGACCAGCGCCGCTCGCCGGCCAGGCCGCGGATCTGGTTCGAGCTGGCCCTGATCGGGATCAGCTACTGGATCTACTCGATCGTGCGCAACGCCGTCCCGGAACAGGAGGCGGTGGCCCAGAAGCACGCCCGCTGGATCTGGGACCTGGAGCACACCTTCGGCATCACCGTCGAGCGCTCGATCAACCACGCCATGGACGGCGTCGGGTGGCTCATCACCGGGATGAACTACTACTACGCGACGCTGCACTTCATCGTGACGATCGGCGTGCTCGTCTGGCTCTACCGCCGCCACCCCGGCCGCTACGTCGCCGCCCGCACGGTGTTGTTCGTCACCACCGCCATCGCCCTGGTCGGCTTCTACTTCTTCCCGCTGGCTCCGCCCCGGCTGATGACCGACGGCGGGTTCATCGACACCGTGAAGACCCACGGCACCTGGGGCTCGATGGCCTCCGGGCCCGCCGCGCACGTCTCCAACCAGTACGCGGCGATGCCCTCGATGCACATCGGCTGGTCGATGTGGTGCGGCCTGGCCATCTTCTTCCTGGCCCGCCGGACGTGGGTCCGGCTGCTCGGCCTGCTCTACCCGGCGGCCACCCTCCTCGTCATCGTCTCGACCGCCAACCACTTCTGGATGGACGCCGTCGGGGGCGTGCTCTGCCTGCTGGTGGGTTTCCTCACCGCCCGCTGGCTGTACCACTCCTGGGTCTACCGGCTGCCCCAGGTACCCGCCCGGGAGACGGCGGACGAGCCGATCACCGTCCCGGAGCAGTGGAGCGAGCCGGCGGTCAGTACCGCACGGCGCTAGTCACGAAAAGGGGCCCCGACCGGGGCCCCTTTTCTTTCTCCGGCCGGGCTCACCCGTAGAACAGCCGCTCCACCACCGCCCGGGCCCGCCGGGTGGTGCGCCGGTAGTCGTCCACCAGCTCGCCGCTGTGCCCGGCGCCGTACCCGAGGTAGCGGGCCACCCCGGACAGCTCCCGGGCCTCCCCGGGGAAGCTGTCCCCCGGCCGGCCGCGCACCAGCATCACCGCCGAGCGCACCCGGGAGGCCAGCACCCAGGCGGCGTCCAGCACCGCCGCGTCGCCTCGCGCGACCAGCCCGGCCTCGGCCGCGGCGGCGAGCGCCGCCCTGGTCCGGGTGGTGCGCAGGGCGGGCAGCTCGTGCCCGTGCTGGAGCTGGAACAGCTGGACGGTCCACTCCACGTCCGCCAGCCCGCCCCGGCCGATCTTGGTGTGCGTGGTCGGGTCGGCACCGCGCGGCAGCCGCTCCGCCTCGATCCGGGCCTTGATCCGGCGGATCTCCACCAGGTCCCGCTCCGGCACCCCGGTGCCCGGGTAGCGCAGCGGGTCGATCAGCTGCCGGAACCGCGCGCCCAGCTGCTCGTCCCCGGCCACCGGCTCGGCGCGCAGCAGCGCCTGGCTCTCCCAGGCGTGCGACCAGCGCCGGTAGTACGCCGTGTACGAGGCGAGGGTGCGCACCAGCGGGCCGCTGCGGCCCTCGGGCCGCAGGTCGGCGTCGACCAGCAGCGGCGGCTCGGTGGACGGCGCGCCGAGCAGCGACCGCAGCTCGTGGCAGACCGCCTGGGCGGCCTTGGCGGCCTCCTGCTCCAGCGAGCCGAGCAGCGGCTCGTGGACGAAGAGCACGTCCGCGTCCGAGCCGTAGCCCAGCTCGTGGCCGCCGAACCGGCCCATCGAGATCACCGCGATCCGGGTCGGCAGGTCGCCGTTCTCGGCCTCCCAGCCGGCGATGCAGGCGCGCAGCGCGCCCTGCAGGGTGGCGGCGTTGAGCGCGGTCAGCGCCTCCCCCGCGGTGTCCAGGGCCTCGGCCGAGTCGTCGCCGAGGCGGCCGAGGACGTCGGCGGCAGCCGTGCGGAAGAGCTCCCGGCGGCGCACCGAGCGGGCGGCGGCGACGGCCGCGGCGGTGGAGTCGGCCCGGCCGACGGCGGCCAGGATCTCCCCCTCCAGGGCGGCCCGGCCGCGCGGCTCCAGGCCCTGCGGGTCGCCCAGCATGGCGACCGCCTCGGGTGCGCGCAGCAGCAGGTCGGGGGCCAGCCGGCCGGCCGACAGGACCCGGGCCAGCTGCTCGGCGGCGGCGGACTCGTCCCGTAGCAGCCGCAGGTACCAGGGGGTGCGGCCGAGGGCGTCGGAGACCTGGCGGAAGTTGAGCAGCCCGGCGTCCGGGTCGGCGGAGTCGGCGAACCAGCCGAGCAGCACCGGCAGCAGGGTGCGCTGGATCGCCGCCTTGCGGCTGACCCCGGACGCGAGCGCGCTGATGTGGCGCAGCGCGGCGGCCGGGTCGGCGTAGCCGAGCGCCTCCAGCCGGGCCCGGGCCGCGTCCGGGGTCAGTCCGGCCGCGCCCGGCGGCAGTTCGGCGACGGCATCGAGCAGCGGGCGGTAGAACAGCTTCTCGTGCAGCCGCCGGACCTCGACGGCGTGCCGCTTCCACTCCCGCTGGAGCGCGGCGACCGGGTCGGCCCGGGTGTCGTCGTTGATCAGCGAGGCGAGTGAGCGGGCCAGCCGGCGCAGGTCCTCCTCCCCGGTGGGCATCAGGTGGGTGCGGCGCAGCCGGTGCAGCTGGATGCGGTGCTCCAGCGTGCGCAGGAAGCGGTAGGCGACGTCCAGCGAGGCGGCGTCGGCCCGGCCGACGTACCCGCCGCGGGAGAGCGCGGCCAGCGCCTCCAGGGTGTTGCCGCTGCGCAGGGCCGGGTCGGTGCGGCCGTGCACCAGCTGGAGCAGCTGGACGGAGAACTCGACGTCCCGCAGCCCGCCGGGGCCGAGCTTGAGCTGGCGGTCCAGCTCGGTGGCGGGGATGGAGTCGATCACCCGGCGGCGCATCTGCTGGACGTCGGCGACGAAGTTCTCGCGGGCGGCGGCCTGCCAGACCATCGGGGCCAGCGCCTCCAGGTAGGCGGCGCCGAGTTCGGCGTCCCCGGCGACCGGGCGGGCCTTGAGCAGCGCCTGGAACTCCCAGGTCTTGGCCCAGCGCTGGTAGTACGCGAGGTGGCTGGCCAGGGTGCGCACCAGCGGGCCGTGGCGGCCCTCGGGGCGCAGATTGGCGTCCACCGGCCAGATGGTGCCCTCGCCGGTGGTGTCCGAGCAGAGCCGGGTGAGCGCGGCGGCGAGCCGGGTGGCGGCCTTGACCGCCTCGTGCTCGTCGACGCCCTCCTGCGGTTCGGCGACGAAGATGACGTCCACGTCGGAGACGTAGTTGAGCTCGCGGCCGCCGCACTTGCCCATGCCGATCACGGCGAGCCGGCAGGCCCGGGCGGCGTCCGGGTCTTGGGCGGCGGCGAGGTCCAGGGCGGTCTGCAGGGTGGCGCCGGCCAGGTCCGCGAGTTCGGCGGCGGTCTGGGCGAGGTCGGTGGTGCCGGTGAGGTCGCGGGCGGCGATGGCGAGCAGGCAGCGGCGGTAGGCGATGCGCAGCGCGTCGGCGGGGCTCCGGCGGCCGCCGTCCCGGACGTCCTCGGCGAGGGCGCGCCGGAAGTCCTCCGGGCCGGGGTGCATGTCGCGCAGCTCGAAGGTGACCAGGGCGTGCCAGTCGTGCGGGTGCCGGGCCAGGTGGTCGCCGAACGCGGTGGAGGCGCCGAGGACGCCGAGCAGCCGGTCGCGCAGCGGCTTGGAGGTGGTGAGGGTGTCGCGCAGGGTGTGCCGGTCGGTCTCGTCGGCGGCCTCCAGCAGCCGGGCCAGGCCGAGCAGGGCCAGGTCGGGGTCGGCGGTGGCGCCGAGGGCGTCCAGCAGGACGGGGTCGTCGGCCAGCCCTTCCAGGCCGGGCCCGGCCAGCAGCCGGACCGCCCGCGCGGGGTCCGTGAACCCGCGCCGCACCAGCCGGATCTCCGGCCGGCTGACTCGGCTCCCGGCCCGCTGCTCCTCCACCGCCATGGCCCCTCCATCCGTCCGCTCCAGCAGGTTACGCGCCCGAACGGCCCGGCGCCGGGCGTGACGACGGGCGGGACCCGCGCGTTCTTCCGCTGCCGATCCCTCCCAGAACGACGGCCCGCCGTCGTCCGGTCGGACGGCGGCGGGCCGTAAGGACTTCGCGCGCTCAGAGCACCTGGAGGTTCTTGCGCAGCTCGAACGGGGTGACCTCGGAGCGGTACTCCTCCCACTCCTGGCGCTTGTTGCGCAGAAAGAAGTCGAAGACGTGCTCGCCGAGCGTCTCGGCGACCAGTTCGCTGCGCTGCATGAGGTCGATCGCCTCGCCGAGGTTCTGCGGCATCGGCTGGATGCCCAGCGCGCGGCGCTCGGAGTCGGACAGCGCCCAGACGTCGTCGTCGGCGCCGGGCGGGAGCTCGTAGCCCTCCTCGATGCCCTTGAGGCCGGCCGCGAGGGTCACCGCGTAGGCGAGGTAGGGGTTGCAGCCGGTGTCCAGCGAGCGGACCTCGACCCGGGTGGAGCCCTGCTTGCCGGGCTTGTACATCGGCACCCGGATCAGCGCCGAGCGGTTGTTGTGGCCCCAGCAGATGTACGACGGGGCCTCGCCGCCGGCGCCGGCGGTGCGCTGGGAGCCGCCCCAGATGCGCTTGTAGGAGTTGACCCACTGGTTGGTGACGGCGGCCGTCTCGGCGGCGTGCCGGAGCAGGCCGGCGATGAAGGAGCGGCCGACCTTGGAGAGCTGGTACTCGGCGCCGGACTCGTGGAAGGCGTTGCGGTCGCCCTCGAACAGCGAGACGTGGGTGTGCATGCCGCTGCCGGGGTGCTCGGAGAAGGGCTTGGGCATGAAGCTCGCGTGCACGCCCTGCTCCAGCGCGACCTCCTTCATGACCAGGCGGAAGGTCATGATGTTGTCGGCCGTGGACAGCGCGTCGGCGTAGCGCAGGTCGATCTCCTGCTGGCCGGGCGCGCCCTCGTGGTGGGAGAACTCCACCGAGATGCCCATCGACTCCAGCATGGTGATCGCCTGCCGGCGGAAGTCGTGGCCGACGCCGCGCGGGGTGTGGTCGAAGTAGCCGGAGTGGTCGGCGGGGATCGGCGGGGTGCCGTCGCCGGGCAGGTTCTTCAGCAGGAAGAACTCGATCTCGGGGTGGGTGTAGAAGGTGAAGCCCTGGTCGGAGGCCTTCTCCAGGGTGCGCTTGAGCACGAACCGCGGGTCGGCGAAGGAGGGCGAGCCGTCGGGCATCAGGATGTCGCAGAACATCCTGGCGGTGCCCGGCGTCTCCGAGCGCCACGGCAGGATCTGGAAGGTGGTCGGGTCCGGCTTGGCGATCATGTCGGACTCGTAGACGCGGGCGAAGCCCTCGATCGCGGAGCCGTCGAAGCCGATGCCCTCCTCGAAGGCCTGTTCCAGCTCGGCCGGCGCCACCGCGACCGACTTCAGGAACCCGAGCACGTCGGTGAACCACAGCCGGACGAACCGGATGTCACGCTCCTCGAGCGTCCGAAGCACGAACTGCTGCTGCTTGCCCATGGGGACAGTCTCACCTCTGCTCTTTACGCTCGTGTTACGCCCGGAAGGCCACCGAAAGCGATTGCCCCCATCATGGCCGATCATCGCGGCCACCGGCAGTGCCGCCCCCCTCACCAGCCCACTCTCGATCCCCTCGCGATCCCCTCACGGACGCCTCACGGACTCCTCGCCGACCCCCGGCGGCGACATTGCGTCAGATCGACGATTACACTCGGAGGCATGCCGAATCTCCGACTCGCCCTGAGCCAGATCGACCCCTGGGTCGGTGACATCGCCCGCAACAGCGACGAGGTGGTGCGCTGGACCAAGCAGGCCGTGGAGGCCGGCGCCCAGCTGGTCGCCTTTCCCGAGATGGTCCTGACCGGCTACCCGGTCGAGGACCTCGCCCTGCGCAGCTCCTTCGTCGAGGCGTCCCGCGGCGCGCTGGTCGAGCTGGCCGGGCGGCTGGCCGACGACGGGCTCGGCGAGGTGCCGGTGGTGGTCGGCTACCTGGGGCGCTCCGAGCACGCCTCGCCGCGGTTCGGCCGCCCGGCCGGTTCGCCGCAGAACTGCGCGGCGGTGCTGCACCGGGGTGAGGTGGTGACCCGCTTCGCCAAGCACCACCTGCCCAACTACGGCGTGTTCGACGAGTACCGCTGGTTCGTCCCCGGCGACCAGCTGCCGGTGCTGCGGCTGCACGGGGTGGACGTCGCGCTGGCGATCTGCGAGGACATCTGGCAGGACGGCGGCCGGGTCACCGCGGCCCGCGAGGCCGAGGCCGGACTGCTGCTGGTGGTCAACGGCTCGCCGTACGAGCGGAACAAGGACGACCAGCGGCTGGAGCTGGTCCGGCGCCGGGCCGCCGAGGCGGGCTGCCCGCTGGCCTACGTCAACATGGTCGGCGGCCAGGACGAGCTGGTCTTCGACGGTGACTCGATCGTAGTCGGCGCGGACGGCGAGGTGCTGGCCCGCTCCCCGCAGTTCGAGGAGCACCTGCTGGTCCTCGACCTCGACCTGCCGGCCGCCAGCAGCGACCACACCGACGGTCTGCTGCTGAGCGACGGCCTGCACCTGGTCCGCACCGAGCTGGGCGGCGAGGCGCAGCCCGCCCCCGCCGACAGGCTGGCCGCCGAGGTCGCGCCGCGGCTGTCCGACGAGGCCGAGATCTGGGCCGCGCTGGTCTCCGGCACCCGGGCGTACGTCGCCAAGAACGGCTTCCGGTCCGTGCTGATCGGCCTCTCCGGCGGCATCGACTCGGCGCTGGTCGCCTCGATCGCGGTGGACGCGATCGGCGCGGAGAACGTGTACTGCGTCTCGATGCCGAGCCGCTACTCCTCGCAGCACTCCAGGGACGACGCGGCGGAGCTGGCCCGCCGGACGGGGCTGAACTTCCGGACCGTCCCGATCGCCCCGATGTTCGACGCCTACATGGCCGCCACCGAGCTGACCGGCCTGGCCGAGGAGAACCTGCAGTCCCGGCTGCGCGGCACCCTGCTGATGGCGATCTCCAACCAGGAGGGGCACATCGTGCTCGCGCCCGGCAACAAGAGCGAGCTGGCGGTCGGCTACTCGACCCTGTACGGCGACTCGGTGGGCGCGTTCGGGCCGATCAAGGACGTCTACAAGTCGCTGATCTTCCGGCTGGCCCGCTGGCGCAACGAGGAGGCCGAGCGGCGCGGCGAGGTACCGCCGATCCCGGAGAACACCATCACCAAGCCGCCGTCCGCCGAGCTGCGGCCGGACCAGAAGGACACCGACTCGCTGCCCGACTACGACCTGCTGGACAGCCTGCTGGACCGGTACATCGAGGGCGACGAGGGCCGGGACGCGATCGTCGCGGCCGGCTTCGACCCGGCCGTGGTGGACCGGGTCGTCCGGCTGGTCGACACCGCCGAGTACAAGCGGCGCCAGTACCCGCCGGGCCCGAAGGTCTCGCTCAAGAACTTCGGCCGGGACCGCCGCCTACCGATCACCAACCGCTGGCGGCGCGGTTGATCCCACCTCGTGGGGTCACGAGGCGTACCGGTAGGTGGCGGCCACCGCGAGGTGGTCGCTGCCGTCCCGGGCCAGGGTGCGGGAGTCGACCGGCTTCAGCCCGCCCTTGCTCATGATCTGGTCGATCCTCGCCATCGGGAAGGCCGACGGCCAGCTGAAGCCGAAGCCGTCCCCGGCCGCGCCCTGGGCGGAGCGCATCTGCGAGGTGATGGGCGCCAGGCTGCGGTCGTTCATGGTGCCGTTGAGGTCGCCGAGCAACAGCACCTTCTTCACCTGTTCGGCTTGGATCGCGTCGCCGAGCGCCTGCGCGCTGACGTCCCGCTGGTCGACGGTGAAGCCGCCCTCTGCCTTCAGCCGGACGGAGGGCAGGTGCGCGACGTACACCGCCAGCGGGCCCTGCGGGGTGGTGACCCGCGCCCGGAAGGCCCGGGTCCAGCCCATCCTGAGGTCCACCGGCGTGACGTCGGCGATCGGGTACTTCGACCAGAGGCCGACGGTGCCCTCGATCGCGTGGTACGGGTACGCCGCGGCCAGCCCGGTCTCGTAGCCGGGCAGCGCCCGACCGGCCAGCTCCTCGAGGGCGACGATCTGGGCGCCGGAGTCGACCAGCCGGCGGACGGTGCCCGACACGTCGGTGTTTTCGGCGGCCACGTTGTGGCTGACGACCGTGAAGTCGCCCGAGCCGCCGTTCTTGTCGGTGAGCAGGCTGCCGAACAGGTTGAGCCAGAGCACGGCGGGCACCAGCAGGGCGATCAGCGCGGTGGCCGAACGCCGCAGCAGCGCGGGGACCAGCAGCAGCGGGACGGCCAGGCCGAGCCAGGGCAGGAAGGTCTCCAGCAGGCTGCCGAGGTTGCCGACGCCGTTCGGGACCTCCGCGTGGAAGGCCAGCAGCACGGCGGTGAGCAGGGCCAGGCCGGCGACGACCAGGCCGCGCCGCCAGGTGGTGCTGCCGCGGCTGTCCCGGCCCCAGTGCCGCAGGCCCAGGAGGCGCCCGGGACGGTCTTCGACTGCCGGGGCGCTCTCCTCGCCCGGGGCCGGGTCGGTGGTCCGGTCGGTCCCGTCCGCCTGCGTCATCCGTGCTCCCGTTCGCTCGTGCCGTCCGCCGGTCCGGTGTCGGGCCCGTCGGATCGCGGGCGCTGAACCGGACTGGTGCCGGTTCGTTCGGATACCGGCTCAGCCTATGCCGGGACAGACGCGAGGCCTCCGGAGCGGGTTCCGGCGTGGCCGGGTTTGGTGAGCTTGGACACGTCAGGCCCACACGTCGGGCGGAGCCGTCGGGCTGAGTCGTCGGGCGCGGTTCAGGAGGCCGCGGGCCGCGGCGCGAGGCCGTCGAGCAGGGCGTCGACCATCGTGCGGGCCAGCTCCGGGTCCTCCAGGTCGGAGTCGTCCCAGAGGATGCTCCGGTACAGGATCGGGCCCATCAGCAGGTCGCAGAGCAGGTCGACGTCGAGGTCGGAGCGGAGCACGCCCTCGTCTACGGCCCGGCGGACCAGTTCGAGCGCCGCCTCGCGGCGCGGCCTGACCACCCGGTCGCGGTAGGCGGCGGACAGTTCGGGGAGGCTGTGCAGCTGGCCGAAGGCGGCCTTGAGCAGCCAGCGGCTGCGCTTGGCGAGGCCGCGCCGGCGCATGTAGTCGATCACGGCGACCAGGTCGTCCCGGGCGCCGCCGCCGGTCGGCTCCGGCATCGGGACCTCCAGTCGGCTGACCACGTCGACCAGCAGGGCCTCCTTGTTGGGCCAGCGCCGGTAGATGGTGGCCTTGCCGACGCCGGCGGCGGTGGCGATGCCCTCGATGGTGAGCTCGGACAGCGCGGTGCCGCCCGCCATCAGGTCCTCGACGGCGGTGAAGATGGCCTGCTCGGCGGCCTCGCTGCGCGGCCGGCCACGGCGCGCGGCGGCGCAGGGCTGAGCGGCCTCGGCGGCCGGGGTGTCCGTCTTCATCCCGCTGTTTCTCCCTGGATCTGCGCGGGCGCACGGGCGCCGTTCCGTTTCCGATGGCCGTCCGAGGGGCCCGACCGGGTGGTGGCCGGGAGTCCTGGACTGTGGCCCTGCCGCTCCGGGCGTACCCGGGGCGGCAGGGCCATTGTCGCTCAGTGCGACGGTGGGTCAGGCGTCCGCCGCCGCGGGCTCCCGCCGGTCGGCGGCCTGTCCGTCCGGGCTCGCGGGCCCGCCGGCGGGCCCGGCCGCCTTGCGCGGGAGCAGGAACCAGGCGATCACGGCGCCGGCCACGGTGATGCCCGTGGAGAGCCCTGCCACCACGTGCATGGCGCTGATGAAGGAGTCGTTGGCCGGGCCGAGCAGCGCCTCGCCCTTCGGGCCCATCCGTCCGGCGATGGCCAGGGTGGCCTCCAGGGACTCGCCGGCCTTGTCGCGCAGCCCCTCCGGCAGCTGGTTGAGGGTGTCGGTCATGCCGTCGCGGTAGACGCTGGAGAGCACCGCGCCGAGCACGGCGACCCCGAGCGAGCCGCCGACCTGGCGGAAGGTGTTGTTGACGGCCGAGCCGGCGCCGGCCTTCTCGCGGGGCAGCGAGCCCATGATCGCGACGGTGACCGGCGGCATGACGTGGGCCATGCCGGTGCCCATGACCAGGCCGATCACGATCAGCACCCAGATCGGCGTGGTGGCGGTCAGCAGGGTGTAGCCGACGAAGCCGACCCCGATCAGCAGCATGCCGACGGCGGCGGTGGCGGCGACGCCGAAGCGGTCGACGACCAGCCGGGCCCGGGGCGCGAACAGCAGCTGGGCGACGGCCAGCGGCAGCATCAGCTCACCGGCCTGGAGCGCGCTGTAGCCGCGCACGCTCTGGATGTAGAAGACGCCGAAGAAGGAGACGCCCATCAGCGCGAAGAACACCACGCCGACGACCACGACGGAGGCGCTGAACACCTTGTTGCGGAACCAGGTGACGTCGAGCGCGGGGTGCGCGGTGCGGCGCTCGAACCAGACGAAGGCGGCCAGCGCCACCAGGCCGACCAGCACCGGCGCCCAGGCCTCGACGGCCGTGAAGTCGGCCAGCTCGCCGCCCTTGATGATGCCGTAGATCAGCGCGACCAGGCCGATGATCGACAGCAGCACGCCGACCGGGTCGAGCTTGCCCGGGTTCGGGTCCTTGGACTCCGGCACCAGGATCACCATCGCGATCAGCGCGACGATCACGATCGGGACGTTGATCAGGAAGACCGAGCCCCACCAGAAGTGCTCGATCAGCAGGCCGCCGGTGATCGGGCCGACGGCGATGGCGAGGCCGACCGCACCCGCCCAGATGCCGATCGCCTTGGGCTGCTCGGAGCGCTCGAAGACGTTCATGATGATGGCCAGCGTGGCGGGCATCGCGAGCGCGGCGCCGACGCCCATCACGGCGCGGTAGCCGACGAGTTCACCGGGAGACCCGGCCAGGGCGGACAGCAGCGAGGCTATGCCGAAGACCACCATGCCGGCGAGCAGCGCGCGCTTGCGGCCGAAGCGGTCGCCGAGCAGGCCCGAGGTGAAGAGCAGCCCGGCGAACACCAGGGTGTAGGAGTTGATCGACCATTCCAGGTCACTCTGGGTGGCGCCGAGTCCGACCGGCGCCGGGGTGGCGATGGTCTTCATCGCGACGTTGAGGATCGAGTTGTCGAGCACGACGACGAGCAGGGCGAGCACCAGGGTGCCGAGGATCGCCCAGCGGCGGCGGTGGATGGCTTCCGGTACTCGAGGTGGCGCGGCTGCGGTGGTCATTGGGCTTCCCCGTCCGTGGTGGTGTGGCACTGGCGGGCTTTCCGAGTCGCGGACGTCTCGTAACCCCCCGGATCAATGTAGCGGCATTTTCGATACGAGACGACCCCGTTTCGTAAAAATGAGGCAAAGCCGGGCCGGGCACCCTGCGCCTCGACCGGGGCACCCCTGCGTCGCACCCGGTGTGCCGCAGATCGCACCCGGCGCCATGCACGGGTCTTTGCGCGCACGCCGGGGCGTGCAAGCATGGAGGTGATCCGGGGACGCCGTACGGCGCCACGAGACGACAACCCTTCAGGAGCCCGTTCGATGAACGCTTCTTCGCCTTCGCCTGCCCAGAACCAGGCGTCGTCCGCCACCCTCTACGGCGGGGTCACCAACCGACGCGTCACCGTCCGCGACCTCGCCGCCGCCAAGCAGCGCGGCGAGAAGTGGTCCATGCTCACCGCCTACGACGCCCTCACGGCAGGCGTGTTCGACGAGGCGGGCATCCCCGTCCTGCTGGTCGGCGACTCGGCCGGCAACTGCCACCTCGGCTACGAGACCACCGTGCCGGTGACCATGGATCAGATGGTGATGCTCTCCGCCGCCGTCGTCCGCGGCACCCAGCGGGCCATGATCGTCGCCGACCTGCCGTTCGGCTCGTACCAGGAGTCCCCCGCGCAGGCCATGCACAACGCGGCCCGGCTGATGAAGGAGGCCGGCGTCGGCGCGGTCAAGCTGGAGGGCGGCGAGCGCAGCGCCCGCTCGATCGAGCTGCTGGTCGAGGCCGGCGTCCCGGTGATGGCCCACATCGGCCTCACCCCGCAGTCCGTGCACGCCCTCGGCGGCTACCCGGTCCAGGGCCGCGGCGACGAGGCGGCGCACCAGCTGCTGCGCGACGCCAAGGCCGTCCAGCAGGCCGGCGCCTTCGCGGTCGTGCTGGAGGCGGTGCCCGCCGAGCTGGCCGCCCAGGTCACCGAGCAGCTGGCGATCCCGACCGTCGGCATCGGCGGCGGGCCCGACTGCGACGCCCAGGTGCTGGTCTGGACCGACATGGCGGGCATGACCGCGGGCCGGGTGCCCAAGTTCGTCAAGCAGTACGCCAACCTGCGGGCCGTGCTCGGCGACGCCGCCCGCGCGTTCGCCGAGGACGTCCGCGGCGGCGCCTTCCCGGCGGCCGAGCACAGCTTCCGCTGACGGCGTCTGCCTATGCGCAGGAAGTCGGCGAGGCCGACTTCCTGCGCGGCACCGCAGTCCCCTCCCGCAAGACGGGAGGGTGAGATGCGGGACGAGACGAATTCTTACCGCCGTTGCTTCGGCGAGGCCGAAGCAGCGGCGTCCCCCCAGACCCAGGGCTGTACCGCCACAAATTAAGGCCCGGCCTGCAAGCAGAGCGCATCAGGCCGGTTGGGACTCAGAATGCGCAGCTGCCCTCTCGGAAGCGGTCCCATTGCTGAGCTGCCTGGTTCAGGCCAGCGGTCCACGGGTCCGGATCGTTTCCCGCGATGTCGGCCCACATGCGGGCCTGAGCTTTCGCGAAGACGTTCACCAGCGTGGGGTCGCCAAGACTCCAAGCGGGAATCCTGGCAGCCCAGGCTTCGGCCGAAGCCGGGCTGTGGCCGCCGGCAGCGACCAACCAGATCACCCATAGGGCCGGGTCGATCCAAGGGGCCCCGCGGGTCGACCACGCCCAGTCGACCAGAAGTGCCTGGTTCCCCCGAATCAGGACGTTCTCGTTGTTCAGGTCGGTGTGCAACAGGGAACTGCCAGCGAACCGGGCCAGCATCCCCGAGTCGTCCACGTAGGCTGCCCATCGTTGCTCGGCCCGGCGAAGCTCGGTCGGAGGGCACGGGGTGCGCCCGAGTTGGCTGAGGGTGTCGACCATCAGCTCCAGGTCCCCCACCACCCTGTAGTCGGCGTGGCGGGCCTCGACGTGCTCGAACGCGACGAGGCTCCAGCCGCCAACCTCCAGATGCCACAGCAGCGTGGGAGCGAGACCTGCCACGTGGTGATTGATCTCCGCCTCGCGCTGCTGTGTCCACACGCGGGGGTGGCTCGACTGCATTCCCTTGACGAAGACAGCGCCGCTGGAGGTGGTGAGCTTGGCGGCGATCTCGGAGTTGAAACCGGCCGAGACGGTCTCCGTGGCAACGATCGGTGTGCCGAGACGGGCGGTGACGCCCCGGTGCACGGATCCGGGCAGGTCTGCCCAGTGAATGCGGGTGGTGGTCACGGTGTCCATGTTCCCAGAGTCAGCCCGGAGGCCGACGGCACCACAGCCGTCGGCCTCCGGGGGTTGGGTTGCGACTTACCGGTACGGGTTGTCGTCACTGCACCCGGGGAGGGCATCAGCGCCGAAGTCCTCCATGTTGTCGATGAACTCCAACATCTCGTCGTCCTGCTCGCGTCGGGTGGTGGTCATCTCGACCATGACAGCGGTCATGTTGCGGTTCCTTTCTGTCCGTGCTGGCAGTAGGTGTTCAGTGGTGCCTTCGCCTCCTGGTAGCGCTTGGCCAGCGGCCGGCAAACCGAGCAGTTCCCGGAGAGCTGGCAACCGGAGCATCCACCGGTGCGAAGCATGAGGCGGTCGGCGATTCCGCCGAGCCGGGCAAGACCCTGGACGCCTTCGGTCATGAGGTCGATCTGCTCATCGCGACCGACCTTGCAGATCGAGGCCCTTCCGTGCGGGTCGACGTGGAGGAACGTGTGTCCCGCGTTGCAGCCCGCGAACCGTTGAAGCAGCTTCAGATGAGCGGGCGACTGGGACGCAAGCGATTCGGCGCCGCCGTAGATCGTCGGCGACATGTGGCTGTACTCCTTGTAGGGAAGCCCGAGTTCGTCCGCCGCTGCGCGCATCTGGTCGTGCTCGTGCGCGTTCTGCGCGGTGACGATCAGCGCCAGTTGCAGGGGAAGGCCGGCTTCGATCCCCGCGGCCAGTCCACGCGTAACCTTCTTGAAGGCCCCCCGGCGACGGGTGAACGAGTCGTAGGTCTCAGCAGTCGCCCCATAGAGGGAGACTGTGACCCTGTACGGCCTGCTCGCGACGAGCACCTCCAGGGTCCGGGAGTTCGAGAGCCGAGTCCCGTTCGTCAGTACCTCGATCATCATCCCTAGGTCGTGCGCCAGCTGACTGCAACTGGCGAAGTGGGGGTCGATCAGCGCCTCGCCGCCCGTGATTTGGAGCCACAGGACTGCGGAGTCCCGCAGGATCAAAAGCAGGCGGTGCTTGCCCTCCTCGTCCAGACCGGCGAACCGCTTCGGCCCGAGGTAGCAGTGCTCACAGTCCAGGTCGCAGCCGAGGTTGATCTCCCAGCTCGCCCGACTGTGCCCGTACGCGGGGGCGTCGCGGATCAGGGTGGCATCACCTACCGAACGAGGGGCCAGTTGGACGGCCCATCGCGTGCGGGTGGCCTCGGCGAGCCAGGACGGAATGCCGCTCCCGGAGTCACGGGCCTGCGCCAAGTCCCGGAACCGCCGTTCGGGTAACTTGATGCCTTCCAGTCGGCCCGGTCGCAGCAGAACGAAGCCGTTGAGGAACGGACTCGCGATCAGGTCGTGCATGGTGCTCCTCCTTCACATAGTTGCTCGTTGTCGGCCGCACCTCCCGGGTCTCCCGCATCTGCAGTCCTCGGTGTTCATCAGCCCTCCCAGACTGAGGAGTTGATCGGCAGGCGGTAGGGCAGCCGATCGGAGGGTTCGACCTTGAGGAGCTGGGCTCGATGCCACGAGCGGCTGGCATTCATGAACCGGCGCAACAGCACGATCGGTAGGCTTGCCGACACGTAGAGTGGTTTATGCGGTTTACAGCTCCTCCACCTCAGGGGATTCATCGTGGCCACACGCAAGGAGCCCAACCAGCGCCTCAGAGAGGCGATTTCAACCGTTGGATGGACGTACGAGGCGTTGGCCAACGCCGTACGGCGCATCGGTGCGGAGAATGGCGAGACGCTCCTCACCAACAAGTCCGCTGTGGCCCACTGGATCAACGGCACGCAGCCGGCAGGGCAGGTGGGCCGCTACATCGCCGAGGCGCTGTCCCGCCGCTCCGGTCGTCGGATCACCCTGGCCGAACTCGGCTTCGCAACCCCGGAAGAGTCCTTCGCGGTGAGTAGCGATCCGGTCGAGGCGGTAGCCAACCTCGGTCGTGCAGATGTCGAGCGCCGCACCTTTCTAGCCGTTGCCGCATTCACGACCGCCGGGGTGGCCATGCCGCTGCTCTACGACCCGGAACCGATCTCGCGTCTGATGCGGGCTCGGACCGGCATGGCTCGGGTCGGCGCTGAAGAGGTCGAGGTCGTCCGGCAGATCACCGCCATGTTCAGCGCGGCAGATGAACGACTTGGCGGCGGTCACGGGCTGACCACCGTTACCGCCTACCTCGCCGACACGGCAGCCCCGATGCTCGACGGCCGCTTCCCCAACGAGAGCGCACGACGTCGGGCCTTCGGAGCCGTGGCCGAACTCGCCTACCTCGCAGGGTGGAAACACCACGACCTCGGTCAGGAAGGCGCGGCTCAGCACTACTACCAGGTCGGTTACCAACTCGCGGTGGAGGCGGACCCCCATGGCCATGCCGGATGGATGATGCGCGCCCTGGCCCACCAGGCACTCAGCCTCAAGCAGCCCCACCACTGTGTAGCGCTGATCGAGAATGCGCTCGCCCGAAGCATTGGCCACGTGGACGGAAGGACCGAGGCGCTTCTCCACATCACCCACGCCCGCGCTTTCGCCGCCACCCGTGACAAACGCGCCGCAGCCAAGGCGCTCCTGGCTGCGGAGAACGCCCTTACACGTGACAGTGCTCCACAGTCGAGCTTCTCGCTCGTCAGCGGTCCAGCAGCCGGTACCGTCGCCAGCCATACGGCCCGCACTCTCACTGATCTCGGAGACCATGCAGGAACCGAACAACAGCACCGTGACGCGCTGATTCGTTGGGACGCCGAAAAGTACAGACGTGTTCACGCCCTCACCTACGCAGATCTGGGGGACAGCTTGGCTGCCCAAGCTCGAGCGGACGAGGCGGTAGCAACCTGGGGGCGCGCCCTCGACCTCATGGACGGCATGACCTCGGACCGGACCAAGAAAGCGATCTCTGCAATGCGCCCCTGCCTGGCGATCTACCGTAGACGCGGCGTTCCAGGAGCCGTCGACCTGGAACGCCGAGCGCGAGAAGCACGGGCCTGACAGCCGTACCACAGGAAGGACCCACCGAGGTGGCTCAGTCGACCGTTGATCAGACCACTACTCTCTATCCGGCTACGGAGTCGATGACCCTGCTGGTCGCCGCAGTTATCGTTCATGACCTTGAAGCCCAGCGCCTTGTCCTCCTTCGGCGAGGGCCAAAGGCCAAATTCGCCCAAGGCATGTGGGATCTTCCTGTCGGCAAGAGTGAACCCGGCGAACCGATCACGGAAACCGCAGTCCGCAAACTCAGGGAGGAGACCGGGCTCATGGTCGCTCCCGAGGACTTGCGTCTGGCGCATGTCATCCACGGCGCCCGAGGCGTCGAGGCGCCCAACGGCTTCCTGACCGTCGTCTTCGCCGCCCACCGGTGGTCCGGTGAACTCGCGAACAGGGAACCCGCCAAACACTCGGAAGTTGCATGGGTTGGAACCGACGCTGTACCGGAGGAATTCGTCGGCACCACCAAAGCGGCTCTGATCAGCTACCTCAATGAGGGTCCAAGCGTCTCCCTTGACTCGTGGCAGGACTGACGTCGCCCCAATCTAATCGTTAGAAGATTTCTTCCTGTCGCGGGCGCCTTCCCAATCCCGGCCCCTCGGGCCTCCGAGGGGGCGGTGCTTGATCCTGCCCTGTTTGTTCAGAATTTATTTTCAGTGGCGCCTCCTCCATCGAGGAGGCGCCACTGAATTCAGAATCTTTTCTGTGGTGCTGAAATGTTGTGTGGGCACACACGCGCACAGCGATGACAGCTGGGTGACAGCGGCCCGACAGCGGGACCGGTCCGGTGACAGGAAGCTGACAGCCGGACCGGACAGCCTGGGGGCATGACACGAATCGCCACCGCCCCGAACGACCGGCGGACCGCCGCGCGCAACGCCGTCGAGGTCCACGGCATCGTCAAGCACTTCGGCGCCACCAAGGCCCTCGACGGCGTCGACCTCACCGTTCGGGAGGGCACCGTCCTCGGCGTGCTCGGCCCCAACGGCGCGGGCAAGACGACCCTGGTCCGGATCCTCTCCACGCTCATCAAGCCGGACGCCGGCACCGCGTACGTCGGCGGCTACGACGTCCTGCGCCAGCCCAAGCAGCTGCGCCGCACGATCGGCCTGACCGGCCAGTACGCCTCCGTCGACGAACTCCTGTCCGGGTACGAGAACCTGTACCTGATCGGCCGGCTGCTGGACCTCTCCGCCCGCGACGCCAAGGCCCGCGCCGCCGAGCTGCTGGAGCGCTTCTCGCTCACCGAGGCCGCCAAACGCCCCGCCAAGACCTACTCCGGCGGCATGCGCCGCCGCCTCGACCTGGCCGCCAGCATGATCGGCCGCCCCCGGGTGCTCTACCTGGACGAGCCCACCACCGGCCTGGACCCGCGCACCCGCAACGAGGTCTGGGACGAGGTGCAGCGGATGGTCTCCGAGGGCAGCACGGTGCTGCTCACCACCCAGTACATGGAGGAGGCGGAGCAGCTCGCGAACGAGCTGACCGTCATCGACCGCGGCCGGGTGATCGCCAACGGCGCCGTCGCCGAGCTCAAGGCCAGGGTCGGCGGCCAGACCCTGCAGGTCCGCCCGGTGCACCCGGCCGACCTGCCCGAGATGGCCCGCTGCCTGCACGGGAGCGGCATCACCACCGCCACCGTCTCCCCCGACACCGGCCTGCTCGCCGTGCCGCTCACCGACGACGAGCAGCTGACCGCCGTCGTCGCCGTGCTCGGTACCCGCGGCTTCGCGATCGCCGGCATCGACACCAAGGTGCCCAGCCTCGACGAGGTCTTCCTCGCCATCACCGGCAAGCCCGCGACCGTCGCGGACGCCGCCCCCAGCCTCGCCAAGGAGCCCGTCGCATGACCACCGCCACGCTCGCCGCCGCCCGGGTCGAGGACACCCGGATCGGCCTGGCCGGAACGATTCGCCACGTCGGCGCGCTGACCCGGCGCAACCTGATGCGGATCAAGGCCGACCCGGAGTCGATGTTCGACGCCGTGCTGATGCCGATCATCTTCACCGTGCTGTTCGTCTACGTCTTCGGCGGCGCGATCTCGAAGGACCCGGACGCGTACAAGCAGTACATGATCCCCGGGCTGCTCGGGCAGACCGGCATGACCCTGGCGCTGGCCGTCGGCACCGGCCTGAACAGCGACTTCCAGACCGGGGTGATGGACCGCTTCCGCACCCTGCCGATCGGGCGCGCCTCCGTGCTGCTGTCCAAGATCGTGGCGGAGACCCTGCGGGCGCTGCTCTCCTCGGCGATCCTGCTCGGCTTCGGCTTCATCCTCGGCTTCGAGCTGAAGACCGGCCCGCTGGAGTTGCTGGCCGCGGTCGGCCTGTCGCTGGTGTTCGGCATGTCGATTGTCTGGATCTCGATGCTGCTGGGCATGTCGCTGGGCAGCGCCCAGGCCGTCCAGGGCGTCTCCATGCTGGTGCTGATGCCACTGCAGTTCGGCAGCTCGATCTTCGCGCCGACCGACACCATGCCGGGCTGGCTGCAGGCCTTCACCAAGGTCAACCCGCTGTCGGCGCTGGCCGACGCCGCCCGCGCCCTGCTCAACGGCCAGGGGGCGGTGGCCCACCCGGTGATGGTGGTGCTGATCTGGTCGGTCGTCACCACCGCGATCTTCGCCCCGCTCGCGGTGGCGCGGTTCCGCAAGCGGACCTGAGACGGGCCGGCCGGCCCTTCGCGGGGGGGGAGGAGGAGGACCGGCCAGTCGGCCTCAGCCGATCAGTTCGTCCAGCAGGTCCCTGGTCTGGCGCGGGGTCATGCCCAGCCCGGCGGAGTGGGCGGCCTCGAACTCGTCGTCACCCAGGAAGGCCCGCAGGGCGGCTGCCGAGCGATCGCGTTCCATGCGGTCCAGGTAGCCGCCCTTCGGGCCGTTCAGCCCGTTGTGCGCACCGAGCAGGCGGGCGCCCAGCCGCGCCTTGGCGGGGTCGCCGTCCCGTTCGATGAAGGAGCGCAGCACCCCCACCACGGCCGGCACCACCATGACCGTCATCTGCTCCGCGAAGCCGCTCGCGGCCTCCATCGAGCGCAGCAGCCGCCGGCCGTCCTGCATCAGGGTGAGCGCCTGTTCCGGCTCGCCGGCCTGGGCCGTGATCCAGCCCCGGGCGGTCAGCAGCAGCCCGGCCACCACCCCGGGGGCGAAGCCGCCGACCCTGCTCACGTCCAGCCGGTCCAGCTCGGCCAGGGCCTTGCGGTGCTCGCCGCGGTGGGCGTGGATGCCGCAGAGCGTCAGGTGGCCGAACAGCAGCGCACCGGTGACGGCCTGGTTCGCCCCGGTGGCGTCGAGTCCGTCCAGCGTCTCCCGGATGATCCGCTCGCCGCGGTCCAGGTCCAGCTCCAGCAGGGCGCTGCCGAGGTTCACCCGGAGGATCGGCACCTCCTGCGGCGCGCCCAGCTCCAGGGCCAGCTCGATCGCCTGCTCGTACGCGGCGGCGGCCTGCTCGGGCTCGCCCCGGCTGGCCAGCGCCTCGCCGCGGGCCGCGAGCGCCTGGGAGATCCCCCAGAGGTCCCCGACCTGCCGGCACAGCTCCAGGGAGCGCTCGCCGTCGCGGATGCCCTGCTCCGCCCCGCCGGGCCAGTCGTTCATCATCTTGGCCCGGATCTGCAGGATGAACGCCATGTCCATCGGACCGCCGTGCACCTCGCAGCCGCGCACCGCGTCGTCGAGCATGTCCTTCATCAGTTCCAGCCGGCCGGCCAGGAAGGCGCCGAACACCCGCATCAGCGCCGGGAAGCGGTAGGACTGCGGCAGGTCCGGGGTGTAGACGTCGACCAGCTGCTGGGAGACGGCGATCGCCTCCGGGTCGCCGAGCACCTCCAGGTTCCCCTCGAACAGGCCGACCAGCCGGTACATCGCGAGCAGCCGGCGGGCCTCCTCGGGCACGCCCTCGGGCATCGGCAGGCCGTACGCGAGCACGTTCCGCTCCAGCGGCGCGGGGGCCGGTCCGGCCGGGTCGAACGGGTCCGGGCCGAGCGCGGCCACCGCGTTGTACCAGCCGCGGGCCTCCATGCTGTAGCCGCGCAGCGACCAGTACCAGCTCATGCCGAGGGTGATGACCAGCGCCTGTTCCTCGTCCCGCCGGTCGATCGCGCGGCGCAGTGCGGCGCGGACGTTGTCCTGCTCGGTCTCCAGCACCGCCAGCCAGTGGAGTTGCTGCGGGCCGTGGATGTTGAGGTCGGCGGTGGCGACCACCTCACGGAAGTGCGCAAGGTGGCGGCCCTCGGTGTCGGCGGCCTCGGTGGACTCGGCGAGCCGCTCCACTGCGTACTCGTGGATGGTCTCCAGCATCCGGTAGCGCGGCAGGCCCCCGCCGCCGAGGTCGGCGACCAGCAGGGACTTGTCCACCAGGGAGAGCAGCAGGTCGGCGACCTCCTCGCGGGGCACCTCGGCGTCGTCGGCGCAGATCGCCTCGGCGTCCTCCAGGCGCCAGCCGCCCGCGAACACCGAGAGACGGCGCAGGACGGCCCGTTCGCGCTTGCCCAGCAGGTCCCAGCTCCAGTCGACGACCGCGCGCAGGGTCTGCTGGCGCGGCAGCAGGGTGCGGCTGCCCGCGGTGAGCAGGCCGAAACGGCTGTCGAGGCGGTCGGCGATCTGGCGGGCCGTCATCACCCGCAGCCGGGCGGCGGCGAGTTCGATGGCCAGCGGCAGGCCGTCCAGGCGGCGGCAGATCTCGGCGCAGGCCTCGGGTTCGCTGCGCGGGTCGAAGCCGGGGCGGGCGGCGGCGGCGCGCTCGGCGAGCAGGCGCAGCGCGACCGGGTCGGGCAGCGGCTCGACCGGCAGGACGGTTTCGCCGGGCACGCCGAGCGGTTCGCGGCTGGTGGCGAGCACGGTCAGGCCGGGGCACTCGACGAGCAGCACCTCGGCGAGGTCGGCGGCGGCCTGGATCAGGTGCTCGCAGTTGTCCAGGACGAGCAGCATCCGGCGGTGGCCGCAGTGTTCGACCAGCCGGCGCAGCGGGTCCTCGGCGCGTTTCTCCATCACCTCGGCGACCATGCTGCCGCTGCGCAGGACGATCTCGCGCAGGCCGAGCGCGGAGACCACGGCGGCGGGGACGGCGTCCGGGCTCTCCAGCGGGGCGAGCTCGGCCACCCAGACACCGTCCGGCCAGTGCGCGGCGGACTGCTCGGCGCGGCCGGCCTCGACCGAGAGGCTGGTCTTGCCGGAGCCGCCGGGGCCGGTCAGGGTGACCAGCCGACTTGTCGTCAGGGTCTGGCGCAGGGCTGCGAGATCGCTCTCGCGGCCGACGAAGCTGGTAAGCCGGCCGCGCAGGTTGCCCGCGGCGCGCGGGAGTTGGGGCGGTGACGGCGGCGCGGGCTTTGCCGGAGCTTCGCTCGCGGCTTGCGCCGGGGCAACCTCGGGTGCCAGCAACTCGGCGTGGAGGGACTGGAGTTGAAGTCCCGGGTCGACGCCGAGCTCGTCCGCGAGGGCGCGCCTGGTCCGCTCGTAGTGGCGCAGCGCCTCGGCCGTCCGTCCGCTCTGGTGCAGGGCCCGGACCATCAGGTACTGCCACGGTTCGTCCAGCGGGCGCCGGTCGCAGAGTTCGGCCAGCTCGGCGACCAGCTCGGCGGCCCGGCCGAGCCCGAGGTCGGCGGTGATGCGGTGGCGCCGGGCCTCGTCGCGCTGGGCCTCCAGCCGGGCGGCCGGGCCGCTGCGGTCCGGCAGGTCGGCCAGTGCCGGGCCGCGCCAGAGCGCCAGGGCGGCGCGCAGCCGCTCGGCGGCCAGGGCGTGGTCGCCGGCGTCGAGGGCGTGGCGCCCCTCGGTGGACAGCCGTCTGAACTCGGCGACGTCGGTGGCCGGGCCGGTCAGCCAGTACCCGGCCGGGCCGGAGCCGACCTCGTCCCGGCCGATGGTGCGGCGCAGCCGGCCGACCAGGGTCTGCAGGGCGGCCGAGGAGTCCTGCGGCGGTTCGGTGTCCCACACCTCGTCCACCAGCAGGTCGGCCGGCACCGGGCGGCCCTGCCGCAGGGCCAGTGCGGCGAGCAGCGCCCGCAGCCGGGCGCCGCCGAGCGGGACCGGCGTGCCGTCGTCGTGGTGGGCGGTGGTGGTTCCGAGGATGCCGTAATGCACTGAACCATTCTGGTCGATGCCCGGGGATGCGGGCGCACAATTGTGCAGGCCCCGGATCGAGCGCGGGCCGGCCCGGAACCCGGACGGGGGCGCCGGACGTTCACCCCGGACGGCTTGTCCGTCACCGGCGCGCCCGGCATGATCGGTCCCTCCAGGACCCAGAGCCCATCTTTTTCCCGACAGACCCGGAGCACCACGCCATGACCTTCGCCGCAACGCAGCGCTCGCGCAGCGACGACCGCCGGATCAGCCCGGTGTTCTGGGTGCTCCTCGCCGTACTGGGCACGTCCGGCTGGGCACTGTACGAGGGGTACGGCAACGCCCGGTTCGGGGTGTTCCTGTTCGTCGTCGCGGGCTGGATGGTCTCGCTCTGCCTGCACGAGTACGCGCACGCGCGCACCGCGCTGCACGGCGGCGACATCAGCGTCGGCGCCAAGGGCTATCTGACGCTCAACCCGCTCAAGTACGCCAACGTGCTGCTCAGCTTCGTGCTGCCGATCGTGTTCGTGATCCTCGGCGGCATCGGCCTGCCCGGCGGCTCGGTCTGGATCGAGCGTCACCGGATCCAGGGCCGGCTCAAGCACAGCCTGATCTCGGCGGCCGGGCCGCTGGTGAACCTGGTGTTCGCGGCGGTGCTGCTGATCCCGATCGGCGCCGGCTGGCTGGACGACCCGCAGGTGCACGCGGTCTTGCAGGGCTACGAGCTGACCGTCTCGCCGTTCTCCGGCGCGCTCGGCTTCCTCGGCCTCCTCCAGCTCAGTGCGGCGCTGCTGAACCTGCTGCCGGTGCCCGGCCTGGACGGCTACGGGATCGTCGAGCCCTGGCTGTCGTACAACGTGCGGCGCGCCGTCGAGCCGTTCGCGCCGTACGGGATGCTGGCGGTGTTCGCGCTGCTGTGGCAGCCGCAGGTCAACTCGTTCTTCTTCGGGGTCGTGCACGGCCTGATGAGCCTGTTCGGCGTGGACGCCGACTACGCGTCGCTCGGCCACTACCTGTTCACCTTCTGGAAGAACTAGGGCTGCTGGAAGAACTAGCCCTGCTCGGCGCTCTGCGAGGCCAGCTTCGCCCGGCGCCGGTTCATCCAGAGCACGTTGCTCGCCACGCCGGCCATCGGGACCCAGATCAGCCCCAGCCAGAAGCCCTGGGCCACCGAGACCACGGCGGCGGCCAGTGCGAGGACGACGACGATCAGGGCGAAGAGGGACGTACGGGGCATGGCTGGGTGCTCCTAAGGCGGGAAGTCGGCCGGTCGCGGCCGGACCCCATTGTCGCCGACCTCACCTCCGGAGCAGGTCCGGGGTGAGGCCGACACGACACGGCCGGACTCAGACGTCCGTGATCCGCAGTCCCGCGTGCGCCTTGTAGCGGCGGTTGACCGAGATCAGGTTGGCCACCAGCGACTCCACCTGGTGGGCGTTGCGCAGCCGGCCCGCGAAGATGCCCCGCATGCCGGGGATCCGGGCGGCCAGGGCCTGCACGATGTCGGTGGCGGCCCGCTCGTCGCCGAGCACCATCACGTCGGTGTCGATCCGCTCGACGGACTCGTCCTGGAGCAGCACCGCCGACAGGTGGTGGAAGGCGGCGGTGACCCGGGAGTCCGGCAGCAGCGCGGCGGCCTGCTGGGCGGCGCTGCCTTCCTCCGGGACGAGCGCGTACGCGCCCTGCTTGTCGAAGCCGAGCGGGTTGACGCAGTCCACCACGATCTTGCCGGCCAGTTCCTCGCGCAGGGCGGCGAGGGTGGCGGCGTGCCCGTCCCAGGGCACCGCGACGATCACGATGTCGCTCTCCCGCGCGGCGGTGGCGTTGTCGGCGCCGCGCACGCCGAGGCCCAGCTCGGCGGCGGAGGCCTCGGCGCGGGCGGCGTCGCGCGAGCCGATGATCACCTGCTGGCCGGCCTTGGCCAGTCGCAGGGCCAGCCCGCGCCCCTGGTCGCCGGTGCCGCCGAGGACGCCGACCACCAGCTGCGAGACGTCCGGCAGCTGGTGGGCCGGGTTTGTCGCTGAATCGAGGGAAGTCATGGGCCGATCCTGCCAAATCCCGCGCCGGTCGCGACATCGTGGGCCGCATGGACGTGGTGAGAGTTTCGGCACTCCGGGAGCATCTGGCGGGCACCGGTTGGCTGGAGGCGGTCGGCGTCTTCGCCGGTTCGCTGCGGCGGTCGGTGTCCCGGCGCGGGGCGGGCGAGTTGCTGCTGGTCGGCACCGAGGCGTACGAGCCGTGGCATCTGGCCGCCCACCTGGAGGACGAGGCCGCCTGGTCGGACGTCCCCGGGCTGGCGCCCACGCTGCTGCGGCACCGTCCGCCGGCCGGGGCGCCGGTGCACCTGACGCAGGGCCTGCCGCGGCTCGCCGAGGCCCGGCGCGGCGCGACCGTCCTCGTGGTGGCGCGCGAGGCGGCGGGCGCGCCGTTGCTGGAGCGGATACGGGACGCCCGTCGGCACGGCGCGACGGTGCTCGCGCTGGACGGCGCGGCCGCGGCGGACACCGGGGATCTCGGCGGGCTCGCGCACGAGCGGCTGGCCGTCGGCACGGCCGCGGAGGAGCCCTTCGACCTCGCCCAGCACCTGGTCGGCGCGGCCGCCGGGCAGTCCCCGGCCCGGCGTTCGGCGCTGGGCCGGCTCGCCGATCTGGCCGTCCGGCTCACCACCGCGCCGCCGATCAGCCGCTGGTAGACCCGCGACGGCGAAAACGCGTTGCGGGGGCCCGAGTGGGCGTCCGAGGATGGTGGTTCGTGAACGACGACGAACCACCACATACCGGTCGGCGTGCCGGTCGGTTGCGCACGCTGTTGCGCGCGCTCCGCCCCGACCTCACGCCCTGGCGGTCCTCGCGGTCCGGGCCGGCACCGTGGCCGGCGTGGTCGGCGTCCGCGCCGCCGTCTGGAGCGGCGGCCTGGCCTGCGTACTCGCCGTCCTCGCGGTCACGGCCGCCCTGCCGAGCCTGCTGCGCTACGACGACCGCACCGACCCGCACACCGCCGCCGTCCGCGCCGACCACGAACGCGCGGCAGCCGCCGCCGGGGAAAGCCCGGCCACGGCTGCGAACTGACGGCTACTCGGCGTCCGGCCTCGGCTCGTCGCGCCAGCGCGGATCGTTCTGCCACTCGCGGTTGCGCTCGTCGGCGAGCTGGAGGGCGTGGGCGGCCTCGTCGGGAGTGGCGTACGGGCCGAGGCGGTCCTTGGCGGGGCACTCTGGGCCCTCCTCCACCTTGGCGTGCTTGATGCAGTAGAACCACTCGCCGGGCCTGCCGGTCGGCTTGCGGTGGAATCCCAGGGGCATGGCGCCCTCCCGTTCAGACAGTGGGCCCGTTCGGACGGATGGGCCGGTACAGATCATTCCCCGCGCGGGGCCGCTCCGCACACCACCCAGGCCGGCGGGACCCGGCCGATAGACTCGCGGGCATGGCTCTCGTACCCGGCATCCAGTCCCCCACCCGCAAGGTCCCGGCGCACATCGCGCGCCCCGAGTACGTCGGCCGGCCCGCGCCGGCGCCGTACACCGGGCCCGAGGTGCAGACCGCCGAGACGATCGAGAAGATGCGGATCGCGGGCGGGATCGCCGCGCGGGCGATGGCCGAGGCGGCCAAGCTGATCGCCCCCGGCGTCACCACCGACGCGCTGGACGCCGTCGCCCACGAGTACATGTGCGACCACGGCGCCTACCCGTCCGACCTCGGTTACCGGGGCTTCCCCAAGTCGGTCTGCACCTCGATCAACGAGGTGATCTGCCACGGCATCCCGGACTCGACCGTGCTGCAGGACGGCGACATCGTCAACATCGACGCCACCGCGTACATCCACGGGGTGCACGGCGACCTCAACGCCACCTACCTGGTCGGCGACGTGGACGAGGAGTCCCGGCTGCTGGTCGAGCGGACCAGGGAGTCGCTCGACCGGGCGATCAAGGCCGTCAAGCCGGGCCGTCAGATCAACGTGATCGGGCGGGTCATCGAGTCCTACGCCAAGCGCTTCGACTACGGCGTGGTGCGGGACTTCACCGGGCACGGCATCAACACGTCGTTCCACTCCGGCCTGATCGTCCCGCACTACGACAGCGAGCGGGCCACTGAGGTGATCAAGCCGGGGATGACCTTCACCATCGAGCCGATGCTGACCCTGGGCACCTACGACTACGAGATCTGGGCGGACGGCTGGACGGTCGTCACCAAGGACCGCAAGCGCACCGCCCAGTTCGAGCACACCCTGGTGGTCACGGCGAACGGCGCGGAGATCCTCACCCTGCCGTGACCGCGTCGCCGTGGCACCGTTCGGTCGGGCGCCTCAGCCGATGAGCCACTGCTCCTCGGCCACGGCGCCGACCTCGGTGCAGGCGTCGGTGAGCACGTCCAGCACGCGCAGCGGGTCCGGCAAGGGCTGCTCGGGCCCGCGCAGCCACCGCACCTGGGAGCCGTCCGGCAGCGCGGCCGGCGGGAGCAGGGTGTACGAACCGCGGCAGTGCCAACGCAGGCCGGGGTGCTCGGACATGGTGTCCGGAGTGGAGTCGAGGGCGCTCGGCCACCACTCGTCCTCGTCCTGCGGGGTGCCGCGCGTGGCGGTGAAGAACAGGTAGCGCTCCTCGCCGACGGCGGCCACCGGACCCTCGACGCCGAGCGCGGTCAGCCGCTCCAACGCCAGCTTCCCCGCCTCGGCCGGGACGTCCAGGACGTCGTGCACGCGGCCGGTGGCGGTCACGAAGTTGGCCCGCGGGTCGCGGGAGAGCCACCGGGCCACCTGCTCGGGGTCGGTGGTGGCCTGGGTCTGCCAGGCGAAGGACACCGGATGCTGGGCGGGGGCCGGACAGGCGACGCGGTCGCAGGAACAGCGGTAGCCGGCCGGATGGGCGGCGGGTGCGAGCGGGAAACCGGCGCCGACCGCGCCGAGCAGCTGATCAAGTCGGGCGGCGGGCGTATCCGCGTCGCCCGGGCGGACCCGCTGACGCTCACGCTTCTGCCACCAGGTCGTCCACCTGCTGCCGGCTTCCATCGGGCCCCTTCCGCGCACTGCCGTGCCTGGTGCGACACAGCGTTCGACGTACCACTCCGACGCAACGCGCGGCGCCCCCCGGCTGCTTCCCGGGTCGGTGCTCGGCCTTGCCGTCCGCGCCCTGCCGACCGCGGCCGGGATCACCGGACGGCCGACGCCCGGGTCACGGTACGGAGTCACGGCAGCGCACAGGCTGCGGCTCACAGGCCCGGAGAGCACGCCGATTCGCGCCTCGCCCGGCCCGCACGGGGCCCGCTGACCCGGGTGAACCCCGAGGGCGTACAGGAAGGATAAGGGTGCGCGGGGCCTTCGGATGACCGGGGGCGGTGCCTCTCCGGTCACACTCCCGGCACGCGGCCGTCACACGGGCTTCTCGTCCCGGATTCCCGAGCGGCTTCCCGACCGGGCTCCTGCCGCTCGCTCCGGTCGCCGGCTTCGGACACCGGCTTCGGACACCCGTGCGGAGGTGAGACCCTGGTGGGGTGAAAGCGGACACCGAATTCGTCGGCGGCCCCCTGGACGGCCAGATCCTCGCCATCGAGCTGGGGATGATGCTCGGCGTGCCCAAGACCTACCAGGTGCCGGTCCCCGCGCACGGCGACACGCCCGCGCGCACACTGGTCTACGTCCGGTCCAAGCAGGTGCGGGGCACCAGCTGGTTCTGGCGCTACGAGTACGACGAGGCGGCCACCGAGCGCGCGTCCGGCTGACGCCGCGCCCGCCGCCCTTTCGCAGCCTCCCCGGGAGGACGGCCATGGCGAGAACCGTACGGCACCCCAGGAGCAGGTCCGACGCGGTCGCGCACCACAACCGGCAGGTGGCCGGCGTCACCGCCGTACTGCTGGTGGCGGTCAGCCTCTACTCCGCCGCGATCGGGCCCGACGGCTGGCTCTGGTTCGGCTGGGCGGTGCTGCTGCTCGCCTGTGTGGCCCTGTTCGCGATCCACCCCTGAGCAGCCGCACCGCCCGTCACCAAAATCCCCCCGCGCCGGTCAGTCATCCTCGGCGAGGATCAGGTACATCTTCTTGCGGGCCTCGTTGAGCACCGCCAGGCCCTTCGCGCGCTGCGCCTCCGTACCGGTGGCCATGACCTGACGGATCGCCTGGTCGACCGCGGCCAGTGCCTGGCCGACCTCCTGAACGGCCTCCCAGTCGACCTCCCGGCCGGCCTCCGCCCACGGCTCGGCGGGCCCCGCCTCGGCCTGGGCCCGGCCCGCCTCGGTGAGCGAGACCAGCCGCTTGCCGCCGACCTCCTCGGCGACGATCAGGCCCTCCTCCTCCAGCAGCTGGAGGTTGGGGTAGATCGAGCCCGGGCTGGGCCGCCAGGCCCCGCCGGTCCGCTCGGTGATCTCGGCGATCATCTCGTAGCCGTGCATCGGCCGCTCCTTGAGCAGCGCCAGCAGCGAGGCCCTGACGTCCCCGCGCCGGGCCCGGCCGCCCCGCCGGCCGTGCGGCCCGCCGCGTCGTCCGCCGCGACCGCCGAAGCCGTGCCCGAACGGGCCGCCCATCGGGTGGCCGGGACCGCCGAACGGCGGACCGAAGCCGCCGAACGCCCCTCGGGCCTCGAAACCGCCCTCGGGCATCCCCGCGAACTCCGGGCCCGGTCCGCGGCGGCGTCCGCCGCGGGGGCCCTCCCCACGAAATCGCATTCCTGAGCGCATGGCGCCCACCTCCTCTGAGTTATCGAAACAGTCGAGTCACTGTCTCGATAGTTCGACGATATATCGGCGACTGTCGGTCGTCAATGGATTCAACGCTTTCCGACACGGCCGCCGCACGCAGCACCCGGCCGCGCCCGAGCCGCTACGGTGGCGGGCATGGCCGGTGAAAGAGATCTCGCGACGCTGCTGGGCGGAATGCGCCCGCTGCTCAACCCGGGGCGGTACGTCTACTGCACGCTGCCCGCGAAGGTGCCCGCCGGGATGCGGCCCGTGGTGACCGTCGCCGAACCCGAAGGGGTGACGGTGGTGGTCGCCCAGGAGGAGGCGGACGCGCTCGGGCTGCGCTACGAGTACGTGGCGGCCTGGATCACCCTGCAGATCCACTCGGCGCTGGAGGCCGTCGGACTGACCGCGGCAGTCGCCGGGCGGCTCGCCGAGGAGGGGATCAGCTGCAACGTGGTGGCCGGCTTCCACCACGACCACCTGTTCGTCGGCGCCGACGACGCCGAGCGCGCCGTCCGGGCACTGGAGGAGCTGTCGGCCCGCTCCGCCTGACGGTGGCGCCGAGTGGCCGCCCCCGAAGGGGGCTCCGACACTGGGAGAGTCCGCGCGGCCACCCAGGCCCGCCGGCCCCTCACCGGAAGGAGACGGCCGCCATGGCCATCTGCGTCACCTGCGGGAACGACTACTGGCTCGCCTTCGAGATCAAGACGGTCACCGGCGACACCTACACCTTCGACAGCTTCGAGTGCGCGATGGAGAAGCTCGCACCGCGCTGCGAGCACTGCCAGGTCCGCATCGTCGGCCACGGCGTGGAGGTGGCCGGCCGGTTCTTCTGCTGCGCCAACTGCGCCCGGGTCAACGGCGGCCTCGGCGAGCAGATCCGCGACGCCGTCGGCGCCCACCCGGCCTGACCGGGGGCATGACGGGGCGTCACGAAAGGGCCGTCACGAAGGAACCAGCACGAAGGAAACATCGCGACGGGGCGTCGTGGGGGCGGAAGAGTCGGCCTGTACGCCGGGAACAGTCTCTTTACGAGCAGCGACCTGCGGAAACGTCGTTCCCGGCGGTCCGATCGCCACGTGATCGCCACACCTTCGGCGACCGCCACCCACTTCGCCTCTTCTGCGGCTCCTCGTCCGTCGTGAGGCTCTCGTCAGACGGTGGTGGTGCAGACGAATCCGAGGTCGGCCAGGCCCTCGCTCTGGCACAGCCTGTCGGATGCGCCCCCGGCAGCTGTCTGCAAGAGCTGGTAGTCGGCGCCGCACTCCTTGCCCCAGTGCATCGCCGAGCGCCACAGGAGCCGCCCGAGGCCGAGGCCTCGGTGTTCCGGCAGAACACCGAAGTACTGCGGGAGGAGGCGTCGCCTACCGATGGGGTCGGCCATGGTCTCCATGGGGCCGATTGCGCCTACTACGCGCTCGTCCTGGACAGCGACCAGCACGGGGCCGACGCTGTCGATCCGGGAGTGCAGGAACACAAAGCCCTCGCCGGCCAGCTTCTCGGCGAACTCGGGGAAGGTGGTCCGGATGGCTTCGGGCTGTTGGCCGAGGGCCTCGATTCCCTCAACGGCAGGTGCGTCCTGATCGAAGGCACGGAGCTGTACACGGGTAGAGGCGGCCACTGGGTCGGCGGCGTCCTGGAACCACACCACACGGGCTTTGAATGCATCGCGCCCGGCGGCGAGCTTGGCGGCCAGCTCCTCGGCCTCCGGCCGGTACTCGCGGGCGCCATAGAGATGGACGCGCAGGATGCCGCGACCGGTGATGGTGGGGATCAGTGTGCGAGCCTGGTCCTGAATGACGGCGTCCACCAGGACATGCTCGTCCTTGTGGTCGGACCACCGCCGGTCCTTGTCGTGCGGCAGGAATTCTCCAGTGCCAGCGACGGCGAACACCTCGGCCAGAAGCTCAGCGGAAACAGCTTCGGGGTGGAGCGGCCCGAGCGTCGGAAAATACGGGACGCACATCACGGGGCGCAGCAAGTCCCAGCGCAGATCCATACCCGCACCCTACTCGCCCGCCCCGCACGGCTCAGGCCCCGACGCAGAGAGCGCCGGGGCCTGAGCGTTACTGATCAGGTGCGATCAGCGGGTGGTTCAGTGGGGGTTGTCGTCACCCGCGTTGCACGAGCACTTCACGCTGTCCATGACGTCGTCCAGGTCGCCGACGGCGATGATCTCGGTGACGGGCGGGGTCGGGGCCGCGATCGGCCTCGTGAGGTACGGCAGGCGCTGGGCCGGGCCGTCGTCCGGGAGCGGACGCCTCGGGGAGAGTTCGACAGCTACAGCGGTCATGTCATCCTGCTTTCTTGATCCCGTGCTGGCAGTAACTTGCGAGTGGTGCCTTCGCCTCCTGGTAGTGCTTGGCCAGCGGCCGGCAGACAGTGCACGAGCCTGAGAGCTGGCAGCCGGAGCAGCCACCGGTGCGAAGCATGAGGCGGTCGGCGATGGCGCCGAGCCGGGCGAGGCCGTCGATCCCCTCGGCGGGAAGACTGATCTGGTCGTCACGGCCGATCTTGCAGATGGACACCAGCCCGTGTGGGTCGGTGTGGAAGAAGGTGTGTCGGGCGTTGCAGCCACCGAACGGCCTGCGCATCCGCAGGTGCTCCTTGGACTGCGCGGTCAGCGTCTCCCCGCCGCCGTAGATGGTCGGCGTCATGTTGGTGAAGACGTTGTACTCCAGGCTCCAGCCCTCGCACAGGTCGATCATCGCCTGTTCCTCGGTGGCGTTGTCCTCGGTGACGATGATGCTCATCCGCAGTGGGAGCCTGGCGCGGCGGGCGGCGTTCATGCCCTGGATGAACAGGTCCCAGGCGCCCTGTCGCTGGGTCAGCTCGTCGTAGCTGGCCTTGGTCGCCCCGTACATCGACACCGTGACCCGGTAGGGCGGGCACTCGCGGAACATCTCCAGCAGGTTCTCCCGCCACAGCAACGAGGCGTTGGTGGAGACGGTGATCATCATGCCCAGCTCGAACGCGCGACGATACGAGGGCATGAAGTCCCGGTCCACGGTGGGCTCGCCCCCGGTGATCTGGAGCCAGAGGACACCGGCCTCGGCCATGATGCCCACGCAAGTGAGCTTGTCCGCGAGCGGCATACCTGAGTTGACCTTGAGCCCGAGATAGCAGTGCTTGCACTTGTAGTTGCAGCCGAGGTTGATCTCCCAACTGGCTCGCGAATAGCCCCAGGTGGAGGGCTGGCGGACCAGCAGGAAGTCACTTGCAGGACGGCCGGTCACGTCCAGGTCGGCCCACTGGGCGCGCACGGCGTCCGCGAGCCACGAGGGGGCGGTCTCGGCGGTACCCAGGGGGCGCAGATCCTCGTACTTGGCCCGCGGGAGCCGGAGACCACCCCGGCCGCCGGGGCGCACCAACAGGTATTCGTCCAGGAACGGGCTGGCGATCAGGTCATGCACGTGTTTCCTCCTTCGCTGAGCGGCATTCGGTAGCTGTGACGCCGTGCTGGCCCACCTGCCGCAGTGCGTTTGGTGGGGTCAACCGATCTCGGCCCAAACCCATTTGCCGAATGGGGCTTCATCGACGCCCCAGCGGTTGGCGATGCTGTCGACGAGGCCCATGCCGCCCCCGGACGTCTCGGTGACCCCACTCTTGATGACCACGGGCAGAGTGCGCGACGAATCGCGGACCGCCAGTCGGAGGCAGAGTCAGTCGCCGCAGCAAGTGGTGAGTGGTGCACTCGCTGCGGCCGTCACCGCGCGGGCTCAGGCGGCCTCCGGAGACCTCGATGGGGCCCGGCGAGCACTGGACGACGCGCGCAATCTCGCGGAGCGCCTGGACGGCGCCGAGGCCGCCGACACCTGGTTCGGCTACCCGGAGCAGAAGCACCACGTGCACCTGTCGCAGGCGTACACACTGCTGGGCGACACGGGCAGCGCCTACCAGGCACAGGAGGACGCCCTGGCGCTCACGGATTCTCCGTCGGTGATGGTGCGCGCCCTGCTGGCAGTGGACACCGCCGCATGCCTGCACGTCGACGGCGACCCGTCCGGTGCCGCCGAAATGGCATCCGGGGTGTGGGAGCGGCTGCCGGCCACCTACCGTGAGGGTCTGATCCGATCCCGCGCCGAGACGCTGCATCGCCAGCTCACCGGTCGGCCGTACGCGCTGCTCGGGGAGGCGCTGGCCAGCTGAGTCGCGCGTCGAGTGCCGTCGTGATCAGCGCATGGGTCTCGGATGGTCGTTTCGACAGTTCTCACCGCCACGCGATCGCCACAGCACACCCAGAAACAGGCAGAAACAGAAACGAAGAGTCAGCAAGTGGTTACAGGTCTTCGAGGCAGGAAAAGGCCCCCTGACCTGCTGTTTCGCAGGTCAGGGGGCCTTCCCTCAGGTCGGCGACGGAAGAGCCGGCCTGTACGCCGGGTTCTGTCTCCCGGGTTGCTTGCGCGGCCCAGGGAGGCGGCCATCCATCTAGGACTGCCGTTGCCGACAGCCTCGTGCGGTCTACCCGCGGACTCGGGCGAGCAGCCCTCGAACATCCGCGCACGGCGCCCGAGGGCACCGATCTTGACCTTGCTCCAGGTGGGGTTTACCGAGCCGGCCGGGTCACCCCGGTCGCTGGTGGTCTCTTACACCACCGTTTCACCCTTACCCGTCGCCTGAGCGGCGGGCGGTCTGTTTTCTGTGGCACTGTCCCGCGGGTCACCCCGGGTGGGCGTTACCCACCACCCTGCTCTGTGGAGCCCGGACGTTCCTCGGCGGGTCAGGGACCCGTCGCGACCGCCCGGCCGGCTCTTCCGCCGTAGTGGTCATCGTAGCCGCTCCGGAGGAGCCTCCCGCACCCCGGCCCGGGGCAGCGGCACGTCGCCGCCGAGCCGGGCGGCGACCCGGGCGGCACCTGCGGTGGCCCACGAGGAGGTGGTGGCCAGGCCGAGGACGAGGATCACGCCGCCAAGGCCGACCAGGATCCACCACCCGGCGTGGCTGGCCGGGGCGAAACCGGCGGCCAGCGGACCGACGACCGCCGAGGTCACGACCGTGCCGATCACCGCCACCCCGAGCGACTGCCCGACCTGCCGGCTGGTCGACGCGACGGCGGCGGCCACGCCCGCCTGCGCGCGCGGCATGCCGGAGACGGCCGCGTTGGTGATCGGCGCGTTGACCATGCCGAAGCCGAAACCGAACAGCGCGTACGCGACGAGCAGCAGCACCGCCGGGGAGTCCGCCGTCAGCCGGGTCAGCAGCGCTCCGCTCGCGGCGAGGCCGATCCCGGCCGCGACCAGCGGTCCCCGCGGGCCGCGGCTGCCCACGATCCGGCCGGACAGCGGAGCGCAGACCAGCATCATCCCGGCCATCGGCAGCGTCCACAGGCCCGCCTCGACCGGGTCGTAGTGGCGGACGACCTGCAGGTAGAGCGTGTTGAGGAAGAGGAAGCCGCCCAGCGCGGCGAAGGCGCAGACCGCGGTGACGGTCGCGCCGGTGAACGGCGGGCTGGCGAAGAACCGCGGGTCGACCAGCGGCTCGGCCACCCGCCGCTCCCACAGCGGGAAGGCGATCAGCGCGGCCAGGGCGGTCGCGGCGAGGGCGAGGATCAGCGGGGACGTCCAGCCGCTCCCGGGGCCCTCGATGATGGCGGCGGTGCCGCAGCCGAGCAGGACGATCATCAGCAGCTGCCCGACCGGGTCGAGCCGGCGGGGCCGCGGGGCGCGCGACTCGGGGACGTAACGGGCGGTCAGGAGTATCGCCGCCACGGCGACCGGAACGTTGATCAGGAAGATCGACGGCCAGCCCGCGCCGTCCACCAGGAACCCGCCCAGCAGCGGCCCGAGCGCCATCGAGATGCCGACCACGCCGCCCCAGACGCCGATCGCCCGGGCCCGCTCCCTCGGGTCGGTGAAGGTGTTGGCGATGATCGACATCGCCACCGGGTTGAGCATCGAGCCGCCGACCGCCTGGAGCGCCCGGAACGCCACCAGCCACTCCAGGCTCGGCGCCAGGCTGCACAGCAGCGAACCGACCGCGAAGCACAGCAGCCCGGACTGGAACACCCGGCGGCGGCCGAACCGGTCGGCCACCGAGCCGAACAGCATCAGCAGCGAGGCCAGGACCAGGGTGTACGCGTCGATGATCCACTGCAGCCCGGACGCCGGGGCGTCCAGGTCGCGCCGGATCACCGGCAGGGCGACGTTCACCACGGTGTTGTCCAGGCCGACGATGAACAGGCTCAGGCAGCAGATCGCCAGCACGAGCAGGCGGCGGCGCCGGCCGGGGGCGGTGGGGGCGTGAGGTTCGGACACGGGACGATCCTCCCACCCGCGCCGCTCAGAGGGCGGCGAACCGGACCGTCCGGGTGGCCGGATCGGCCGCCGCCAGCCGAACCCGGATCAGCCCGCCGAGCGGCAGGGCGGCCGGTCCGCCGGCGCTCTCGCAGCGGGCCCGGACGGCCGGTTCGCGCAGCTGGACGGTGCCGGAGCCGGGCCGCTTCTCGTCCACGTCGATGACCACCGCGGCGAAGTCCTCGCCCTCCCTGCCGGCCAGCAACTCGGCCTCCACCAGGTCCACGCAGGCCCGCTCGACCTCGCCCGAGCGGCGGTCCCCACCCGCCATGAGCGCCGGCACCGCCGGCAGCGCCTCGCGCGTCCAGTCCGGCACGTCCTCCCCCGCGGCCACCGCGGCACACACCTCCTGCGCGAACCGGTCCCCGAGCCGGCGCAGCGGCGCGGTGCAGTGCGCGTACGGCGCGGCCAGCGCGGCATGGCCCGGATCGCCGGGGGCGGGCAGACCGCGGGACTCGTCGAAGGCGCGGTAGCCCGCGCCGCGCAGCAGCCCGGTGCACTCGTTGAGGAACGCGGCGTTCAGCGGCACGTCCGGGTCGAGCGAGCGGATCAGCTCCGGGTACGGGAGGCCCTCCGGCCAGTCCACGTCCAGGGCGCGGGCGATCCGGCGCAGCCGCTCGTACGCGGCGGCGGGCGCGGCCGGCAGGGTGCGCAGCAGGCCGACCCCCGCGTCGAGCATCAGGTCGGCCGCGGCCATGCCGGTGAGCAGCGAGATCTGGGCGTTCCAGCCGTCCGCCGGGCCGGGCGCCCGGTAGCCGAGGACGTAGCCGTGCAGGGTCTCCTCGACCTCCTGCTCGGGCACCGGCAGGCTGATCCCGCCGCGGGCGCGCTCCTGCTCCTCGCGCAGCCGGCCGACGGTGGCCAGCAGGGCGAGCTGCTCGTCGGCGCCGCCGAGGTCCACGGCGCGCTGCACGGCCGCGTAGTCGAGGCGGCGGTGGGAGCGGACCAGGGCGCGGCGCAGGTCGGCCAGGACGACGGCGCCGTCGGCCTCCAGGTCCAGCTGCCAGAGCAGCGCCGGGCGGGGCTCGCCGGGCAGCAGGCTCGCGGCGTCCTCGGAGATCCGGGTGGGGTGCAGCGGGATGCGGTGGTCGGGGAAGTACAGCGTCTCGACCCGGCGGCGGGCCTCGGCGTCGATCGCCCCGCCCGGGCGGACGAAGGCGGCGACATCGGCGATCGCGTAGTACACCCGGTAGCCGCCGCCCGGGCGGTGGGTGAGGTGCATGGCCTGGTCGAGGTCGCGCGATCCGGGCGGGTCGACCGTGAACAGCGGCAGGTCGGTGGCGTCGTACTCGGGCAGCCGCGGACGCTCGGCCGCCTCCTCCGCCTCGGCCAGCACGGCCTCCGGCCACTCGGCGTGGATCTCCAGGCGGGCCCTGAGCTCGGCCAGTTCGGCATTGATCCGGGCGGAGTCGGCGGCCTTGACGCGCAGCTTTCGGCGGGGCATGAACGCCAGGGTAGGGCGAATCGGGTGATTCCGGACGGAGGCTCAGCGTCCTCAGCGTCCCAAGAGCGACTTGAGGTCCTTGGCGGCGAGGGCGACGGAGTCGTCGTACCCGCCGGTGGCCAGCCGCAGGACGTACGCGCCCGCGTCGTCGGGGCGCGGCATGGCCCACTCCCGTGGACCGCTGCCTCCCGGGCACCCGCGAGGCAGCGGACGGAAACGTGCTCAGGCGGGTGGCGTTGGGCTCGTCCTCAGCGGGCGGCGGTGCCCGGTGTAAGGGCTCGTAGGGTGTGGCTCACGTGGTCCTTCTCGGAGGGGGGTTCGGTCGATGGGCAGTGCGGTGAAGGCGACCGGGGTCGTGGTGTCGGCGGCGTTGGCGGGGGTGGGGGCGCTGCATGCGGTGTGGGCGGTGACGCCGTGGCCGTTGCGGACGCCGGAGGAGTTCGCGGACACCGTGGTCGGGACGGGCGACGGGGTGCCGCCGGCGGCTGCCTGCCTCGCGGTGGCGGGGCTGCTGGGGTCGGCCGCGTACCTCGTGGGGGCCGAGGCCGGCGTGCTGCCGCCGGTGGGGCCGCGACGGCTGCGGCGGGCCGGGGTGCGGGCGGTGTCCGGGGTGATGCTGGCGCGCGGGATCGGCGGGCTGGCGGTGTTCGGGAACCTGGTCGAGCGTTCGGAGCGGTTCAGGCGGCTGGACACCCGGTACTACTCGCCGTTCTGCCTGGCGCTCGCGGCCGGGGCGGCCGTCGTCGCGGGGGCGGGTGGCGAGTAGCGGTCGCAGTAGGGTGGCGGGGTCCGTGCGCCACAAACTGTTGAGGAGTCCGCTGTGCTGGTGCTGTTGCCACCCTCGGAGGGCAAGGCCGCGTCCGGGGACGGGGTGCCGGTGGCACTCGACCGGCTGTCGCTGCCCGGGCTGACGGCGGCGCGTGGCGAGGTGCTGGACGCCCTGGTCGGGCTCTGCCGGGGGGACGAGGACGCCGCCGCCGAGGTGCTGGGGCTCAGCCCGGGTCTGCGCGGCGAGATCGCCCGGAACGCGGGCCTGCCGTCGGCCGGGGCGCGTCCGGCCGGTGAGGTGTACACCGGGGTGCTGTTCGACAACCTGGGCCTGGCCAGCCTGGACGAGGCCGCGTACGGCCGGGCGGAGCGCTCGCTGCTGGTGTTCTCCGGCCTGTGGGGCGCCGTGCGGATCACCGACCGGATCCCGCCGTACCGCTGCTCGATGGGCGTGAAACTTCCCGCGCTGGGAGCGCTCGGGGCGTACTGGCGGAGCGCGATGGCGTCGGTGCTGCCGGAGGTCGCGGACGGGCTGGTGCTGGACCTGCGCAGTTCCGCGTACGCGGCGGCGTGGAAGCCGGCCGGTGAGGTGGTGTCCCGGACGGCGACCGTCCGGGTGCTCCAGGAGCGGAACGGCAGGCGCAGCGTCGTCAGCCACTTCAACAAGGCGACGAAGGGCCGGCTGGTCCGGGATCTGCTGGTGGCGGGTGCGGAGCCGAAGACGCCGGGCGAGCTGATGGACGCGCTGCTGGAGCTGGGCCACCGGGTGGAGCTGGCGGCGGAGGGCACGGCCCGCAAGCCGTGGCAGTTGGACGTGGTGGTCACCGACGTGCACTGAACCCCGACGTGCGCTGAGGCAAGTGGCGGGCTCGGACGAGCCCGCCACTTTCAGCGCAGGTGCGACGTGTCGTTGAGCAGCCGCAGCGAGGCGTTCCCGTCGGCGTAGTACTGGACGGCGCAGAGCGAGGCCGCGGACAGCTCCATCCGGTACAGCGAGTCCGGCGGGGCGCCGAGCGCCAGCCGGACCAGCGTCTTGATAGGGCTGACGTGCGAGACGACCAGCACGGTCTTGCCGGGGTGGCGGGCGAGGATCTTGTCCCGGGCGACGCCGGCCCGGTGGGTGAGCGTGGCGAAGCTCTCGGTGCTGCCGGTCGGCTTGGCCTTGGCGGAGCCGAGCCAGGCGGCCAGGTCGTCCGGGTGGCGCTCCTGCACCTCGGCGAAGGTCAGGCCCTCCCAGGCGCCGAAGTCGACCTCGCGCAGCCCCTCCTCGTACCGGACCTCCAGGCCGAGCCGGGCGGCGACGGTCTCGGCGGTCTGCCGGGTGCGCCGCATCGGGGAGGCGACGACGGCCTGGATGCTGCCGCGGGCGGCGAGCGCCTCGGCGACCCGCTCGGCCTGCCAGCGGCCCTTCTCGGAGAGTTCCGGGTCGGTGCCGCCGCTGCCGGAGAAGCGCTTCTCGGGGGTGAGCGGGGTCTCGCCGTGGCGGAGCAGGACGAAGGTGGTGGGGGTGCCGAGGTCGGCCTCGGTGGCCCAGCCGGCCTTGGGGGCGATGGTCTCCAGCGGCGGCTGGTCGACGGCGACGGCCTTCGGCGGCTTCTTCGGCTCCCACTGGCGCCCTGCCCGGCCGGCGTCCATGGCCTCGTTGGCCAGCCGGTCGGCGTCCTTGTTCCGCTCGCGCGGGATCCAGGTGTACGTCACCCGGCCGCGCGGGAAGACGGTCCGCGCCTCGGCGGCGAGCGGCTGCATGTCGGGGTGCTTGATCTTCCAGCGCCCGGACATCTGCTCGACGACCAGCTTGGAGTCCATCCGGACGTCCACGGAGGCGTCCGGGTCGAGTTCGCGGGCCGCCCTGAGCCCGGCGATCAGGCCCTTGTACTCGGCCACGTTGTTGGTGGCGTGGCCGATGAACTCGGCGGCCTCGGCGATGATCTGCCCGGTGTCACCATCCCGGACCACCGCGCCGTAGCCGGCCGGCCCCGGGTTGCCCCGGGACCCGCCGTCCGCCTCGACGATGAAGCGCGCCGCCACGGGCTCAGGCGCCCGAGTCGGCGGTACGGACCAGGATCCGCGAGCAGTTCTCGCAGCGGACCACCTTGTCGGCCGGCTCGGCCTTGATGGCGTTCAGCTCGGTGATCGAGAACTCGGTGCGGCAGCCCTCGCAGCGGCGCTGGTAGAGGCGGGCAGCGCCGACGCCGCCCTGCTGCTCGCGCAGCTTGGTGTAGAGCTTGAGCAGGTCGGCCGGGACGACGGCGGCGACGGTCTCGCGGTCGCGCCGGACCTTCTCGGCCTCGCCGTCGATCTCGGCGAAGGCGGCGTCCCGGCGGGACTCGGCCTCGGCGAGGACGACGGTGGAGTGCTCCAGGCGCGCGGTCAGCTCGGTGACCCGGGTCTGGGCGTTCTCCAGGCGCTCCATGACCTCCAGCACGACCTCCTCCAGGTCGCCCTGGCGCTTGGCGAGCGAGCCGATCTCGTGCTGGAGGTTCTCCAGGTCCTTCGGCGAGGTGATCGCGCCGGAGTCGAGGCGCTGCTGGTTGCGGGCGGCCCGGGCGCGGACCTGCTCGACGTCCTGCTCGGCCTTGGTCAGCTCGCGGGCGGTGTCGCCCTGCTGGGCCTGGGCGGCGACGACGAGGTCCTTGAGCGCGGTGTGGTCGGCGGTGGCCTGCTCGATCTCGGCGTGCTCGGGCAGGCTCCGGCGCCGGTGGGCCAGCTGGTCGAGCTTGGAGTCGATGGCCTGGAGGTCGAGCAGGCGGATCTGGTCGGCGGGCGCGGCGTTCAAGCGGAAAGCTCCTGTGAATCGGGTCAGGCGGTGAAGGACATGGGGGCGTGCGCGGTCCACGGGTCGGTGACCCGGTGGGAGACCTTGGTCTCCACGGCCCAGCCGCGCATGTCGGCGGCGGCCCGCAGGGCCCGCTCGGCCAGGGTGAGCCAGGGCCACTCGGTGGCCCAGTGCGCGGCGTCGACCAGCGCGACCGGGGCCGCCTCAGCGGCCTCGGACGCCGGGTGGTGGCGCAGGTCGGCGGTGAGGTAGGCGTCCACGCCGGCCGCGCGGACCTCGGCGAAGAGGCTGTCGCCCGAGCCGCCGCACACCGCGACCCTGCTGATCAGCCGGTTCGGGTCGCCGCTGACGCGCACGCCGGCGGCGGTGGCGGGCAGGCCCTGCGCGACCTGCGCGGCGAAGGCGGAGAGGGGCAGCGGGGGCTCCAGCAGGCCGATCCGTCCGGTACCGCGGCGGCCGAGCGGGTCGGTCGGATCCGGCACCAGCGGGCCGGTCACCCGGACGCCGACGGCCTCGGCGAGCGCGTCCGAGACGCCCGGATCGGCGTGGTCGGCGTTGGTGTGCGCGACGTGCAGGGCGATCCCGCTGCTGATCAGCGTGTGCACCACCCGGCCCTTGAAGGTGGTGGCGGCGACGCTGGTGGTGCCGCGCAGATAGAGGGGGTGGTGGGTGACGACCAGGTCGGCACCCCACTCGACGGCCTCGTCGACGACGGCCTGCACGGGGTCGACGGCGAACAGGACGCGGCTGACCTCGGCCTGAGGGTCCCCGCAGACCAGGCCGACGGCGTCCCAGGACTCCGCCCACTGCGGCGGGTAGACCTCTTCGAGCGCGGTGATGACGTCGGACAGTTTCGGCACCTGTCGAGACTACCGTGCGCGCGGGCGCGGTCGGGCCGCGGCCGCTCCCGGTCGGCGCCGCCCGCGCTGCGCGCCCCGGGCCGTACGGCGCTTCGGACGCGGGTGCCGCCGGCGTACGGATGCGCGTCAACCGGCGGAGAGGTTCGGGCGACGGTGCCGCGGGCCGTGCGCGCCGGTGCGACGGGCGCCCGTTGCCCGCCCCGCGCCCCTCGCACACCATCGGATCCGCAGCGGCTCACCCTTATGAGTGAAGTGACCCGATTCGCGTTGAGCCTCCCCTCCCTCGAAAGTAACTTCACTTCCGCGAAAGGGAGTTACCCGGACATTACCCTCGGCCGGCGCGGACCGGGGGCGGGACACGAGGTCCGGGCGAGGCCTCCCGATCCGTCCGAGGAAACGATCAGGCCGTGCCGCGCCCACCGCTGCCGGAGCAGTGGGCACCGGTGCGCGCCGGCCGAGACGAAGGGATGTGAATGCGGCATGGAGGCGGGCACATCGCTGCGTACGGCCGGGGGCGGCGGATCGGCGGACGGCGCCGGAGGCCGTGAAGGCGGCGACAGGGACGGCGGCGGCGACCGGGGAGGCGGCGACCGGGACGGCGCGGGCGAGGTGGTCCCGGCGTGAACGTGGCCACCCGCACCGTGACGCAGGCGCTGCGCCGGCTGGGCTTCGCCTTCGCGGCCGACGGCAGCCGTGCCGCCTGCCTCGCCTCCGCCGCCGACGGCGGTTGGTACGCCGAGAGTTGGCACCTCCCCACGAACGGGGGCCCGGCCACGCCGACCGCGCTGCCGCTGCCCGGGAACCGCTCGGAGAGCCTGCGCTCGCAGCTGGTCGCGCTGCCGGACGGCTCCGTCCTGGTCTGCCGGCACGACGGCGAGCGGCACGACCTCGTCCGCCTCTCCCCCGGCTCCCCCGGCTCCCCCGGCGAAGGCGCGGCCGTCGAGCAGCAGTTGGGCACGCTGCGCATGCCCGACCTGCGCCTGCTGCCGCTCCCGTCGACGCCCGGCTCAGCCGCGTGGACGCCGGTGGCGCTCGCGCTCGGCTCCGACCACCGCCCGGCGACCACGGTCTGGCTGGTGCGGGCGGACGGCAGCGAGCCCGAACAGATCGCCGAGGTGGCGGGGTTGCACGCCGGGGGCGTCTGGCTGGACCACGCCGGAGCGCTGCTCGCGCTGGACCGGGTGAGCGCGGGGACCGTCCGCAGTGTCGCGCTGGACGTGCGCACCGGCGCGGTCACCCCGCTGCTGGAGATCGCCGAGCACAGCAACGACCGCCTGGTGCTGTTCGACCCGGACACCCGGTTCGCGATCGTGCGCAGCGACGCGCCGGGCACCGATCGGCTGGGCTGGGGCGTGCTGGGCGGTGGCGAGCCGCTGCGCTTCCCGGAGTCCCTGCACGTCGCGGGGGTGTTCCTGCGGCCGGTGGCGCTGCGGCAGGCGGCGGACGGGCCGCGGGTGGCGGTGCAGATCGACCACGGCGCCGGATCGACCCTGGCGCTGTGGCGGCCGGCGACGGGCCGGCTGGATCCGCTGCCGGTGCCGCCGGGCCGGCTCGGCGCGGTCGGGCACTGGGGGGAGGCGGGACTGCGGATGCCGTACTCCTCGCCCGACCACCCGGCCGCCCTGGCGACCCTGGACGTGGACGCGCTGCTGGCGCACGGCCCGTTGTCCGCGCCGTCCGGTCCGATGCCGCTGCCGCTGCAACTGGCCCCGCTGGCCTCCGGATCGCCCGGGCCGTGGCGGGACACCGGGCAGCCCTGGCAGCCGGGCGGCCCGTCCATCTCCCGTACGGAGCCGGGTGGTTGGCGGCTGGACGGCAGCACGACACCGGGGGACGGCGGTCGCTGGCAGCCTGCCCAGAGCCTCGAACTTGCCGGCCCCGCCAGCCCGTTGGAGGCGGTCGTGTACGGCGGCGACGCCTGGCTGAGCAGCCCGCACCTGGTGCTGGCGCTGCACGGCGGCCCGGCGGACGCCTGGCGGCTGGAGTTCGACCCGGCCCTGCAGCGGATGGCGGCGGAGGGGCTGGCCGTGGTCGCGCCGAACCAGCGCGGCTCGACCGGCTACGGCGTGGCGCACGCGCTGGCGATCCGGGGCGCCTGGGGCGGGCCGGACCTCGACGACGTCCTGTACCTGCTAGACGGCATCGCCGGGCAGCGCGCGGCGCTGGGGCTGGAGCCGCCGGCCCTGTTCGGCGTCAGTTACGGGGCGTTCCTGGCGCTGCTGGCCGCGGCGCACGCCCCGGCCGGGCAGGTGGCGCGCTGTGCGGTGGTCGCGCCGTTCCTGTCCGGCGCCCGGCTGCTGGCCGAGGCGGCGCCGCCGGTACGGGCGCTGGCCATCCGGCTGGGCGGCGGCGAGCCGATCGCCGACGCCCGCGGGCCGCGCGACGTGCTCCAGCTCGCGCACCGGCTGAGCGCCCCGCTGCTGGTGGTGCACGGCAACCGGGACGAGGTCGTGCCGGTGAGCCAGTCCCGTACGCTGCGGCACGAGTTGCTGCGGATCGGCCGGGTCGAGGGCGCGGACTTCCGGTACGTCGAGGCGGCCGGGTCCGGGCACGAGGTGCTGGCCGAGGAGGGTGCGGCCGTGCTGCACGAGCTGCTGGCCGGCTTCCTGCGGACCGGCCGGCCGGGCTGACCAGCCGGGCTGACCGGGCGGACTGGTGGGGCGGACTGACCGACCGTCGCCCCGGACACCGCCGCCACCGGTGCGCCGACCGGACGCTTCGTCTGCCAACCGGCCCGCCGACGGCCCCGGCCGGCCCCGGGCGGCACCGCGCCGCGCGCGGGACACGCGTCGTGATCTCGATAGGATCTCGCCCGTCCCGGCCGTTATGGTGGCCGGGGCACGGGCCGCGATCACCGGCTGTGGCGTGTTCCCAACGCCCGAACGGGGACCCGACCGCGCATCCACGGTGCCGGGCGGGCGCCGATGCATCCGCAACCTCCGCACGGAAAAGACGATTCTGATGTCCGACACCCTCACCGACACCACCGGACCCGCGTTCTACGGGACCGACGCCGACGAGACCACGGCCGAGGACACCGCGTCGCACGGCCGGCACCGCGGCCGGTCCGCCGCCGACGACAGCTCCGAGGCCGACCCGCACGGCCGGCACCGCGCCGCCGCCCAGCAGGGCTGACCAGACCGCCACAAGGGCCCGCCGGGGAACCTTGGGTTCTAGGAGTCGTGGCAACACCCCAGTTCAGGGGATGCATTGGACTTCGAGATCCGCAAGGACCGGACGGCCCAGGGGCCTGTGAAGCTGCGCCGGGAACGGGAGGCATACTCCCGGCTCATGCAGCAGGGCTACACGAACACCGAGGCGTGCCGGATCGTCGGCATCGCCCGCCGGACCGGCCAGAAGTGGCGTCACGGCCGCGGAGCCGAGCAGCGGCAGAAGGCGGCACCACCGATTCGCATGGTGGTGCCGCCTTCCGGTGTCTCCCGGTATCTGAGCGAGGACGAGCGGATCCACATCGCCGACCGGCTGCGGGAGAAGGCCACCGTGCGGGCCATCGCCGCGGAGCTGGGCCGCAGTCCGTCCACCATCAGCCGGGAGATCCGCCGCAACCGCACCGAGGGCACTCGCGGGCAGTGGCACTACCGTCCGCACGCCGCCCAGGCCAGGGCGGACGCTCGCCGGCCCCGCCCCAAGGCCCGCAAGATCACCGAGAACCCCGAGCTGCACGCCGCCGTCCAGGCGATGCTGGACGAGCAGTGGAGCCCGGAGCAGATCTGCCACGCTCTACGTCGACAGTTCCCCGACCGGCCGGAGATGCACGTGGTCCACGAGACCGTCTACCAGGCGCTCTACGTCCAGGGCCGCGGCGAGCTGCGGCGCGAGCTCGCCGGTGCCCTGCGCTCAGGCCGGGCCCGCCGCAGGCCCCAGCGGCAGGCCAACTGCCGGCGTTCCCGCTTCACCGACCCGATGGTCATGATCAGCGAGCGCCCCGCCGAGGCCGAGGACCGGGCCGTCCCCGGCCACTGGGAGGGCGATCTGATCCTCGGCAAGGAGCACAAGTCCGCGATCGGCACCCTGGTCGAGCGTTCGACCCGCTACGTGATGCTGCTGCACCTGCCCGGCGACCACACCGCCGAGACCGTCCGCGACGCCCTAGTGGCCACCGCCCGGACACTCCCGGTCCAGCTGAAGCGGTCCCTGACCTGGGACCAGGGCAGCGAGATGGCCAGGCACGCGGAGTTCAGCCTGGCCACCGACATCCCGGTCTACTTCTGCGACCCGGCCAGTCCCTGGCAGCGCGGCTCCAACGAGAACACGAACGGCCTGCTGCGGCAGTACTTCCCCAAGGGCACCGACCTGTCGGTCCACACGCCCGAGCACCTGGCCGCCGTCGCCGACCAGCTCAACCGCCGCCCACGCAAAACGCTCGGCTGGGAAACCCCAGCCGAGCGTCTGGCTAAACTCCTCGCGGCCTAGACAACCGACCACGTGTTGCAACGACCACTAGAAACCGCCCTGCGCGTGCGGGCCCTTCGTCGGCCCGGCCCAGTGGCCCGGCGGCCAGCAGATCAACCAAGTGGCTCAGCCCAGGGTGACGACCGTCCGCAGCGCCTCGCCGCTGCGCATCTGCGCGATCGCCTCGTTCACGTCCGCCAGCCCCACCCGGTGCGTGACCATGCCGTCCAGGTCGATCCGCCCGGCCCGCCACAGGTCCACGACCAGCGCGACCGTGGACGCCACCGGCGCCCCGCCGTACAGCGAGGGCAGCAGGCGCTTCTCGTTGAAGAAGAGCTCGCCCATGGAGAACTGCACCGGGTCGTCCTGTGCCCCGGCGCCGATCACGACCACCGCGCCACCGCGCCGCGCCGCGTCGTACCCGGCCCGCACGGTCGCCGCCCGACCGACCGCCTCGAAGACGTAGTCGAACCCGCCGCCGGGCAGGCCCTTCGCTGCGGCCTTCAGCTCCTCCGGAGCGATCGCGTCGGTCGCGCCGAAGGCCAGCGCCCGCTCCCGCCGCGACACCACCGGGTCGACCACGGTGATCCGGCCCGCCCCGCACGCCCGGGCGCCCTGCACGGTCGCGACCCCGACGCCGCCCGCGCCGATCACCGCCACCGACGCGCCGGGCTCCACCCGCGCGGTGTTGACGGCTGCGCCGACGCCGGTGGTCACCCCGCAGCCGATCAGCGCGGCGGCCTCGTACGGCAGGTCGGCGGGCACCTTGATCACGGCGTCGGCGGCGACCACCACCTCCTCGGCGAACGCCCCCGTGCCGTAGAACCCGGACGCCTCCACCGCGGCGCCGCCCTCCTCGAACCGGAACGCGGGCGCGCCGAGCCGGCGCAGGCTCGCGACGCACAGGTGGCCGCGGCCCCGCTCGCAGTGCGCGCAGCCGCCGCAGGGCGCCATCCAGCAGAGCACCACCCGGTCCCCCGGCGTGACACCCCGCACCCCCTCGCCGACCTCCACGACGTCGCCCGCGCCCTCGTGCCCGGGCACGAACGGCGCCGGCTGCGGCAGCACGCCGCTCATCGCCGAGAGATCGGAGTGGCACAGGCTCGCGGCCCGCATCCGCACCCTGACCATGCCGGGCCCGAACCCGACCGCCGTCACGTCCTCCCGGACGTCGAGCGTGTCCTGGCCGGTCTTGTGCAGGACGGCTGCGCGCATGGGCTGCTCCCGGTGTGCCTCGGATCCACGGTCGCGCCGATTCTGGCACGCCGGCCGGAGCGTGACTGGAACACGTTCCAGAACAAGGGGGGTGGCCGGGCCGGGCGTACCGTCGAGTAGGGTCCGTTCGACGCAGCACCCCCATCGTCAGCCCCATCGTCACCCCCATCGCGAGGAGCAGCCCTATGTCCGATCTGCTGGAGAGCGCCCGTCCGGCGGACGAGGTGGTGGCGGCGTTCGAGGCGGCGACCGGATTCATGCCGGTGGACGAGGGGCTGGCGCTGTACGCGGCCGCGGTGACGGCGGCACGGCGGACCGGGCTGCCGGTACTGGAGATCGGGACGTACTGCGGCCGGTCGGCGATCCTGCTGGCGGCGGCGGCCCGGGAGGCGGGGACGGTCGCGCTGACGGTGGACCACCACCGGGGTTCGGAGGAGCAGCAGCCGGGGTGGGAGTACCACGACCCGACGCTGGTGGATCACGAGGTCGGGCTGATGGACACGCTGCCGCGGTTCCGCCGGACGCTGCACGCGGCAGGGCTGGAGGAGCACGTGGTGGCGCTGGTCGGGCGTTCGCCGCGGATCGCCGCGCTGTGGGGACGTCCGCTGGGCCTGGTGTTCGTCGACGGCGGGCACACCGACGAGCACGCGACCGGGGACTACGAGGGCTGGGTGCCGCACCTGGCGCCGGAGGGCCTGCTGGTGGTGCACGACGTGTTCCCGGATCCGGCGGACGGCGGTCAGGCCCCGTACCGGGTGTACCTGCGGGCGCTGGCGGAGGGCTTCGAGGAGGTCTCGGTGACGGGATCGCTGCGTGTGCTGCGCCGTCGCGCGCCGATGCTCTAACGTCGTGCCGGGGCTGTCGGGCGGGGGTTCGAAGGGTACGGTGTCCGCGCAGCACCAGGCAGAGCATCGGCGGACGGTGGGGGCTTGCGGCACATGACGGACCAGCACGACACCGCTCCGGCGGTCTGGGATCCCACCGCGCGCGGCGGCGCCGGCGGCTGGGTGCGCGGGCAGCGCCAGCCCGACGCCGACGCCCGGGCCTCCGCTCCGCAGCCGCCCCCCGCCTCGCCCGTCGCCCCGCCGCCCGCACCGGGCGAGGTCGGAGACCAGGGCCCGCTGCTGGGCGCCCGCCCGTACCTGGCGACCGCCCCGGGCTTCGACGCCCCGACCGCGCCCGCCTTCCCGCAGGTCGCTCCCCAGCCGCCGCCCGCTCCGCCGACGGTGCCACCGCCCGCCCCGCCCGCGTCGCCGTTCCCCGCCCATGCCACCGCGCAGGCGCCCGGGCCGGGCTACCAGTACCCGCCGCAGCCCCCGTACCCGGCCCAGCCGGACTACCCGACCGGCTACGAGGACCTGGACGACGACCAGGACCGCTCGAACAACCGCAAGGCGCCGCTGCTGATCGGTTTCGCCCTCCTCATGGTGCTGGCGATCGGCGGCGGTCTGCTGATGGCCGTCAAGGACGACGACAAGAAGGACCAGGCCGCACCCGCCCCGCCCGCGGCCACCACGGCGGCGGCCCCGTCCGGGAACCCGCAGCCGGCCCCGGCGCCCACCGGTTCGGCCGCCGCGCCGAGCGCCACCTCGCCCGACCCGGCGTCGGCGGGCGCAGGAGCCAGCCCGACCGCCACCGCCGGGCCGGGCGCCAAGACGCAGGCGGCGGCCCTGGACGAACTGCTCACCCAGGGCGAGAACGCGAAGGCCCCGATCGGCAGCGCGGTCGCGAAGGTGAGCAGCTGCCCGGCGAAGACCGACATCGACAGCGCGGCGCAGGTCTTCGACAACGGCGCCAAGCAGCGCGACGAACTCCTGCGCAAGCTCTCCGCCCTGACCACCACGGACGTGCCGGGCGGCGCGGACGCCGTCCAGTCGCTGAAGTCCGCGTGGCAGTTGTCGGCGGACATCGACCGGGCGTACGCGGCCTGGGCGCGTGCCGTCGCCACCCAGGGCTGCTCCGGCAGGGCCCCGACCACCCCGGACAAGAAGCACGCGGACGAGCTCAACCCGCAGGCGACCCAGGCGAAGACGGACTTCGTCGGCAAGTGGAAGCCGATCGCCGACGCGTTCGGTCTCACCCCGCGGACCCAGGACAGGATCTGAACCACCCGTGACCGTCCCGACGAACCGACCGCCCCGCCGTTCCACCCTGCTGCGCGTCACCACGGTGGTGGGCGCGGCCGTGCCGCTCTGCACGGCCGGCTGGCTGGGCTGGCAGGCCGTCAGCGGTGGCACCCCGGCGGGCTCCTCGGCCGCCGCCACCACAGCTGCCACCGCCGCAACCGCAACGGCCCAGCCCACGCCGGCCCAGCCCGAAGCGGCCCCGCAGTCCACGGCAGCCACCGCCGCCCCCGCGCCCACCCCGGCCCCGACGCCCGACACCACCCCCACCGGGCCCGCCTCCCCCGCCGCCCTCACCGGCCGCACGATCCTGCTCGACCCCGGCCACAACCCCGGCAACTTCTCGCACGCCACCGAGATCAACCGCCAGGTCGACATCGGCAACGCCCGCAAGGAGTGCGACACCACCGGCACCGAGACCAACTCCGGCTACACCGAGGCCGAGTACACCCTGGACGTCACCCGCCGGGCCCGCGCGATCCTGGCCGCCCGCGGCGCCAGCGTCGTGCTCGTCCAGGACGGCGACCGCCCCTGGGGCCCGTGCATCGACGAGCGCGCCAAGGCCGCCGCCGACGCCCACGCCGACGTGGCGCTCTCGGTGCACGGCGACGGCGGGCCGGCGAGCGGCAGCGGGTTCCACGTGATCCTGCCCGCCCGCGTGGTCGCCGGGAAGGCGGACAACTCGGCGATCGTCGAACCGTCGCGCCGGCTCGGCCTGCTGCTGCGCGAGCAGTTCCATGCCGCCACCGGCGAACCGTACGCCGACTACACGGCGAACGACGGCCTGGACACCCGCTCCGACCTGGGCGGCCTCAACCTCTCCACGGTCCCCAAGGTGTTCATCGAGTGCGGTAACATGCGCAACCCGACGGACGCGAAACGGATGACGGACCCTCAGTGGCGGCAGCAGGCCGCCCAGGGGATCGCCGACGCGCTGACGGCGTTTCTGACCACGCGGGGCTGACGTCCGGCGACGACGGGCTGCGCCGTTTGCAACGACTTCGCCCCATTCCCGGTCCCGCCGTGCACCGGCAGGGCGGTTGGCCCTAGGCTTCTGGTCCGTTCGGGGGTTCTCGGCCGGTCGGTCCGACCGGACGAACCACCGTCCACGACACGTCAACGAGGGGAACGTAAGTGAATCTGCGCGCTCTCACCAGGGGAGACGCCGCCGTCGCAGGCGCGGCCGTCCTGCTCTTCATCGCCTCCTTCCTGCCCTACTGGACCGTGAGCTGCGCCGGGGCGTACTGCGCGGGCCTCAACACCTCGCAGAACGCGTGGAGCACCGAGCTGTTCCCCATCCTGCCCTCCATCTACCTGCTGGGCATCGCCGCCGCCGCACTGATCCTGGTGCAGCGGTTCCAGGGCCCGGCCGCGACCAACCGCCAGGTGCTCGGCCTGCGGCTGGACCAGTGGGGCGTCGCGTTCGCGGTCTGCGCGCTGTGGACCTCGATCTGGGCGCTGGGCGGCGGCTACTCGGGCCCCAACGTCGGCCACGGCTTCGGCGCCTGGCTGGGCTTCATCTCGCTGATCGTGCTCGCCGGCGCGGCCGCGGCCGGCCCGCTGGTGCCCGCGCTGAAGGCGCCGCTGGTGACCGACCGTCCGGCCGTCCCGTACCAGGGCGGCTACCCGATGCCCGGCCAGCCCGGCCAGCCGGGTGCGCCCGGCCAGTACGGCTACCCGGCGCCGGGTCAGGACCCGAACCAGGCCGCGGCGTACGGCGCCCAGCAGGGCGGCTACGGCTACCCGGCCCCCGGCCAGCCCGGCCCGCAGGACGTCGCCGCCGCGGCTGCGCAGCCGACCCCGGCTCCGGCCCCGCGGCCGGGCCCGGCGGCCGACTTCGCGCCGTTCTGGTTCGCCGTCCCGTCCCCGCGTCCGCTGGCGTCGAAGGACAACCCGGCCGGCGCGCCGGTCGGTGAGCTGGTCCCCGGCACCTGGTACCTGGCGGTCGAGCAGCGCGGTGCCGCGCTGGTCGCCCAGCTCCAGGACGGCACCCAGGGCGTGCTCAACGACACGTCGGGCCTCCAGCGCGGCTGACGCCCACGCAGCGACAAGGGGCGGGACCGGATCGGTCCCGCCCCTTGTTCATGCCCGCTGAAAGATGCCCGCTGAGGAATGCCCGCCGAAGGACCTCAGCAGCAGTCCTGGACGACCAGCCCCTCCGGCAGGTCGTCCCCGCTGAACACCGCGACCGTCGCCGGGTCGCCGCCGAGCGCGGCCACGGCGAGCAGCAGCGCGCCGGCCGTCCAGGTGGTGCGCTCCTCGGGCCAGATCGCGTCGTCCTCGAAGACGTACCCGGTCCAGTACGAGCCGTCGTCGTGCCGCAGGTGCTTCTGGATCCAGCGCAGGATGTCCACCGCGCGGTCGGACTCGCCGATCGCCCAGAGCGCCAGGGCCAGTTCGGCGCTCTCGCCGCCGGTCACCCACGGGCGGTCGCTGACGCAGCGCACGCCGAGGCCGGGGACGACGAAGCGGTCCCAGTCGCGCTCGATCCGGGCCAGCGCCGCCTTGCCGCGCAGCGCGGTGCCGAGCACCGGGTAGTACCAGTCCATCGAATAGCGGTCCTTGTCGAGGAACCGCTCGGGGTGGTGGGCCACGGCGTGCCCCAGCCGGCCGGCCGCGAGCTCCCAGTCGGGCTGCGGCTCCTCCAGGTACGCGGCGATGGCCAGGCCGCAGCGCAGTGCGTGCAGGATGCTGGACGAGCCGGTGAGCAGCGCCTCGTCGGTGGCGGTGCCGTCCTCGTCGAGGCGCCAGGCGATCGGGCCGCCGGGCAGCCGCAGGCCGACGATGAAGTCCAGTGCGCGCCGGACGACCGGCCAGATCCACTCCAGGAAGGTGTCGTCGCCGGTGCTGAGGTGGTGGTGCCAGACCCCGACGGCGACGTAGGCGCAGAAGTTGGTCTCCTTGGCCCGGTCGGTGACCTCGCCGTCGACGTAGGCGGCGTACCAGGAGCCGTCCGGGTTCTGGTGGGCGGCGAGCCAGCGGTAGGCGGCCTCGGCGGCGGCGTGCTCGCCGGCGGTGTCGAGGGCCATCGCGGCCTCGGTGTGGTCCCACGGGTCGAGGTGGTGGCCGGTGAACCACGGTATGGCGCCGTCGGGCCGCTGCTCGGCGAGGATGCTGCGGACGGTGCCGGCGGCCTGCTCGGCGTCGAGCACCCCGTCGAGCAGCAGCACCTCGGGGACGGCGGCGGTCATGCGCCGGCCTGCCGGGGCTCGGCGCGGTTCGGCTTCGAGGCGTACGCGACGAAGCTCTTGCCGATGACCGGGTTGAGCGCCTTCTCGGCGGCCTTGGTGAGCGTGCTGATCACCGGGGTGCCGACGATGTCCCAGACCAGCAGCTTGTGGTAGGCCTTGACCGGCAGCGCCTTGTCGTTGTCCACGCCGACCGCGCACTTGATCCACCAGTACGGCGAGTGCAGCGCGTGCGCGTGGTGGGTGCCGTACGGCTCCAGGCCGGCGTCCTTGAGCTTGCCGAGCAGTTCGTCGCCGCGGTAGATCCGGATATGGCCGCCCTCGACCTCGTGGTACTCGTCGGAGAGGGCCCAGCAGATCTTCTCGGGCAGCCAGCGCGGCACGGTGACGGCGAGCAGGCCGCCCGGCTTGAGGACGCGGAACATCTCGTTGAGCACGCCCTTGTCGTCGGGTATGTGCTCCATCACCTCGGAGATGATGATCTTGTCGAAGTACTCGTCCTCGAACGGCAGGGCCAGCGCGTTGCCCTCCATCGCGACCGCCGACGCGCCCTCGGGGGCCTCACCGGCCTGCTCCATCGCGGCGAACCACTTCTGGACCTCGGCGATCTCCTCGGCGTTCTGGTCGAGGGCGATCACGTTGGCGCCGCGGCGGTAGCACTCGAACGCGTGCCGGCCCCCGCCGCAGCCCAGGTCGAGCACCCGGTCGCCGGGGGCGAGCGGGAAGCGCGAGAAATCGACGGTCAGCACTGCAGAGCTCCCATTCCTTTGCTACCGAGCATTCTTGACGCCTCATCAGATCGGTCCGGCGTCGTGGCGGGCGGCCGAGGCGACTCGGGGCACGTCCGGGTGGTTCAGAGTCCGGGTGGTTCGGTTCCGGGTGGTTCGGAGTCCGGGCCGTTCGGTTCCGGGTGGTTCGGGGCGTGTCCGGAGGTTCAGGGCACGTACCGCCAGCCGGGCCCGGAGCGGGCCCGTGCGCCGACGCCGGTGGCGATCGCCGCGCGGTACGCGTCGACGGTCAGCTCGGCGGCCCGCTCCCAGGTGAACCGGGCGAGCACCCGCTCGCGGCCGGCCGCGCCCAGCTCCGCGCGCAGCTCCGGATCGTCCAGCAGCCGGCCGAGCGCCGCGGCCAGCGCGTCCGCGTTCCCCGGCGGCACGGCCAGGCAGGTCCGCCCGTCCGGCCCGGCCACCTCGGGGATCGCACCGCCGGTGGTGGCGACCAGCGGGGTGCCGGTGGCCATCGCCTCGGCGGCCGGCAGCGAGAAGCCCTCGTACAGCGACGGCACGCAGGCCACCTCGGCCGAGCGGTACAGGTCGACCAGCTCCTGGTCGGTCAGCCCGCTGCGGAACTCGATGTGCTCCTCCAGCCCGAACCGGCGGACCGCCTCGGTGACGGGGCCGTCCTCCTTCTGCGGCTTGCCGACCACGACCAGGTGGGCCGGCCGCTCGGTGCGCACCTTGGCCAGCGCCTCGACCAGGTAGACCAGGCCCTTGAGCGGCACGTCGGCGCTGGACGTGGTGACGATCCGCCCGGGCACCCGCGCGACCTGCGCCGCCGGGGCCCAGAGGCGGGTGTCGGCGCCGACCGGCACCACCGAGATCCCGACCGGCGCGACGCCCAGGTGCTCGGCGATCTCCCGCTTCGAGCTGCCGGAGACGGTGATCACGTGGTCCAGCCGGGCGGCGACCCGGCGCTGCATCCGGGTGAAGGCGTACCAGCGGCGCAGCGACAGCCGCCGCAGCCGGGTGGTGGCCGCGTCCAGCTCCAACTGGCGGTCCACGGTGATCGGGTGATGGATCGTGGTGACCAGCGGGAACCCGTGCCGGGCGAGCCCGAGCAGGCCGTAGCCGAGCGTCTGGTTGTCGTGCACGACGTCGTAGCGGCCCTTGTGCCGGGCCAGGTACTGCCGGGCACGCAGCGAGAAGGTCAGCGGCTCGGGGAAGCCGCCGGTGCGCATGGTGGCGAACTCCAGCAGGTCCACCGGACCGCGGAACTCGTCGCTCGCGGGCGTGCGGAACGGGTCGTCGGCGCGGTACAGGTCCAGGCTGGGCAGTTCGACGAGGCGCACCGAGCCCGGGCCCTCGACCTCGTCCAGGACGGGGTACGGCTGGGCGCCGATCACGTCCACGTGGTGGCCGAGCCTGGCCAGCTCACGGGAGAGGTGCCGTACGTACACGCCCTGACCGCCGCAGAAGGGGTCGCCGCGGTACGACAGCAGGGCAATCCGCAGCGGCTGCGCGGTCATCCTGGGCCCTCATCTCTGCTGCTATCGGTGCTGCTACCAGTGGCTGCGTCGGCGGCTGCCGATCGTGCTGCCGGTCGCTAAAGTAGATCAGGTTTCAGTGGGTGTGGAACTCGGCATCGACCATGTGAACAATGAGAGACCTCGAAGATACCGGCCCGTAGCTTTCACTCAGGAGTCAGGGCTGGTGATTCGCGCCACGCCTGCGCGGTCCGCTCCGCCGGACCGGTCGGAGCACGCCGCCACTCTCGCGCCCCGGGAGCACTCTTGCCGCCGTCCACCACGCCCCCGACTCCCGCGCCGCACGCCGCGCCCGCGACGGCCGGCGGCGAGCCGCCGCTGACCGCCCGCCAGGCCGAGCGCCGGCGGCGGATCCTGCGGGCCGCCACCGCCCTGGCCGCCCGCGGCGGGTACGAGGCGGTGCAGATGCGGGAGGTCGCGGAGAGCGCGCAGGTCGCCCTCGGCACGCTCTACCGGTACTTCCCGTCCAAGGTGCATCTGCTGGTCGCGGTCATGCTGGAGCAGTTGCAGGGCCTCCAGGAGCACATCCGGCGGCACCCGCCGACCGACCCCGAACCGGCGCCGCGGGTCGCCGACACGCTCACCCGGGCGTTCCACGCGCTCCAGCGCGAGCCGCTGCTCGCCGAGGCGATGGTCCGGGCGCTGTCCTTCGCGGACCGCTCGGTCGGGGCCGAGGTGGACCAGGTCAGCATCGCCACCGGGCAGCTGATCCTGGACGCGATCGGGCAGTCCGAACCGCCCACCGAGAGCCAGCGCGCGGCCGTCCGGGTGATCGAGCACACCTGGCACTCGGCGCTGGTCGCCTGGCTCTCCGGCCGCGCCTCGATCGCCGAGGTCCGGGCCGACCTGCACACCGCGGCCCGGCTGCTCACCCTGCCGTGACCGTGCTCGGCCTGCCGTGACCGGCGGCCGTAACTGGAACATGTTCTTGCCCGCACCGTCGGGTGCCGCGGGGCCCTGCGGCTAGAGTCGTCGGGCATCACAACTCCATCCCGCCCCACCTCCGGGGGAAGCCGGTGCGAATCCGGCACTGACCCGCAACCGTGAGTCCGGCGCCCCTGGCGGCCGGGCGAGTCGGAGCGCCCGGGGAGGGGCGAGCGGCCGGCCCGGACGCACGCGCCCGGCACCGTCGAGGACTACGGAACGGCCCGAACGGGCCACCACCGCTCACCGAAAGGCGTACCCGTCACCATGCTCACCGTCGCCCGCCTGGGCGCCGCCGCCCTGTCCGCCGCGCTGCTCGCCGGCACCGCCGCCGCACCGGCCCTCGCCGACAGCCCCGCCCCGACCGCAGCCGCCGCCCCCGACGGCCTGTACGGCAAGAGCGACCCGACGTACGACGGGGTGTGGCGGCAGTCCCTCGCGCTCACCGCGCTCGCGGCGGCCAAGGTCGCCCCGGCCGACTCGGCGGTCTCCTGGCTCACCGGGCAGCAGTGCGAGGACGGTGGCTGGCCGTCGTTCCGCGCTTCCGGAGCGGGATGCGACGCGAAGACCGAGGACAGCAACGCCACCGCGGTCGCGATCCAGGCACTCGCCGCGCTCGGCGGCCACCAGGACGCCGTCGACAAGGGCGTCCAGTGGCTGAAGGCCAACCAGAACGCCGACGGCAGCTGGCCCTACAACCCGGGCAGCCCCGGCGACGCCAACTCCACCGGCCTCGCCGTCAACGCCCTGTTCGCCGCCAAGGCCGACCCGGCAGGCGTCGCCAAGGCCGGCAAGAACGCCTTCGACGGGCTCGCCCACTTCCAGCTCGGCTGCGCCGTGCCCGCCGACCAGCGCGGCGCCTTCGCCTACCAGCCCGACCCGTCCGCCGGCGCCCTCGCGCCCAACGCCCTCGCCACCGCCCAGGCCTCGCTCGCGGCGGCCGGCGGGTGGCTGCCCGTCGCCGCCGGCGTCCGCAGCGACGCCGCGCCCAAGCCGCTGCCGTGCCCGGACGGCGCACCCGCCGCGCCGGTCGCCCGGGCCGACTCGGCGGAGGCCGTCGGGGCGTACCTGACCGCCCAGCTCGCCGCGGGCGGCAACCACCTCACCCTCACCACTCCCGGCGCCGCGCCCACCCCCGACTACACCGCCACCGCCTGGGCCGCCCTCGGCCTCACCCAGAGCGGCCACCCGCAGCAGGCTGCCGGCGCCCTCGACTGGCTCGGCCAGAACGGCGCGACGTGGACGAAGGGCGGCACCGACGCGGGCGCCACCGCGACGCTCCTGCTCGTCACCCAGGCCGCCCAGCGCGACACCTCCGCCCTGGTCGGCCAGCTGACCGCGCTGGGCCCGGCGCCGAAGGCCGCCGTCTCCCCGAGCGCCGGCCCCACCTCCGAGAAGGCCGAGGACGACGGCATCGGCCAGTACTGGCTCATCGCCGTCGGCCTGCTCATCGGCATCGGCGGCGGCCTCGTCCTCAGCCTCCAGCGCAAGCGCGGCGCCAAGCTGTGACGTTGACCAATCGCTCCGCCGCGAGGAGGCGGCGCGGAGCCCTCCTCGCCGCCCTCCTCGGGGTGATGCTGGTCGCCGCCTCCGCCGTTCCCGCGGAGGCGGCGGGGTACCGGTACTGGTCGTTCTGGAAGGGGGACGGCAGTGGCGGGTGGGCGTATCAGCAGCAGGGGCCCGCGGTGTACGTGCCGGCGGACGGGGGTGTGGAAGGGTGGCGGTTCGCCGTCAGCTCTGACGGCGGGCGGGATGCCGCGCGGCCTCGCGCGGGTGGCGACTTCGCCTCCGTGTGCGCGGGCACGCCTCCGCAGGAGGGCCGTAAGCGGGTGGCCGTCGTACTGGACTTCGGCACGGCCGCCGACGCCGGCTCCGCCGAGCAGCCGCCCGAGCAGCGCACCGCGTGTGCCGCCGTGCCCGTGAGCGCCACCTCCGCCGAGGTGCTGGCCGCCGTCGCGCCGCCGTTGCGGTACGACTCCAACGGCCTGCTCTGCGCCATCACCGGCTATCCGAAGGCCGGTTGCGCCGACCAACTCGGCGCCGGCGCACAGCCCGGCGGCTCGGCCTCGTCCGGCGGCCCCGACTCCAGCGGCCCCGACCTCGGTCTGATCGCCGGCGGCGTCCTCGTCGCCGCCCTCGCCGCCGGTGCCGTCCGGCAGGCGCGCCGCCGTCACCGATGAGGTCCGTCACCATGCATGCTTCCCGCCAAGTCCACCCCGGGGCCTGGTGGTTGTGGGCGCTCGGGCTGGGCGCCGCCGCCACCCGCACCACCAATCCGGCGATCCTGCTGCTGCTCGCCGCCGTCGCCGGCTACGTGGTGGCGGCCCGGCGCGGCGACGCACCCTGGTCCCGGTCGTACGGCGCGTTCCTGCGGCTCGGACTCCTCGTCCTCGGTGTCCGGCTGCTGTTCGCCGTGCTGCTCGGCTCGCCGATCCCCGGCACGCACGTGCTGTTCACGCTCCCCGAAGTGCCGCTCCCGGCCTGGGCCCAGGGCGTGCGGGTCGGCGGCCGCGTCACCGCCGAGGGCCTGCTCGCCGCGCTGTACGACGGGCTGCGCCTGGCGACCCTGCTCGTCTGCGTCGGCGCCGCGAACGCGCTCGCCAGCCCGGCCCGCCTCCTGCGCACCCTGCCCGGCGCGCTCTACGAGGCGGGCGTGGCGGTCGTCGTGGCGATGACCTTCGCGCCGAACCTGGTCGCCGACGTGCGGCGGCTGCGTGCCGCCCGCCGGCTGCGCGGCCGGACGGACAAGGGGATCGCCGCCCTGCTGAGCGTCGGACTGCCCGTCCTGGAGGGGGCGTTGGAGCGTTCGGTGGCGCTGGCCGCCGCGATGGACACCCGCGGGTTCGGCCGCACCGCCGACGTCCCGCCCCGCCTCGCCCGGGCGACGGCCGCGCTCACCCTGGCCGGCCTGCTCGGGGTCTGCCTGGCCGCGTACGGGCTGCTGAGCGCCGACGGAGGCGGCTGGGCACTCCCCATCCTGCTGCTCGGCCTGGCCGCCGCCTTCACCGGACTGCTGCTCGGTAGTCGACGGTCCGTCAGAACCCGCTACCGGCCCGATCCCTGGACGCTCCCCGAGTGGCTCACCGCCGGATCGGGCGCCACCGTCGCGGCCCTCACCGTCTACCTCTCCACCCGCGACCCGGCCGCCTTCGCCCCGACCGTCGTCCCGCCGACCGTCCCCGTGCTGCCGCTGGCCGCCGCCGCGACCGTACTCCTCGGCCTGGTACCGGCGTTCGCCACCCCGACCCCGCCCCGGAGGGCTTCGTGATCACCTTCGAGCAGGTCTCCGTCCAGTACACGGACGCCGCCGCCCCTGCCCTCTCCGGCGTCGACCTGACCGTCCCCGAGGGTGAACTCTGCCTGCTGGTGGGCCCGTCGGGCTCCGGCAAGTCCACCCTGCTCGGGACCGTCAGCGGGCTCGTCCCGCACTTCACCGGCGGCACCCTGCACGGCCGGGTCACCGTCGGCGGCCGGGACACCCGCGAACACCGCCCGCGCGAACTCGCCGACCTGGTCGGCACGGTGGGCCAGGACCCGCTCGCGCACTTCGTCACCGACACCGTCGAGGACGAACTCGCCTACGGCATGGAGTCCTTGGGCCTGCCCGCGGACGTCATGCGGCGCCGCGTCGAGGAGACGCTCGACCTGCTCGGCCTCGCCGAGCTGCGCGACCGCTCCCTCACCTCCCTCTCCGGCGGCCAGCAGCAGCGCGTCGCGATCGGCTCGGTGCTCACCGTCCACCCGCGCGTGCTGGTCCTCGACGAGCCGACCTCGGCGCTCGACCCGGGCGCCGCCGAGGAGGTGCTGGCCGTGCTCCAGCGGCTGGTGCACGACCTCGGCACCACCGTCCTGATGGCCGAGCACCGGCTGGAGCGCGTCGTCCAGTACGCCGACCAGGTGCTGCTGCTCGCCCCGGGCGCCGCGCCCGTCCTCGGCGAGCCGGCCGAGGTGATGGCGCACTCGCCGGTGCACCCGCCGGTGGTCGGCCTCGGACGGCTGGCGGGCTGGCGGCCGCTGCCGCTGTCCGTGCGCGACGCCCGCCGCAAGGCTGCCTCCCTCCGGGAGAAGCTCGACGGCCACCGACCGGCGGCCGCGCCCGCCTTGGCTGGGGACCCGATCGCCGTCGCCGAGCGGCTGGCCGTCCGGCGCGGCCCCGTCCACGCCCTGCGCGGGGTGGATCTCGCGCTGCGCCCCGGCGAGATCACCGCGCTGATGGGCCGCAACGGCGCCGGCAAGTCGACGCTTTTGGGCAGCCTGGTCGGCCTGCACGCGCCCGCCTCCGGCAACATCCGCGTCAACGGCCGCACCCCGCACCGCACCCGGCCCGCCGAACTGATCCGCGAGGTCGGCCTCGTCCCGCAGGACCCGCGCGACCTGCTCTACGGCGAGAGCGTCGTCGCCGAGTGCGCTGCTGCCGACGCCGACGCGGGCGCCACTCCGGGCACCTGCCGCGCCCTGGTCGAGCGGCTGTTGCCCGGCATCGCCGACACCGCCCACCCGCGCGACCTCTCCGAGGGCCAGCGGCTCACCCTCGCCCTGGCCGTCGTGCTCACCGCCCGGCCCCCGCTGCTGCTGCTCGACGAGCCGACCCGGGGCCTCGACTACGCGGCGAAGGCCCGGCTGGTGGAGATCCTGCGCGGTCTCGCGGGTGAGGGCCACGCGGTGCTGCTGGCGACGCACGACGTCGAACTGGCCGCCGAACTCGCCCACCGCACGGTGATCCTGGCCGAGGGCGAGATCGTCGCGGACGGGCCGACGGCGGACGTGGTGGTCTCCTCGCCCGCTTTCGCTCCGCAGGTGGCCAAGGTCCTCGCTCCCGGCCCGTGGCTCACCGTCCACCAGGTGGCGGAGGCGCTGGCCTCATGAGCCGCCCCGTCCCGCTCGGCCGCCGCTCCGTCGCGGCGCTTCTCCTGGTTTCGTTCGTCGGTGTCACCGCCTTCGGCTGGCCGCTGCTCGCCTCCACCAAGTCCTCCCTGGTCGGCCATTGCGCCGACGCGCCCTGGCTGTTCGCCCTGCTCCTGCCGCTCCTGCTCGCCGTCGTGATCGCCCAGATCTCCGAGGGCCGTTCGGCGGGCGGCGGCGCTCCCGGCCTGGACGCCAAGTCCGTCGCCCTGCTGGGTGTTCTGGCCGCGGCCGGCGCCGCCCTCCGCCCCCTCGGCGCGGGGACGGCGGGCCTGGAGCCGATGTTCTTCCTGATGGTGCTGTCCGGGCGGGTGCTGGGCCCGGGCTTCGGCTTCGTCCTCGGCGCGCTGTCGATGTTCGCCTCCGCGCTGCTGACCGGCGGCGTCGGGCCGTGGCTGCCGTTCCAGATGCTCGCGATGGGCTGGGTCTGCCTCGGCGCGGGCCTTCTCCCCGGCTCCGCCCGTGTGCGCGGTCGCCGCGAACTCGTCCTGCTCGCGGGGTACGGGGCCGCCGCCTCCCTCCTGTACGGCACGATCATGAACCTTCAGGGCTGGCCCTACATCGGCGGCCTCTCCAGCTCCGTCTCCTTCGTCCCCGGCGATCCGCTCCCGGCCAACCTGCTCCGCTTCGCCACCTACTGCCTCACCACGTCCCTGGGCTGGGACCTGCCTCGGGCCGCCTTGACCGTCGTGCTGTGCCTCACCCTCGGCACCCCCGTCCTGCGCGCCCTGCGCCGCACGACGCGACGGGCCGCCTTCGCCGCACCGGTGACCTTCCGGCCACCGGGTGAGTGAAACCCCGTCTAAGGCTTCTCGCAGGAGTTGCAGAGCTGCCCATCCACCGCGACAGGCCGCCCGCACATCCCGTCCCGCCCGGGACATTCATGTCGCCGCGCCCCGTCCACGGCATGGCGGGGCGAAGGGACGGACGGCACCTTCGCCAACCGCGCCGCGAGAATCGCCCCCACGCTGTGGGTGACCGTCTCCGGTAGCGGCGCGGAAAGGATCCCCGTCAGCGCATCGCGCGTCCAGCCCCTCGCGAGCAGCCCCTCCACCCGCGTGGCCTGGTCGGTCAGCGGCTTGCCCGCCAACGCCATGCGCGGGTCGCGCCGCCCGAGTTCGAGCAGCAGCGCCATGCCGACCGTCAACTTCTCGGATGGACGGACGGAAGGGACTTCCACTTCCTTGAGAACCATCTTCTTGGAAGGGCTTCCCGTCCTCCCGGCGGCTGCCGCCCCAGCTCCAGGCGAACCGGCGGCCGGGGACACGGGAAGCGGCGGCACGGTGTGAACCGCCTTGCCCGTCACCGGCACTTCGTGGACCGAGACGACGGTCCGGACCTGCCCGGTCAGCGGGTCCCGCTGCGTCCGCCGCACGTAGTGCCCGGCCGTCTCCAGCTCGCGAAGGGCGCGCGCCACAGTCGCCCGCCCCTCCACGCTCTTCGCGGCGAGCGTGCGGACGTCCTCGCGAGCCCCGTCGGGCAGGCTGAGCAGGTACCCGAGCAGGCCACGCGCCGCCCAACTCAGCGAGTGCTTCCGGACGACGTGCCCGTTGTCGAGGATCGTGTACCCGGGGGCATGCCGAGGGATACGATTGATGTGCATTCGGGAGCCCTTTACTCCTAGTGCCATACCCCGGGGTGTTGGTAGCACCGCCGGGGCTCACTGTTTGCGGAGCGCTGATAGCCGCCCGCGCCGCAATGTTCACCGTAATGCGGCAACGATGCGTCAAACTCCGATCTCAGTCACCCATTCGGGCGGCGCAAGCGCACACAGCCCAGCGCGCCCCAGGCTCACGCAGCCCGGGGCGCGCTGTTCGCATTGAGTTCGCGACGGGCTCAGGCCTTCGGGCCCGCCGACTGGACGACCTCGAAGGACCAGAGGGTGGAGCCGGTGGCGGCGGGGCGCTTGGGCGCCTCGCCCTCCGCACCGCCACGGTGGGCGGCCTGCATGGGGCCCTCCATCCAGGCCTTGAAGTCCTCCTCGCTGCGCCAGCGGGTGTAGACCAGGTACTGATCGGTGCCCTCGACCGGGCGGAGGAGCTCGAACCACTCGAAGCCGTCCGAGTTCTCCACGGCGCCGGCCCGCGAGGCGAACCGCCTCTCCAGTTCCTCGCGCTGCTCGGCGGGAACCGTCAGTACGTTGATCTTGACGACGGACATGCCGCTCCTTCTCGTCCGCCGGGGCTCGCGAACGGCCGCCGGCTCGGTTACTGCGAGCAGTCTCCTACACCTCACACCCCGTAGGTCAGGCGATCCACGGCGGCACGACGCGCTCGTCGTTCTTCGGCGCGAGGCCGCAGGCGCCCTCGGGGGTGACGGCGTCCGGGTTGTAGGCGTGCGCCGGGGACGGACCGGCGACGACGGCGGTGAAACCCTTGTCGGTCGTGACCCGCGGGCGGCGCCGGCCGGCAGGACGAGGGTGTCGCCGGCGGCGACGGCTACCGTGTCGCCGGCGAGGTCGACGGTGGCGGTGCCGCTCAGGAACGTCCAGATCTGCTCGACGTCTGCGGACTTGCCACCACAGACGCATCAATTTCCTTGGATCGGCAGGAAGTTGTCAGGCGCGGCTCGCCCCGATCTCCGCGATCGACCTGACCGTCTTCACCGGCGCGACCCGCTGCTGGCGTCATTCCCTCCGGCGGCCCTGGCGCACCGGCCCGGGCGGCCGGCCGGCACAGAAGGAGCAGCTGAGGCCGGATCCGCGCCGGTGATCACTCCGCGCTCACCAAGCCACCGAAATACTGCCGGAATTGCTCTGGTTTGCACCGCCCGCGCGAGCCGACCGTAACCGCCACAACAGTCACCCTCACCTCGACTGTTCATCAGGGGCCAACCACCACCAACCGGTACAACCCCACCGCGGGACGGTCGGACGGCCCTGTCCACCCTCAGGGACGTCCTGCATAATCAGGCGCGATCGCGAGCCCGGGACCGCCCCGGACAGCACGCCCGAGACCCGAGGAGGACCGGCCGATGCCGGACCAGCACTGCCCGACGTGCGGCACCGCACGCTCCGCCGGGTGCGGCTGCCTCCCGGATCCGAGCCTCACCGAGACCACCGTCCTCCCGCACGTCGAGGGCCCGCCGCTGGTCCGCCCGTACGTGCCGCAGGCGGCCGGCCAGGTGGCCGAGGAGCCGCGACCGCCCGCCGACCCGTTCGCGACCACCGTCCTGCCGCCGGTCGCCCCGATGCAACCGCCGTTCGCCCCCGTGCAGCCCCCGCTCGGGCCGCCTCCGCTCGGGCCGGACGCCGACGCCTACGCCACCACCGTCCTGCCGCCGATGCCCCCGACCGGGCCCGGGGCGTACGCGACGACGGTGCTGCCCCCCGTGGGACAGCCGGGGCACCCCCAGCCCGGGGACGACATCGGCTTCTTCCCGTTCGACCAGTCGGCACCCGAACCAGAGCCCGCCGGAGGGCGGGCCGTGCGGCGGGCGGCCGAGCAGGCCGAGCAGAGCCCCATCGCCCGGCACAAGATGCTGATCGCGGGCGTCGGGGCCGGGCTGCTGGCGCTCACCGTCGGCCTCGCGTACGCGGTGACGCCCTCGCCCGAGCCGGTCCACCAGGCGCAGCCGCTGCCCACCAACACGCTCGTGCCCGCGCCGATGGACCCGACCACCCAGGCCGCCCCGACCCCGAGCTCGGCGCCGCCCACCAGCGAGACGCCGAGCCCGACGCCCACCAGAACGACCAGGCCGAGCCCGACCAGAACGGCCACCCCCACCCCCACCCCGACGCCGACCCCCACGCCCACCCCGACACCGATGCCCACCCCCACCCCGACACCGACGCCCACCCCCACCCCGACACCGACGCCCACCCTGCGGGTGCTCCAGGTCGGGATGATCGGGGCCGACGTCAGGGACATGCAGCAACGCCTCTGGGCCGCCGAGTGCGGACTCGTCGACAAGTCGATCATCTCCGGCACCTTCGACGACTGGACGAGGACGGTGCTCATGAGCTACCAGCGGGACAACCGCATCAAGGGCGAGACCGGCGTCTACGGCCCCAAGACCCAGGCCGCCCTCGCCTCCGACCAGGGCTGCTGAACCCGGCGCCCTGCCGTCCGTCAGCCGATGACGGCCTTGACGATGCCGACGGCCGCCAGCACCACCATGATCGCCGCCGCGACCCGGACGATCAGCTTCATCGGCACGTGCTTCAGCAGCTTCTGCCCGCCCACGATGGCGATCCCGCCGACCGCGCACAGCGCCAGCCACGCGCCGAGGCCGACCGCCGCCGGATCGGCGTACTTGGCGGCCAGGTTGGCGGTCATGATCTGGGTGAGGTCGCCGAACTCGGCGACCGCGACGACCGCGAAGCTCGCCCCGGCCACCTTCCAGAAGCTGTTCGCGGACGGCTCCTTGGCGGCATGCCCGTCCTCGTCGTCCCCGCCGTGGAAGAGCAGCATCGCGGCGCCGACGAGGAACAGCGCCGCGGTGACGCCCTCCACCCAGCGGTGCGGCAGCAGCGAGAGCAGGTGCCCGGCGGCCAGGGCGAGGCCCACGTGGAGCGCGAAGGCGGCGGCGATGCCCGCGAAGACGTAGCTCGCGCGGTACCTGGTGCCGAGCACCAGGCTGGCCAGGGCGGTCTTGTCCGGCAGTTCGGCCAGGAAGATGATGCCGAACGTCAGGACGGCCACGGTCAAACTCATCGGGATCGGATTCCTCGGTCGGGCTGTCCGGCCGCCGCGGTTCCGTCAGGGGTCGCCTCGGCCCGACAGCACTGGTCATGGTCACAGCACTGCGGCCGAAGGTCTCGCCGGCACCGCTCACCGAGCGATGCCCCGGGCGCCGGGCCCCGGGGGGGCCAGTATGTCGACGGTCCGGTGGAGGGCTACTCCCCTTCAACGCCGTCCAGGGTACCCGACGAGGTCGGGTCAGCAGTCCGGCGCCCGAGTCCGCAGGAGCCGCCGGCGTTCATACCCAGCTGGTGAACCACATCCGGTCCTGCCAGGACGTCAGCGGGATCACCTCCGCCGTGTACAGCGGGTAGAAGAAGGCGAAGCACCCGACGATCGCGAGCACGATCAGCCCGGCCGCCGCCGCGCCGATCCGGCGGCGCCGGGGGGTGCAGCCGGGCGGGCCGAGGATCGCGCCGAGCAGCTGCGCGACGGCCAGGCACAGGAACGGCACCAGGACGACCATGTAGAAGGAGAAGATCGTCCGCTCCTGGTACTGGAACCAGGGCAGGTAGATCCCGGCCACCGCGCACAGCACGGCACCGGAGCGCCAGTCGCGGCGGAAGAACCACCGCCAGAGCAGGTAGACCAGCGCGAAGCAGGCCGTCCACCACAGCAGCGGGGTGCCGAGGCCGAGGATCTGCGCCGCACAGCCGCCGGGGGCGGTGCAGCCCCGCTGCCCGATGGGGACCTGCTCCCAGTACATGGAGACCGGGCGGCCGACGACCAGCCAGCTGAACGGGTTCGACTGGTAGGTGTGCGGGGTGCTCAGCCCGGTGTTGAAGTCGTACATCTGCGAGTGGTAGTGCCAGAGGCTGCGCAGCGGCGCGGGCACCCAGCTCATCGACACCTGCGGCAGCGGGATGCCGAGGAAGCTGTCCGGGGATAGCCCGGCCCGACCGTCGGCCCAGTGCCGGTCGTACCCGCCGCCGCCGTTGCCGCCGCTCGCGAACCAGCCGCTCCAGGCGCCGACGTAGACGACGACGGCGGAGCCGACCATGGCGAGGAAGGCGGGCACGGCGTCCCGGCGCAGCATCGAGCGCCAGGGGCGGCGGGCGCCGGCCCAGCGGCGGCCGGACTGGTCCCAGAGCACGGTCAGGATGCCGAAGGCGGCGAGGATCATGACGCCGTTCCACTTGACCGCGGCGGCGGCGCCGACGAGCACCCCGGCGGCGATCCGCCAGGGGCGCAGGCCGAGCGTCACCGTGTCGCCGTCCTCGGCGACCGCGAGCCGGGCGCGCGCGTGGTCGCGGTCGATCAGCAGGCTGCCGAAGGCGGCGAGGACGAAGAACATCTGGACGCCGTCGAGCAGGCTCACCCGGCTCATCACCAGCTGGAGGCCGTCGACGGCCATCAGCAGGGCGGCGGTGCAGCCGATCAGGGTGGAGCCGAAGAGGCGGCGGCCGATCCGGGCCAGCATGAGCACCGTGACGGTGCCGAGCAGGGCGGTCATGAACCGCCAGCCGAAGGGGTGCAGGCCGAAGAGCTGCTCGCCGATGGCGATCACCCACTTGCCGAGCGGCGGGTGGGCGATGAACTCGGACGCGGGGGTGAGCGGGATGCTCTGCGGGACGGCCAGGATGTCGGTGTTGGCGTGGTCCGGCCAGGTGCCCTCGTAGCCCTGCTGGAGCAGAGACCAGGCGTCCTTGGGGTAGTACGTCTCGTCGAAGACGAAGGCGTTGGGGTAGCCGAGGTTCCAGAACCGCAGCAGGCCGGCGAAGAGCGCGACGCCGATCGGCCCGAGCCAGCCCGACCACTCGATCCGGTCGGCGGCCCGGCGGAGCGGTCCCGGCCGGCCCGGTGCGGGGGCCGGTGCTGCCGGAGGGTGCGTGAGCGCCGCTTGCGTCATAGCCTCGCCGATTCGCCTGTGTGCCGCTGTGCCGGTGGCTGCCGTGCCGGCCGGGGCCGGGCGGTCAACAGGCACTGACACTATGTGGGCGGTGGTGGTCAAGCCAAGCGCGACGGGCGCCGACCAGGTGACCTGGTCGGCGCCCGTCCGTACGCCCGTGCACGCGTCCCGCTACGCGGCCGTCTGCAGCTCCCGCACCGGGATGGCGTGGACCACCACGGCCGGGGCCGCGTTGTCCTGCTCCGGCGTGAGGTGCGGGCGCAGCCGCAGCGCCAGGGCGACGATCAGCAGCGTGCAGCCCGCCATGGCCGCGAGGTAGAGCGGCCAGGTGCCGGAGCCGACCAGCAGCACGCCGACGGCCGGGCCGACCGCGATCGCGATCTGCTTCACCAGGGCGAACCCGGCGTTGTACGTGCCGAGCAGGCGGGTCGGGGCGAGATCGGCGACGATCGGGGCCATGGTGGGCGCGAGCAGCGACTCGCCGACGCCGAACAGGGCGTAGATCGAGACGATCGCGATCGTGGCGGCCATGGTCTCGGTCCGGATCAGACCGGCGACCAGGGCCATCGTCCAGGCGCCGAGCCAGACCAGGCCAGCCGCGGCCATCGCGGTGGTGCGGCGGCGGCGCGCGGTGAGGCGCACCATGAACATCTGCAGCACGACGATGGTCAGCGCGTTGGCGCCGATCGCGAAGCCCAGGGTGGAGGGCGCGGTGCCGACGGTGTCGGTGGCGAAGGCCGCGACGCCGGACTCGAACTGGCCGTAGCAGGTGAAGAAGATCAGCCCGGCGAGCGCGCAGAGCCGCAGCATCGCCCGGTCGGCGACCAGCGCGCGCAGGCCCTGGGGCCCGTCGGTCTTCTGCTGGACGAGGGTCAGCGGGGCCGCCGGCATCCGGGCGGTGCCGGTGATCAGGGCCAGGCCGACGAGGGTCGCCGCCTCGATGGTGAACAGCCGGGTCAGGCTGGCCGGGTCGGCGACGTCGACGATCTGCCCGCCGACCAGCGCACCGAGGCCCATGCCCAGGTTGACCAGGGTGAACTGCAGCGCGAAGGCGTGCGCCCGGGTCGCCGTGGTGGAGCAGCGGACGATCATGGTGGCGAGCGCCGGCTGGCAGGTGGTGATCCCCCCGCCGAACAGGAAGGACGAGACCAGCAGGGCCGCGGTGGTCGTGGCGTGGCCGAAGGCGAACGCGCCGGTGGCGGCGAGCGCGGTGCCGGCCAGCAGGACGGGCCGGGGGCCGTACCGGTCGATGCCGCGGCCGGTGAGCGGAAGGACGGCGAGCGCGGCCAGCGCGAAGACGGTGAACACCGTCCCGGCCGCCACCGAGCCCAGCCCGCGCACCTGGTCCACGTACACGAACATGTACGGCATCGTGAACCCGCTGCCGAACGCACTGAGCGCGTTGCCGATCTGGACGCGGCGCAGCGGGCCGCCCGCCCCGTGCCGCTGCTGCCTCTGCTGCTTCACCGTGCCGGTCACCGTGCACATCCCTTCCTGGATTCAACTGGATACTCTTAAGTCCAGAAGATTTCAGAGCTAAACTTTGATGGTTAAGTCTTAGCATTGGAAGGCTGAGGAGTCAAAGGCTTAAGAGATGCACGGCCCCGTGCGACACTGGTGCGCATGACTACGGACAAGCCCGCGCCGGCCAAGTCCCGGGAGCTCGGCATCGCCGAGCAGGTGGCCGTCTACCAGCGGGAATTCCCCACGGTGGACCCGCAGGTGGAGACCATCGTGCAGACGTTGTCCCGGGTCGCCCGGCGGATGGGCGTGGCCTACGACCGGCAACTGACTGTGCTTGGGATCACCTCCGCCGAGTGGGAGGTACTCAAGGCGCTGGTCGTCGCCGGCAGCCCGTACCGGCTGGGGCCGGGCGAGCTGGCCAAGCGGCTCGGGCTGACGCCTGCGGCGATGACGCACCGGATCGACCGGATGGTGGCCGAGGACCTGGTCACCCGGGAACGGGACGAGTCCAACCGGGTGCGGGTGATCATCGAGCTCACCGAGAACGGCCGCGACAAGTGGCTGGAGTCGATGCGGATGGCGGCGGTGTTCGAGGAGGAACTGCTCCAGGACGTCAAGGGCGAGGAGCGGGCCGTGCTGTCCGCGATGCTGGCGCGGATGCTGCGGCGGATCGAGGAGAGCCAGCCGGACGCGCTCGGGCGCACCGCCGATCTGACGTAGGCGGACACGGCTCCGGCCCGCCGGGAGAGTCACTCTCCCGGCGGGCCGGACACTGCCGTCAGCCGGGTGTCAGCAGGGGCCGTTGTCGGCCCAGACGCCCCACTGGCCGCTGAGGCTCGGGTCCTCGCCCGTGGTCCACCACTTGTTGGTGTAGTAGTGGCCCTTCCACGAGACCTTGTGACCGGGGGTCGCGTAGGTGGCGTTCGCCTCCCAGCTCGGGGCCGCCGGGCAGCCGGCCGGGCCGGTCTGGGTGGAGGTCGCCGTCGCGGTGGCGGTGGCCGTCGGGGTCGGCGTCGCGGTGCCGGTGGCCGTGGCGGTCGCGGTCGGGGACGGCGGGGCCGGGCAGGCGGCGGCGGAGCCGTTGGTGGCGTTCACCATCGTGTCGAACAGGGCGGTCCTGGTGCCCAGGTCGTACAGCGAGAAGGCGAAGGAGCCGCCGAGGCCGTTGCAGTGCGCGTAGTCGAGCTTGGCCTGGACGGACCGGGCGTCCTCACCGCTCCAGAAGGTGGTGCCGTCGTAGAAGTACGTGGCCCTGGCCGCGTCGTCCCAGTAGGTCCTGGCCGGGTTGTCGACGAAGCCGCCGAGCTCCTTGTACATCTGGATGCCGGGGACGTTGCCGGACATCGCCGCGCCGGCCGCCGGGCCGGTGGCGGGCTGGAACAGGCCGTTGTGGCCGTTGTCCGCGACGCCGGTCCAGCCGCGGTAGTAGAACGGGACACCCATGTTGATCTTGTTGGCGGGGAAGCCTCCGGGGATGCCGTAGTCCGGGTCTCCGACCGTCCACGCCTTGACCGCGTTGTCGATCGAGTACTTGCCGTGGCCCGGCTTGGCCGGGGTCATCGGGTCGCCGGGGCCGGAGTAGAGCGGGGCCTGGTGGTTGGTCGGGCCCTGCGCGTCCCACGCGCCGTGCATGTCGTAGGTCATGACGTCGAGGAACGTGAGGTACTGGCCGATCCTGTCGGTCTCGACGTTCATGATCTTGTCCTGGCCGGCACCGACCGCCGCCGACAGGGCGTACGTCCTGTTGTCGGCCCTGCCCTGCGCGTCCAGCTGGTTGCGGAACTCCCGCAGCAGCAGCGTGAAGTTCTGCTTGTCGGCGGGACTGGAGATGTTGCCGGTGTGGCCGCCGCCGCCCGGGTACTCCCAGTCGATGTCGACGCCGTCGAAGATGCCGGCCGCCGAGCCCGGGCCGCCGTAGCCGGCGTCCGCCGGGAGGTTGCCCTTGATGAACATGTCGAGGCAGGACGAGACCAGGTGCTTGCGCGACGCGTCCGTGGCGGCCGCCGTGGAGAAGTACTTGGAGTAGGTCCAACCACCCAGCGAGATCAGGATCTTGAGGTTCGGGTTCTTCGCCTTGAGCTTCTTCAGCTGGTTGAAGTTGCCCGCGATCGGCTGGCCCCAGACGTCGCCGACACCGTCGACCGAGATGTCCGCGCCGAAGCTCTTCTGGTAGTCGGCGAACGCGTCACCCGCGCCGTCACCCGCGTTGGGATTGTTCTCGTCCTGGCTGGCGGCCTTGGTGGCCTCGAAGCAGCCGAGGTCGGTCGGGTGGATGTTGGCGAAGTCGTAGATCAGGTAGTCCAACTTCCCGGCCACACCGGTGTCCTGGACCGTCCTGGGGTAGTACGCGTTCGCGTAGATCGACCACTGGTCGAAGTAGGCGACCTTGATGCCGCCGCTGGTGGCGGGCGCGCCGGTGGTGTTGGTGGTCGCGGCGGTGGCCGCGGCGCCGCCGGACAGGGCGAGGCCCGCGCCGAGCAGCAGGGAGGCGGTGGTGCCGGCCGCGATCGCGGCCAGGCTCTTCGGGCGCCGGCGGCGGACGCCTTCCTGAGCCGGGGCCTCGGCCCTTTCGATGCGTGAGCGCAGCATGCGTGCGTGACTCCTGGTTGTGGGGGTTTCCGCGGGGGGTGTCCGTGGGAGTTCCGTCGCTCCGGAGGCTCGTCCGAGGTGGGGTCGGACGACAGGGGCATGACAGATCAGGGAGGGGAATCGAGCGGGATCAGGCCGTGACGGGGCGCCGGGATGCGCCGAACCGGCACCCGCGGCGCGAGGCCGCCGACGCCGGTTCAGGGGCTCCCTGCACCTGGGCACAAAAATGGACTAGACCAACTCCGCCGTCAAGGGGTGCTGCCGGACCTTGAGCCGCCGTTAAGGTTCGGCCCCGTCCGGGCCACCCCCGCCGGTCCGCAGGGTCGGTGACTGACGGTCAGTAGCGGACCGCGGCCGCCACCACGGCCGTGACGGTGCCCGAGAAGTCCCGGTTGCTGCGGGCGGTGGTCCGGGCGCTCTGCCCGGCGGCCACGTCCGGGGCGGTCACCACGGTGGCGTCCTGAACCTTGCCGGAGCCGTCCGTGAAGTTGACCTGGATCACGTACCGGTACGTCTGCTGCCCGTGGTTGGTGACGGTCAGCTCCGCCTGCGCCTTCCCGTCCGAGCCGATGGTCGTAGCGCCTGCCGTCACGTCCCCCTTCGCGTCCAGCCCGCCCTTGATCCCGGCGAGGGCGGACGAGGCCGCCGACACCGCCGCCGATGCCCGCGCCTCCGCCGAGGAGACCGCTCCACCGAGGCCGCTCGCCGCCGAGGCCAGTGCCGAGGCGGCGGAGGCCGCGGCCGAGGCGGCGGCGGAGGCGCCCTTCTCCACCGCGGAGGCGGCCGAGGACACCACAGTGCTCGCGCTCTTGCCCGACGAACAGCCGGCGATGACCGCCCCGCCGACCAGGACGGCGGCCAACACCCATGACACCGGCCGCAGTCGGCGGCGCAGCAGCGGAGCGTCCAGGTCCTGCACGGTGGCCCGGGGCTCGGCCGTCGCCCTGCGGGTGGCCCGGGTGAGCGGCTGGCGATCCATGTGACGTCCCTCGTTTCTGCCCGGCGCCGGGCTGCCCGGCACACCTCCCGGCCCACCCTCCGGGGCGGCGGCCGGGCCCGCCAGCCGGGCGGTGCCTCCGGGTGACGGTGGCACCCCCGCCGTCAGGACAGCCCCGAGCCCTCCTGCTCGTCCGCCTCCACCGCCGCCCGCTCCTCGCGCAGCCGCACCACGTGCCGGCGCCGGGCCACCACCCCGTACGCCGCCGCGGCGCTCGCCGCGAAGGACAGCACGCCCACCCACGGCCGGTCGAAGGCGTGGCCCGTCAGGTGGTCCGCGGAGTACCGGCCCGGGCCGGCCAGGCCGAGCGCCAGCCCGGTCGCGCCGAGGAACGCCGGGTACTCGTAGCCGCCGGCGGTCATGAAGAAGCCGGCCGGGGCGTGCACCGCCACCGCGCCCGCCATCGTCCCCGCCACCACCGCGCCGGCCGCCGGGGTGGCCAGCCCGGCCACCAGCATCGCCCCGCCGCCCGCCTCGCCGAGACCGGCCGCGATCGCGCTCTGCCGGGCCGGGTGGAAGCCCATGTGCTCCATCGCCTTGGTGGTGCCCTCCAGGCCGGCGCCGCCGAACCAGCCGAACAGCTTCTGGGTGCCGTGCGCGATCAGCACCCCGCCGATCGCGCTGCGCAGGGCCAGCAGGCCCAGGTCCCTACGGTTGAGACACATGTCGCATCCTCGTTTCCGCTCGTCCCCGGGGTGGTGATCCGACTTCCATGGGACCCGAGAGTGCGCACCCCTTCGAGTCGGGACCGCCATCCGGGCGAATCGGCCGGCGATCAGGAATGAACCGTCCGACCGCACGATTCGCGCCACACCGGGCCCGGGGCGTGGCGAGCCGGTCGCGGTGATCGCCGCGGCCATGCTTGGCCCATGCCCGTGTTCAACCTGAGCAGCGCGTTCATCACGTTCTTCGCCGTCGTCGGCCCGCCGAAGGTCCTGCTGGCCTTCGCCCGGCTGGCCGCCACCCGGACCACCCGGGAGCTGCGGCGGCTGGCGGCGCTGAGCACGATCGTGGCGGCCGTGGTCGGCCTGGTGCTCGACTTCGCCGCGGACGAGGTCACGACCCTCTTCCACATCAGCGACCAGTCGCTGCAGCTCGCCGGCGGGACGATCTTCTTCGTCTACGCCGTCGCGCTGGTCTTCGGCGTCCACCTCGGCGCCGAGAGCGAGGCGGACGAGCATCTGCGGAACCCGATGCTGGACGGCTTCCGCGCGCTGCTGCTGCCGTACATCGCGAGCCCGCTCGCCGTCACCGCCGTCCTGGTCGCCTCGCTCGCCAAGGACGACTGGGGCTGGCGGGCCACCGTCGCCGAGGCCTACCTGGCCGTCATGGTGATCAACTACGTCGTCGTGGCCCTGCTCGCGCCGCTGATGCGGCGCATCCACCGCACCTCGCTGGAGGTGCTCTCCCGGCTGCTCGGACTGCTGCTGGCGGCGGTCGGCGTGGAGCTGATCCTGAGCGGCCTGACCGGGCTCGGCGTCCACCTCCCCGAGGCGCACTACTGAGCCCGACCTCCGAGCCGGCCTCCGGGGTCGTCAGCCCGCCGCGAGCCGGGCCAGCACCTCGCCGATCCGCTCCCGCACCAGCGGGTCGGCGACCAGCCCGTCCGGGCCGACGGCCTGCCGGTCCAGCGGGATCCGGGCGCAGGCCTCTTCCAGCACGGCCGCGCCGGTGTACCCGAGGACGGCGCGCAGGGTGGCCTCGGCGCCCTGGCCGCGGCCCGGACCGGCGGCGTTGATCCAGGCGGTGGGCTTGTCCGAGATCTCCGTACCGCCGACCGTCCAGTCCAGCAGGTTCTTGAACGAGCCGGGCAGCGTCCCGGCGTACTCGGGGGTGCAGATCAGCAGCGCGTCGGCGGCCTCGATGGCCGCCCGCAGCCCGGCGACCGGCTCCGGCAGCGGGTCGGTGTCGTGGTCCGGGTTGAAGTGCGGCAGCTCGGCCAGCCCGGTGTAGAAGGCGGTGCCGACGCCCGGCGTGGCGGCGGCGACGGCGGCGGCCGTGCGCAGCACCGTCTCGTTGGTGGAACCGGCGCGGAGGCTTCCGGGCAGCAGCAGGATCTGACGATCATTCGGCATGCCGAGGAACCTACCCCTCCACTCCTACGGGGCCACCACCGGCCGCCAGGGCACCGGGCTGGAGAGGATCATCGAGCTGGACGGCTGGCCGTAGCCGCCGAGGCGGTCGCACAGCGCCTCGAACTCGGCCATCGTCGGCACCGCCACCAGCAGCACGCAGCAGGCCCCGCCGGTGACCCGGTGCAACTGGAGCACTTCCGGCCACTTCGCCACATCGGGATCGCGCAGCACGCAGCGCGGGCCGTAGCACTGGATCTGGACCAGCGCGGTGATCGGCAGGCCGGAGCGGGTGAGGTCCACGTGGGCGTGGTAGCCGGTGATCACGCCGTCCGCCTCCAGCCGGCGGACCCGTTCGGCCACCGCGGGTGCGGACAGACTCACCCGGCGGGAGAGTTCGTTGTACGAGAGCCTGGCGTCGGTCTGGAGCTCGGCGAGCAGGCGGCGGTCGACGGCGTCCATGGTGGCTCCCAGAGTGGCTGAAAACAGCTGTCTTCTCGATCGTAAAGAGAATCGGCCGAACACCTCGCGAACAACAGCCCCGGGGACGGTTGCGGTGTCCAGCGGCCATTCAATCGAGGGCCGACACCGCCGCACAATGGGGCCCCCGGTGGAACCAGGCCTTCCGTCTGATCACCGGTCCGGGCGATCGCCCGGGGCACGGACGGGCGACGACGCCCGGGGCACAGAAGGGATCGGGATGGGGCACGACACGGTGGAGACACCCAACCTGTCGTTCGGTCGGGGCGGCGAGCCGGGTCGGGGCACTCCGTACGCCCGCTACGCGCGCCTGGACGAGCTGCACAGCCTCCAGCACCCGCGCAGCAAGGTACCGGCCGAGCTGTCGTTCATCGTCACCACGCAGGTGATGGAGCTGCTGTTCGACCTGCTGCGGCACGAGTGGACGCTCGCCCAGCAGGCGCTGCGCGAGGACGACCTGCCGTCCGTGCTGGCCGCGCTGCGCCGCGGCACGCACGTGCAGGACGTGCTGGTGGAGTCCTGGGACCTGCTGGCCACCATGACGCCGCAGGAGTTCAACTCCTTCCGCTCGGTGTTCGGCGAGGCCTCGGGCTTCCAGTCCTCGGCCTTCCTGCACCTGGAGTTCCTGCTCGGCAACAAGAACGCCGCGCTGCTGAAGATGTACGACGAGGTGCCGCAGACGCACGCCGAGCTGACCGAGGCCCTGCGCTCCCCCGGCCTGTACGACGACGCGCTGGCCCTGCTGGCCCGCCGCGGCCTGGCGGTCCGCCCCGAGGTGTCCGAGCAGCGCTACCGCGCGAGCGACGAGGTCGAGGCGGCCTGGCGCCGGGTATACACCGAGCCGGAGTTCGCCGCCCTCCAGCCGCTCGCCGAGGCGCTGCTGGACGTCGCCGAGCGGGTCACCCGCTGGCGCCAGCGCCACCTCAACGCGGTCAAGCGGACCATGGGCGGCAAGCCGGGCTCGGGCGGCTCCAGCGGCCTGACCTGGCTGCGCAAGTCGGCCGAGCAGGACGTGTTCCCGGAGCTGTGGACGATCCGGGACGGGATGTGAGCGAGAGGATGGGCATGATCACGCGCGAGGAGTGCGCGGCGCTTGACGCCGTCGACCCGCTGGCGGCGTTCCGCAAGGAGTTCGCCCTGCCGGACGGGGTGATCTACCTGGACGGGAACTCACTCGGCGCGCTGCCGGCGCGCACGCCCGAGCGGGTGCGTCAGGTGGTCGAGGAGGAGTGGGGCCGGGAGCTGATCCGCAGCTGGAACGACGCCGGCTGGTTCGAGCAGCCGTACGCGCTGGGTCGGCGGATCGCGCCGCTGGTCGGGGCCGCGGCGGACGAGGTCGTGGTCTGCGACACCACCTCGGTGAACCTGTTCAAGGTGCTGTCGGCCGCGCTGCGGCTGCGCCCGGGGCGGCGCACGGTGCTCGGGGACGGCGAGGCCTTCCCGACGGACCTGTACATCGCCGAGGGCGTGACCGGGCTGGTCGAGGGCGCGCGCAGCGTGCTGGTGCGGCCGGAGGAGCTGGACGCGCACCTGGACGGTGACGTCGCCGTGGTCGTCCTCTCGCACGTGGACTACCGCACCGGCGAGCTGCTGGACATGCCCGGGATCACCGCCCGGGTGCAGGCAGCGGGCGCGCTGATGATCTGGGACGTCTGCCACTCGGTGGGCGCGCTGCCCGTCGAACTCGCCGCTTCCAACGCGGACTTCGCGGTCGGCTGCACCTACAAGTACCTGAACGGCGGCCCGGGTGCGCCGGCGTTCCTGTACGTCGCCGAGCGGCACCTGGCGGCCGGTCCGCTGCAGCCGCTGAGCGGCTGGTTCGGACACGCGCGGCCGTTCGCCTTCGAGCCCGGGTACGACCCGAAGGCGGGCATCGGGCGGTTCCTGACGAGCTCGCCGTCGCTGCTCGGCCAGGCCGCGCTGGGCGCCAGCCTGGACGTGTGGGAGCGCGCCGACCTGGCCGCCGTGCGGGCGAAGAGCCTGGCGCTGACCGACCTGTTCATCTCGCTGGTCGAGGGCCTGGACGGGATCGAGGTGGCGACCCCGCGCGAGCACGCCCGGCGCGGCAGCCAGGTCGCGCTGCGGCACGCCGACGGCTACCCGGTGGTGCAGGCGCTGATCGAGCGCGGCGTGATCGGGGACTTCCGCGCGCCGGACCTCATGCGGTTCGGGTTCACCCCGCTCTACCTGTCCCACACGGACGTCTGGGACGCGGCCCGGCAGCTGGCCGAGGTGCTGGAGAGCGGCGAGTGGCGGGCGGAGCGCTTCTCCCGTCGCGGCGAGGTGACCTGACGCACCGCGTGACGAAGGTCATGCCTCGGTAAAGTTCCATGCTCACCTCCCCTGGGGACGCTCCTCGGTGAACCGTTCGTGACTGTTCGCCAGACCCCAGGGGAGGTCGCATGAATCTCGAACTCGGTCCGCTCCAGCCTGAACCCGCCCCGCTGGTCCTCGGGTTGGTCCTGTTCTTCCTGATGATGTGGGCCTTCGGCCGCGGCATCATCCCCCGGATCGAACGGATCCGGGCCGAGCGGTGGGAGGCGACCGAGGGCCGTGCCGAACGGGCCGAGGCGATCCGCGCCGAGGCCGAGGCCGCGTACGACGCCGCCCGGGAACAGCTGGCGAACGCCCGGCACGAGGCCGCGCGGATACGGCAGGAGTACGCCGAGCAGGGCGCGGCGGCCATCGCGGCGGCCCGCGAGGAGGGCAGCCGCGACCGGGACCGGCTGCTCGCGTCGGCGCACGTGCAGCTGACCGCCGACCGCGTGCTGGCCGAGGCCCAACTCCGGCACGAAGTCGGCACGCTGGCTGTCGATCTGGCCGGCCGGGTGGTCGGCGAGCCGGTGGGTGCGGTCGCCGAGAGGCGCGGCACGGTGGACCGGTTCTTCGACGAGCACTGACGAGCACTGACGCCCACCGACGCGCATACGCAGGCCCCTCGCCCACGGCGAGGGGCCTTTCGCGTGCTCAGCGCGCCACGGTCAACTCCCCGATCAGGCGCCGGTAGACGTCGAAGGCGGGCTTGCGGGAGTAGTCGTCCCGGAGCAGCCCGAAGTGATGGAACAGGCCCGGGCCCGCGCTGTCGGCGTCCCGGAGGGCGAAGAACGCGTAGCCGGTGACGGCGAGTTCGTCGGCCAGGCCGGCGACCGTCCGCACCACCTCCTCGACCACCTCCGCCTGCCGCGCCTCGTCGCGCCCCGGGCCGGTGGGCCAGCCGTTCTCGCAGATCCGGATCGGCACCCCCGGGCCGATGCCCGCCGCGGTCAGCGCGGCCCGCCGGAAGCCGGTGAGCACGGCCCGTACGGCGTCGGCGAGTTGAGCCGGTGGGACCGGTCGGAAGACGTCCGGGAAGAAGTCCAGGCCGACGTAGTCGAGCGCACGGTGGAAGCGCTCGTCGGCGAGCCGCCCGAGGTCCGTCCAGAAGGTGTCGGCCGGGTCGAACGACGGCACCGCGTTGAAGCCGACCGCCAGGTCGTCGTATCCGCAGGCCAGGGCCTCCTCCTTGGCCGCGATCACCCCGTCGACCAGCGCCTGGAGGACGTTCGGGATGCTGCCGTCCACGGGCGGGAGGTCCAGGTTCGGCTCCTCGCAGATCTGGAGGACGGCGAGGCGGTGGCCCTCGGCCCGGACGGTTCGCCGGACGAACTCCGTCCAACCGTCCAACTGGCCGGCGGGATTGCGGAACTGGAGCACGAGGTCGAGCTTCCGGCCGTCGGCGGCGTACTGCTCCGGACACTCAGGGCTGTGCGCGCCGCTGGGGTGGGAGCGATAGGCGCGGACGAGCAACTCGGGCGCTTCGCCCTGGAGTTCACTCAGGGCGGCGGTGATCAGCGCCGGGTCGTCGGGGCGGACGGGCTCGATGATGCCGGTGTCGTCGCCGGTCAGCCCGCCGGGATAGATGCCGAAGGTGAAGGTCATGCCGCCACCGTAGCCGATATTTTTGGTGTCACTGCAAATTTAGTGTGACACCATGATTCTGCCGTAGGCTGCCGCCATGGGACTTCGCGAACTCAAGAAGCAGCAGACCCGGGCCTTGCTGTCCGACACCGCCATGGGCCTGTTCGCCGATCGCGGGTTCGAACAGGTCACGGTGGCCGAGGTGGCCCGGGCCGCCGGGGTCTCGACCAACACCGTGTTCAACTACTTCCCCACCAAGGAGGACCTGTTCTTCGACCGGCAGGACGAGGTCGTGGCGCACCTGGCCGAGGTGGTCCGGGGCCGGCCCACGGGCGGTTCCGCCGTCGCGGCGGTCCGGGCCGACCTGCTGGCGGCGCTGGCGGGCGGTGAACCGACCGTCGGGCTGCACCCGGCGATGGCGACGTTCTGGCGAATCGTCGCGGACAGCCCGGCACTGCGGGCCCGGCTGCTGGAGCTGGGCGAACGCGCCGAGGCGGCGCTGGCCACGGCCCTGGCGGAGGAGTCGGGAGCCGGGCCGGACGACCCCCTCCCCCGGGTGCTGGCCGGCGCGATCGCGGGCGCGCACCAGGCCGTGCTGGCGGAGATCCGGCGGGGCATGGTGGCCGGAGAGCCGGTGGAGACCGTCCGCAGGCGCGTCGAGGCGGCTGTGGAGCGGGCGTTCGGCCTGCTGGCGTCCGGACTCGACGGCTACCCGGCGGGCCGCTGAACCCGCTCGGCCTCCCCCGGGCCGCACTCCACAGATCCTCGGATCCGGAGACGAAGACCAGCCGAACGGCGCATGAGCCGACGCCGTCCACGGGTCGAGCGGCATGGCCTAGGTTGGGGGGATGACCACCGAGGACCAGCGCCAGGACCGGCCCGCCCCGCTCGTCGCCGTCGCCTCCGCCGAGGCCGTCCTGCGGCACCCCGAGGCGGGCGAGCACCTGCTCACCGCCCTCGAACACGAGCGTGCCGCGCGCTTCCGGAAGGAGTCCGGGCGGCGGGACTTCACCGCCGGCCACGTCCTGGTCCGGCTGTGCGCCGCACGGCTGCTCGGCGTGCCGGTCACCACCCTGACGCTCGCCCAGAACTGCCCCGACTGCGGCCGGGCTGACCACGGCAAGCCGTTCCTGCCGGACCACCCGGACGTCCACGTGAGCCTGTCGCACACCCACGGGGTGGTCGCGGCCGCCGCCGGGTTCGATCCGGTCGGCGTGGACGTCGAGCTGGCTGCGCGCGGCGGCACGCTCCGCGGGGTGGCCGAGCGGGTGCTCACCCCGGCCGAACTGGCGCTGGTCGACGCGGCCCCGGAGCCGGAACGGGCCTTCCTGCGGCTGTGGGTGCGGAAGGAGTCGCTGATCAAGATCGGGCGGGCGAGCATGGACACCCTGTCCGAGGTCGACCTCTCCGCGGTGCCCCTGGACGTCCCGGCGGACGGCCCGCTCCGCAGCCGGTACCGGGATCTTCACCTGCTCGACTGGACGGACCCCGGGCACGGGGCGGCGGTGGCGGCGGTCAGCACCGCCGAGCCGCGGGTCGTCGAGCTGACGACGGCGGGCTGAAGGGGCCCGGAGGGCGAGCCGGGTCAGCCGAGGTGAGCTGGGGCGAGCCGGAGCGAGCCGGGTCAGCCGAGGTGAGTCCACCCGAGCGGTGGGCCGCCGGGTAAGCGGTGTTAGCGTGCCGGATCGGGCGCCGGAACCGAGCGCCCGCCGAGTCAGCTTCCCACCGCCGGATTAAGGGTGTCCCCGCCATGGCCAAGTTCCTGCTGAGCCTGCACGTCCTCGCCTCGGTCCTGTTCATAGGCCCGGTCGCGGTGGCCGTCAGCATGTTCCCGCGCCGGGCGAAGGCGGCGCTGGCCGGCGGGCCCGACCAGGCCTCCGACGCCGGGGTGCTGCGGATCCTGCACCGGATCACCCAGGTCTACGCGCTGCTGGGGGTGGCCGTGCCGGTCATGGGCATCGGGCTGGCCCAGGTGATGGACGTGCTCGGGCAGTCCTGGCTGATCGTCTCGATGGTGCTGACCGCCGTCGCCGCGCTCTCGCTGCTGCTGTTCGTGCTGCCCGGGCAGCAGGCCGCCGTGGACGCGCTGGGTCTCGACTCCGGGGACGAGCAGCACGGCAAGGCCGTCCAGGGCCTGCGGCTGCTGCCGATGACGGCCGGGGTGTTCAACCTGCTGTGGGCGGTGGTCGTGGTGCTGATGATCGTCCGGCCGGGGTCGACCACCGGCGTCTGATGTCTCTTCCGGTCCGAAGGTCTCTTCCGGTCCGAAGTCCCTGCTAGCGGGCGGCGCCCGGCCGTTGGAGCGGGACGCCCGCGCGCTTGATCGCGCGGGCGACGATCGCGGTCTCGGCCCGGATCACCCCGAACGGGCCGAGGGTGTCGGTGAGGAACCGGTAGAGCCCGCCGTGGTCCGGGCAGAACACGGCGGCCATCAGGTTGGTCGGGCCGCTGGTGGCAAGCACGCCGTGCACCTGCGGATGCCGGGCCAGCGCCGTGCCGACCTCGGCGAGCCGGCCGGGCGGCACGTCCAGCCAGAGGTTCGCGTCCACGGCCATGCCGAGCAGCCGGGGGTCGACGGTGGCGTGGGTGCGCAGCAGCCCGGCGTCGTCCAGCCGGTGCAGCCGGCGCCGGACGGTCGACTCGGGTGCGCCGACGGCTGCGGCGAGGGCGGCGTGCGGCTGCCGGGCGTCCTCGGCGAGCCGGGCCAGCAGCGCGCGGTCCAGCTCGTCCAGCGGCGGGGGCGTCGCGGGGCGGGGCGGAACGGGCCGGGCGAGGGCGGCGGCCTCGGCCTCGTCCAGGTAGCCGGCCTGCCACTGCCCGGCGTCGGCGAAGGCGTGCAGGACGGCATGGGTGGTGGTCTCGGTCACGGCGGCCGTCGCGGGAAGCTGCCCGTACAGCAGGCGGTCGCGGGCGCCCGTGTCGCTCAGCATGACGGCGCCGATCTCCTGGCCGCCGAGCATCACGTCGACGAACGGGACGTCCGGGCGGTCGGACAGCGCCCGCGCGATGGCGTCCACCGTGCCGCGCAGGACCCGCACGCGCAGCAGCAGCGCGCCGACGGCCGCGTCCTCGACGTCGGGCATCCGCACCACCCGCAGTACGCCGGCCTGCTGCATCCGGGACAGGCGGCGGGTGACCGTCCGGGCGGACACGCCCAGCACCTCGGCGATCTGGCCGGTCTCGGCCCGTCCGTCCACCTGGAGGGCGCAGACCAGGCGGCGGTCGAGAGTGTCGAGAACGGTGTCCGGATCGGCAGTCGAAAGGTCCATGGCGTCCGATCTCCGCCGTTCTGGCGAGCTTGAGCGTCCTGTCCAGCAGATCTGACGGTACTCCTTGTCCTGCCGCGGCCGGAACCACTCCGGCCCGGGACGGAGACAGGGAGTACGGCGATGGAGCTGTGGACGCTGACGGAGGGCGTGGAGGCCGCGGTGCGCGAGGTCGGCGCGAAGCTGGCGGCGCAGCGGCCCGCCGAGCCCACCCCGGGGCGGACGCCCCAGGAGGCGATGGCGCGCTTCGCCGAGGTGGACGGCCCGGCCGCCGCCGAACTGCGGGAGCGGCTGGCCGCCCTGCGCCCGGCGGCCGGGTGGGTCGACGAGGAGCTCGACGGCACGGTGCCCGCCGAGGGCGAGTGGTGGCTATGCGACGCCACCGACGGCGCCGTGCAGTACCTGCTCGGCCAGCCGCAGTGGGCGGTCACCGCGACGCTCGTCCGGGACGGCGCGGCCGTGCTGGCCGTGGTGCACGCGCCCGAACTCGCCGGCGGGCGGACCTACCGCGCGGTGCTCGGCGGCGGCGCGCAGCTGGACGGGCGGCCGATCGCGCCGCTGCCGCGCGAGCTGGGGGTGACCGTCGCCGGCACCAGCCAGCCGCCGCTGGTCGCCGCCGACCCGGTGGCGCTGCGCCGGGCCGGCGAATCGCTGTCCGCGATGGCGGGCGCCGTGCTGGCGGTGCGCAACCTCGGGCCGACCGCCCTCCAGGTGGCCCAGGTCGGCTCCGGGCACCTGTCGCTGTTCTGGGAGTACGGCGCCGACGCGGGCAACCTGCTGTCCGGCGCGCTGATCGCGAGCGAGGCGGGCGCGACGGTGACGGACGCCGCCGGAGCGGCCTGGACGGCCACCGCCGACAGCTTCCTCGCCGCCGCGCCCGGGCTGCACGAGGACGCGGTGGGGGTGCTGCGGGCCGTCAGCTGATCCCGAAGAGCGCGGCCGCGTTGTCGTGGCAGACGGCCCGCAGCCACTCCTCCCCCAGGCCCAGCCCGGCCAGCGCCTCCAGCTGGTGGACGTACCGGTACGGGATGTTCGGGAAGTCGCTGCCGAGCAGGATGCGGTCCTGCAGCCCGCGCACGCGCGGCAGTTCGTCGCGCGGGAACGGGACGTCGGCCTCGGCGAAGTCGGTGAACGCGATGGTGGTGTCCAGCCGGACGGCGCGGTGGCGCTCCGCGAGGTCGAGGAAGTCCCGGTACTCGGGCATGCCGAGATGGGCGACCACCAGCACCAGCCCCGGGTGCCGGGCCAGCACCTCGGCGATCGGGCCGGGGCCGGTGAACCTGCCGGGCACCGGCCCGGATCCGCAGTGCGTCACCACCGGGGTGCCGGTCTCGGCGAGCAGGCCCCACACCTCGTCCAGCCGCCGGTCCGCCGGGTCGTAGCCGCCGACCTGGAGGTGCGCCTTGAACACCCGGGCGCCGTCCTCGATCGCGCGCGCCACGTACCCGGGCGCCTCGGGCTCGGGGAAGAACGTCGCGGTGTGCAGGCAGTCCGGGGTGCGGGCGGCGAAGTCGGCGGACCAGGCGTTCAGCCACGCGGCCATGCCGGGCTTGTGCGGGTAGAGCATGGACGTGAACGCACGGACGCCGAAGTCCCGCAGCCGCCGGACGCGCTGCTCCTCCGCCTCGCGGTAGGTGATCGGCCAGGGGCGGTTCACCAGCGGGCCGGCGGCGTCGAAGTACGCCCACACCTTGTCGAGGACGCTCTTCGGCATGAAGTGGGTGTGCACGTCCATCAGGCCGGGGAGGCCGAGAGCCCGCCAGAAGGCGCGGACTTTCTCGGCCTCGTCGGTCACCGGGTTCATGCGGGCACCGGGCGGGCGCGGTCGATGATCCCGGCCACGTCCAGGCCGGCCGGCAGGGTGCCGAAGGCCGCCCCGTGATCGCCGCCGAGGCGGGTGGCGCAGAACGCGTCGGCCACCGCCGGGCTGCCGTACCGGACCAGCAGCGAGCCCTGGAAGGCCAGGGCCATGGCCTCGACCAGCCGGCGGGTCCGGTACTCCAGGTCGGTCAGGTCGGTGAGCTGCTTGCGCAGGTCGGCCACGGCCGCGTCCAGACGGCGGTCCGCCCCGGCGGCGGCGTCGAGTTCGCCGAGGAAGGCGTCGACGGTCTCCGGGCGCCTGGCCATGGCGCGCAGCGCGTCCAGGGCGGCGACGTTCCCGGAGCCCTCCCAGATCGAGACCAGCGGCGCCTCGCGGTACAGCCGGGGCATGCCGGACTCCTCCACGTAGCCGTTGCCGCCCAGGCACTCCAGCGCCTCCGCCGCGTGCGCCGGACCGCGCTTGCAGACCCAGTACTTGGCGACGGCCAGGCCCAACCGCCGTACCAGCACCTCGGTTTCGTCCCCGGCGAGGGCGAGGTCGGTGGCGTGGGCGAGCCGCATGGCGACGGCGGTGGCCGCCTCGGACTCCACCACCAGGTCGGCCAGCACGTTGCGCATCAGCGGCTGGTCCACCAGCGCCCTGCCGAACGCCCGCCGGTGGAGCGCGTGGTGGATCGCCCGCGTGACGCCGTAGCGCATGCCGGACGCGCCGCCGATGGTGCAGTCGAGGCGGGTCATGTTGACCATCTCGATGATGGTCGGCACGCCCCGGCCCTCCTCGCCGACCAGCCAGCCGACCGCGCCGTCGTACTCCAACTCGGCCGAGGCGTTGGACTTGTTGCCGAGCTTGTCCTTGAGCCGCATGAGGTGCAGGCGGTTGCGGCTGCCGTCCGGCAGGACCCGGGGCAGCATGAAACAGCTGAGACCGCCCGGCGCCTGGGCCAGCGTCAGGAACAGGTCGGACATCGGCGCGGAGGTGAACCACTTGTGGCCGGTGAGGCGGTAGGTGCCGTCGGCGTGCGGGGTGGCGGTGGTGGTGTTGGTGCGGACGTCCGAGCCGCCCTGCTTCTCGGTCATCGACATGCCGGCGATCAGCCCGCGCTTGCTGCGCGGCTCGCGCAGCCCGTAGTCGTACGTGGTCGCGGCCAGCAGCGGCTCCAACTCGCCCGCCAGGGACGGGTTCGCGCGCAGGGCGGGAACGGCGGCGTAGGTCATCGAGATCGGGCAGGTGTGGCCGGCCTCGACCTGGCCCCAGACGAAGAACTTCGCCGCGCGGGCCGAATGCGCGCCGGGCCGCTCGTCCCGCCAGGGCGCGGCGTGCAGGCCGTACGAGACGGCGGTGCGCATCAGCTCGTGCCAGTACGGGTGGAACTCGACCTCGTCGATCCGGTGGCCGAAGCGGTCGTGGGTGCGCAGCACGGGCGGGTTCTCGTTGGCCAGCCGGCCCCACTCGGCGGCCTGCTCGGAGCCGGCCAGGCGGCCGAGTTCACGCAGCTCCGGCTCGGCCCAGCCGGCGCCGGCCCGGTGCAGGGCGGCGAGCAGGGTGGGGTCGGCGGCGGTGTCGTGTCCGTACGGCAGGGGCACCTGGTTGGTGACCTCATGCGTCGCTGTCATCGCGTCCTCCCAGGGCACGCAGGGTGAAGGAGACCAGGGCGGGGACCACCTCGGCGGTGGAATCCGTGCTGTCGGGTGCGGCGGCCAGCGGGCCGGCCAGAGCCTCGCCGACCGCGCCGACCAGGGCGGCGGCGGTCAGCACCGGATCCTGCCCGGGCAGCCGTCCGCTCGCCACGGCGGCGGCGATCTCGGTGGCGATCACGTCCCGGAACGCCCGCCGGAACACCAGGCGTTCGGCGTCCACGACCTCGTCGGCCGGCTCGACCAGCAGCGCGTACGCCAGTCGCGGCGCGCGCAGGGCACGGGCGGCGAAGGTCTCGACGACGGCGGCGATCCGCTGCTCCGGCGTCTCACGGCGGGCGACGGCGGAGTTCACCGCGGCCATCTCGCGGCTGACCACCCGGCGGAACAACTGCACCGACAGCTCGGCCTTGTTGGCGAAGTGCTGGTAGAGGCTGCCGGTGGCGATCCCGGCGCGGTCCGCCACCGCGGCCATCGTGCAGCCGCCGTAGCCGCGTTCGGCGAGCAGCCCGACGGCCGCCTGGAGCACGGCCTCGCGCTGGGCGTCCAGGCGGGCTTGCACGGCGGGCGTGCGTCGATAGGCCATGGAAGAATTGAAGCACTGATTCACTGCTTCGGGGAGCGGTACGGCCGGATACGGCGGAGGGTGGGTGGTCGAACACGTGGCGGAGTCCGCGGCTTGCGGCTTCGATACGGCGGAGGGCGGGCGGCTGGCGGCTTGATACGGGCGGAGGGCGCTCGGACACGTGGCGGAGGCCGCCTCCGGACGTGGTCCGGGGGCGGCCTCCTGGGCGGTGCTCATTACAGCGGGTGGCGCTCCAGCTTCTGGCCCTCCTCGTCGAGTGGACCGAACGGCGGGATCTGCTGCGTCCCGACGAGCGAGCGCGCGGTGGCCTGGTCGGCCAGCCCCGCCCACTCCAGCACCTTGGCGGTCGCCTCCGCCGACTCCGCCGCCGGCAGCTTGCCGATGTTGGAGCCGTGGTTGCCGCCCGGCACCGTGTAGACGTAGCTGTCCTCGCTGCCCCAGCCGAGCTCGAACGGCTTGGCGCCCCATGGGTCGTTGCCGCCGTAGACGAACATGATCCGCTCGGCGCTGCGCTTCACCCAGCGGTCGATGTCACGCATCGCGTACGGGTTGAAGGCGGTCGGGATCTCCTTCGGCACGTAGGCCCGCGGCGCGTACAGCTCCTTGTAGTCGTAGTGCAGCAGGTCCTTCAGGTACGAGACGTCGAAGTAGGGCGCGCCCAGCTCCGTCGCGGCCTGGTAGTAGTACGCGGTGTACTTCGCCAGAGCCTGGTCGCTGGCCGTGGTGACGCCCTCCTGCGCGTCGAACCACTTGTACAGCTCGTCGTCGGTCGCGGTGGCCGCCACCGGGACCTTGGCGCAGTCGGACGCCATGCTGTACTGCCAGAACCCCCAGACCACGTCGAGCACGCTGCCCTCGTAGGCCCGGTCGGCCGTCCGGAGGACGTTGAAGGTGGAGCCGGCGGTCTTGTTGTCGGCCTCGAAGCGGGGCTCCAGCCGGTCCCGGCGCACCAGCAGCTCGCGCTGGACGGCGTTGAGCGCCGCCCGGCACTCGGGGGTGCCGACGTTCTGGAAGAACTCGGTGTACGGGGCGTCGTCGCTGACGTCGGTGTTGTTCGGCGCGACGTACGCGATCGTGCCCGCCACGTCGTCCGGGTAGAACCGGCGGTAGTAGGTGGACGACATGCCGCCCTTGCTGGCGCCGGTGGACAGCCACTCGCGCTGGTAGATCTTCTTGAGCGCGGTGACGAGCCGGTGCGAGTCGGCGGCGGCCTGGCGGATGCCGGCCTTGGTCCAGTCGGCCGGGTCGGGGCGCGACGGGGTGAAGAACCGGTACTCGATGGAGACCTGGTTGCCGTCGACCAGCCGGGTCGGCTCGGTGCGCGACGGGTTGGTGCCGAGCGTGTAGCCGTTGGTGTAGAAGACGGTCGGGCGGTCGTAGCCGCGGTGCAGCACGCTGAAGCGCTGCTGGAAGGTGCCCAGCCAGGGGTGGAAGTGGTCGATCGGCTGGGTGTAGGTGAGCAGGAAGTAGCGGTGACCGGTGGTGGTCGGCTTCTCCTCGGTGACGGTCATCCCGGGGATCGCCGCCAGGCGGGCCTTGATGTCGGCGTTCGGGTCGGCGGCGACGTCGCTCTGCGCGACATGGTCCCGGCCCTCGGCGAACGCCGGGCTCGCCAGGCCGCCGACGGCCAGCAGCGGTATCAGCAGAGCGGAGACCAGTAGTCTTCTGAGCGTGGTGGTCATCAAATCTCCATCTCGTCAACGGACATGACAGGCGCCTTGTCGGCACAACTCTGCGGTGCGGGCGGTGCGTCGGCCGTCCGGTAGACGGCCGAATGGGCCACCCGCCGGTCGCGGGTGACCCATCGGGGAACGGTGCTGGTCAGGGGCGGGGCAGGACGCAGTCGGGCAGGGTGAGGTCGAGCCGGTTCCCGGCGGCGAAGCAGGCCGGAAGGAGGTAGGTCTCCTGGGCGTAGCCGATGCCCTGGTGGACCGTCACCGCGCCGGTCTGGTCGACCTCGCACGGGTTGTTGAGCGTGCAGGACTCGCCATTCTCGTTGATGGTGTTGTTGACGGCGACCACCTGACCGGTGTTCGCGTCGACCACCGGCGAGCCGGAGGTGCCGCCGATCACGTTGCAGCCGGAGGTGTAGCGGACCGAGTCCTTGAACGTCCAGTCGGCTTCCTGCAGTTGGTACGCGAAGCCGTCGACCGAGCAGGAGTAGATCCGCTTCCAGTAGCCGGAGACCACCCGAATGTCGACCCCCTGGGCGGGGTGGGCGGCGGAGACGGTCAGCGGGGCGATCCCGTACTGGGACTGGATCGCGTCGTAGCTGCTGTCGAGCTGGTAGATCGACACGTCGGTGTCGGTCATCGCGCCGTAGACCACCTTGGTGGCGTTCAGCGTGGCGACGCCGCCGCCGGAGCCGCTGAGCAGTGTGAAGGTACGGCTGGACGGCTGATCGACGACCACCTCGCCGGGGCCCGGCATCCCGGACTCCAGGCAGTGGCCGTTGGAGAGGACGAGCGCCGGATCGCTTCCGGCCGAACGGGGCATCCGGACCAGCGAGCCGGAACAGTTGCTGAGCGCCACCGTGCCGGCGAAGTCGACGGCGGCGAGGGGCGGGGCGGCCCTGGTGTCCGTGGCGGGGTGGGCCGCCGTCCAGCCGTTCGCGGCGGCGGTGGTGGCGGTCTGGCTGTTCACGGTGGTGGCGGTCTGGCTGTTCACGGTGGTGGCGGCGGCATGGGCCGGGACGGCTCCGGTCAGTGCGGTGGCTCCGGCGACAAGGACGGCGGCGAGCGCACCTATGAGCGGCTTCCTCATGAGAGACCTCTCGGTGTGGGGGCCCACCAAACCTGTCGCGGACATGACGCTATGTCAAGAGGCCTACCCCCCCAGAGAAGCCGCTCGGGCGCGCCACGGTCTCACCCGCCCGCCGTCACCGCCTCCGGCCGGCCGGCTCGGTCAACTCCCTTGCCAGTGCCGCCTACCGAGGCTGATCAGGCGCAACTGAAGCCGCGCAGTGGCGGCGATGCGCGCCTCGCGGGCCGGATCCGCCTCCTGCGCGTCCAACGCTTCCAGGAAGGCGGCGGCCGTGGACACCATGTGGTCCACATACAACTCGGCGAGCATCCGCAGGTCGCCCTCGCTCCAGCCCTTCGAGGCCGACTGGAGCCTGAGAGCCGCGCACACCTCTTCGGCGAAGCGGCCGAGTTCGGCGTCGATCGCCTCGCGCACCCGCCGGACCCCGCCGTGCCGCTCGCGCGCGAGGAAGCGGACGTGCGGCCGGTGCTCGCGGACGTGCTGCTGGATGACGTCCACCGCACGGTCGATCAGTTCCTCCGCGCCGCCCGCCCCGGTGAGCACCGAGCGGATCATGACGTGCAGGCTGGCCAGTGACTCCTCGACCAGCGCGACGCCAAGCGCGGCGAGGTCAGGGAAGTGCCGGTAAAAGGCGGCCGGCGAGAGCCCGGCAGCGCGGGTGACCTCGCGCACGCCGAGGCTCGCGAGGTTCTGGTCGGCCAGCAGGCCCAGGCCCGCGTCCAGCAACGCCCGGCGGCTCTGCTGCTTCTGGGCCTGCCTGGCCCCAACGGTGTGATTCACGTCATTCAGTAAACAAGTGTTTGCCGAACTTGGCCAGCCGGGCGTAGAGTGAGGTGAAGTCAGTGAACACTTGTCAACCGAAATCGGGTATCGAGCCGGCAGTCGAGACCGTCAGCCAATGCGGTCGTCGAAGCCGGCAACCCCGAGCCGGCACCCGAGGCCGGAGTCGAACACCGGCAATTGAACACCGGCAATCGAAACCGAAAGGAAGGGCCAGCCGTGATCCTGCTCTCCGCCCTGGTCGCGATGGGCGTCCTGATCGGCGCCGCCGCGCACACCTCGCTCCCGGTCTTCCTCACCGCCTCCGCCGCCATCACCGCCTGGCTGCTCGCCTTCGGCGCCCGCGAGGGCCTCGCCCGCCTACGGCAGCGCTGACCCCGACCCCCGCCCGGCGCACTCACCAGAGAGGAACCGCCACCGCCATGAGCACCGCCACCGACCACCGGCCCGTCACCCGCCGCCCGGCCGCGGCCGTCGAGGCCGACAACCTGGCCGTCGCCTCCTTCCTGCTCGGACTCCCGGGCCTGCTGATCTTCAACATCGTCCTGGGGCCGCTCGCCATCACCCTCGCCACGCTGGCGCTGGTCCGCGGCACCCGGCGCCGCGGCCGGGCCGTCCTGGGTCTGGTGCTCGGCATCGCCGCACTGGCGATCTTCACCGCCACCACCATCTCCGCGCACGGCGTGATCATGGAGTTCGGTTCCTGAGCCCGGCTCCGAGTCCCGACCCCCGGAGTGCCGGCCCCCGAGTCCCGCCCCCCGAGTCCTGGCCCCCGGAGTGCCGGCTTCCGAGCTCGGCTACTGACTTCGGTTGCTGAGCCCGAATCCTGACTCCGGCTCCTGAACCCGGCAATCCTTACTTGCCCACGTCAGACCCACCTTTCGAACGGCTGATCCCGCCAACCTGCCCCGCGACTCCCGCCTGCACCCGTACTGTGGCGGCAACGGCCGGGTGACCACAGGGGGCAGGAGTGACTACCGAGTACCGCACGAGCACACAGCCGGAGCCCACCGGAGCGGGCGGGCGGCTGCTCGCTGTGAGCGACCTGCACATCACCTACCAGGAGAACCGTGACCTGGTGGAGAAGCTCCAGCCCACGACCCCCGACGACTGGCTGATCGTCGCCGGCGACGTCGCCGAGCTGACCACCAGCATCGAGTGGACGCTCGGCCTGCTCGCCGAACGCTTCGCCCGCGTGGTATGGGCCCCCGGCAACCACGAGCTGTGGACCCACCCCGAGGACCCGGTGCAGCTGCGCGGCGTCGCCCGCTACGAGCACCTGGTGGAGCTGTGCCGCGGCCTCGGTGTGGTCACCCCGGAGGACCCGTACCCGGTCTGGCAGGGCGCTGGCGGACCGGTCGCCGTCGCCCCGCTCTTCCTCCTCTACGACTACTCCTTCCGTGCGCCCGGCACGACCACCAAGGAGGACTCCCTGGCGGCGGCCTACGAGAGCGGCATCGTCTGCGCGGACGAGCGGATGCTCCACCCGGACCCATTCCCGGACCGCGACTCCTGGTGCCGCGAGCGCGTCCGGCTGACCGAGCAGCGCCTGGCGGCCTGCGACCCGGACGTGCCATTGGTGCTGGTCAACCACTACCCGCTGGTCCGCCACCCCACCGAGATCCTCTGGTACCCCGAGTTCGCCCAGTGGTGCGGCACCGAGCTGACGGCCGACTGGCACCGCCGCTTCAACACCGCCGCGATGATCTACGGCCATCTGCACATCCCCCGGAAGACCAGCTACGACGGCGTGCCCTTCGAGGAGGTCTCGCTCGGCTACCCGCGCGAGTGGCGCCGCCGCGGCCTGCCGAACCCGCTGCTGCGGGAGGTGTTCCCGCGCGCTGCGAGCTGACCTTCCATCTCACCTCCTACTCCGTACCGCCGACGCCGTAGATCTCGACGGCGTCGGCGAGCGGGCGTTGGTCTCGCGCTCTACGTCGAGGGTCATCATCTGCCGGCACCCCCTCCGCCGCGGTCGCGCGGCGATCGCGGCGACTCGCTGAGCACGGCCCGCTTGGCGCGGTACTCCTCGGCGTCGATGTCACCCTCGGCGTAGCGGCGGCCCAGGACGGCCATCGGGTGGTCCGCGCCGTGCGCGAAGCCGCGCCGCCAGACCGTCCGGCGCAGCACCGCGATCACCAGGATCAACACGGCGATCCAGACCAGCGGGAACAGCAGGATCCAGGGACCGGGCCCGTCCCGGTCGGCCAGCAGCGTGTACATGGTGGTTCATCTCCTCGGCGGTTGGGCCTCCAGCACCTCGGGCGGTTCCCGAAGTGCCTGAAGCGTCCCGCAGAGCGGTCTCATCACGCGTCCTACCAGCAGCGGCAGTTGGAATACTCCCGGGAGAGTACGGACGGTCCGCGACACGCCGGGCCGGGAGTAGCGTGAAGAGGGCCTCAGCCCAGCCAGCCAGGCCGCACCAGCCCCGACTCGTAGGCCAGCACGACGAGTTGCGCCCGGTCCCGGGCACCGAGCTTGATCATCGCGTGGCTGACGTGGGTCTTCGCGGTCAGCGGGCTGACCACCAGGCGCCGCGCGATCTCCTCGTTGGACAGCCCCATCCCGACCAGCGCCAGCACCTCCCGCTCGCGCTCGGTGAGCATGGAGATGTCCGCCAGCCCGGCAGGCGCCGCCTCGGGTGCCTTCGACCGGGCCGCGAACTCGCCGATCAGCCGCCGTGTCACGCCGGGGGAGAGCAGAGCGTCGCCCGCGACCGCGACCCGGATCGCGCGCAGCAGGTCCGCCGGGTCGGTGTCCTTGACCAGGAAGCCCGCCGCCCCCGACCGCAGCGCCTCGAAGACGTACTCGTCCAGCTCGAAGGTGGTCAGCACGACCACCCGAACGGAGGACAGCGCCGGATCCTCGGCGATCCGCCGGGTCGCCTCCAGGCCGTCCATCCGCGGCATCCGGATGTCCATCAGCACGACGTCCGGCACGAGTTCGCGGGCGAGCCGGAGCGCGGCCTCGCCGTCGTCCGCCTCGCCGACCACGGTGAGGTCGTCCTGCAGGTCCAGCAGGGCGCGGAAGCCCGCCCGCACCAGCAGCTGGTCGTCCGCCAGCAGTACCCGAATCACTCGCCCTCCGCCTTCGGTGTCGGCAGCTCCGCCCGGACCCGGAACCCACCGCCGGGCAGCGGCCCCGCGGAGATGGTGCCACCGAACGCGGCCACCCGTTCGCGCATCCCGGCCAGTCCGCTGCCCGTCCCACCGGCGTCGCCGAGCACCGCCGGCCCCGGGTCCTCGACCCTGACGACCAGCACGCCCGGGACGGTCCAGTCGAGGACGACGACCGCCTGCCGGGCCACCGAGTGCCGGATGACGTTGGTCAGCGCCTCCTGGACGATCCGGAAGGCGGTGAGGTCGACTGCTGCGGTGAGCGGGCGTCGCTCGCCACGCTCGTGCATTTCGACGGCCAGGCCCACCCGGTCGGCCTGGGCGGTGAGTTCGTCGAGCCGGTCCAGCCCGGGCGCCGGGGTGCGCGGCGCCGCCCCGGGTCCGCGCAGCGTCGCGAGCACCTGGCGGACCTCGCCGAGAGCCTCCTTGCTGGTCGACTTGATGGTGGTCAGCGCGGTGCGGGCCTCCTCCGGCCGCCGGTCGAGCAGCGCGAGCGCGACCCCCGCCTGGATGTTGATCAGTGACAGGCTGTGCGCCAGGATGTCGTGCAACTCCCGTGCCATCTTCAGCCGTTCCTCGTCGGCCCGGCGCTGCGCCAACTGCTGCCGGTAGGCCCGGTGGGCGGCGATCCGCTCGCGCCGGAACCGGACGATCTCGGCGACCGCCATCACCAGCAACAGCCAGGCCAGCAAGCCGAGTTCCTGCTGCCAGGAGAATGTGGACGGCGGCGTGCGCTGCCAGCTGCGCGGCAGCACGAAGGTGACCAGCACGTGCACCAGGTACACCCCCGCCAGCCCGGCCCAGGCCGCCCGGCGGTGCCCGCCGCCGATCGCCGCGCAGCAGGCGATCAGCCAGCTCACGAACACCGGCCCATACGGATACCCGGCCGCCAGGTACGTCGCCGTCACGACGGAGGTACCTGCCACCACAGCGAGCGGCCACCGGCCGCGCAGCACCAACAGGGCCGGTCCGAGTAGCAACAGAACGTAGCCGAAGGCGTCCAGCGAGACCCGCCCGCCCTGGTTCCGCCCGGCCAGCGTCGACCCGACCACCTGCACCACCGCGACCGCCGCGGCCACCGCCAGCCCGGGCGGCCGGCCCCGCGCGCCCGCCCGCGCCCACGGCGGACGCCATGGCGGCCCGGGCGGCTCCTCGTGCGGCCCGGCAGGCGGCTGTTCCGGCGACGGGGACGTGGGCGGCATCATGCCCGGAAGGCTAGACCCGCGCCCCACCCTCGGGCGTCCTCCACCAGTGGCGGTCGGGCGTACGCCCGCGGGAGTACGCCTGACCCATGCCGTTCCAGCCCCCAGCCCCCAGCCCCCCAGGAGCGTCAGTCCGCAGCCGCCGAAAGCGTCGTCGCCGCGAAAACACCGAAGGGCCGGCCGGAAGGCATGCGCCTCCCGAACCGGCCCTGGCGGTCGGTGGGCGCGGACGGCTTCGAACCGCCGACATCTGCTTTACAAGATCAAACGCAGTCGCCCGCAACCAGCTTGCATATCCTCCGGCGGACCGAAGCGAGTGTTTCCCGGAGTGTGCGGGTCCACCTCCGTCCAGAGATGTTGGTGTCAGTGGCGATGTCAGCCCCCTGGTGCATACCCGGGGGCGCTTGGACCTCTGGTGGGGCCCGACGGGTGGGTCAGCGCCACTCCAGGACGACGTCGCCGTAGCCCGAGGGAAGTCGCCCTCGCCGGGGGTGATCTGCTGGGGCTGGGCGCCAGGGGCGAGGTCGGTGACGAATGCGGTCTCCTGCTTGCCCTGGACGGAACGGAACAGGAGCTTCTTGCCGTCGGCGGAGACGGCCTTCGAGAGGTTCTTCCGGTCGGTGGCCGGGAGCAGGACGGGGCCGGCGGCGTCTGTGGTGAAGCCTGGGCAGGAGCTGCGCCGGAGCTTCCCGAGGCGGGCGCCTGCCCGGAGCTTCCACAGGCGGTGACCAGCGGAAGCAGCAGAGCAGCCGCTGCCATGAGCTGCCGCCCGGTCCGCCCGTTCTCCGTCACGACCATCGAGAGCCATCAGTTGTGCGACCACGCGTCAGAAGCTGACGACAGAAACGATCAAAGGATCTCAGACTCCGGTGCAGCCGCGTCGTTGATCAACCACGTTCCGTCCGGCCTGAGGCAGTCACGCAGCTGTCCACGCACAACGACAGCGGGCCTACCGGATCCCTCCAGCAGGGGCCTCTGACCTGGGTCGGGGTGGCGGGATTGAACCCACGACCTCTTCGTCCCGAATGAGGTCCGGGGTATAGGCCGACCTGCGCGGATTGACGTTCGCCCTGGTCAGAATGTTGGTTTGCGTTGGCCTTGGCGTGGCCGGGACGGCCTCGGTTCCGAGATCTCCTCAGGATTCTCCCAGGGCGATCCGTGTCGGACCGTCTGGGCGATCGGGCCTGCTCGATGTTGTTGCCGGCCATCGTGCGAGCGTCCGATTTCGGCCACTCCCCGGTAGGCGGGCGAGGGGCGACCCGATGGGGTGTGAGGGGAGGGCGCGGGGAGAGGGTGGTCGCCCGAGAGATGGGGCGGCCACCCTCAGGGCCCGTGCGCGGCAACGCAGTTAGTGCCCGGAGGTGTCCCTGCTTCCATGGTGGAGTCCACGACGCCCAGGGGACCGGCGCAGTGGCCGGATTCAGCGCTGACGTGAGGGTGTCATCGCGGACGCCTACAGGGCAACCATTTCCTGGACTAACCCGCACCAATCCCGAGCCAGCCATGGCTGTGGCCTGCGGTGTTTCCCACCCGTTCCGCTACTGGTGAAGTTTCCGACACGTCCTGGGCTCGGACAGGCATGAATCAAAGTGCGATAGAGCTGAATTCGGATTCGTCCCTTGCCTGTTGCCGGTGAGAGGATCACACCGCGCCCAAGGGAGGGGACGGCAATCCCCTTTCGCGGTGGGCGTGTTGGTGGAGTCCCGCAGATCGCACGAATAGGCCATCACGCGTGCGCTGCACAAACCGCACGGCCCGTGTCCTCGTCCGGGTCGTGTCCCTCACGACGCTAGGAGCAACACATGCGCGCTTGGCTGCGCAGTCGCACCACCGCACCCAGCCTGGTCCCGCCGTCCGGCTCTCCGCAGCGGCCCCGTCCCACGCAGGGCGCCGGCTCGCTGCGGGGCGGGGAGGTGGTGATCGTCGTCGTCATCACGGTCCTGGCCGCGGTCCTAGCCGCGCTCGGCCTGCCGCTGGCCGGGATCCTCGACCTCCTGGGCGGTGCCGCGTTCCTGGCCGGCCGCACCGTCCAGAGTCTGCGCGCCACCCACGCGGAGGGGCGGATCTGACCTCTCATGGGACGGCGTGAACACGCCGTTGCCGCCGATACCAAGCAGCTGGAATCGCTGGCGCTGTGGCTCCGTGAACAGCGCCAGCGGTCCGGCCTCACCTACGCGGCAATGGCCAAGACAACCCAGTACCACCGAACCATGCTCTCCCGGGGCGCCAGCGGCGAGCGGGTGCCCTCCTGGCAGCTCGTGGAGGAGTTCACCGCCGCCTGCGGCGGCGACCTCGCCCGAGCCCGGCAGCTGTGGCGCTCCGCCCGCCTGGCCGAACAGAAGCGGCGCCGCCGCACCCACCACGCCCGCGACCACAGCTTCGGTGATCTGCGAAGCGTGATGAACGACTTCCTAGACTCCGAAGCCGCCCGCCACCCCGACGTCATCGAGGACTTCGGGCAGCTGTGCAGGGCGATGGTGGAGCTGCGGGCGCGCTCGGGCCAGCCCTCGCTTCGGGAACTGGAGAAGAGAGCGGGACGCCGCGAGGACGGTGGGCTGGTGCTGCCCAAGAGCACGCTCTGCGCGATCTTACGCGGCAGCGCGATACCCAGCCGGCAGCACGTGATCGCGCTCGTGCGTGGCCTTGGGGTGTCCGCGACCATGATGGCGGCATGGGCGGGCGCGTGGGACCGGGCCAGCCACAATCGGATGCGCCCCGACAAGCCCCGCCTGGCCCGTCCGCGCCGGCTTTTGCCACCACCCCGCCCTCTGCCCGCCCTCCTCGTCGCCGACCTCTTCCAAGAGGACGAGCGCGGCGAGGTGCCCGGGCTGATGCGCGACATCAGCTACCTGCGTCACCACTTCCTGCGCCAGTCGAAGAGCCTGCGCGGCTTTGTCGAGGCCCCCGGCCCCATGACCCCCAACCTGCCGTCCGGCACAACCAGTGCGGGCCTGCCTATCCGGGTCCCGCGTCGCTACTGCCCGCCCACCTCACCCCGTAGATCCTGAGCCCCGACCCCAACAGCCCAGAGCCGACCCGTCGCCGGGTCCCCAGCCCGGGCCCCGGCCCCAACCCCCTCCCGAAACACTCCGGCTACCACACGACGCTCCGGCCGGACCGCCGCCCTCACCCCGACCACTCGGGAAACCCCATGCCCGCGACGACGCCACCGCCTGCCCGCACCTCACCCCACCGACCCCAGCGCACGGGCGCCGCTTTCCTCGACCCTGACTTCGGCCTGCGCGCCCTTCACGACCTCAACCACGACCGATACCTGCGCTACGCCGCTCTCCTCCTGCCAGCGGCTGAGGCGTACCAGGCCATCAAGGCGGCGTACGACGAACTCGCCGAACGCTGGCCTCGCGTCCTGGCCGCTCGCAGCCCGGCCGCCTGCGCCTGGCAGACCGTGCGCCGCCGCGTCTGCGCGCTGGCGGGCCCTCACCCGCTCGGCTCGGTATCCCACCTGAGTGAGACTCAACAGGATGTACTCGTGCTTCACCTCGTCCTCGATCTGCCCAAAGCCGAGGTCGCCGCGCTCACCGGCACCGATCCCGCCACCGTCCACGCCCACCTGCGCTCCCTTGGCAGCGCGGCGGGCCACCTGGCGTGACCTGCGGCAGCCGGCAGCCGCAACGCAGGTCGTCGATACAGGTTGGCGGCTGACACCGCGCAGTGAGTGGTGAGTCCCGCGCGAATGGCAGGGGTCACAGCAGAGTGCTGTGACCCCTGCCATTCGCGCTCTAACTACGAAGAGCGGGAAGCGCCGACCGGTGCCGCTCCCCCCGGATCTGCGTGGCGGCGCTGCGCTGGCACCGGATGCGGCAGGACAAGGCCCGGCGCGCGGCCAGGGAGAAGTGGGAGGAGAGCGGCTACATCTTCACCACCCGAACCGGCCGGCCGATCGAGCCGACCAACCTCTACCGCTCGTTCGTCCGGGTGTCCAAGGCTGCCGAGGTCCCGGCCATCCGGCTGCACGACGCCCGGCACGGGTGCTCGACGCTGCTCGTCGCGTGCGGCGTGCCGCCGCGGGTGGTGATGGAGATCCTCGGCCACAGTCAGATCGGGCTGACGATGAACGTCTACACCCACGTCGCCCAAGACACCCAGCGCGAGGCGCTCGGCAACATAGATCGGCTGCTCAATCGCCGCCACTGATGTCAGCCTGAGATGACAAATGCCCCGGACCGCGATCGGTCCGGGGCACTTGCGCTGGTGGGCGCGGACGGTTTCGAACCGCCGACATCTGCTTTGTAAGAGCAGCGCTCTACCACTGAGCTACGCGCCCCCCGTCGCGGCCCTTCGGGGGCACGACGACTGCCTAGGGTACCCGGTCGTGGGGGGTGGTGTTGCGCGGGTGGTCGGGGAGTGGGACGGGTGGGGTGCCCGTGGGGTGGGGTGATCGGGAAGAATGGCGGCGGATCAGCGATCGGAGCAGGGAGCGCGCAGTGACGGTGGCCGGCGGGAGCGGGCAGGGGCGGCGTCGGGCCGGGAGTGCGCTGGCCGACGCTCTGGTGCTGCCGGTGGTGATCGCGGGTGCGCTGGGGGCGTTCGGGCTGGCGTCGGCCGGGAGCAGCGGCTGGTGGGGGCGGCGCGGCGGGGACGGGGTGCGGGCGGACGCCCGGGCGGCCCGGGACGCGGCGCAGGAGGCGTTCTACGAGCTGGACTCGACGCAGCGCGAGGTGCAGCTGGCGGTGGAGACGGTCCGGGCGGCCGGGGACGGCGCGACCTCGCAGCGGGCGCAGGCGGACTTCGAGGCGATCTCCGGCCGGGTGAACCAGGTCACCGTGAACTACCTGGGCGCGCTGGACGCGTACGACCTGGATGACGAGACGCTGGACGCCGGGGCGGCGGCGCAGGCCCGGCGCGTGCTGGAGGACGTCCGGGGGCAGCTCGGGTCGGCGCGTGCGGAGCTGAACGAGTTCCTGCAGCACCTCCAGCCGACGCTGCAGCACGCCGAGCAGCAGCTGATGCGTGTCACCCCGGCCGTCGAGCAGGCGAAGCGCGCGCTGCTGGCGGCGAGCAACGAGCTGGACGCGGTGCGCGCCGCCGGTCTGCGGGCGGACGACCTGGCGGCCCGGCTGGCCGAGCTGGCGCCGGAGCTGGGGCGGCTGAACGAGGGCGCGGCCCGGCACGGCGTGGCGGCGACCCTGCAACGAGCCGACAGCGTGCGGCAGCGGGCGGACGCTGTCGCGGCGGACGCGGCGCAGCTGCCGGAGCGGGCACGGGAGATCGACCGGCGGGTGGGGAGCCTGCGGACCCGGATCCAGGCGCTGGAGACGAAGGCTGCGACGGTCGAGCCGGCGCTGAGCGAGCTGCGGCGCCGGTTCAGCGCGGCCTGCTGGCAGGACCTCCAGCGGGTGCCGGAGCAGGTCGCGGAGACCGGGCGGGCGGCGGAGCGGAAGCTGGCGGAGGCGTCGCGGGCCCGCGACGAGCAGCGCTGGGCGGACGCGACGGGCGCCATCGGCACCGTCCGCTCGCTGCTGGACACCGCGGACGGTTCGGTGGTCGCGGTGAACGAGCGGCTGCGACAGCTGAACGAGGTGCAGCACGACCCGAACCGGGAGGTCGAGCGGGCCCGGTTCGCCCTGCGCGACGCGCAGCGGCTGGCGATGGCCGGCCGCCAGGCGCCGGACCCGCGGCACGCGGCACCGCTGGACGAGGCGGTCGCCCGGCTGGACCGGGCGGTGGCCGTGCTGGAGGCGGCGGGCCGGCACCCGGACTACTGGCAGTTCCTGACGGAGCTGGCGGGGGTGCGGGAGACCGCGGCCCGGGTGATCGAGCTGATCCGCGGCGATCTCGGCGGTCACCGGTAGCGACGGCAAGGACGTCACCGGTAGACCGGCAGGGCACCGGTAGGGACGGCAAGCAGTCACCGGTAGACCAGCAAGGCACCGGCAAGGCACCGGCATGCCCAGCAAGGACGTCACCGCCGACACCGGCCAGGACGACGCATCGGTACCCTGCCCCTATGCCACGCTACGACTTCCGCTGCCGCTCCTGCGGCGCCACGTTCGAGCTGCGCCGCACGATGGCGCAGGCCAACGACCCCGCCGTCTGCCCGCAGGGCCACGAGGACACGGTGAAGCTGCTGTCCACCGTCGCCGTCACCGGCAGCAGCAGCACGCCGCAGCGCCAGGCCCCCGCCGGCGGAGGCGGAGGCGGCTGCTGCGGCGGAGGGTGCTGCGGCTAAGACGACACGGCCGGTCTAAGCGGGAACCGCCGCCACCTCACCCCGCACCCGCGCCAGGACCCGTCGGACGATCTCCTCCCCCGCCGCCACCCCCACCTCGTCCAGGGCGGTGACGCCGGGGGCCGTCCAGCCGCCGTCGGCGAGTTCGCCGTGCCCGGGCCGCCAGGCGGCGTCGGCGGCGAGCAGCAGGTCGGCGTCGAGCAGGGAGTCCCCGGCGGCGAGCACGGTGGACGCGCCGGTCCGCCGGACGACTTCGGCGAGGGCGGCGCTCTTGGAGAGCGGCGCCGGCACGGCGTACACCTTGCGGCCCTGGAGCGAGACGGTCCAGCCGCGTTCGGCGCACCAGCCGGTGAGCCCGTCGAGCCAGCCGTCCGGCAGTTGCGCGCGCTCGACGACGAGGTACGCGAACGACTCGTCGGCGACGCGCCGCTTGTGCGTCCACTCCGGGTCGGCGCACAGGGCGAGGTGCTCGACGATCTCGGCGAGCGGTGCCGAGGCGTCGGCGAGCCGCGCGGTGATCTCGGCGCGCCAGTCCCGGTCCGGCACGCCGTCGACGAGCAGCTGCCCGCCGTTGCCGCAGATCGCGTACGGGGGGATCCAGCCGGGCGTCGGGCCGGGCAGGTTGATCCGCTCGTACTGGGCGAGGGTGCGGGTGGTCGAAGGCACGAAGCAGGCCTCGCGGGTGAGTTCGACGAGCAGCGCCGCGGCCTGTTCGGTCATGAACGAGAGCGCCCTGCCGTCGTGCACCTCGACGCAGAGCAGCCGCGGGGCGAGCCGGTCGGGGACGTCCAGGGCGAGGGCCCGGTTGGAGTAGATCAGGGTGCGGTCCAGGTCGCTGGCCACGAGGACGCTCATCAGGACTCCTTCACCGGAACGGCCTTGCCGGTGGGCCCGGTTGCTCCGCGGCTGTAGTGGGGGTGGATGAGACCGACGCAGGTGTACGGCAGGCCGTCGACCTCCTCGACCGGGACGCCGCGCTGGGCGGCGAGCAGGCGCACGTGGTCGAGGTCGGGGCCGGCGCCGCGGCGGGCGAGGACCCGCCAGGGGACGCGGCGCAGCAGCACCCGGGTGGTCTCGCCGACGCCGGGCTTGACCAGGTTGACGCTGCCGATGCCGTACTCGGCGCTGATCCGCTCGACGGCGGCCCAGCCGGCCCAGTCGGGCGTGCGGTCGGGGGCCGCGCCGAGCCGGTCGGCGGCCAGGAGCGCCTCCGCGCGGACGGCGGCGAAGTGGTCGGTCACGGTGTCGAGGAAGGCGGCGGAGACGTCCCCGCCGGCCAGCTCGGTGTAGTGCTTGGCGCCGTGGAAGTCGTCCGGGCCGATCAGGTCGTCGCGCAGGACGGTGCGCGAAACCAGGCCGGACACCGTGGAGTTGAGGCAGGCGGAGGGGATCAGGAAGTCATCTCGGGTGCCGTGGGTGCGCACGCAGCGGCCGGGGTCGGCGAGGACGGCGAGGTCGGGGTCGAAGGGCGTGCCGGCGAGGGCGTCGGCGAGTTCGCGGGCGATCGCGCCCTTGCCCGTCCAGCCGTCGACGAACACGACGTCCGGGGCGTGGTGGCGGGCCGCGAGGTAGCGCAGGGCGACGGGGTCGATGCCCCGACCGCGGACGATCGAGACGGCGTAGTGCGGGGTGTCCAGGCCGTGCGCGAAGGCGAGCCAGCGGCGTACCAGGATGCCGACGGGCGTGCCGGCCCGGGCCAGCGAGGCGAGCACCACGCCCCGCCCGCGCTCGCGCACCAGCGTCTCGGCGACGGTGCCGACGGCGAGGGCGATCCGGCGGGCGGAGACGCGCAGCGCCTGGTGGAACAGCTCCTGGTACTCGGGGCTGGGCTGGTACTCGACCGGCAGCGATTCGGCGTAGTGCGCCCCGCCGTTCTGGACGGCCTCCTCGCGCTCCTCGGTGGGGGCTTCGAGTGCGAGGCCGGAGAGGTCCTTGAGCAGCCAGGCCACCTCGTCGGGGCGGTAGGACGAGAACGCGGGGCCGCGCAGCGGGCGGGGCAGTGCCCGGACGGGCGCGGGAACGGGCCGGTGGGACGGCAGCACCGCGAGCACCACCCGGTCGGTGACCTGCCGCAGCTGGGTGAGCAGCGCGCGCTCGCCCTCGTGCAGGGCGGGGGTGTCGGCGACGTCGTCGACGACCAGCACGACGGCGTCGAAGCGGCGGGCCAGGTCGGCGCCGGGAGCGACGTTGTACGCGTAGCGCTCGCGCGAGGCGTCGTCCTGCGGGTCGTCGTGGGCGGGGAAGGCAAGGCGGGTGCGGATGGCGTAGCCGGGGTCGTCCACGGCGAGGACGGGCGAGCGGGTCGTGGTGGAGTACCGGACGCGGTCGCCGCCGAGCCGGTCGGCGAGCGCGTCGGCGAGGCGCAGCGGCGTGTACATCAGCTCCTCGAAGCCCAACACCAGGGCGCGGCGCGGCAGTTCGGCACCGAGCGCGTCGGCCAGCTGCCGCGCCAGCGCGGGCAGCGCGGCGTCGAGCCGGGCGCGGTGCTCGGCGGTGAACCCGTGCCGCCCGCCGTCGGGCAGGCCGGCGGGCCAGTCCAGGTCGACCCGGACGAGCGGGGCGGGCGCGGCCGGCGGGAGGTCGGGGGCCGGACCGGCCTCGGCGATCAGCCGCTCGGCGCGGTCGAGGAGGTCGGCGGGCAGCCGGACGGCACCGGTGGCGGCGGCCACCAGGTCCAGCCGGACGCCGAGTTCGGCGGCGGCGTCGGCGAGCCGGCGCCGGTCGGCCTCGGCGCGCAGGTCGACGAGCGCGACGACGACGTAGTGGGCGCGCGGGTGGCGGGCGTGCAGTTCGCGGATGGTGTTGAGGACGGTCCGGCCGGTCGAGAACTCATCGTCGACGAGCACCAACGGGCCGTCCCCGGCGAGGAGTTCGGGGTCGGCGGGGAGGAGCAGGTGAGCGGTGGCGTGCGAGTGCTCCTCCTCGAAACCGCCGAGCGGGGGCACGCCGGGCACCGGGCGGCGGGTGGAGTGCAGGTAGGGGGCGGCGAGGCCGTCGGCGACGCTGTGGCCGAGCGCGGTCGCCGTCTCCGCGTAGCCGAGGACGACGGCCCGCGCGGCGGCCTCGGCACCGAGCAGCTCGCGGACCCGGCGGCCGAGGTCGAGCCCTGCGCCGTGGACGACCGAGGGGCGCTGCGGGACGTGCTTGCCGAGCACGGTGGAGACCAGCAGGTGGGCGCGCTTGCGGTTCTCGCGCAGGGCCAGGCCGACCAGGGCGGTGAGGCGGTCGGATCCGGCGAGGTCGACCCCGGCCCGGTCGGCGACCCAGCGGCCGGTCCACGTCTGCTCTGCTGTCACTCTGGTCCTGCTTTCGCTCTGGTCCCGCACTCTGGTCCTGCTTTCGGTGGTACGACGGTGAAACGACGGGGCGAACAGACGGGGCGAACAGACGGGGCGAACGGACGGGGTGAACGGACGGGGTGAACAGACGGGCGAACAGACGGGCGAACAGGGGACGCTCAGGCTCAGGCCCCGCACAGGCAGGCCGACAGCAGTTCCGCGAAGCTCACGTCCTCCCGGGCCACCCCGAACACCTCCGCGCGCAGCAGTACCCGCTCCGCCCAGGCCCGGTGCGGCCGGGCCTCGTTCATCTTGTTGGTGTACGCCGAGCGCAGCACCCCGCCGCCGTCCTGCTCCTGGCGGAGGATGTCCCGGGCGTCGCAGTACTCCTCGTGCGTGACCACCGAGAGGGCGTGGACTGCGGGGACGTGGCTGGGGTGGATGCAGGTCTTGCCCAGCAGGCCGTTGGCGCGGTCGAGTTCAATCTCCCGGATCAGCCCGTCCAGGTCGTGTTCGATGATCCGCCGGCGGACCTCCTCGCCGGAGGTCCGGGCCGCCCCGGACGCCTCGGCGAAGCCGGACGCCTCGGCGAACGGGGTGCGCCGCAGCTGCGGCTTGAACATCCGCTCCTGGACCGGGAAGTACTCCCAGACCGGCCCGGTGACGGTGAACCCGGTGCCGTCCGCCCGGCCGAGGACGTTGACCACGTCGCCGATCACCCCGGCGACGAGCGCGACGTCGTACGCGGTGAGGTCGGGCGAGCGGCGCAGGCCGTACGCGGAGCAGAGGTCGGTGACGCCGAGGCGGACGGCGAGCACCCGGTCGCGGTGCTCGGCGAGCAGCCGGGCGATGCCGAAGAGCTGCTCGCGCCTGGTCTCCAGGTGGGCGAGTTCGGGCGACTCCAGCACGGGCATCGCGAACAGCCGCCGTCCGCCGACGGTCTCGGCCTCGGCGAGCGCGTCGAGGTACGCGCGGCCGCTCCGCCCGGTGAACTTGGGCAAGACGAAGCCAGTGAGCAGGGCGGCGGCCGGTCCGAGCCGCCGGGTGAGGTCCACGATCTGGGAGGCAGCGCGAACTCTGATGAAGAGCAGGGGATGAACATGTGCGCAGTCAGTGAAATCATTGACCAGGTCCGCGAACTGCTCGACGAGGTTGCGCTCTCCCGCGTCCACCTCGTGGTCGGCGATCGCGTCCTCCAGGCAGAGCACCATCGACACCACGCCCCGAGCAGCCTGTTTGCGGATGTCGGCGGCCAGCGCGGGCCTGGTGGCGGGGCTGTAGAGGGTGCCGCCGAGCGCGGTGGCGAGCACCGCCGCATCGCTCTCCGGGGAGAACGGCCGAGGCTGTTCGAGGAAGAGCCGGCCGCGTACGTCGTCGGCGAGGTGGCCGAAATGGCGCAAGGTGCTCTCCTCAGAGGTTTCGACGGCCGCCGGTCCGGTTCCGGGGGTGCGAGGCGGCGTGCGGCGGCACGGGACGACACGATGGTTAACCGGTCCACCGGGCATGGTGGTTCCCGGCCACGGGACTGCGGCTGCCCTCCGCGCCCCGCCCTTCTCGTGCGCTCCTTCGTCCGCCCTTCGCCACGCCCTCCCGGGCCGTCCGGCGGCCCATCGTACGGACGAGTTCCGGCCGAATGCGGCTCGGCCCCCGTCCCGGACCACCGGAGTCCCGGAAGACTACCGTCCGCTTCACCCGGACTTGCCGACACCCGGCAACGGGCCGTCAAACGCAAGCCTTGGCAAAATCCGCCGCACCCGCGGCGGCTTCGGTCACGTTGTCCGAAGGGGTGGCGAAGAGGCAGGATGGTCGGCTATGACGCACGTGATGGCCAAGGGCGCCAACATCGCACTGCCGGCCGCGGCGGTCCGCGCCGTGCTGCGCTGGAGCGCCACGCCCGGTGCGCCGGACGTGGACGCGTCCGCGCTGCTGCTCGGCACCGACGGCAGGGTCCGTTCGGATGCCGACTTCGTCTTCTACAACCAGCCGCGGCACCCCTCCGGCCTGGTCCGCCACCTGCCCAAGCAGCAGACCCCGGACGGCGCCGAGATCACCGACACCGTCGAGGTCGAGCTGGCCAAGCTGCCGGCCGACGTGGACCGGGTGGTCCTGGCGGGCTCGGCCGAGGGCGGCGCCTTCGGTGCCGTGGCCGGGCTGCGCGTGCTGCTCTTCGACGCCGCGGCCGGCGAGAACGGGCCCGCGATCGCCGAGTTCGCGGTCACCGACGCCGACGCCGTCACCGCGCTGGTCGCGGGCGAGCTGTACCGGCGGGCCGGCGCCTGGAAGTTCCGGGCGGTCGGCCAGGGCTACGCCTCCGGGCTGATCGGACTGGCCACCGACTTCGGCATCACCGTCGACGACGAGGCGGAGGCCGCGGCCAACCCGCCCGTGCCCCCGGCACCCGCGCCCACCCACGCCGTCGACCCGCGCAGCACCCCGCTGCCCGATCCGCGCCCGGCCGCCCGGCCCGAGCCCGGCACCTTCACCCTGGCTCCGGCGGTCCCGCAGAACGCGGCCCGCCAGGAGGCCGCCACGGGCGCCGCCGCCAACGCACCGGCGACCCCGCCCCCGCCCACCGCGGCGCCGACGACCGGCACCACCGCTCCCCCGCCGCCCTCGACCCCGCCGACGATGACGCCGTCCGCCGTACCCCCGACCACCCCGCCGCCGCCGGCGCACCCCGCCCCGCAGCCCGGCACCGGGTACGGCTACCCGCCCCCGCAGTCCGGTACGGGCTACGGCTATCCGCCGCCGCCCGCGCAGGCCGGCTACGGCTACCCCCCGCCGAACCCGGCACAGCCGCCGGCCGGCTACGGGTACCCGCCGCAGACCCCGTCGGTCCCGCACCAGCCGCACGCCGCCGGCGGCTACGGCTACCCGCCGCCCGCGAACACCGGGCAGCAGCAGCCCCAGCACCCGGCCCCGCCGCAGACGAACCAAGCCCAGCCCCCGGCCGAGGAGTTCGCGCTGCCGCCGCAGGGCCCGCAGTTCCAGCCCCGCTGACGGACGCACCCGGCTCCGAAGACACCCGACGAGACCCGACAAGACTCGACGAGACCCGCCGAGCCCCGCCGCGCGAAAGCCGCCACCCACGACGGCCGCCCGGCGGGGCTCGTCACACTCCTACTCGCTCCCCGGCGGGCTCTTGTACCCGCGCTGCCACTGCATCCCGAACCCGTACAGCCGGTCGATGTCCGCCTGGAACCCGTTGACGTACCGCACCTCGCGACGCACCGTCAGCTGGTTGTCCCCCGCGTTCTCGATCAGCACCACCGCGCACGAGCGCGCCGCCCGGGCCCGCTCCTCCAGCTTGATCTCAATCCGCGGCCCGGTCTGCGGCACGATCGTCACCACCGCGTGGGACTGCTCGAAGGCCGGTGTGCCGTCGTAGATGTAGACGAAGATCAGCAGCCGTTTGAACTTGTCCTTCTTCTCCAGGTTGACGTACATCGTCTCGCCCGACGGCGCCCCGTACTGGTCGTCGCCGCTGAGCTTGATGTACGGCGGCTGCTGGAGGTCACCGAAGAAGTTGCCGAGCGGCTGCACCACGCCCCGGGTGCCGTCGGAGAGTTCGTACATGCACGCCAGGTCGAGGTCGACGTTCACCTGTGCGCTGCCCTGCGGCGAGTCCGGCTCCATCGGGCTCAGGATGCGCGGGCTGAACATGCGCCTGAACGTCTCCCGGCTGCTCGGCCGGGCGCCGCCGGAGCGCATGGTCCAGTGCAGGTTGACGTAGAGGTAGCCGGTGGTGGCCGCGGAGCCGGTGATCGCGTGCTGCGGGGCCGACTTGGTGAGGGTGACCTTGTGCTGGCCGCCCGGGTTGTCGAACGTGTAGTTCCGGTCCCCGCGCAGGTACTCCCAGATCGAGACCATCCAGTCCTCCCCCTGCCTCCGCCAGGCGATCTGACGGTCCGTCGCTCCATGATCGGGCATCGAACCGGCCGACGGATACCCGAAACCTCCCTCTCCCCTACCCCGCCGGGCCCACCGGCGTTCACCGGCGGGCCGATTGGCCGGAGGAAGCCGCCCTCCCGTACCATGCGGCCCCTTCGGACGCGATATCGTCTAGCCGCACAGGTGTCCCGTCCGCCCCTGCGCGGGCGCGCGGGGCACGCCGTGCGGCGACGAACTGACCGTCAGGTCATGTCATATATACGGACTTTGACCACATGCGTCGCATCGTGAACCCCGTCCCCTGCCGGAAACCCGAGGCCCGACCCGCAATGAACCTGACCTCCATACAGCTGGTCTGGACCGTCGTCGGCGGCGCAGCCCTGCTGTTCGTCGCCGTCCTGGTGGCGACGCTGCGCTTCAAGAACACCAACAAGGACGACTCCGGCGACTCCTGGGAGCGCAGCGAGGAGCGCCGGCGCCGCAAGGAGATGATCTACGGGATCTCCTCCTACACACTGCTGTTCTGCTGCGCCGGCGTCGCGGCCGCGCTGTCCTTCCACGGCCTGGTGGGCTTCGGCAAGGAGAACCTGGGCCTGTCGAACGGCTGGGAGTACCTCGTCCCGTTCGGTCTGGACGGCGCCGCGATGTTCTGCTCGGTGCTCGCCGTCCGCGAGGCCAGCCACGGTGACGCCGCGCTCGGATCCCGTCTGCTGGTCTGGGTGTTCGCGATCGCCTCGGCCTGGTTCAACTGGGTGCACGCGCCGCGCGGTCTCGGCCACGCCGGCGCCCCGCAGTTCTTCTCCGGCATGTCGATCTCGGCGGCGATCCTGTTCGACCGGGCGCTGAAGCAGACCCGCAAGGCCGCGCTGCGCGAGCAGGGCCTGGTGCCGCGCCCGCTGCCGCAGATCCGGATCGTCCGCTGGCTGCGCGCCCCGCGCGAGACGTACGCGGCGTGGTCGCTGATGCTGCTGGAGAACGTCCGCAGCCTGGACGAGGCCGTCGAGGAGGTGCGCGAGGAGCGCCAGGCGAAGCTGGACGCCAAGGCGCGCGCCCGGACGGCCGACCGTCGCGAGCGGGCCGAGCTGAAGGCGATCTCGCGCCAGGGCGGCATGTTCGCACGGGCCCGCGGCGGCCGTCAGGTGCCCGCGCTCACCGCTGCCGGCGACGGCCCGACCGCTACGGAGCCTGCCCTAGCCGCCGGTTCGGACACCACCGCCTCGAACTCCGCGACCTCCGCGCTCGAACCCGCCTCGCTGAGCGCCCTGGACGCCGGCCGCCGCCCGCGTGCCGCCGTCGGCTCGTCGTCGTCCTACTCCGCGCCGACGACGTACTCCTCGGCCTCGTCCACCGCCGACTCGACGAGCTCCTCCTACCGCAGCTCGGCGATCGACCTGACGGCCGACGACGACACCCTGTCGATGCCGAAGCTGGACTCCCTGGAGCGCAAGCTGCGCGCGATCGAGCAGCAGCTCGGCTGACGCCCGGCGCAAAGCGAACGGCCGCCCCCGGAATCCCGGAGGCGGCCGTTTCGCGTGCCCGGCAGGCTACTTGCCGGCACTCACCAGTTCGTTCTCGTCGTTCGCGCCCTCGCGCCTGTTGCGCAGGATCGACGAGCCGAGCGCCAGCCCGATGAAGGCGACGCCGATCAGCCCGGTGACGATCTCCGGGATGTGGTACTTGATGCCGACCAGCAGGATCACCGAGAGCGCGCCGATCGCGTAGTGCGCGCCGTGCTCCAGGTAGACGTAGTCGTCCAGGGTGCCCTTGCGGACCAGGAAGACGGTCAGCGAACGGATGTACATCGCGCCGATGCCGAGGCCCAGCGTGATCATGAAGATGTCGTTGGAGATGGCGAACGCGCCGACCACGCCGTCGAAGGAGAACGAGGCGTCCAGGACCTCCAGGTAGAGGAAGAGGAAGAACGCGGCCTTGCCGGCCACCTGGACGAGGGACTTCCCGGCCTTCTCGGCCTCCTCCTCGCGCTCGGCCTCCTCCTCCAGGCCCGACTCGAAGATCGACGAGAGGCCGCCGACCACGAGGTAGGTGACCAGGCCGAGGATTCCGGCGAGCAGGACGGTCTCGGCGTGCTCCCCGGCGAAGAAGTGGGCCGAGAGCACCAGCGCGACCAGTGCGATCACCGAGGAGAAGGCGTCCAGCTTGCCGACCTTCTCCAGCGGGCGCTCGATCCAGGCGAGCCAGTTGTGCTCCTTCTCCTCGAACGCGAAGTCGAGGAAGATCATGAGCAGGAAGATGCCGCCGAACGCCGCGATCGCGGGGTTGGCCGCCTCCAGGTACTGGCCGTACGTGAGGCCGTTGTGGGTGTTGTCCGGGTGGAGCGCGAGGTCGATGACCGTGGCCGGATTGAGCTTGGCGGTGAGGCCGACGACCAGCAGCGGGAAGACCAGGCGCATGCCGAAGACGGCGATCAGCACGCCGACCGTCAGGAAGATCTTCTGCCAGAACGGGTTCATCCGCTTCAGCACCGTGGCGTTGACCACCGCGTTGTCGAACGACAGGGAGATCTCCAGGACGGAGAGGATCAGCACGACGCCGAAGCCTTCAGCTCCCCAGAGCAGGCCGGCCGCGATCAGGCCGACGACGGTGATCGCGAACGACCAGCCGAAAGTGCGGAGGAACACGGGACTTGGTTACCTTTCGGGTTCGGGGCGTGCCGGGGTGCGGCCTCGTCCCGAGACGCCCTGACCGGGCCGGGCCCGGTCAGGTCACCCCCGCACTGCCCTCTGTTCTCATGACCATGAAGTGAGTGCGATCAGTCTGATTTTCGCCAGATCGCCCTTACTGTACGTTTACGCCGAAATCGAGGGCGATGCCCCGGAGGCCGGATGCGTAGCCCTGGCCCACCGCGCGGAACTTCCACTCGCCCGCGTAGCGGTACAGCTCGCCGAAGATCATCGCCGTCTCGCTGGACGCGTCCTCGGTGAGGTCGTAGCGGGCGATCTCCTGACCGTCCACGGAATTGACGACCCGGATGTAGGCGTTGCGCACCTGGCCGAAGTTCTGCAGGCGCGACTCGGCGTCGTAGATCGACACCGCGAAGACCACCTTGTCCGCCTGGGCCGGGATCAGCTCCAGGTTGACCAGGACCACCTCGTCGTCGCCGGACTCCTCGCCACCGGTGAGGTTGTCACCGGTGTGCTCGACGGAGCCCTCCGGGCTCTTGAGGTTGTTGTAGAACACGAAGTACTCGTCACCGAGCACCCGGCCCCCGCCGCAGATCAGTGCGCTCGCGTCGAGGTCGAACGGTGCGCCCGTGGTCGAGCGGGCGGACCAGCCGAGACCGATCTGCACCTGCGTCAGATTCGGTGCGGCCTTGCTGAGCGAGACGTTCCCGCCCTTGGCGAGCGTGACAACCATGACTTGTTCTTCCTCCCTGCCTTCTCCCGGGGCGCGACATTCCAGGTTTAGTCCACCGCGACCCCGGGCGGCCCCCTTTGGCCGCCTGAACTTCCTGAACTCACATCCTCGCAGCGCCCCGGGCAGCACGAAGCCGGAACGGCCGCGGACCCCGAGGTGTCCACGGCCGCCCCGGCCGGGTGGTGCCGCGTCAGGCGAGGACCGGCCCGTCCGCGGACGGATCGGACCGCGCGACGCCACGGCGGACGGCGCAGCAGCCGCGACGCGTCAGACGTTGACGCCGAAGTCCTGGGCGATGCCGCGCAGGCCGGAGGCGTAGCCCTGGCCGATGGCGCGGAACTTCCACTCGCCGCCGCTGCGGTACAGCTCGCCGAAGACCATCGCGGTCTCGGTCGAGGCGTCCTCGGAGAGGTCGTAGCGGGCCAGCTCGTTGTTGTCGGCCTGGTTGACCACGCGGATGAACGCGTTGCGCACCTGGCCGAAGTTCTGCGACCGGGTCTCGGCGTCGTAGATGGAGACCGGGAAGACGATCTTCTGGACGTCGGCCGGGACGGAGGTCAGGTTGACCTTGATCGCCTCGTCGTCGCCCTCGCCCTCGCCGGTGCGGTTGTCACCGGTGTGCTCGACCGAGCCGTCCGGGCTCCGCAGGTTGTTGAAGAAGACGAAGTTGCCGTCCGTGGCGACCTTGCCCTGGTCGTTGCAGAGCAGCGCGCTGGCGTCCAGGTCGAAGTCCGTACCGGTGGTGGTCCGGACGTCCCAGCCCAGGCCGACGATCACGGCCGCGAGGCCCGGGGCCTCCTTGGTGAGCGAGACATTGCCGCCCTTGCTCAGGCTGACTCCCACGTGTCCTCCAAGAATCGGGAGGCACACGCTGGTACCCCCGGGTGGTGCGGTCCGAGGCGCCGGCCGGCCAGCGGCTCCCGTGCCTCCTCCGATCAACGGCTCGAGCGTAGTGCGGGGTTCCCGTCCGGACACGCATGCGGGCCCGGCGCGGCCGTTCGAGTTCGGCCGGCCGGGCCCGTACGGCCGTGCGCCGGCGTCAGAGCGCGCCGAGGACCTTCAGGTACTCCTGCTCGTCCCGGGCGTCCGGGAGGTCGTTCACGACGTTCCAGCGGACCACGCCCGCCTTGTCGATCACGAAGGTGCCGCGCAGCGCGCAGCCCTTCTCCTCGTTGAAGACGCCGTAGGCGCGGGAGACCTCGCCGTGCGGCCAGAAGTCCGACAGCAGCGGGTAGTCCAGGCCCTCCTGGTCGGCGTAGACGCGCTGGGTGAACGGCGAGTCGTTGGAGACGCCGAGCACCTGGACCTCGTCGTTCTGCAGTCGCGGCAGTTCCTTCTGGATCGCGCAGACCTCGCCGGTGCAGACGCCGGTGAAGGAGAACGGGTAGAAGACCAGGACGACGTTCTTCTCGCCCCGGAAGTCGGAGAGCCGGACCAGCTCGCCGTGCTGGTTCCTGAGCTCGAAGTCCGGAGCCTCGGTACCGACCTCGATGGCCATGGTGGGACCTTTCTGGTGCGACGGCGCCGCGCGGCGGGCGCGGCGAGCCACATCCTTGCATCCGTTCGAGTGGATTCGGCCGGACGGGTGAGGCGCAGGGCCGTTCGGTCGTCCGCTTTCGCCCTGGGCGAACGCCACTGCGGTGGCGGCTCCAACGGGCTGCGGAAACGGCCGGGCCCCGCTGGAGGAAGCTCCAGCGGGGCCCGGCTAGGGCATCAGGGCCGGCTCAGCGCTTGCCGCCCGGCTTGGCCGCGGACTTGGTCGCCAGGCGGGTGGCCGCCCAGTCCTTGGCGATCGCGATCGAGCTGGTCTGGGAGAGGCCGGCGGTGCGGGCCGCGTCCGCGATGTCGGAGGCCTCGATGTGGCCGTCACGGCCGGTCTTGGGCGTCAGCAGCCAGATCAGACCGCCCTCGGCCAGGTATTCCAGGGCGTCGACGAGGGCGTCGGTGAGGTCTCCGTCGTCGTCGCGGTGCCACAGCAGGACGGCGTCGGCGACGTCGTCGTAGTCCTCGTCGACGAGATCCGCCCCGATGATCTCCTCGATGCCTTCGCGGAGATCCTGGTCAGTGTCTTCGTCGTACCCCAGCTCCTGAATGATCTGGCCCTCTTCGAAGCCGAGACGGGCCGCCGGGTTGGACTTGTCCGCGGGGTCCGCGGTCGCGCTCACGGGAATAACCTCCAGTATTCGGCTCGGCGTCCATGCCGAGGCTGTGGCCGTAGTCCACACGGGCGCGGCGGTTCGCGCAAGTACCCGACCCCCGATCCCCTCCAAAGGTTGACGTGTCGCAGCGGGACACGCCGGTCGACGTGTCGGGAATCACATCGATTTGCCCTTCTCTGTGTGAGACAAGGATGCTTCGGGAGGTCCCGGCCGACAGGCCGCACTCATGCCCGAGATGCGAACGGCATTCGGGTCCGCGCGTCGCGCGGGCGTAGAGTCTCCTGTTGGCCCTCATCCCGGGCGCCCGCCATCGGGCGACGGGAAACCAGGTCGGACCACCTCTGTTCGTAACACCCGGGGGTGCGCGGCGCAGGCGACGAAGCCCGTGACCGCACACCGCCAGACCGTCCCGCCCACCAGGCGGAACGGTTACCGATCGGTAGAGATGACGGATCTCCGAGCGCGGTAGCACGATGGAGGCGGCGCGACACACCTCAGTTTCGACCGACAGTGAAGGAACAGCGTGGCTTCCGGATCCGATCGCAACCCGATCATCATTGGCGGCCTTCCGAGTCAGGTCCCGGACTTCGATCCCGAGGAGACCGCGGAATGGCTGGAGTCGCTTGACGCGGCCATCGACGAGCGGGGGCGCGAGCGTGCCCGCTACCTGATGCTCCGCCTGATCGAGCGCGCCCGCGAGAAGCGTGTCGCCGTGCCCGAGATGCGCAGCACGGACTACGTCAACACCATCGCCACCAAGGACGAGCCGTTCTTCCCCGGCAACGAGGAGATCGAGCGCAAGATCCTCAACGCGACCCGGTGGAACGCGGCCGTCATGGTCTCCCGGGCCCAGCGCCCCGGCATCGGCGTGGGCGGCCACATCGCCACCTTCGCCTCCTCCGCGTCGCTGTACGACGTCGGCTTCAACTACTTCTTCCGTGGCAAGGACGCCGAGGGCGAGTCCGGCGACCAGATCTTCTTCCAGGGCCACGCCTCCCCGGGCATCTACGCCCGCGCGTTCCTGCTGGACCGACTCACCGAGCAGCAGCTCGACGCCTTCCGCCAGGAGAAGTCGAAGGCTCCGTACGGCCTCTCCAGCTACCCGCACCCGCGGCTGATGCCGGACTTCTGGGAGTTCCCGACCGTCTCGATGGGCCTCGGCCCGCTCGGCGCGATCTACCAGGCCCGGATGAACCGCTACCTGGAGCACCGCGGCATCAAGGACACCTCCGACTCGCAGGTGTACGCCTTCCTCGGCGACGGCGAGATGGACGAGCCCGAGTCGCTCGGCCAGCTGTCGCTGGCCGCCCGCGAGGGCCTGGACAACCTGACCTTCGTGGTCAACTGCAACCTGCAGCGCCTGGACGGCCCGGTCCGCGGCAACGGCAAGATCATCCAGGAGCTGGAGTCCCAGTTCCGGGGCGCCGGCTGGAACGTGATCAAGCTGGTCTGGGACCGTTCCTGGGACCCGCTGCTCGCCCAGGACCGCGACGGCGTCCTGGTGAACAAGCTGAACACCACGGTGGACGGCCAGTTCCAGACCTACGCCACCGAGACCGGTGCGTACATCCGCGAGCACTTCTTCGGCGGCGACCTGCGCCTGCGCGCCATGGTCGAGAACATGACCGACCAGCAGATCCAGCACCTGGGTCGCGGCGGCCACGACCACAAGAAGATCTACGCGGCGTTCAAGGCGGCCCGCGAGCACAAGGGCCAGCCGACGGTCATCCTCGCCCAGACCGTGAAGGGCTGGACGCTGGGCCCCAACTTCGAGGGCCGCAACGCCACCCACCAGATGAAGAAGCTGACGGTCGAGGACCTGAAGCGCTTCCGCGACCGGCTGCACCTGCCGATCACCGACAAGCAGCTCGAAGAGGGCTACCCGCCCTACTACCACCCGGGCCGCAACTCGGAAGAGATCCAGTACATGCACGACCGCCGCCAGGAGCTCGGCGGCTACGTGCCGACCCGCAAGGTGCGCCCGCGCAAGCTGGAGCTGCCCGGCGACGACGCGTACAAGGCGGTCAAGAAGGGGTCCGGCAACCAGACCATCGCCACCACCATGGCGTTCGTCCGGCTGCTCAAGGACCTCATGCGGGACAAGGGCATCGGCAACCGCTTCGTGCCGATCGCGCCCGACGAGTACCGCACCTTCGGCATGGACTCGCTCTTCCCGTCGGCGAAGATCTACAACCCGCTCGGCCAGACCTACGAGTCGGTCGACCGTGATCTGCTCCTCGCCTACAAGGAGTCGCCGAAGGGCCAGATGCTGCACGACGGCATCTCCGAGGCCGGCTGCACCGCCTCGCTGATCGCCGCCGGCTCGGCCTACGCCACCCACGGCGAGCCGCTGATCCCCGTGTACGTCTTCTACTCGATGTTCGGGTTCCAGCGCACCGGCGACCAGTTCTGGCAGATGGCCGACCAGCTGGCCCGCGGCTTCGTCCTCGGTGCCACCGCCGGTCGCACCACGCTGACCGGTGAGGGCCTGCAGCACGCCGACGGCCACTCGCACCTGCTGGCCTCGACCAACCCCGGCGTCGTCGCGTACGACCCGGCGTACGGCTTCGAGATCGCGCACATCGTCCAGGACGGTCTGCGCCGGATGTACGGCTCCAGCGCCGAGCACCCGAACGGCGAGGACGTGTTCTACTACCTCACCGTCTACAACGAGCCGATCAAGATGCCGGCCGAGCCCGAGAACGTGGACGTCGAGGGCATCCTCAAGGGTCTGCACAAGTACGCCCCGGGCACCGCCGGCCAGATCCCGGCCCAGATCCTCGCCTCCGGCGTGGCCGTGCCGTGGGCCCTGGAGGCCCAGCGCATCCTCGCCGAGGAGTGGAACGTCAAGGCCGACGTCTGGTCCGCGACCTCCTGGAACGAGCTGCGCCGCGACGCGGTGGAGGCCGAGGAGTTCAACCTGCTGCACCCCGAGGAGCAGCAGCGCGTCCCGTACGTCACCCAGAAGCTCCAGGGCGCCGAGGGCCCGGTCGTCGCCGTGTCCGACTGGATGCGCGCGGTGCCGGACCAGATCGCCCGCTGGGTGCCGGGCCAGTACCAGTCGCTGGGTGCCGACGGCTTCGGCTTCGCCGACACCCGCGGCGCGGCCCGTCGCTTCTTCCACATCGACGCGCAGTCGGTCGTCCTGGCGGTGCTCACCGAGCTCTCCAAGCAGGGCAAGATCGACCGCAGCGCCCTGAAGGACGCGATCGACCGCTACCGGCTGCTCGACGTGGCGGCGGCCGACCCGGGCGCCGCCGGCGGCGACGCCTGACAGCCCGCACATGGCGCAGCCCGCGCCTAGCGAACGGCCGGACCTCCTCGGGAGGTCCGGCCGTTCGGCATTGTGCGGCCCGCGCCGTCACTTCACCGTGAAGGTGTTCAGGACGGTGTTGAAGCGCTGCTGGGTGGTCGTCCAGTCCTCCTGCGCCGGCGCGGACATGTAGATCGCGTACTCGGTGCCGTTCGGGGCGATGAAGGCCTGGTCGATCGCGTGCCGGGGGCCACGCTGGTCGGTGAAGGTGAACTCCCACACGGCGCCGTCACGGCCCTGGTAGACGTTCGCCTGGAGCGTGATCCGCTGGTAGTCGCGGGACTGGCCGACGGTCTGCTCCAGTTGCAAAAAGTGCTGCTCTGAGGACTGCGTCGCGCCCGGGGTGACGCCGAAGCGGAGCAGGTGGACGCCGCCGTCGGGCGAGTAGTCGATCTGCCCGCCGTGCTCGGCCCGTGTCCAGCCCTGCGGGACGGCCACCAGGAATCCGGCCGGGTCGTCGACCCAGCGGTAGCCGGCGGGGGCCGGGGGCAGGGCGGGCGCTGGAGTGGCCGGGGCGGGAGTGGCGGGCGCGGGGGTGGCCGGCGCCGTGACCGTGGCCGTGGCCGTGACGGTTGGCGTGGGCGCCGCGGTGGGAGTGGGGGTGGGCGTGGGGGTCGGCGCGGACGGGACCGATGCCGACGGCGAGGCGGCCGGGGCGACGGCCGGGGTCGCGGGCCCGCTGGAGGTGCTGTTGACCACCGCGTAGGTCACACCGCCCACCAGCAGCAGTGCCAGTGCGCTCCCCGCAATCGCCAGCACCCGGCGCCGCCGACGGCCGCGGTCGTCGTCCGGGCCCGGCCGCTCGGCCGGTGCCGGCGGGCCGGGATACCCGCCGGGCGGGCTCGGCGGGCCGGTCGGCATGGGCGCCACGGGCGGGCCGTACCCGGGCACCAGGGGGCCCGCGGCCGGTGGCGGGCCCACCGGTGCGCCCGCGGCCGGCGGAGGCGTGGCCCGGCCGGGTATCGGCGTCGACGGGGTCGCCTGCGTCCGGGTGTAGTCGGGCGCGGGCCCCTCCGGCGGCAGGTGCGGAAGGGTACCGCTCGTTCTGCCGCCGGCCACCTCGCGCAGCATGCGCACGGCCTCGACCGCGTCCGGCCGTGCGGACGGGTCCTTGCGTAACAGCGCCTCCAGGACGGGGGTCAGGACGCCCGCGTTGCGCGGGTCGGGCAGCGGGTCGGCGATGACCGCCTGCAGCGTGCTCATGGTGGTGGTGCGGTGGAACGGCGACTGCCCCTCCAGGGCCGCGTACAGCGTGGCGCCCAGCGACCACAGGTCCGACTCCGGCCCCGCCCGGTGGCCGAGGATCCGCTCGGGGGCGACGTAGTCGGGGGAGCCGACGATGTCGCCGGTCCTGGTCAGGCTGGGCGAGCCGATCATGATCGCGATGCCGAAGTCGGTCAGCACCACCCGGCCGCCGCGTTCCAGCAGCACGTTGGCGGGCTTGACGTCCCGGTGCAGGACGCCGTGCCGGTGCGCCTGGTCCAGCGCGGCCGCCACCTGCTCGCCGACCCGGGCCGCGTCCCGGGGCAGCAGGGTGCCCTCCTCGGCGATGACGTCGGCGAGCGAGCGGCCGTCGATCAGCTCCATGACGATCCACGGCCGGCCGTCCTGCTCCAGCACGTCGTGGACGGTGATCACACCCGGGTGCCTGACCTGGGCGGCCGCCCTGGCCTCCTGGAGCATCCGCGAGTGCAGGGTGGGCAGCTCGCTCTCCGGCACACCGCTGACGGTCAGTTCCTTCACCGCGACCTGGCGCCCGAGCTTGAGGTCCTGGGCCACCCACACCGTGCCCATGCCGCCGCGACCGATCAGCTCGCCGAGCCGGTAGCGTCCGGCGATCACCCGGGGTTCCTCCGCCGGCGGCGGGCCGGGTGCCGTGTCGTCGTGAGAGCCCATGGCGTTCCCGCAATCCTGTGCGACCTCTTCCAGCACACGCTGATGGATGGTCCCGGTCAAACCGAGGGCCGATCGAGGACGTGCGGCGGCCCCGGACTCCGCCGGTGTCCGGGGCCGCCGGTTCAGGGCGGGTTCAGGGCTGGTTCAGAAAGATCAGATGTGGACGGCCGGGCCCGCGTCGGTGGTGCCGCGGCGGGTCAGCAGGCCGAGCAGGGCGGCGCCGAAGGCCACCACGGAGGCGACCGCGAAGGCGAGCGACATGCCGCTGACGAAGGAGTCGTGCACCGCGCCGGCCATCGCGTCCACCACCTGCTGCGGGGTGCCGGGCGGGGCCGGCGGCGCGATGCCGAGCTGGGCGGCCTGCCTGAGGCCCTCGGCCTGCGGGCCCTCGACCGGCGGCAGACCGGCCTCGGCCCAGTTGCCGGGCAGCACGTCGGAGACCTTGGCGGCCATCAGCGCGCCCAGCACGGCGGTACCGAGGCTGCCGCCGACCTGCATCGCGGACTGTTGGAGACCGCCGGCCACCCCGGACAGCTCCAGCGGGGCGTTGCCGACGATGACCTCGGTGGCGCCGACCATGACCGGGCTGATGCCGAGGCCCATCAGAACGAACCAGAGCGACATCACGCCGGTGCCGGAGCCGGTGTCCAGGGTGGACATGCCGAACATCGCGGCGGTGGTGATCAGCATGCCGGCCACGATCGGGATCCGCGGGCCGAGCTTGCCGATCGCGATCCCGGCGACCGGCGAGCCGACGATCATCATGCCGGTCATCGGCAGCAGGTGGACGCCGGCCGAGACCGGCGACATCCCGTGCACGTTCTGCAGGTAGAAGGTCACGAAGAAGATCGCGCCGAAGAACGCGAAGGCCATCAGCACCATGAGCAGGGTGCCCGCCGACAGCGGCAGCGAACGGAACAGGCCGAGCGGGATCAGCGGCTCCCGGGCCTTGCCCTGCCAGAGCGCGAACAGCACCATCAGGACCACCGCGCCGCCGAGGAACAGCAGCGTGGACGGATCCCCCCAGCCCCACTCGGGGGCCTTGATGATGCCGAAGACGAGGGCGAACATCGCCACCGAGAGCAGCGCGATGCCGAGCAGGTCGAAGGACTTGGCGGCGTTCTCGGCCCGGACGTCCTTGAGCACCAGCAGGCCCAGGACGAGCGCGATCAGGCCGACCGGGACGTTGATGAAGAAGACCGACTCCCAGCTGACGTGCTCGACCAGCAGACCGCCGACGATCGGGCCCGCCGCCGTGGAGGCGCCGATCACGCCGCCCCAGATGCCGATCGCCATGTTCAGCCGCTCGGCCGGGAACGCCCCGCGCAGCAGGCCGAGCGCGGCCGGCTGGAGCAGCGCGCCGAACAGGCCCTGGAGGACCCGGAAGGCGATCACGGTCCGGATGTCGCCGGCGAAGCCGATCGCCGCGGAGGTGGCGGCGAAGCCGACCGCGCCGACCAGGAACGCCGTCTTGTGGCCGAACCGGTCGCCGATCTTTCCGGCGGTGATCAGGAAGACCGCCAGCGCCAGCAGGTAGCCGCTGGTCACCCACTGGATCTCGGAGGGCGCGGCGTGCAGCTTCTCCTGGATCACCGGGTTGGCGATCGCGACGATCGTCCCGTCCAGGGCGACCATCATCACACCGACCGCGACGGTCAGCAGAGTCAGCCAGGGGTGCCCCTTGATCCCACCCCCCGGCGGTGCCGTGCGCTGCGGCGGGACGTCCGCCTTGGCGTTGTCGACGACGGACTGGCTCATCTGGGCCCTCCGGGGGCGTGTGCAGCGAACAGGCGTGGGCGTGGCGCCCCGGCCCTCCCGTCCCCACGAGTTGCCCGGCCCGGCGGGCGCCACTGCGGGAGATTATGTCAGACACTGACATTCGGCAAACACTGACTTCTGGCCGGTACTGACATTTGTCAGGCCGATAAGGTTGCACTCCACCCACCCGCAGCGCCCGGAAGGCCCCGACCATGGCCGCTCACGCCACCAACCCCGCCGCCCCGACCGGCCCGGTGCCGATCACGCCCCTGGAGCGGACGCCCGGGCTGCGCGAGCGCAAGAAGCAGCAGACCCGCGACGCCCTGGTCCAGGCCGCCCACACGCTCTTCCTCAGTCAGGGCTTCGCCGGCACGACCGTCGACGAGATCGCCACCGCCGTCGACGTCTCCCAGCGCACCTTCTTCCGCTACTTCGCCAACAAGGACGAGGTCGCGCTCGCCGTCATGGCCGACGCCGAGGACTACTTCATCGAGTGCCTGCGCCGCCGCCCGGCCGACGAATCCCCGCTCCAGGCCCTGCGCGCCGCGATCGTCCAGTCCTGGCGCGACCTCGGGAACGCGAAGACCTCCGGGCCGGGCACGGTCACCAGCGCCCTGGAACTCATGCGGATGATCGAGGAGGCGCCCACCCTGCTCGCCGCCCACCTGCGCCGGGTCACCGAGCAGGAGCGGATCGTCGTCCGGGTGCTCGCCGAACGCGAGGGACTGGACCCGGCCGAGGACCTGCGCCCCGCCGTGCTCGCCGCCGTCTTCGGTAGCGTGCTGCGCGCCGCCCACCTGTCCTGGACCGCCGACCAGGAGCCCGACGGTCCGGAGGGCATGATCGCCCTGATCGAGCGCCACTTCGACCAGCTCGGCCCGGCCCTGGCCGGCCACTGGCGCGGCACCCCCGCGTAGCACCGGGCGCGCCGTCGCGCTGGTCCTCCAACCCTCGCCGATCCCCACCGTGCGGCTGCCGGTGGCGACGATCGCTTCCCCGGGGCTGACGGCCGGCCCCGCTTCCGCTGTTCGGAGCCGTCCTGGTGGCGATCGGGTGGTTCGCCCGACGGTTCGACGGGCCCTCAACACCCGCTCCCGCACCCACAGGACGGCGGCCGGCGCCAGGCGGCACTGTTCGGTGCGTATGCGCCGGAAGCGGTGTGACCTGCGCCGGAAGGGGAGGCAAGGACGGGGCGTGGGCCGATCGGTCCACGCCCCTTCGGCCGTTCCGGCGCAGGTCCGCACCGCCGGGTCCACCCGCATGCGAACCACCACGCACTGTGATGTCCTGTGACGGTCGGCGACCAAATCGCCGTGGCCGCGCACGCCCATGGCCGCCCGTCGTCCGCATTCGCCGGCCTCTCCCGAACGCCTCTTCCTCTCCCGAACGTCCCTTCCCGAGGAGTTTCATGTCCCTGCCCCCATCGGGCCCGATGCCCCGGTCACGGTCCTTACGCCGGTCCGCCGCCACGGCCGCCGCACTGGTCTGCGCGGTCACCGCCGGCACCCTGCTCGGCGTCGCGGGCCCGGCCGCCGCCCACGGCGGGCCCGCCGAACCGGGTCAGACCGACCTCACCCCGCACGTCACCTCTCCCCGGGTGATGGCCGAGATGCGGGACGACGAGATCGCGACGCTCGGCCCGGAGCACGCCGAGGAGCACGCCCGGATGCGCGCCGCCATCCGCGGCATCGGCGACTACCCGCAGACCACCCGCACCAACCGGCTGAACGCGCTGACGGACTCCCAGGCCGCCCACAACGCCGCCTTCGACGCGGCGACCTTCGGCGTGTTCAACGACTACTTCCCGTCCCCCGACTTCGGCGACCACGTCGCACTGCTGCCGACCGGCAAGGTCCTGCTGTTCTCCTTCGAACGCATCGAGACCAACCCGGAGAAGGAACCCGCCCCCACCCAGACCACCGGCGCGGAGAACGCCGGCCGGGCCTTCCTCTGGGACCCGGCCAAGGGCACCGGCCCGGGTGCCTTCAAGCAGGTCACCCCGCCGACCGTCGACATGCCGGACGGCCTCGGCCAGCCCCGCCCGGCGCCGTTCTTCTGCTCCGGCCACTCCTTCCTGCCCAACGGCATGCTCGGCGTCTTCGGCGGCAACCTCGGTGGCAACGGCGGCACCGGCGCCAAGCTCTCGCTGATCTTCGACCCGTGGTCCGAGACCTGGACGAGGAACCCCGACATGTCCGTCGGCCGCTGGTACCCCTCCGTGGTGACCGGTGCCGACGGCCGGCAGCTGATCATGTCCGGCCAGTCCGAACTCGGCTGGGGCACCCCGACCCCGGTGGTCGAACGGTTCCCCGCCAAGGGCTTCCCGGTGCCCACGGCCAGGACCGACACCCCCACCAACACCCCGGTGGACCGGCTCAGGTCGGACGCCCCGTTCACCCTGGACTACCCGCACCTGTTCTCGCTCAACGACGGCAACGTCTACGGCTTCGGCCGCCAGGCCAACGAGCAGTGGAAGTTCGACCCGGTCACCGAGTCCCGCAGTGACCTGACACCCCGCCCGGACGGCCGCAAACGCAACTACGGCTCCGCCGTCATGCTGCCCGGCGGCGTCAACGGCCCGGACTCCGCGCTGATCCTCGGCGGCGACCGCGACAACCCGAGCACCCTGCGCTTCTCCAACGGCAGTTGGACGGCCGAGAAGTCCCGCGCCTTCGGCCGCACCCAGGACGACACCATCCTGCTGCCCAACGGCGGGCTGATGACCGTCAACGGGGCGTACGACATCCGCGACTACGGCAACGGCCCGTACAACCCCAACGCCGACCTCAAGTACCGCCAGATCGAGCTGCGCGACGACCAGGGCAACTGGAAGCTCGGCCCGGTCCAGCGGCTGCCGCGCGGCTACCACTCCAACGCCGTGGTCCTGCCCGACGGACGCGTCATGGTGACCGGCGACGAGCTCCAGCAGCTCGCCAACAACCCGGACATCGACGGCACGGTGAGCGGCATCCCCGGCACGACCGGCCCCGTCACCATGAACGGCACCATCGAGATCTACGAGCCCGCCTACCTGCACCAGGGCGCCCGGCCCACGCTGAACAACGTGCCGACGGCACCGGTCGTCTACAACCGCATGTTCACTGTCACCACCTCGACCCCGACCCTCGCCTCGAAGGCCGTCCTGCTGGCGCCGACCACCTCGACCCACTCGGTGAACACCAGCCAGCGCCACATCGACCTGCGGATCACCAGCCGGGCCGGCAACCGGCTGCAGCTCCAGGCCCCGCCGGACGCCAAGGCCGCGCCGCCCGGCTGGTACATGCTCTTCCTGCTCAACGACCAGGGCGTGCCCAGCGTCGCGCAGTGGGTCCAGCTCAACTCCCAGTCCTGAAAGCCCCATCCAGAAAGGAATCCACCCATGGCATCGGATCTGAGACTGCGCGAGAGCGACGAGATCCAGGGCGACATCCTCGCCGGCTTCAAGAAGGACAACGTCACGCTGCTGTTCCTCAAGTTCGAGGACGCCGCCCGGGCCCGCGACTGGCTGCGCGCACTGACCCCGCGGATCTCCACCACCCGCCAGGTCGCCGCGTTCAACGACGCGTTCAGCGAGGCCAGGCGCTCCTCCGGCGGCGACGACCCCAAGACGCTGACCGCCACCTGGCTCGGCATCAGCTTCACCTACGACGGCATGCGGATGCTCTCCACCACCGACCCGTTCCCGACGCCCCCGCCGGTCGGCACCGGCCTGGAGGCGTTCAAGGAGGGCGCGGCGAAGCGGGCCGGCGCGCTCGGCGACACCGGCGACAACTCCCCGGAGAACTGGCTCTTCGGCAACGGCAAGAACCAGCCGGTCCACGCCATCCTGAAGATCTCCGCCGACACCGAGCGCGACCTGAGCGCGGAGGTCGAGGCCCAGCGGATCGCCGCCGCCGAGGCCCGGGTCCTCACCGTCTTCCAGCAGAACGCCCAGACCCTGCAGGGCTCCCGCCGCGGCAAGGAGCACTTCGGGTTCAAGGACGGCATCAGCGAGCCCGGCGTGCGGTTCTTCGACCGGCCGAGCCAGGACAACGAGGAGGAGGTGGCCGGCCACCCGGGCACCCGGATCATCCCGGCCGGCGAGTTCGTCTGCGGCGAGGAGCCGGCGCCGGGCAGCTTCACCGACTACCCCGAGTGGGCACTGGGCGGCTCCTTCCAGGTGGTCCGCCGGCTCGCCCAGGACGTCCCCGCCTGGTGGGCGCAGGTCTCGGTCAAGCTGCAGGAGCTCAAGCAGGCCAAGGCCGTCCCGGACAGCGCCACCGCCGAGTGGCTGGCCGCCCGGATGGTCGGCCGCTGGCGCTCCGGCGCCCCGGTCTGCAAGCACCCGGACCGGGACACCCCGAACGACCCCGTGTCCTCCTCGGACAACGACTTCGACTTCCGGGACGACCCGGAGGGCCTGGCCACCCCGCTCTGGTCGCACCTGCGCAAGACCAGCCCGCGCGCCGGGCTCCAGCCGAACCCCAGCACGCCGCCGCTCCCCGCCAAGGACCTCGACGGCCGCCGGATCATGCGCCGCGGCACCCCGTACGGGGCCCCGTTCGACCCGGCCTCGGAGGGCCCGGGCGGTCCCGACGACCCGCGCGGCCTGCTGTTCATCTGCTACCAGGCGGACATCCAGCGGCAGTTCGAGTTCATCCAGGCCGACTGGATGGACCAGCCGAACTTCCCGCCCGGCCGCAAGACGGACACGACCCCGCCCGGACACGCGGGGCCGGTGCCCGTGCCCGGCAAGGACCCGGTCACCCAGGAGGCAATCGACGTCGACTACGAGAGCCGGGACCAGAGCGGCCTGATCAGGCACACCCCGCTGAGCTTCGCGCAGTTCGTGCGGACCACCGGCTCGGTGTACGCCTTCATGCCGTCCATCAGCACCCTCAGGGCGCTCTCCGAGGGGCGGCTCACCGGCGGCTCGTCCGGGCAGACCCAGATCCCCGGGGGCGGCGGCCAGCAGCCCAAGCCGCAGCCGGTGAAGGCGTACCCGTGCGACGAGTACCTCGCCGTCCCGGACCAGCAGCGCCGCAACGGGCAGAGCCAGTACTGGGCGTTCCACGGCGACCGGTGCCGGCTGATCTCGGTGGCCGACGGGTCCGCCCACACCGACCGCAAGGTCGAGGACGACACCTGGCTGACCACCTGGTCCTGCCTGCAGGGCATCGGACGGATCGACTGCATCCTGCCGATGCCGGACCTGCAGAACCCGGGCGGCAAGAGCTGGTACTGGGTGTTCCACAGCACCGCCGGCCACCAGCAGTACCGGGCCGTCTCGATCACCTGCGGCGGCAACGGCAGCCACACCACCGCGCTGGAGCGCCCGGACCGCGACCTCACCGCCTGGGGCTCGCTCAGCGGCGTCGGCCAGGTGGACTGCTGGCTGCCGGTGCCCGACCAGCAGCGGGTCGGCGGCAAGAGCTGGTACTGGGTGTTCCACACCACCGGCGGCCGCCAGCAGTACCGGCTGGTCTCGATCGCGGACGGCCCCGCGCACACCGACGTGCGCGAGCGCACCGACCGCGAACTCTCCCCGTGGGGCTCGCTGAACGGCCTGAACCGCGTCGACTGCTTCCTGGCCGTCCCGGACTGCCAGCGGGTCGGCGGCAGGAGCGACTACTGGGTGTTCTCCGGCCAGAACTACCGCCGGATCTCGATCGCCGACGGCGGCAACCACCCGGACCAGCTGGTCTTCGGTGACCGTTCCTGCGACGCCTGGGCCTCGCTGTCCTGACCGGCCCCACACGCCCCCGGTGCGCCTCGGCGCGCACCGGGGCGCGTTGTCGGTGTCGTGCAATAGCCTGCCGCCATGGTGACGTTCGACGAGTTCCGCGCGATGGCCCTCGCCCTCCCGGAGGCCGCGCAGGAGCCGACCTGGGAGATCGAGACGCTGCGCGTGCGGGCCAAGATCTTCGCGATGGGCTCCCCCGAGGGCGAGAGCGTCACCGTCAAGGCGAGCCCGGAGGACCAGGCCGAGCTGCTGGCCGCCGAGCCCGAGGTGTTCTCCTCGGCGCCGTACGTCGGACGGCACGGCTGGGTGAGCGTCCGGCTGGACCTGGTCGACCCGGAGGAGCTGCGCGACCTGGTCATCGAGGCCTGGCGGCGCACCGCCCCCAAGCGGCTCGTCAAGGAGTTCGACGCGCGAGCCACACCCTGACTCCGCGAGGACACCCGCGGTTCATGTGACCCATCCCACAGTTTGGGCGGGCCCGTCACCCTTCCGTGACCTCTAGGCTTGCGCAGGGAAGTTGGCAGTCTCACACCCTCCGGGCCCCGCCCAGGAATTGGTGACGGGCCCCTAGGGAGTTGGTGCGGTGCACAACCGTCGGCGCTGGAAGCGGGTACTGATCGGGGCGTTCGCGGGTTGTGCCGTGCTCGCCGACGCCGGCGCCTCGGCCGCCGCGGCAGCGGCCTCCACCGAACAGCTCGCGATCTCCACGCCCCCGGCCGGCAGCGCCGCCTGGGTCCAAGACCACTCCTTCGGCCGCGGCCTGCCCGACCCGGCCACCACCACGCCGGCCGCCGCCGCTGAGTTCTTCGCCTCGCTGGCCCCCACCGAGCTCGACCGGCTGATCCAGGACTACCCGCTGGTCGTCGGCAACTACGACGGCGCCCCGCTCGACCTGCGCTACCGCGCCAACAAGATCGCCCTGGCCCAGGAACGCGACCGCGCCCGGGCCCGCGCCGCCGACCACAAGCTCGACTCCGACACCCGCGCGCTGGCCGTCTCCCGCGCCAACGACGTCGAGCACCTGCTCGCCCCCGACCGCCAGATCCTCGCCTTCGACCCGCGCGGCCGCGGCCTGGTCACCGAGGTCTGGGGCGACCTCGCCGACGCCGAGCGGATCTCCGTCGTCGTCCCCGGCTCGGACGCCGACCTCGGCCACTTCGACCAGGCCGCCGACCCGCTGCGCGGCCCGGCCGGCATGGCCCGCGCCCTGCACGCCGAGCAGCGCAAGCAGGCGCCGGGCACCCGCACCGCGGTGATCGCCTGGACCGGCTACGTCACCCCGTCCGGCCTCGGCCCGGACGCGGTCACCTCCCGGCTCGCCGACATCGCCGCCCCTCGGCTCCAGCGGCTGCTCGCCGGGCTCAAGGAGACCACCCGCCCGGACGCGCCGCCGTCGCTGCTCTGCCACTCGTACGGGTCGGTGGTCTGCGGCGACGTCGCCCCCGAGATCCCGCGCGCCGCGGCCTCGCCGTCCGACACCTCCGGCCTCACGGACATGATGGTGTTCGGCAGCCCCGGCATGGGTGTGCAGAGCACCAGCGAGCTCGGCACCGGCGTGCACGTCTGGGCCACCCGCAACCCCAGCGACTGGATCGCCAACGTCCCGTACCTGGAGGTCGGCGGACTCGGCCACGGCGCCGACCCGACCGCGGCCGGCTTCGGCGCCGAGCAGATCTCCTCGGCCCGCGCGGCCGGCCACACCGGCTACTTCGCCACGGGCACCGACAGCCTGCACAACTTCGCGGCGATCTCGCTCGGCCACTACCAGGACGTCGTCCGGCCCGCCGCCAACTCCTAAGGCCGGCGTCGAACTAGTCCCTGCCCTGGTCCTGGTAGAGCCGTAGGGCGTCCGCCGCCGCCCTGGCCAGCTCGCGGCGGGCCGGGGGCGGGGCCAGCACCTCGACGTCCGAGCCGAAGGCGAGCAGCGAGCGCACGGCCGCCGGGGACGAGAAGGCCATCGCCACCTCGACCCACTCCTCGGCCGGCCCGGCGGCCCCCTCCGGCGGCGCGGTGACCCTGCCGCCGTGGATGCGGACGAACATGTCCAGCCGTCCGCGCCGGACCCGCACTCGCACCGGCAGCTCCTTCGGCACCCGCTCCACCTGCTCGCGCAGCACCGCCCACACGTCGCCGAGCCCCAGGCCGGGGCGACGGCGCACCGGCTCCTCGGACGTCTCCGCGAGCAGCACCCGGTCGGCCCGGAACAGCCGGGGCTCGCCGTTCAGATCGGCCACCAGGTACCAGACCGCGGCCTTGCTCACCAGCCCGTACGGGTCGACGGTGTACTCGACCGGCGCCGGCGTGCCGCTGTGCCGGTAGCGCAGTCGCAGCCGCCGGTCGGCGAACACGGCGTACTGCAGCTCGCCCAGGTCCGGGCCGGGTGCGGCGCCGCTCTGCATCCAGCGCGCCGGGTCGACCAGCACGCGCTCGCTGATCCGCTCGGCGGCCGGGCGGTGCGGGGCCGGCAGCGCGGCCATCACCTTGCGCAGCGCCGAGCCGAGTGCGCCGTCCAGCCCGAGGTCGCTGTGCGCGCCCTGCGCGGAGAGGACGAACAGCGCGCGGGCCTCGTCCGCGGTCAGGCCGCTGACGTCGGTGCGGTAGCCGGGCAGCAGGCCGATGCCGCCGTGCCGGCCGCGTTCGGTGAACACCGGCACGCCGGCGGAGGACAGCGACTCCACGTCGCGGTAGATGGTGCGGACGGACACCTCCAGGCGCTCGGCCAGTTCGGTGGCGGGCACCCGGCCGCGGGTCTGGAGCAGCAGCAGGATCGAGAGCAGGCGGTCGGCCTTCATGGCGGAAAGAATCGCAGAAATCCTGACGGCACTTGTCAGGTTTTACTGGGAGATTGCTCTCCGAGGCCGAAAACCCGTCCGACGTAAGGGAGCTGACCCCGCATGACCGCCCACCAGGACCCCCGCCCGCAGTACTTCCGCGCACTCGACCAGCTGGAGAAGCTCGTCGCCGAGATCACCCCGGACCTGCTGGACCGGCCCACCCCGTGCGAGGAGTTCACCCTCCGCCAGCTGCTGGGCCACATAGTCGGCGGGATCCACCGGCTGGCGTACATGGGCGAGGGCGGCCGGGCGGAGGACGTCGTCGCGGCCACCGGCGTCCTGCCGGACGACGCCTGGCCGGCCGCGCTGCAGCGGGCCCGCGCCCGGGTCGAGGCGGCCTGGGCGGACGACGCCAAGCTGAACCGCCCGACCTTCGCGCCCTGGGGCGAGGTGCCCGGCGCGGCCGCGGTCGGCGGCTACGTGATGGAGGCGGTCACCCACTCCTGGGACGTCGCCCAGGCGCTCGGCACCGGCTTCCCGCTGGACGACGCGCTCGCGCACACCGCGCTGGCGATCGCCGAGATGGTGCTGCCGGCCGAGCGCCGCGGCGGGGAGGTCCCGTTCGCCGAGGTCCGGCTGGTCGCCGCGGACGCCGACGTCCACACCCGCCTGGCCGCCTGGCTCGGCCGCGCCGTCTGAGCCGGCAGGGCCCCGGGAAGCGGCGATCGATGCCCGGGGCCCGTCCGGACTACTCGCGCCCGACCTGGGTGAAGGCCATGTTCGGGTAGCGGTCCCCCGCCACCCGGCCTGCCACCGGCTCCAGCAGGGCCAGCTCCTCCGCGGTGAGCTCCACCGTCGCGGCCGCGGTGTTCTCCGCGAGCCGGCCACGCTTGCGGGTGCCGGGGATCGGCACGACGGTGAGCCCGTGCACCTGCGCCCGCTGGTGCACCCAGGCCAGCGCGACCTGCGCGAGGGTCACCCCGCGGGCCGTCGCGATCCGCCGGATCGGCTCCAGCAGCCCGCCGTTGGCCGCGGCGTTGTCGCCGGTGAAGCGCGGCTGGGTGCGCCGGACGTCGTCCGCCTCGAGCTGCTCGGCGGCCTGGAACGCGCCGGTCAGGAAGCCCCGCCCGAGCGGCGAGTACGGCACGAACGCGACGCCCAGCTCGGCCGCGGCCGGCACCGCGGAGCGCTCGACGTCCCGGGCGAACACCGACCACTCGGACTGCACGGCCGCGATCGGGTGGACCGCGTGCGCCTCGCGCAGCTCGGCCCCGGTCACCTCGGAGAGCCCGAGGTGACGGACCTTGCCGGCCTGCACCAACTCGGCCATGGCACCGGCCGATTCGGCCAGCGGCACGGCCGGGTCGCGGCGGTGCATGTAGTAGAGGTCGATCACGTCCACGCCGAGCCGGCGCAGCGAGGCGTCGACGGCGGCACGGATGTACGCCGGGTCGTTGTTGATGCCGCGGTGGTTCGGGTCGTCCTCCCTGCGCTCTATAGCGAACTTGGTGGCGAGCACCACGCGGTCGCGGTTGGCGCTGACGAAGGGGCCTATCAGTTCCTCGTTGCGGCCGAAGCCGTAGATGTCCGCGGTGTCGAACAGGGTGACCCCGGTCTCCAGGGCGGCGTCCAGGGTGGCGAGCGCCTCGTCCGTGTCGGTCGGGCCGTAGAACTCGCTCATGCCCATGCAGCCGAGGCCCTGGACGCCCACGAGGGGGCCGTCGGTGCCGAGTCGGGCGGTGGGGAAGGTGGGGTGGCTCATGCGCTCTGCTCCTCCTCTGCTCGGTGCTGGCAAGGGGCCGGTGCGCCGCCGCGGTCGGCGATCCTCCCGGCATAGAGATCGATCTTGTAGTCGAGGACCGCGAGGGTGGCCTGGAGGTCGACGATCCGCTGCCGGACCTCCTCGCGCTGGGCCTCCAGCAGCTGCCGCCGCCCCTCGTAGGTCTCCTCGCCCCGGCGGGCCATGTTCACGTACTTGAGCATGTCGGCCACGGTCATGCCGGTGAGCCGCAGCCGGCCGAGGAAGGCCAGCCGGTGCAGGTCGGCGTCGCAGTAGCGGCGCTGGCCGCTCGCGGAGCGGTCGACGGGGTCGAGCAGGCCGATCCGCTCGTACCAGCGCAGGGTGTGGGCGGTCAGGCCGCTGGCCGCGGAGACCTCGCTGATGGTGTGACGCGGCGTCGGATCCGCGTCTCCGAGCGGCCGGTTGAACACCTCGGCACAGCTGCGCAGGTCGGCGTGGACGGGTGCGAGCGTCGCCATGATCGATTCCCCCCGGTGATGTGTGATGGCCATGACGCTACCGAGTTGGAGTGCACTCCAGGCAAGCCTCCCGTCCGGGTGGTCCCGCCACCCGGATTTCGGCCCGACTAGAGTCGGGCCCATGGAGAGCTTGCGGATGATCGACAACTGGCCCGTGTCCCACGCCGCGGTGGCGGTGGTCCGGGGGGCGGACGGCGCGGTGCTGGGCGCGCACGGGCCGCAGCAGCACCTCTTCCCGCTGGCGTCGGTGACCAAGCTGCTCACCTCGTACGCCGCGCTGGTCGCGGTAGAGGAGGGCGTCTTCGAGCTGGACGACCCGGCCGGGCCGCCCGGTTCGACCGTCCGCCACCTGCTCGCGCACACCTCCGGCCTGGGCTTCGACGAGGACCGGGTGTTCGCCGAGCCGGGCAACCGCCGCCTCTACTCCAACGCGGGCTTCGACGCACTGGCCCGCGCCCTCGGCGAGGCCGCCGGGATCGAGTTCTCCCGGTACGTCTCCGAGGCGGTGTTCGAGCCGCTGGGCATGCACGACACCCTGATCAACACCGCGCACAGGTCCCCGGCCGGCGCCGGCGGCCTGTCCACCGTCGCCGACCTCACCAGGTTCGCGGCCGAGCTGCAGTCCCCCAAGCTGCTCGACCCGTCCACCGTCCGGCAGGCCACCCGCGAGGTCGCCTTCCCCGGTACCAACGGCGTGCTGCCCGGCTTCGGCCACCGCCGCCCGAACGACTGGGGCCTCGGCTTCGAGATCCGCGACGGCAAGGCGCCGCACTGGACCGGCAGCGCCAACTCCCCCGCCACCTTCGGCCACTTCGGCCAGTCCGGCACCTTCCTGTGGGTCGACCCGCAGGCCGGGGTGGCCTGCATCGCGCTCACCGACCGGGACTTCGGCCCGTGGGCCGCCGAGGCCTGGCCGGCCCTCTCGGACGCGGTGCTCGCCGACCTGGGGTAAGGCCTCAGCCGTACGAGACCGGCGAGTGCATCTCCCACAGCAGGAGTTCGGCGCCGGTCTCGCCGGCCGTCGGGTCGGCGAACGCGTCCCCGGTGATCCGCACGCTGTCCCCGGGGACCATCGACCGGCCCGCGCCCTTCGGCCCGGGAATCGTCCGGTAGCCCAGCGTGCCGGCCGTCAGATGCGCGTACCGCCAGGCGGCGACGGGCAGTTGGGGCAGCGGCTGCCACGGCCCGGCGGTCGCCAGCCAGAGCGCGGCGTCGCTGCGGCGCAGCCGCAGGGCGTCCGTCCCGGCGTCGCGCTCCAGCCCGGAGGCGAGCAGCGTCAACCCGCCGCCCGCCGGTTCCACCCTGCGCAGCCCGTACGCCGGGGGCGCGTCGAGGACGTCCGGCTGGAGCCACATCTGGACGAACCGGACCGGGCCGGTGGCGCCGCCGACGTTGCGCTCGGTGTGGCTGACGCCGGAGCCGGCGCTGAGGTGCTGGATCATCCCCGGGCGGACCACCCCGCCGTGGCCGCAGGAGTCCCGGTGGGCCAGCGCGCCCTCCAGCACCCAGGTGAGGATCTCGGTGTCCCGGTGCCTGTGCTCGTCGAACCCAGCACCGGGGGCGAGGAGTTCCTCGTTGCACGCGAGCAGCGCGCCGAAGTGGGTGTTCTTCGGGTCGTAGTGGCCCGAGAAGGAGAACGCGTGTCTCGTCTCGACGCCCTCGGCCGGGGTGGAGAGGTGGCGCTCGGCGGTGCGGCGGAGGTCCGCGCGGGGGCGGGCGGGGGCGTCGGTCACGGGCCCCACGGTAGCCGGTGTGACCGGAGCCACCACGGCGCTTCGCCGGGGTGTGTGCACGAGCAGTCACTCACGTGAGGCAGTCTTGTCTTGTGCCAGCCCCTTCCGCAGACGCCAAGAGCGATCCCACAGAGAATCCCGAGAACAAGGGCAAGCCCGAGCAGGACGGGAAGAGCCCGGCCCCCGGAGCGGGCCGCGACCGTCCCGGACGCTCGGCGCCGCGCCTGACCGCGCAGGAGCGCAGAATCGCCGCCGAGCGGGCCGAGCGGCGGGCCGCCACGCTCAAGCGGCTGGAGAAGTCCTCGGGCAAGCTGGCCACCGCCGCGATCGCGCGGATGGACGACCAGCTCGGCTGGTACCGGCGGATGCCGCCGGAGCACCGGTCCTGGATCGGACTGGTCGCCCAGGCCGGTATCGCCGCCTTCACCGAGTGGTACCGCCACCCCGACGCGGCCCAGGCGATCTCCACCGACGTCTTCGGCACCGCGCCGCGCGAGCTGACCCGGGCGATCACGCTGCGCCAGACCGTCGAGCTGATCCGCACCACGATCGAGGTGATGGAGGAGGCCATCGAGGAGGTGGCCGCCCCCGGCGACGAGGCGGACATGCGCGAGTCCGTACTGGTCTACGCCCGCGAGATCGCCTTCGCCACCGCCCAGGTCTACGCCCAGGCCGCCGAGGCGCGCGGCGCCTGGGACGCCCGGCTGGAGGCGCTGGTCGTCAACTCGCTGCTCTCCGGCGACGCGGACGAGGGAGTGCTCTCGCGGGCCGCGGCGCTCGGCTGGGGCCAGCCGAGCCAGGTCCGGGTGGTGATGGGCAGCGCCCCGGACGGAGACAGCGAGCTGGTCGTCGAGGCGATCCGCCGGGCCGCCCGGTACGCCAAGCTGCACGTGCTGACCGGAGTGCTGGGCAAGCGCCTGGTGGTCGTGGTCGGCGGCGACAAGGAGCCGGTGCACGCCGCCCGGGCGCTGATCGGCCAGTTCGCGCCCGGTCCGGTGGTGGTCGGCCCGACCGTGCCGGACCTGCTCTCGGCGACCCGCTCGGCGCACGCCGCCGCGGCCGGCCTGCGGGCCTGCGCCGCCTGGCCGGACGCTCCCCGCCCGGTGCTGGCCGACGACCTGCTGCCCGAGCGCGCCCTCGCCGGCGACCAGGCGGCCCGCCGCCAGCTGGTGGAGGAGATCTACACACCGCTCGACGAGGCCGGCTCGGCCCTGCTGGAGACGCTGAGTGTCTACCTGGAGCAGGCCTCCTCGCTGGAGGGTGCCGCCCGGATGCTCTTCGTCCACCCCAACACGGTGCGCTACCGGCTCCGACGTGTGACCGACGTCACGGGCTACGCGCCCTCTGACGTTCGTTCGGCGTTCACGCTGCGGATCGCCCTGGCGCTCGGCCGACTGACGGCGGTCGGTGAGCAGGGTTGACCAGGATGTAGGGAACTTACAATCCCGGATGGTTTTCTTCGTTACCGTCGCCTACCCGCCCCTGGGCGCCTGGCGAGAGAGGGTTGAACCGTGCTCGTAATCGTCGCCCCTGGACAGGGTGCTCAGACCCCCGGTTTCCTCAGCCCCTGGCTGGAGCTCGACGGTGTCGCCGACCGCCTGCGTGGCTGGTCGGAGGTCGCCGGGCTCGACCTGCTGCACGCCGGTACCGAGGCGTCCGCCGAGGAGATCAAGGACACCGCCGTCGCCCAGCCGCTGCTGGTCGCGGCCGGTCTGGTCACCGCCCGCGCGCTCTTCCCCGACGAGGATGCCGCCCGCACGCTGGTCGGCGCCGTGGCCGGCCACAGCGTCGGTGAGATCACCGCCGCGGCCGGTGCCGGAGTGCTCAGCGCCCACGACGCGCTGGCCTTCGTCCGGGAGCGCAGCCGCGCGATGGCCGAGGCCGCCGCCGTCACCGAGACCGGCATGACCGCCGTCCTCGGCGGCGACCCGGAGGCCGTCGCGGCGAAGCTGGCCGAGCACGGCCTGACCCCGGCCAACAACAACGGCGGCGGCCAGATCGTCGCCGCCGGCACGCTTGCCCAGCTGGAGGCGCTGAAGGCGGACCCGCCGACCGGCGCACGGCTGATCCCGCTGAAGGTGGCGGGCGCCTTCCACACCGAGCACATGGCCCCGGGCGTCGAGCGGCTGGCCAAGCTGACCCCGACGCTGACCGTGGCCGACCCGCAGGTGCGCTACGTGTCCAACCAGGACGGCGGCGTGGTCTCCTCGGGCGCCGAGGTGCTGAGCCGTCTGGTGTCGCAGGTCTCCAACCCGGTCCGCTGGGACCTGTGCATGGAGACACTGGACAAGCTGGGCGCGACCGCCGTCATCGAGCTCGCCCCCGCGGGCACGCTCACCGGGCTGGTCAAGCGCAACCTCAAGGGTGTGGCGACGCTTGCCCTCAAGACCCCCGCCGACCTGGACAAGGCCCGCGAGCTCGTCGCGGAACACGGCGGAAAGGACCAGGAGACCAAGGCATGAGCAAGCCGCAGATCCGTCCGGCCACCGGGGCCCGGTTCTCGCGCATCCTCGGGGTGGGCGGCTACCGCCCGGTCCGGGTGATCCCCAACGCCGAGGTGCTGGAGTGGATCGACTCCTCGGACGAGTGGATCCGCACCCGCAGCGGCATCGCCGAGCGGCGCTGGGCGGGCCCGGAGGAGACCGTCGCGGAGATGTCGGTGCAGGCCGCCGGCAAGGCCATCGCGCAGGCCGGGATCGCCCCCGACCAGATCGGCGGCGTGATCGTCGCGACCGTCTCGCACCTCAAGCAGACCCCCGCGATCGCCACCGAGATCGCCCAGCGGCTGGGCTGCGGCACCGCCCCGGCCTTCGACATCTCGGCCGCCTGCGCCGGCTTCGGCTACGGCCTGGGCCTGGCCGACGGCATGATCCGAGGCGGCAACGCCGAGTACGTGCTGGTGATCGGCGTCGAGCGGCTCAGCGACCTGACCGACCAGTCGGACCGCTCGACCGCGTTCATCTTCGGCGACGGCGCCGGCGCCGCGATCGTCGGCCCGTCCGACACGCCCGGCATCGGCAAGGTGATCTGGGGCTCGGACGGCTCCCACAAGGACGTCATCTCGCAGACGCAGGCCTGGGACACCGCCTTCGCCAAGCCCGACGCGGTCAACGGGCCGGGCGAGGACCCGGAGCAGGGTGCCAAGTGGCCGGCGCTTCGGATGGAGGGTCAGACCGTCTTCCGCTGGGCGGTCTGGGAGATGGCCAAGGTGGCCCAGCAGGCGCTGGACGCCGCCGGGATCACCGCCGACCAGCTCGGCGCCTTCATCCCGCACCAGGCCAACATGCGCATCACCGACGCCATGATCAAGGCCCTGAAGCTGCCGGACTCGGTGCCGGTCGCCCGCGACATCTCCGAGACCGGCAACACCTCCGCCGCCTCCATCCCGCTGGCGATGGAGCGCATGCTGGAGAGCGGCGAGGCCCGCAGTGGCGACCTCGCGCTGATCATCGGGTTCGGGGCGGGTCTCGTGTACGCCGCGGCAGTCGTTACGCTCCCCTAGGCGCGTTTCGCCCCACTCATCCACAAGCCCGCGTCCGTCCGCCGGTCGGATGCGTTCAACACCGAAGAGGAGCAGCCAGTATGGCTATGGACAAGGCCGAGGTCCTGGAAGGTCTCGCTGAGATCGTCAACGAGATCGCCGGCATCCCGACCGAGGACGTCGAGCTCGACAAGTCGTTCACCGACGACCTGGACGTCGACTCGCTCTCCATGGTCGAGGTCGTCGTGGCCGCCGAGGAGCGCTTCGACGTCAAGATCCCGGACGACGAGGTCAAGAACCTGAAGACCGTCGGCGACGCGGTGGACTACATCATCGCCAACGCCTGAGCGATCAGCTCAACCATCGGCCCGGCTCCTGCGAGCCGGCCGAATCTCCGGCCGGGACGCCCCACCGGGCGCCCGGCCGGGCCCACCCCCCGGCTCGCCGCCGACCCCCGCACCAACGTGAGAGAAGAAGAGACCAGTGACCGCTGAAAACCGTACCGTGGTCGTCACGGGTATCGGCGCCTTCACGCCGCTGGGCGGCGACGCCGCCACCACCTGGGAGAACCTGATCGCCGGGCGCTCCGGAGTGGCGGCCCTGACCGAGGAGTGGGCCGAGGACCTGCCCGTCAAGATCGCCGCGCGCACCGCGGTCGACCCGGGCGAGATCCTGCCCCGCCCGCTGGCCCGCCGGCTGGACCGCTCCGCGCAGTTCGCGCTGATCGCCGCCCGCGAGGCCTGGGCCGACGCCGGTTACGAGACGCCGGCCACCGACGAGTCCTCCAAGCTCGCCCCCGAGCGCCTCGGCGCCGTCATCGCCTCCGGCATCGGCGGCGTGACCACCCTCCTCGACCAGTACGACGTGCTGAAGGAGAAGGGCGCCCGCAAGGTCTCCCCGCACACCGTCCCGATGCTGATGCCCAACTCCCCGGCGGCCAACGTCGGTCTGGAGGTCGGCGCCCGCGCGGGTGTGCACACCCCCGTCTCCGCCTGTGCCTCCGGCGCCGAGGCGATCGGCTACGCGATCGAGATGATCCGCAGCGGCCGCGCCGACGTCGTGGTGGCCGGCGGCACCGAGGCCGCGGTCCACCCGCTGCCGATCGCCGCGTTCGCCAACATGATGGCGATGTCCAAGAACAACGACGAGCCCGAGCGCGCCTCGCGCCCGTACGACAAGGGCCGCGACGGCTTCGTGCTGGGCGAGGGCGCCGGCGTGGTCGTGCTGGAGTCGGTCGAGCACGCCGAGGCCCGCGGGGCCCGGATCTACTGCGAGGCCGTGGGTCAGGGCCTGTCCTCGGACGCCCACCACATCGCCCAGCCGGAGCCGACCGGCGCCGGGGTGGCCCGCGCACTGGCCGACCTGTTCGACCGCAACACCCTCGACAAGGCCGAGATCGTGCACGTCAACGCGCACGCCACCTCGACCCCGCAGGGTGACACCGCCGAGCTGAAGGCGCTGCGCAAGGAGCTCGGCGAGCACCTGGACCACATCGCCATCTCGGCCACCAAGTCGATGACCGGTCACCTGCTGGGCGGCGCCGGCGGTATCGAGACCGTCGCCACCGTGCTGGCGCTGTACCACCGGGTCGCTCCGCCGACCATCAACGTCGAGGACCTGGACGACGACGTGGACGCGGACATCGTGCGCGGCGAGGCCCGCACGCTGCCCGAGGGCCGGATCGCGGCGCTGAACAACTCGTTCGGCTTCGGCGGCCACAACGTGGTGCTGGCCTTCCGCACCCACTGATCGGATCGCACGAAAGGGGCCGGCGCTCTTCGCGAGCGCCGGCCCCTTCTCGTTCGTTCTTCAGACCACCTGGTGCAGCCAGCGCACCGGTGCGCCCTCGCCGGCGTAGCGGAACGGCTCCAGTTCGTCGTCCCAGGGCTTGCCGAGCAGGCGGCAGAGCTCGGTCTCCAGGTCGGCGCCCTCGCTGCGGGCGCGCAGCAGGACGGCGCGCAGCCGGTCCTCGGGGATCAGGATGTCCCCGTGGATGCCCGTGACGGCGTGGAAGATACCGAGCGAGGGCGTGCTGCTGTAGCGCTCGCCCTCCGCCGTGGCGCAGGGCTCGCTGGTGACCTCGTACCGCATCAACTGCCAGCCGCGCAGCGCGGAGGCGAGCTTCGAGGCCGTGCCGGGCTCGCCCTGCCAGGAGAACTCGGCACGCCAGTGCCCGGGCGCGGCCGGCTGCCGGATCCAGTCCAGGTTCACCCGCACACCGAGCACCCCCGCGACGGCCCACTCGACGTGCGGGCACAGCGCGCGGGGCGCGGAGTGGATGTAGAGAACTCCACGTGTCGTCACCGGGACCTCCAGGCTGTGGACGAGGGTCGCCTTCCCCAGCTGCCTCGTGCCTGCAGTAGATCCACGGTTACCCACGTTAACCGACATTAAGCTACTAAATTGAGCAAAACGGACAGGCTTTCGCTCAATGCTAGTCGAATCCTCAACGAGGTCTACCCCTCGGCCGGATCTCTCCCCCGAACGGCCCCATCGCCGGGCGGGACCACCGTACCGCGCCGCCCCGCAGGATGGATGACGCACTTTCGGATCCGGCCGGAATGCGGTAGTGCGGCCGGATCTTCTGCGCCGTCCATGCGAACCGCCCCGCGCACCCGGAGGGTGGCGGCGGGGTGGTTTGCGGTCTGACGATACGTCAGGCGTCCAGGCGGACAACCATCTTGCCCGTGTTGACGCCGCGCAGCAGATCGAGGAAGGCGTCGGCGGCGCGCTCGAAGCCGTCCACCACGGTTTCCTCGTGGCGCAGTTCGCCGGAGGCCAGCCAGCCGGCCACCTCGGCGACGAACTGCGGCTGGAGCGCCGCGTGGTCGCGGACCAGCAGGCCCTCCAGGCGCAGCCGCTTGCCGATCGCGAGCGCGAGGTTGCGCGGAGCGGCGGGGGCGGCGGTCTCGTTGTACTGGGCGATCGCGCCGCAGAGCACCGCGCGGCCGTGCACGTTGAGCGCACCGATCGCGGCCTCCAGGTGGTCGCCGCCGACGTTGTCGAAGTAGAGGTCGATGCCGTCCGGGGCGGCCTTCGCGAGCTGCTCGGCGACCGGGGCGTCCTTGTAGTTGAAGGCGGCGTCGAAGCCGTACTCTTCCACCAGCTTGGCGACCTTCTCCGCCGAGCCGGCCGAACCGACCACCAACGAGGCACCCTTGAGCTTCGCGATCTGGCCGACCATCGAGCCGACCGCGCCGGCCGCGCCGGAGACGAAGACCTTGTCGCCCTCCTTGAGCCCGCCGACGGCGAGCAGGCCGGCGTAGGCGGTCAGGCCGGTCATGCCGAGCACGCCCAGGTAGGCGGAGAGCGGCGCGGCGGCCGGGTCGACCTTGACCGCGTGCCCGGCGTCCAGGGTCGCGTACTCGCGCCAGCCGAGCCCGTGCAGGACCGCGTCACCCGGGGCGAAGCCCTCGGCCTCGGAGGCGACCACGTAGCCGACCGCGCCGCCGTCCATGGCCTCACCGAGCTGGAACGGCGGGACGTAGGACTTCACGTCGTTCATCCGGCCGCGCATGTACGGGTCGACCGAGAGGAAGGCGTTGCGGACCAGGATCTCGCCCGGGCCGGGGATGCGGACCGGGGCCTCGACGAGGGCGAAGTCGGTCGGGACCGGCCAGCCCTGCGGACGGGCGGCGAGGTGCCATTCACGGGCGGTGGCGGGCGCTGCCTGCTCTGCCATGGGGGTGTGCTCCTTGTGTGTTCGGCGGTTCCCCGACGGGTCGCTGGATGTCGCTGTGCATCTGAAAGGTTGAGCAACTGAAGTAACGATGGACATGAAAGGTTCAGCTTGTCAACTTTTCAGGTAGACTCCTCCCCATGGACACGCAGCCGGCCGCGGCCGCCACGCCGCAGCAGCCCGACGAGATCACCCGCGAGGTCGTCGACCTCATGGCCAACCTGGTCGCGCTCTTCCACCGCGAGTACGAGGAAGCCGCCGCCGCCCGGTCGCTGACGGGCGCCCAGGCCAAGGTGCTCGCACTGCTGCGGCGCGGGCCGATGCCGATGCGGCAGATCGCTCAGACGCTGAGCTGCGAGCCGTCCAACATCACCGGCATCGTCGACCGGCTGGAGTCGCGCGGATTCGTCACCCGCGAGGCCGACCGGCAGGACCGCCGGGTCAAGCTGGTCGCCGCCACCGGCAGCGGCGCCGCCGCCTCCGAGGAACTGCGCGAGTCGCTGCACTTCGCCCGCGAGCCGCTCGCCGCGCTCGGCCCGGACGAGCGGACCGTCCTGCGCGACCTGCTCCGGCGGATGCTCGTGGGCGCCTCCGGCCCCGGAGCGTGACCAGCGTCACAGCCTAGGGAGCCGAACCGGCCCCCCTGGCAGGTAACCGAACACCCTCCCGAAACGTCTAATGTTCGAGCACCGAACAGCAGCAGACGAAGACGGGGGCCTCCCAACGATGAGCAGCAGCTCGCGCCGGCGGCGATTCCTGCGGACCGCCATCGGCCTGGCCGCCGTCCTGGTGCTGTCCGTCGTGGGCGCCGGCGCCTGGTTCTACCACCGGCTGGACCACAACATCACCACCTTCGACGCGGGGGGTGTCGCCACCGAGCGCCCGCCGGCCCCCGTCCCGGTCACCCCGGGCGCCCAGGTGCCGGTCAACGTCCTGCTGCTCGGCTCCGACACCCGCGACGAGGGCAACAGCTCGCTCGGCGGCGGCGACGAGGGCGTCGGCCACTCGGACACCGCGATCCTGCTGCACGTCTACGCCGACCACAAGCACGCCGTCGGCGTCTCGATACCCCGGGACACCCTGGTCACCATCCCGTCCTGCAAGCTGCCGACCGGCACCTGGACCGCGCCGAAGACCGACCAGATGTTCAACTCGGCCTTCACAATCGGGGAATTCGCCAAGGGCAACCCCGCCTGCACGCAGAACACCGTGGAGGCGCTGACCGGGCTGCGGATCGATCACACCGTCGTGGTCGACTTCAAGGGCGCCGCCGCGATGACCGAGGCCCTCGGCGGCGTGGACGCCTGCGTCCCCAACGACGTCAACGAGTACGGCATCCACCTCAAGAAGGGCCTGCAGAAGCTCTCCGGGCAGTCCGCCGTGGACTACCTGCGGGCGCGCCACGGCATCGGCGACAGCTCCGACATCGGCCGGATGAAGCGCCAGCAGGCCTTCCTCTCCTCGATGATCAAGAAGGTCCAGGGCCAGGGCTTCTCGCTGCCCACCCTGCTGCCGCTCGCCGACGCGGCCACCAAGTCCCTCACCGTGGACGAGGGGCTCGGCACCGCGATGAAGCTGGTGGACTTCGCCCGCTCGGTGCAGGACATCAAGCTCTCCGACGTCACCTTCGTCACCGCGCCCTGGCGCTTCGCCGGGGAGCGGGTCCGGCTGGTGCAACCGGACGCCAACACCCTCTGGAAGCTCCTGAAGGAGGACCGCACCCTGGACGGGCAGAGCACCGCCGGGACGAGCGCGGCGACCGCCTCCCCCACCGCGACGCCCGCCACGACCGCGCCGCTCACCCCCGAGCAGGCCGCGGCGCCGGTGGTCGTGGTCAACGGGGTCGGCACCTCCGGGCTGGCCGGCTCGGGCGCGGAGGCACTCAAGGCCCGGGGCTTCCAGAACGTCTCGCTCGGCGCGACCACCGGCGGGCGGCTGCAGACCGAGGTCGCGTACGACCCGGCGATGAAGGCCGCCGCCGACCAGGTGGCCGCGCTCTTCCCCGGGGCCCGGGCGGTCGAGGAGCCGGGCGCCGAGTCGATCACCGTCACCCTCGGCCGCGACTTCCGGCCCGCCGGCACCCAGCTGAACTCCGTGGACGGCCCGAGCCCGAGCCCGAGTCTGAGCCCGAGCTCGGCCCCGTCCACGCCCGGCGCCACGCCGAGCGGCGTCCCGTCCGGCATAGCCGAGAACTCCCGCAACGCCGACACCGATCCCTGCGCCAACCTCACCTTCGGCTGAGCCGCTGCCACGTACCGCCGCCGCACACCGTCACGACCCGCCCGTCCCCTTGGCGACGCGCTCGAGGTGCCCCCACCAGATCAGCCGGTACTTCGAGGTGAACTCCGGCGTGCACGTGGTCAGGGTGATGTACCTGCCCGGCTTGTTGTAACCGCCCTGGGACGGCACCGGATCGAGCACCGAGTAGTTGTCGGCACCCGTCTGCGGCAGCTCCAGGTCCAGGACGTACTGGTACGAGGCCGACGCCGTCTCGACCAGCACGGTGTCCCCCGGCCGTAGCTCGTTGATGTAGCGGAACGGCTCCCCGTGCGTGTTGCGGTGCGCGGCCAGCCCGAAGTTGCCCTCCTCCCCGGGCAACTGGGTGTCCTCGTAGTGGCCCACCGCGCCGGTGTTGAGGATCGACGCCTTGTCGACGCCCTCCTTCACCGTGAAGCGGTACGGGTGGCCCAGCTGCTCCAGGTGCGGGATGGAGATGGCCGCGATGTCCTGCCCCGGGGTGGGGCGCGGCTCGGGGCTCCGGCTCGTCCCGCTCGGCGCCGGGCTGGCGGACGGCTGGGGCAGCGACGGCTTGCCCGACGGCACGGGCACCGGCTGCCGCACGAGCGCCGGACCGGGCTCGCTCCCGGAGCCTGCCGGCACGGAGCCCTCGGGGAACAGGAACCCACCGGTCGCCGCGCACAGCACCACGCACAGGGCGATCCACCGCCGGTCCAAGCGGTACCCGCGCACGGCCTCAGCGGGCTCGGCACTCGGCACGGCACCGGCCTCGGCACCGGGCCCGGCACCGCCGTCGTCGGGAGTGGGGGCGGGGGCGGTCATCGGCGAGGAGCCCGGCCGGAAACCAGCAGGGCGGTCGCGACGGCGGCGAACTCACAGCTCTTGAGCAGCAGCATGCCGCCCACCAGCAACGGATCCCGGCTGATGCGCCAGCCCCTCACCGCCAGCCCCACCAGCCGCGCGGGGCTGGCCTGGGCGGCGAAGTCCCGGGGGTGCTTGGCGGCGTAGGAGCGGGCCGTCCTCGCGTAGCGCGCCTTCTTCCGCATCGTCCCCCGCAGGGTCGTCCGCCCCTCGTCGTGCACCAGGACGCCGGTGGTCGTACCCACCCGTGCTCCGGTGGCCCGCACCCGCAGGTCGAGGTCCCTGTCCTCCGCCCAGACGAGGGCCTCGTCGTGCCCGCCGATCCGGTCGTAGAGCTCGCGGCGCAGACACCGCAGCGCCTCGACCTTCTGGTCGCCGGTGTAGCAGCGCTTCTCCAGCACCTTGCAGCGGCCCCAGAAACCCTCGCCCACGGACACCTCGGGGATCACCAGCGCGTCGAACTCCTGGCTGTCGATCAGGTGCCGGCACTCCGCGAGCAGTCCGGGGCTCGCCGTCATGTCGGAGTCGAGGTGCAGGACCACCGCCCCGGACGCCTGGGCGGCCGCCCTGCGCCGGCCCGCCGCCCTCGACGGGTTGTCACGCAGCACCCGCACGTCCAGCCCCCGCTCCTGGAACGCCAGGGCCACGCGCCGGACGGAGTCACGGGAGCGGACGTCCTCATTCACCAGCACCTCCACGCCGGGGCAGTCCTGACTCACCAGCGAGTCGAGCAGTCTCGTCACCTGCGGCGTGCTGTCCCTGGTCGGAACGACCACCGAGATCAGCGGGCGCCTGGCGGGGGAAGGAATCATCCAAGGCCTCCGGGGAGTCGTGCCCAGACCGCTCGGACGCGGCACTGGAGGGGGCGGTTCGTACGGGTTCGGCATCGAGGACCGCCGGGCTCCGGCGGGCGCCCCACCGGTGCCGCAGCAGGGGTTCGACCATCGCCAGCAGCAGGACGGCGGACAACCCGACGGCCCAGCGCCACCACCGGTCCGGGCCGAAGTCGACACGAAGCTCGGCGTCCCCCTTGCCGCTCACCAGCCAGGCCGCGCGGTAGCCGTCCGCCTCGACCGGGCGCGCGGTCCAGCCGGCAGGCAGTCCCGTGAGCCGCCAGCGGGTGTCGGAGGACTCCGGCAGCGCCACGACGGCCGCGCCGTCCACCCCCGCGAGGTTGACCCGGTAGTCGGCCGCTCCGATCCGGGTGAGGCGCGGCCCACCCGTGGCGGCGGCCGGCTTGTCGGGATCGATCTTGACGGTCAGCGGCGAAGCGACGGGAGCGAACCGGATGTCGTCGTACTCCACCACGGTGGTGCCGGCCTCGGTCCCGTCGGCGTAAAGATAGAGAGCCGTGTCGACGGTTCCGGGCCGGACGGTCAGGACCGTCTCGAAGCTGTTCCACTGCGCGCTGTCCACCATGTGCGGGAGGAGCGCGCACCGGTTCGGCCCGTCCTGCCAGAGACAGAGCCGGGCCGGGCTGCCGGAGAGCGTCCGGTAGCGCAGGGAGATCCGGTAGCTGCCCGTCCCGCCGGCGGTGCCGGGGTCGGCGGAGCCCGCCAGCACCGTGACGCAGGCGGCATGGGCCTTGGCCTCCAGCCGGACCCCGGTCGCACCGAGCCGGGCGGCCGACAGCCCGGTGGCCTGGTAGCCCCGGTCGTCGCGCCGGCCGCAGTCCTGCAGGCCGCTCAGTGCCAGCCGGGACCCGTCGAGCTCGGGCTGCACACCCTCCACCACGTGCCGACCCGCGGCAGCGTGCCAGGACACGTCGGCTGGCGGCGAGGCAGGAGCCTTCACACTGCCCGCCACCCTCAACGCCGTGGCCACGGGGTCGCGGTACTCCACGATGCCGGGCTGGCTCCCCACTCCGTCGGCGTAGCCGTACAGCCTGAGGGAGTCGGTACCGGGCTCCACGCGGACCGCGGCGGTCCAGGTCTGCCAACCCGGGTCGGCGGGCAGTCGGCGGGCCGTCGCGCAGGTGTCCGGCCCGGCCTGCCAGAGACAGACCCGGGGGCCGTCGCCACTCACCGTGCGATAGGTCAGCGAGACGGACAGCAGGCCGTCGTCGGGGACGGCGCGCAGCGGCAACGTGATGCAGGAGGTGCCCGAAACGGCACGGACGGACCAGCTGCCGTCCGCACCCCGCTCCACCGGCCGGCCCGGATGCTCGCCGCCGCAGCCTCCGTCGGACTGCCTGGACTGGTCGGCGACGAGGTTGCCGCCGTCGGGCACCGCGACCGCGACCGACTCCCCGAGCCCCACTCCCACCGGCACGCCCGGCTGCCAGGGGTGCATGGTCTGGCCGACCAGCAGCGCGGCCGGCTTCGTGTCGGTGCGGCCGGTGAGCGGAATCCGCAGGGCCGGACCGGTCGGGAGCGCGGCGCCGTCGATCACGATCTTCTGGGCCTCGGAGAGCAGCACCTCGGACGAGCCCCGCTCGCTGCGGTACTCGGGCAGGTAGCTGGTCGGTACCGGCCGCGCGAGCGAGACCCGGTAGTCTCCGGCCCGCCGTAGATCGACGGACTGGGATCCGGTGGTCGTGAAGGCCAGGCGCGCGCCGTCGACGGGTGCCGTCGGGTCGTCGGTGGTGGCAGCACCCTTGGCGGCGGCTTCGGCGGCCGCCTTCGCGTCCGTCGGCCGGTTGAGCACCAGGGAGTCCACCTGCCGTGCCGGGGCAGGGAGTTCGTAGAGATCGGCGACCTCGGTGGCATCGCTGCGCCGGACACCGGGCAGCGCGGCGAGCGCCGCGCCGAGCTTGTCCGCATCGGCGGTCGGCAGGTCTCCGGGCGTGGTCGTCAGGTCGTGGCGGATGATCACCTGGCCGACGTCGAGGGCCCGCAGCGCGCCGATCGCGGTGTCGGTCTCGCCGTCGCCGAGGCTCTGCTCCACCAGGGTCAGCAGCTCCGCGAGCCGGGGCGAGGAGTCGAAGTATCCGCCGGGCAGCCGCTGGAGGAGCGGCCGGGTGAGCAGCTGCTGGGGCACGGTGTCGGCGCCGTGGTAACCCCAGGTGGTGAGCGACTGGTAGTAGCTCTGCAGCGGAAGTTCGAGCACCTTCCCGGGCGCACCGGACGTGTTGGCCCGCTTCGCGATCTCCAGCCACGGTGCCGGGACGGCCACCGACGCCGAGGGCAGCGGCGGGCGCGGCCAGCTGACCAGGGCCCCCGTCCACAGCGGCCAGGGGTAGGCGATGGCAACGGCCACCAGCGTGCCCGTGACGGCCGTCGACCAGCCACGCCACCGGGAGGACGCGGTCGGCACCTCGTCCAGTGCCCGCTGCACGGCCGCACCGGCCAGCAGCGCCACGACCAGGACGAGCAGCACGCCGAACTTGCTCATCGGTTCGCGGAACAGCCACATGCCCGGAACGTGGCTGTACAGCCAGCCGTTGAGGCCGGCAAGCGGCGAGTGCAGGCCCTTGCAGAGCAGGACCAGCACCCCGCCGACGGCGGCGAGCCCGCGCATCGCCCACTTGGTCCGGCGCGACCCCGGCGGGAGCGCGGCACCGAGCAGCGCGAGGAGCGGCACCGCCCAGCGCAGGGCCGCCCAGGGCTGCCGGTCCATGGCCGGGGCGAACGGGTAGTACTCGGGGTGGCTCCAGCCCCAGTGCGCGTTGAGCGCGACGATGTTGCCGAGCGTGTTGCGGGCCTGGGTCCACGTCCAGGCCTGCACATTGGTCTGCGCGCTGAACGAGGTGCCCCCGCCGCCGCCCTGAAGGGTGACGAGCTCCGGAACGAGCCACCACAGTTGCAGGCCGAGGGCCACCGGCGCGGCCCGAAGCACCAGGACGAGGACGGGGCGCAGCCGTCCCCCGGTCAGCGGCACGCACGCCGCGCCGAGCGCGACGACGCCGAGCGCGACGACGGCCAGCAGCGGGGGATTCATCCCGAGGTAGCACAGCGGAAGCGTGGTCAGCGCGACCGTCCGGACCCTGACCCGCCTGCCCTGGGCCGCGCGCAGGAGGTGCCCGCCGAGGAAGGCCGTCAGCGCGCCGGCCAGAGCCGGGAGGGGATTCAGCAGGGAGACCAGCTGATAGGCGTTGACGACGGACAGCACGCCCGCGCTGGCCGCCGCCACCGGCCGGGAGAGCCAGCAGGACGCGAGGTAGGAGGTCCCGGCCGCCGCCGCACCGAGGATCAGCGCGTACAACAGCAGCTGGGCGAACGGCGCACCGAGGCCGGTCAGCTCGCACAGCTTGATCAGCACCACGTCGGGAAGCCGGGCGACCTCGTAGGACGGCCCGCCCGCGCCGATGGTCTGGTGCCCCCAGATGCTGCCCAGCTCCGCGGTGAGGTTGGCCCGTACGAACGGCCCGACGTCTCCGGTGGCGAAGTGGTGGCCCGGCCGGTACCAGCTGACCGGAAGGGCCGCCCCGGCCGCCGCCGGCAGTGCGTAGCGCACCAGCACGTCCCGGTGCCGGTGCGCCCAGCCGGCCGTGGCCGCGGCGGCCCTTCGGAGGAGAGTCAGGAACATGACGACCGCACGGTGCGTCGGGTGAGGAATCGCCTGTCCCGCCGCACCGTGCGTCGCATCCGAGGTGGTGTCACTGCCCGCGATCAATGCTGCCGTCCCGACACGTGCTCCAGGGATGCGGCGTGCCCGGTGCCGGATTCCCTTCCCAGCAGCCCGGCGGCCTGGAGGGCGGTGGCCAGGAACCGGTCGGCCAGTTCGTCCCAGGACACCGCCCCGCCCGGCCAGCCCTGCTCCGCCGGCTCGGCGACCAGCCCGGGCAGTTTTCGCGCCAGGGTCGCCGCGAGCGCCCGCGGATTGGGAGGCACGAGCACCCCGCCGGCCGCCGGCACCGAGTCGCGCAGGCCGGGCCGGTCGTAGCCGATCGTCGGCACGCCCATGGCGGCCGCCTCGTCCACCACCAGGGCCCAGCCCTCCCGCAGCGACGTGGCGACCAGCACGTGCGACTCGGCCAGCAGCCGGTCACGGACCTCGTCGGAAACGCGGCCGTGGAAGGTCACGCCCTCGGGCGCCGTGCGCTCCAGCCGCTCGCGCTGCGGCCCGTCCCCGACGATCCACAGCTGCGCCGCGGGCAGGTCGCGGCGCAGCCGGCGGAACGCCTCGATGGCGTGGTCCACCTGCTTGACCGGAGCCAGCCGGCCCACGCTGATCACGGTGGGCCGCGCCTGGCGGGGGATGGCGGGACGCGGCCGCCTGGAGATGCCCTCCGGGACCAGCCAGATGTCCCGGATCCCGTACTCGCGCAGGGAGTCCGAGCTGGAGGCGGACACCGTCAGGACCGGGGTGCGGCGAAGCGAGTGCAACCAGAGGGGCTCCGCCAGGTACCGTCCGGCCCACGACAGGGGAGGCGGGAACTCGGCCGACCAGATCTCACGGGCCACCTGGTGCACCAGTGCGACCACCGGCGTCCCGCCGGCCCAGCTGGCGCAACCGAACGGCCTGGTGTTGACCTCGTCGATGAGCAGGTCGAAGCGGCCCGCCCCGTGTCTGGCGTACCAGGCGCGGGCAGCCGCGTAGACCCCCAGCTTCCCGCCCCGGCGCACCACCGTCACGCCCTCGCGCCGCTCCTGCTCGGGCGCCCCGTCGACCGCACCGGCGAACCAGGTGACCTGGTGCCCGGCGGCCGCCCAGCGGGTGAGCACCTCCCGGGTGTACGTCTCGGCGCCCCCGGCGGTCGGATGGGCGCAGTCCTTCCAGTTGAACAGGCAGATTCGCATGGCCTCAGCTCAGCGCGTCGGGGACCGGCCGCAGAGCTGACTGCGGGTCGGCCGGGGCGGTCTGGTGGTAGGAGTTGCCGGACGCCGGGCGCGACCTGACGACGCCGGGCCTGGGCGGCCGGTGCAGGCGCACGCTCAGACGCACGGTGTCGGCCACCATGAGGAAGACGGCCGCCGCACACACCGTGCTGCACGAACGCGGCTTGAAGCGCACCGGCACCTCGGCGATCCGCCGGTACCGGTGGCGGTACAGCAGGGCGAGGATCTCCAGGTCGAAGACGAAGCGGTCCTCCTGGCAGCGCGGGAGCAGCTCGGCGAGGGCCTCCCTCCGGAACACCTTCAGCCCGGTCTGGGTGTCCGTGACCGGAAGCCGGAAGAGCAGCTGGGTCACCCAGCGGTAGACGTGCGAGCAGATCCACCGTCCGATGCCGAGCTCCGGTGAGAACGTGCTGGACTGCTGCCACTTCGTGCCGATCACCGCGTCGGCGTCCTGGTCGCGCGCGGCGTCCAGCACCATCGGAAGGAGATCGGCGGGAAGATCCCCGTCGGCGTCGATGAAGCCGACCCACCGGCCGCGGCAGAGCTCGAACCCGGTCCGCACCGCCGCGCCCTTGCCCGCGTTCACGGGGTAGCCGATCCGGCGCAAATTGGGGTGCTCCAGATCCGCCAGCAGCCACTCGCTGCCGTCCGTGCAGCCGTCGGCGACCGCCACCACCTCGTACGGGACGCCGTAGCCGTCCAGCACCCGCAGCACGTCGGCCACCTGGTGCCGCACCGCGAGCCCCGGGTTGTAGTAGGGGATGACGATGCTGACGTCGAGGTCCGCGGCTCGGGCGAGCGGGTGCGGCGGCCGGAGGACGGACTGCTCGCCCGTCCGCGCCGGGGCCACCCCGGCACCGGCCTCGCGCCGGCGCGCCGTGCCCGTGCCGGGCAGGGCGCAGAGCACGGCGATCCCGGCCGCCACGCCGTGGGCGGCGGCGATGCCCGACGCCGTCCGGGAGAACACGGCCACCAGCACCGGGAAGGCAAGCGCGCCGACCCAACCGCCGCTGACCGAGGTGCCGTTGGTGGCGTGATAGTGGAGAAGCACGGTCAGCGCCAGCAGCAGGGCGGCGCAGATGCCGAGCAGCAGCCCCAGCAGCGGCTCGATCCGGTAGCCCGGGCCGAACACCAGCGGGACCACGGTCCGGCCGCCGAGCGCCAGCAGACCGGTCACGGCGGTTCCGGCCAGGGCGGCGGCGGCCAGCCCCGAACCGAGGGCCCGACCGGCCGCCCTGTCGTCGCCCGAGGCCATCTTGCGCAGGAGGAACAGCACGATCAGGTTCGCCGCGAAGAGCGTCGCCTTGGCCAGCAGGGCCGCGGCACAGTAGCTGCCGGCCTGGTCGGCGGGCAGCCAGGTACGGGCGCACACGACGTCGATCCCGGTGAGCGCCCACAGCCCGGCGAAGGTGGCGACCCCCGCCACGGCGGCGCGCGGAGGCAGCCGCAGCACCGCGCCGGTGTGCAGCCGCGGGCCCTGCCCGATCCGTCGCAGGCCGGCCAGCAGCAGCACCGCGGTGACGCTCTCGCCGAGCACCGTCGCCGCGACGACCCCGCAGATTCCACCTCCGTTCCACAGTGCCGACACGCCCGCGGCCAGCCGCACCAGGCCGCCCGCGGCGACCGGGACGCCTACGCCGGGCAGGCCGCGCACGCCGTACGTCTGCGCCCAGAGCACCACGCAGGCCGTGCTCGGGACGAGGAAGAGGTCCACGAGCAGAACCGGCAGCGGCCCGTCGAAGTGCAGTGCCCGGGCCAGCGGCCAGGCCGCCGGTGCCAGGAACAGGGCCACGAGTGCGGCGAGCGCCACCGCACGGCGCAGCAGCGGGAGCGGGTCCACCGCCTCGGCGCGCTCGGTGTGCCGCACCACCGAGGCGGCGAGCACGGTCTGTACGGCGGCCAGCGCCACCCCCATCGCCGCGAGGACGGCGAGCAGCGCGGCGAGCCCGCTGTACTGGGCGGTGCCCAGATTCCGGCTGGCCACCGCCTGGAGCAACAGGTCTGCGCCGCCGGAGAGCGCGAGCAGCGCCCCGCCGGCAGCGGCACTCCGACGCCAGCGGCCGTGAGCGGGAGGGACGTTCAGCCCCTCAGGACCCGCTGCCTGACCCACCTTGGGGGTGATTCGGGCAGCGGTGTCCTGGGCTGGCACGCACTCTGCACGTACCTGATTGTGCGTCATCGGATTCTGACGCTCAGCCACGCGTCCTGCGGTACGTCCGACGCCCCAGCACCGAGGCACCGATCGCTCCGACAGCCCCGAGGCCGGCGACGGCCGCCGCTGCCGGGGAGATGCCCAGGCCGCGGTCCGCCGGCTGGGTCGCCGTGTCCGCACCCGTCTCGGCCAGGTGCTTGCCCGAGTGCTCGCCGTGCGAGGCGGCGGGCTTGTCGGGGTCCTTCCCGTGCTCCTTGTGCTCCGCCCCCTCCTTGTGCGGCGGGTGCGGGTACGGGTGCTCGTTGTGCGGGTAGGGCGCGACCGTGATCTGGAGGGTCTCGATCAGGGTGCCGCCCCGAGCGTCGGCGCCGACGCCCTGGATGGTGTGAACGCCGGGCTTCAGCTCGTACGGCAGCGTCACGGTGTAGGTGAAGTTGCCGGCGCCGTCGGCCGTGGCGGTGCCCAGGCCCACCCGCACCGAGTAGAGGGACAGGTCGACGGACGCGCCGGGCGCGAACCCGCCACCCGAGACGGTGACCTGGGAGCCGGGCAGCAGGCCGGTCGTGGGCCCACTGGCCGTCAGGCTGCCGTTGTACACCGGGTAGCTGCCGACCGCCGGCGCCTTGTCGGCCAGCTGCGGCACGGCGGCCAGGGCCTGGCCGCTCGCACCGACGGTTCCGGCCGCGATGGCAAGGGCCACCGCACCGCAGCGGACCAGGCCGACGCGTAGCTGATTCTTCATCAGTTCTCCTGACTGGATGTCCAACCGCCCAGGCGAATGCCCGGGCAGCCCTCTCAGCCTTAGACATCCGACCCGCCCCGCAGTCGCGCAGCTTCGGCCTGTCCCCCGGAAGACCTCACAAAGTAATTCCAACCGAGCAGCGCGAGCGTGAATCCACCGCCGTCAAAGATCCTCGAAGCGCCCCGGAACAGATGCGAACTCGCGCTCGATCAAATCCTCAAGTCGAGCATGGAATCGAGCCCTCGAACTGATGCGCGCGGGGGAATTTCAGAGAATGCCGCCCACCCCGGTGTGTTCGCCATCGACCGGCACTGCGCCGGGCGAATGATGGCACGCGGATCCGGCGACCATCCCAGAGAGAGGGACACATGGAGATCAGAAGGCGCGCGACCATGGCAGTCATCCGGGCCGGGAGAGCCTGCCTCAAGGGCACCGCCATCGGCCAGCTTCCGCTGTCCGGCATCGCCCTGCGCCGGCTCGTCAGGTTCGGCCACGGTTCCGGCGATGTGACGGCCGATTTCCGCGGGCTGGCGTTGACGGTTCCGACCAGCAGCGCCTCGATCGCCGCAGGCCTGTTCGGCGGCTTCTACGAGAGCATCGAGCTCGAACTGTTCGAAAAGCTCTGCGCGCAGAGCAGGACGGTGGTCGACGTCGGCGCCAATCTGGGGATTTACAGCTGCCTGGCGGTGCGTCATCTTGACTCCGGCGGAGTTCTGGTGGCTTTCGAACCGGAGCCGGGAAATCTGGCCAGACTCAAGGCCAACCTTCGTCGCAACGGCGCCGGCAACGTGGCGGACGCGGTGATCGAGCCGGTGGCGGTCGGGGACGTCCCCGGTACCGCGACGCTCCGGGTGGCGGACGACGTCGGCCTGCACTCGGTCGCGGTCGACGGAGGATCCGGCCTGACGGTGCCACAGGTCTCCCTGGACACCTGCCTTCCCGAGGTGTTCGCGCAACGTGGCGAGCGGCACCCGGTCGACGTCCTCAAGATCGACGTGGAGGGCTACGACGGGCATGTGCTGCGCGGCGCCCGCCGCACCATCGCCGAGGACCGGCCCGCTCTCCTGATCGAGTTCAGCGTGCCGCAGCTGCGCAGGTGCGGCTTCGCCGCACGCGAGTTCGTGGATCTGCTGGCCGAGACCTACGACGAGATCCACATCATCGAGGAGAGCCGGCGCAGGGTGCTGTCCTGCGCGCCGGAGGATCTGCTGGCGGCCCGCTACCGGGCCCGCCTGGTCAACGTGGTGGCCGCGGTCCGCCCGGAGCACCGGCGGCTGTTCGCCGACTGGGCTTCGCGCTACGGCGAGCGCCAGGAACGGCGGCTCGTCTCCCGGGCGTAGCTACGCGGGGTCGGGCAGGCCGGTGACGACGGCGGTCAGGCGGGTGCCCTGCGGGAAGGCGCCCGCGGCGGCCAGGTCGTACAGGGCGGCGAGGAGCTTGGCCACGTAGCGCCGTTCCAGAGCGATCCCCTGGCGGCGCTCGAAGGAGTCCGCGAAGTCGGCCAGTTCGGCCGGGACCTTGCCGTAGCCGCCGCCGTGGTGCCCGTGGTCGATCCGCCAGTTGCCGAACTCCCGGCCGTACGCTGCCCGGTGGAGCCTGGCGACCTCGCCCTCCAGGTAGCCGGCGCCGCCGCGCAGCACCGCCACACCGAGGGCCCGGGCACCGGGCGGCAAGCCTGCCGCGATCCCGGCCAGGGTGGCGCCGGTGCCGACCGGGCAGCAGACCACGTCGTGCGTGCCGAGGTCGGGCAGCTCGGCCGGGATCGCCGCGGCGCCCATCGCGGCCAGGGCGTTGGAGCCGCCCTCGGGGAGCACCAGGCACGGGCCCCAGCGGCGCTGGAGCCCGTCCGTCGTGTCCGTCCCGCCGCGGCCGGTCGCCTCGCGGTACTCCGCGCGGGAGAGGAAGGCGAGCTCCATCCCGGCGTCCTCGGCCGCCCGCAGGGACCAGTTGCGCGGACGGTCGGCCAGCTCCTCGCCGCGCACCAGCCCGACGCTCGTCAGGCCCAGCGCCGCGGCGGCCACGGCGACCGCGCGCAGATGGGTGGAGTAGGCGCCGCCGAAGGTCAGCAGCCGGGTGTGGCCCTGCTCGACCGCGGCCGCCAGGTTGGGCGCCAGCTTGCGCCACTTGTTGCCGGGGACGGTCGGGTGGAGCAGGTCGTCCCGCTTCAGCCGCAGCTCCACCCCGGCCCGGGCGAGCGCCGCGTCGGTGCAGTCCACCAGCGGGGTCGGCAGCAGGGCGGGTTCGAGCATCCGGCCAGCATACGGGCCCTACGCACGACCGGTCGGGGTGAGCAGGCCCAGGTTGTAGGCGGCCGCGACGGCGGAGGCGCGGTCCTTGACGTCGAGCTTGGTGTAGATGTGGATCAGGTGGGTCTTGACGGTGGCCTCGCTGATGAACAGCCGGGCCGCGGCCTCCCGGTTGGTCGCCCCGGAGGCGACCAGCTCCAGCACCTCCACCTCACGCCGGCTGAGCGCCTCCCGGACCGGCTCCCGGACCTGGCCGAGCAGCTTGGCGGCCACCGTCGGCGCGATCACCGAGGCGCCGCGGGCGGCCGCACGGACGGCGTGGAACAGCTCCTCCCGGGCCGCGTCCTTGAGCAGGTAGCCGGTGGCGCCGGCCCGGACGGCGGGCAGCACGTCCGCGTCGGTGTCGTACGTGGTGAGCACCAGGACCCGCCCGGGCAGGCCGCGCTCGGCCATCGTGCGGATCGTCGTGACGCCGTCCATCCGCGGCATCCGCAGGTCCATCAGCACCACGTCCGGGCGCAGCGCGGCGATCAGCGGCAGCGCCTCGGCGCCGTCCCCGGCCTCGCCGACCACCTCGAAGCCGGGGGCGGCGGCGAACATGCCGCGCAGCCCGTCCCGGACCACGGGGTGGTCGTCCACCAGCAGCAGCCGGATCGGTGCGTCCTCCACGGGCTCCTCCTCATTCCTCGGTGCTGATCGCCGGCAGGGTCGCGGACACCGTGGTGCCGGCGCCCGGTTCGGTCTCCAGGTCGAGCCGCCCGGCGAGGCGTTCGGCGCGGCGGCGCATCACGGTCAGTCCGTAGCCGCCGCCGGTGGCCCGGGAGGCGGGCTCGGCGGCCGGGTCGAAGCCGACGCCGTCGTCCCGGACGTCCAGGGTGACCAGGTCGGGCATGTACGAGAGGGTCAGCCCGATCCGGGAGGCCCGGGCGTACTTGGCGGCGTTGGCCAGCGACTCCTGGGCTATCCGCAGCAGCGTCACCTCGACCTCGGGGTGCAGCGGGCGGGCCTCGCCGGTCACGGTCAGCCCGGCGGCGGCGCTGTTGCGCTCCCGCCACTGCTCGACCAGCTCGGCCAGCGCCTCCGGCAGGGCCGCCCGCTCCAGCTCCAGCGGGCGCAGCGCGTGGACGGCCCGGCGGGCCTGGGTGAGGCTCTCCCGAGCGAGCGCGGCGGCGCTGTCGAGGTGGCGCTGCCACTGCTTGGCCGGGGCGTGCTGCTCGCGGGCCTGGTCGGCGGCCTGGAGCTGGGTGACGATGCCGGCCAGGCCCTGGGCGACGGTGTCGTGCATCTCCCGGGCGAGCCGGCGGCGTTCGTCGGCGGCCCCGGCCTCGCGGGCCTGGACCAGCAGTTGGGCGTGCAGTCCGGCGTTCTCGGCCAGCATCTCGGTCAACAGCCGGTTGGCCTCGGCGAGTTCGGCGTTGGCCTCCTTGCGGCGCCGGCTCAGCCGGTCGGCGACCTCGCTCAGCGCGAGGAGGATCCCGACCACCACCAGGTTGAAGGCGAGAACGGCCAGGAATCCACCGGCCTGCGTGCCGCTGGTGGGCAGGACCCCGCCGGTCTGGGCGAGCGTGGTGGGCACTGCGGCGGCCGCCGTGCCCACCACCCGGGCCCGCTCCTCCAGGTACCGGCTGGCGTGCAGGTAGCCGGTGAAGGCGAAGAAGCCGTAGATCGGGTTGTCCAGCACCAGGACGGTGGTCACCGCGAGCAAGCCGAGGAAGTGGGCGCCGCCGTACCGCGCCCGCCCGTCCGGTCCGGGGCGGCGGTCCAACGCCGAGCGCAGCAGCAGCCAGAGCAGGGCGGCGGCCGCGGCCGGGAGGGTGACCCGGGCGGAGCGCGCGGTCGGTACGGGGACCAGCAGGGCGAGGGCGGTGGCGACCAGCAGCGCGACGTAGCCGAGCAGGCCGGCGGCCCGGTCCAGCCGCTGCTGCCAGGCGCCGAGCGTGCGCTCGTCTGCCGCGTGCTCCTTGATCATTCCCACCGGAACAGCTTGGCAGCCGCGGTGGCCGCGAGCAGGGCGTACGCCGCGAGTGTGAGCAGGCCCACCAGGTGCGGGAAGTGCCCGGCCCAGGCGTCCTGCAGGGTCTGGACGGCGGCGCCGCTGGGGGTGAAGTCGCCGATCCGGTTGAGCAGGGCCGGCGACATGTCGCGCGGCAGCCAGATCCCGGAGAAGAACATCATCGGGAAGAAGGCCAGCGCGCCGGCCGCGTTCCCGGCCTTGGCGGACGGGACGAACGCGGCGATCAGCAGGCCGACGGACATCAGGGCGGCGGCGGCGAGCACGAACGCCAGCAGGAAGCCCAGCGGTTGACGCGGCAGCGTGACGCCGAGGGCGAGCCCCGCGACGACGACCAGCAGCACCGAGACGGCCGCGATGCCGACGTACAGCGGGAGCAGCGCGGCGAACAGCAGCCCCGGGCGGACCGGGCTCGCCGACATGCGGCGCAGCACGCCGCGTTCGCGGTAGGCGGCGAGCAGCGACGGCAGGCCGTTGAGGCCGAGCAACAGCAGGGTGAAGACGGCCAGGATCGGCGCGTACAGCTGGATGGTGCTCATGCCGTGCAGGTCGGGCGAGGTCCGGCGCAGGGCCGGGATGGAGCCCAGGACGATCAGCAGCGTGACCGGGAAGGCGAGGCTGAAGAAGGCGGTCAGCGGGTCGCGGAGGAACAGGCGGGCCTCGACGGCCGCCAGGCGGCGCACGGCGAGGACGGTGTGGTTCACGGTAGTGGTCCCCTCGGGAGTGGTGGCGGGTCAGGCGTCGTGGCGGGTCAGGGCGAGGTAGGCGTCGTCGAGGCTGTGCTCGCGGATGCGCAGGCCGGTGACGACGATCCCCTCGCGGGCGAGCAGCCCGGTGACCTCGTCGGCGAAGGACCCGACGCCGGTGACCTCGATCCGGCCGTCCCGCTCCTCGACCCCGGTCACCCCGGGCAGGGCCGCCAGTCGGGCGGTGTCCAGCGGCGCGGTCGGACGGAAGCCCAGCGTGCCGCGGGCGCCCGAGCGGGCGACCAGTTCGGCCGGGGTGCCGGCGGCGACGATCCGCCCGCCGTCCAGGACGGCGGCCCGGTCGCAGAGCGCCTCGACCTCGTCCATGAAGTGAGAGACCAGCACGACCGTCACGCCGTTGTCGCGGATGCGGCGGATCAGGTCCCAGGTGTCGCGGCGGCCCTGCGGGTCGAGCGCGGTCGTCAGCTCGTCCAGGAACGCCACCTCGGGGTTGCCGACCAGGGCGAGCGCGATGAACAGCCGCTGGCGCTGGCCGCCGGAGAGCTTGTCGAAGGGCGTCCGGACCTCGCCGGCGAGCCCCCACTCGTCCAGCAGCTCCCGCCGGTCGCGCGGGTTCGGGTAGAGGGCGGCGTACAGCTCCAACGCCTCGCCGACGCGCAACGCGCTCTGCAGCCGGGCCTGTTGGATCTGGATGCCGATCCGGGTGCGCAGCCGGTACGCGTCGCGGACCGGGTCCAGCCCGAGCACGCGGACGGTCCCGCCGTCGGCCCGGCGCAGGCCCTCGCAGCACTCGACGGCGGTGGTCTTGCCGGCGCCGTTCGGGCCGAGCAGGCCGAACACCTCGCCGCGCTCCACGGTGAAGGACACGTCCTCCAGCACCTGGCGTCGCCCGTACGCCTTCCGCAGCCCCGCCACCTCGATCACGGCCATCGCGCCGCTCCCTCCCGCTCGTTCCGGGCGTTCTCCCGGCCTGCAACGAGCTTCCCGCGCGGGGCCGTTGCGGCGGATCGACCGGACGGTCAGGCCGGCCGGTGGATGCGGTGGACGGGGAATCAACCGATCGGTGGATGGGGCCGGTGCCCAGGCAGCAGGGAGCCCGGCCGCCGGGATCGGCGACCGGGCTCGATGCGCAGTCGGGCGGGTGTGGTGGGCCGCCCGGTCATCCAGCGTCGGGATCGCCGGGTTCCGGGCTCTCCTTGGGAGGGCGGCCGCGCCTGGGGAGGCGGGCCGCGCCGCCGGGCATCCGCCCCGCTTCGGTGAGGGCGCGTCGGAGCAGGAACTCGATCTGTGCGTTCGTACTGCGCAGTTCGTCCGCCGCCCACCGGGCCAGCGCGTCGTGCACCGCCGGGTCCAGCCGCAGCAGGATCTTCTTCCGCTCGGTCGCCACGCCGCTCCTTACTGGTAGAGGGAGCCCGTGTTCACGACCGGCTGGGTGCCGCGGTCGCCGCAGAGCACCACCAGGAGGTTGCTCACCATGGCCGCCTTGCGCTCCTCGTCCAGTTCGACGACGTCGCGCTCGGCAAGCCGGTCCAGGGCCTCCTCGACCATACCGACGGCGCCCTCGACGATCAGCCGACGAGCCGCGACCACGGCCCCGGCCTGCTGCCGCTGGAGCATCACCTGGGCGACCTCGGGCGCGTAGGCGAGCCGGGTGATCCGGGACTCGACGACCCGGACGCCGGCCGAGACGACCCGGGCGGCGATCTCGGCGGAGAGCTTGCGGGTGACCTCGTCCGCGCCGTCGCGCAGCGACAACTGCCCCTCGTGGTGGGCGTCGTACGGGTAGCTGCTGGCGATGTGCCGGACGGCCGTCTCGGTCTGGATGGCGACGAAGTCGGTGTAGTCGTCCACCTCGAACACGGCCTTGGCGGTGTCCTCGACCTGCCAGACGACGACGGCGGCCATCTCGATCGGGTTGCCGTCCGCGTCGTTGACCTTGGTGGTCTCGGTCTCGTGGTTGCGGATCCGGGTGGAGATCCGGCGGCGGCTGGTGAACGGGTTCAGCCAGCTCAGGCCCTCGGCACGGATGGTGCCGCGGTAGTTGCCGAGCAGCTGGACCACCCGGGCCTCGCCGGGCGAGACCACGGTGAGGCCGCAGAGCGTCAGCAGCGAGGCCAGCGCGAGCACCGGCCCGGCTATCACCAGGGCGACGCCCACACCCTTGGCGCCGCCGGAGATCTGCACGCCGCCGGCGATCATCGACCCGACTCCCGCGACCAGGCCGAGCAGTCCGCTCACGAGCACCGGCAGGCCGGCGGCCGCGGTGATGACGCGTTCGGTGATCTTGGGGGCCGGGAGGTCCAGGGCAGGGCCGTCTTCTTCTTCGACGGGGATACGCGGTGTGGTCATGGGACCGACTCCTCCAGCGAGTGATTCCGCTCAGTTAGCAAAGTGATATCACTTTTTCCGCGGCCGGCGCCAGGGGCCCTCACGGACGGGGACCCCGATGTGATCCGCGCACGCCGTGGGGCCGCCACCGACGCATGGTGGCGGCCCCACGGGTCGTGTTGATGTTGCGGCCGTCGCCCTGCCTCCCGGCATGTCCCCAGGGAGGGTGAAAACCGGCGTGGCGGAACGTGGCACGCGGGGCCGTTGCTCTACAGTTCCACTCGGCAGGCCCGGACGTTTTGGCTGGTCAGGGGCTTCTTCACCCGACCGGCGGACCATGGTCGAAGGTGGGGCGGGTGGGACTCGAACCCACGACCAAGGGATTATGAGTCCCCTGCTCTAACCGGCTGAGCTACCGCCCCGGTTCGCCGCGCGCGCCGGTCGTCGGCACGGCAGCAGCAGACGGCCCCGAAGGCCGTCCCGGGCAGCATAGCCGGTCGATCACCCGTGGTGCGCGCCGGGGGCGCACATGGGTACGCGGGGGTGCACGCCTCTCCGGGTGGAGCAGTCCGACTCGCCGGGCCGTGGCCGGACGGGCAGCCTGGGCTGATGACGATACGTGAGGCGGGTGCGGCGTCCGGCGTCGTGCTGGTGCTGCTGGCCGCGGCGGGCTGCACCACCGCGGCCGGGCCCGGCGGGAGCACCCCGACGGTCACCTCGGCCGCCGCCTCGCCCACCGTCTCGGGCAACACCCACGGCTGGAGCCGGCAGCGGCTCAGGGGCGCGGCCGCCAGGCACACCGGGGTCACCCGCACCGCCGGGCCCAGCGTGCTGAACGGCCTGGTCGGCGCCGTCTTCACCCGCAACGCGGACGGCGACCACTTCTGCACCGCGAGCGTGGTCGACAGCGCCGGGCTGAACCTGATCGTCACCGCCGCGCACTGCGTCTGGGATCCGCAGCTCGGCCGGCGCAGCGACCTGGTGTTCATCCCGGGCTACCGCAACGGCGACGCCCCGAGCGGCGTCTGGCCGCTGGTGGCCGTCACCGTCGACGACGGCTGGAAGAACCACGCCGACCCGGACGTGGACGTCGCCTTCGCCGTCGTCCAGGCGCAGAACGGGCAGCAGGTGCAGCAGGTGCTCGGCGCCAACAAGCTCGGCACCAACCGCGGCTACCAGGTCTCCGTGCGCGTCACCGGCTACCCCGGGGGCAGCGACGTCCCGATCACCTGCGCCAACACCACCGCCCAGCAGAGCCCCTCCCAGCTGCGGATCGCCTGCCCCGACTACACCGGCGGCACCAGCGGCAGCCCCTGGGTCACCGACTTCGACCCGAGCACCCGGACGGGCACCGTGGTCGGCGTGATCGGCGGCTACCAGCAAGGCGGGGACACCCCCGACGTCTCGTACAGCTGCTACTTCGGCGACCGCGTCCAGGCGCTCTACGACCGCGCGACCCGGTAGCGGCGGAGGCCGCCGAGGACGCGTCCGAAGTCGTATCGAACGACAGACAGTGGCGTCGCACGGCCCGGCCTGGTACATCTTCCTCACGAACGGCGGAACGCAGGACCCGGCACCCGCCCCGAGGAACGAGACGGAGCGCCGATGGCCCCCCGCCCGGTACGGCCCGCGCGCGCGGCACGGACGGCCGCGCTGGCGGCCCTGCTGCTCGCCACCGGCACCGCGTGCGGCGGGACGGACCAGGCGCCCACCGCCGAAGTAGCACAGCAGAGCGCGGCCCGCGACCGGATCGGCACGCTCGCGGTCCACACCCCGCAGGGCCCGCGGGCCTGCACGGCGAGCGTCGTGCAGAGCCCCAAGCGCAACCTGCTGGTGACCGCGGCGCACTGCGTGCAGAACCACCGGATCGGCCTGCTGGACGGCCTGGTGTTCACCCCCGGCTACCGCAACGGCTATTCCCCGTACGGGAGTTGGCCGGTGCAGTCGATCACCGTCGACCCGCACTGGGCGGAGGCCGACGACCCCGAGTACGACGTGGCGTTCATCACGGTGCGCCCCGTCGCCGGCAAGCAGGTCGAGGAGGCCGTCGGCGGCAACCAGATCGCCACCGGCCAGGGCATCGGGCTGGCCGTCTCGGTCACCGGCTACCCCAACGAGCGCGACGAGCCGATCACCTGCTCGGTGAAGACCCGCTCGCAGAGCGCGACCCAGGAGCGGTTCGACTGCGGCGGCTACACCGACGGCACCAGCGGCAGCCCGTGGGTCACCACGTCCGGGAAGGTCGTCGGCGTGATCGGCGGCTACCAGGAGGGCGGGGACACCCCCGACACCTCGTACAGCATCACCTTCGACGGCCGGGTGGCCGACCTGTACCGGCAGGCGACCGCCTGAGTCCGCGAGGGCCGGCGAGGACGTGACGGAGGCAACAACACGAAGGCCCCCCGGTCGTCCGAGGGGCCTTCGCTCTGAGCAGTCACCGGGCGTACCCGGCGCAGCTCCCGCATTTGGACTCGAACCAAAAACCTGCCGGTTAACAGCCGGCTGCTCTGCCAATTGAGCTATGCGGGATCGCGGTACTCAACTTCCGTACCACGCACAGGAAACGGACCCGAAGGATCCGCTGCCCGAGCTCCCCCAATTGGACTCGAACCAATAACCTGCCGATTAACAGTCGGCTGCTCTGCCAATTGAGCTATGGGGGATCGGCTACCGCTCCGGCCCCCGGTTTCCCGGGCTCCTCGGCGTTCGCTGCGGGACATACATTAGCGCACTCGGGGGGGTGGTCCGCCAATCGCTTTCCCCGGCGGCCCCGGTTCCCCGGCTGGCGTGCCCCGCGCGCGCCCGGCGCGTCCCCCGGGAGATGCTGGGGACGCGGACGGTTCGCCGTCGCGACGGACGGGTAGGGCAATGCGGCAGAAGCCGCCAGGAGAGGGTGGAATCCGATCATGTGGAAGCTGTCGTTGGCCGTCGGATTCGCGGCCGGCTACGTCCTGGGCTCGAAGGCCGGGCGCCAGCGCTACGAGCAGATCGCCAAGATCACCCGGCAGATCGCCCAGAGCCCCAAGGTCCAGGGGGTGACCGACCGGGCGAGGCAGCAGGCCGGCGCGGTGGCCGGGAAGGCGGCCGGCGCCGTCGCCGACAAGGTCGGGGACCGGCTGCCGAACGCCGTCACCGAACGGGTGCCGTACTTCAACCGGGCCCGCACCGAGGACGACGGCTGGGGCACCTTCCGGCCGTGACGCCACGGTGACGCCCAGACGACCGGAGCCTGCGCGCGGGTTCCGGGCGGGCGATCGCCCGGTCCGGACGCGTACCGGGCCCTGCTGAGGCATGATCTCGACATGGCCATCGTCGCGGGGATAGACAGCTCGACCAGCCGCACCCGGATCGTCGCGTGCGACACCGAGACCGGTGCGGTCCTGCGCTCCGGCAAGGCACCGCACCCCGTGCCGGAGAGCCCCGACACCCGAGCCGGTGAGGCCGACCCCCAGATGTGGCTGCACTCGCTCGGCGACGCCGCGGCCGGCGGCCTGCTGGAGGGCGTCCGGGCCATCGGCGTCAGCGCGCAGCAGCACGGCATGATCGGCCTCGACGCGGGCGGCGTGCTGGTGCGGCCCGCGATCCTGTGGAACGACCCGCGCTCCAGCGGCGCCGCCGCCAAGCTCCTCGACGCGCTCGGCGGCCCGGCCGCCTGGACCGCCGCGATCGGCGCCGTCCCCGGGCCCACGTACACCATCGCAAAGCTGCGCTGGCTGGCCGAGTTCGAGCCGGCCAACGCCCGCCGGGTCGCCGAGGTGCTGCTGCCGCACGACTGGCTGGTCGCCCAGTTGCTCGGCAACCCCAGGCGCCGCACCACCGACCGGGGCGACGCCTCCGGCACCGGCTACTGGTCCCCGATCACCGGCGAGTACCGGCAGGACCTGGTGCAGCTGGCGCTCGGCCACGAGCTGAAGCTCCCCACCGTCCTCGGCCCCGCCGAGCCCGCCGGGCACACCCCCGAGGGCCTGCTGATCTCCGCCGGCACCGGCGACAACATGGCCGCCGCGCTCGGTCTCGGCCTCGGCCCCGGCGACGCGGTGGTCTCGCTCGGCAGCGCCGGGACGATCTTCGCGGTGCACGAGCAGGCCGTCGTCGACGCCACCGGGCTGGTCTCCTCGTTCGCCGACGCCACCGGCCGCCACCTGCCGATGGTCGCCACCCTGAACGCCGCCCAGGTGCTCCGCTCCACCGCCGCGCTGCTCGGCCGGGACCTGGAGGGCCTGAGCGACCTCGCCCTGGGCTCCTCCCCCGGCGCGTACGGGGTCGTCGTCCTGCCCTACCTGGACGGCGAGCAGACGCCCGCGCTGCCGCACGCGGCCGGCACCGTGACCGGCCTGCGGGCCGAGTCGATGACCCCGCAGCACCTGGCCCGGGCCGCCGTCGAGGGCATGCTCTGCAACATCGCGGACGCGCTGGACGTGCTGCGCGCCCAGGGCGTCGGTATCAAGCGGGTGTTCCTGCTCGGCCCGGCCGGGCGGCTGCCGGCCGTCCGGCACGTCGCCCCGCTGGTGTTCGGTGTCCCGGTCGTGGTGCCGCCGCCGGGCGCCCACGCCGCCCGCGGGGCCGCCCGGCAGGCCGCCTGGGCGCTCGCCGGCACGCCCGAGCCGCCGGCCTGGGAGCTGCCGGAGGCCGAGACCCTCGCACCGGACGGAGACCAGGACCTGGCGATCGGCGCCGCGATCCGTCAGCAGTACCGGGCCGCCCGCGAGCAGATCCACCCGGAGACGGCCGCCTGAACCGGCGCGTTCGGCGCCTTGGCCGCGCTCGGCGCGATCATCGCATTCGGCGTGTTCGGCGCATGCGGCGCATTCGGCCCGTGAAGATGCGTCACCCGGCGCCAGATGGCAGCGTGGGACGGGACACGGCACCGGACGGAAGGACGGCGGGCACCCATGGCGCTGCACAAAGGGGCCGGCGACGACCGCCGGCTGAGCATCAGTCCGTTCGTGGGCACCGCCGACCCGCTGGGCGCGATGGAGCTGGCGCCGCCGCTGCACCGGCTCGCCGACGGTCCCGTCCCGGCCGAGACCGCCTACCAGCTGATCCACGACGAGCTGATGCTGGACGGCAACGCCAAACTCAACCTGGCGACCTTCGTCACCACCTCCATGGAGGTCCAGGCCACCCGGCTGATGACCGAGTGCCTGGACAAGAACATGATCGACAAGGACGAGTACCCGCAGACCGCCGAACTGGAGCGGCGCTGCGTGGCGATCCTCGCCGACCTGTGGCACGCCCCCGCCCCGGACGACGCGGTCGGCTGCTCCACCACCGGCTCCAGCGAGGCCTGCATGCTGGCCGGCCTCGCGCTCAAGCGCCGCTGGATGCACCGCAACGCCGAGCGCTACGCGGCCGGGGCCCGGCCCAACCTGGTGATGGGCGTCAACGTCCAGGTGTGCTGGGAGAAGTTCTGCACCTTCTGGGAGGTCGAGGCGCGCACCGTGCCGATGGAGGGCGAGCGCTTCCACCTCGACGCCGAGCAGGCGGTCGCCCAGTGCGACGAGGACACCATCGGCGTGGTCGGCGTGCTCGGCTCCACCTTCGACGGCTCCTACGAGCCCATCGCGGAGATCTGCGCGGCCCTGGACGATCTCCACCGGCGCACCGGCCTCGACATCCCCGTGCACGTGGACGGCGCCTCCGGCGCGATGGTGGCGCCCTTCCTCGACCCCGAGCTGGTGTGGGACTTCCGACTGCCCCGGGTCGCCTCGATCAACACCTCCGGCCACAAGTACGGCCTGGTCTACCCCGGCGTCGGCTGGGTGCTCTGGCGGGACAGGGACGCGCTGCCGGAGGAGCTGGTCTTCCGGGTCAACTACCTCGGCGGGGAGATGCCCACCTTCGCGCTCAACTTCTCCCGGCCCGGCGCCCAGGTGGTCGCGCAGTACTACACCTTCCTGCGGCTCGGCCGGGACGGCTTCCGGGCCGTCCAGGGCGCCTCCCGCGAGGTCGCCACGTACCTGTCCGACGCGATCGGGAAGCTCGACGGCTTCCGGCTGCTCACCCGGGGCGACGAGCTGCCGGTGTTCGCCGTCACCACGGCCGATGACGTCCCGTTCGACGTGTTCGACGTCTCCCGGCGGCTGCGCGAGCGCGGCTGGCAGGTGCCCGCGTACACGTTCCCCGCGAACCGGGAGGACCTGTCGGTGCTCCGGGTGGTCTGCCGCAACGGCTTCTCCCGGGACCTCGCCGACCTGCTGCTGGCCGACCTCGACCGACTGCTGCCCGAGCTGCGGCGCCAGCCCGTCCCGCTGAAGGACCTCGGCGTGCCGGCCCGGTCGGGCTTCCACCACTGACCCGAGGCCTGATCCGGGGCCTGATCGGGGGCCGCTGCGAGGCCCGGACGTGATCACGGCGGGGAGGGCGCATCGAGGCGCCCTCCCCGCCGTGTGCGTCCCGAACGTCCGGGGCAGCCTCCCCCCGCGAGGCTGCCCCGGCCGGTGAGGGAATCGGGACGTGGGGCCGGACGGACGACCGGCGAGACCGGTCGGCGTCCGAACGAAGGATCCGGCGGGGCGAACCGCGCCGGCCGGATAACTCTGCATCACGAGACCATGAATGTTCGAGCGTTCCCGGGGGTTGTGAGACACTTCGGACCGTCTCAGCGCCAGGACCTGGGGTTTGAGACAGCAGGCCGATGAGGTTGGAGAAGCGGAGACACCCGAACGGCCCGGGTCAGAGCCCGTTCCGCCCCTCCCCGCTCCCGATCCCCGTCTCGATTTGGAAGGGCCGCATGGGTTCCGCCTGGAAGCAACTGCCCGAGGAGCTGACCGGGCCCGCCCGCAGCCTGACCGAGGAACTGCGCACCCTCAAGGATGCCGCCGGGCTCTCGCTGTCCGAACTGGCCACCCGCACCCACTACAGCCGGGCCTCCTGGGAGCGCTGGCTGAACGGCAAACGGGTCATCACCGAGCAGGCGCTGAACGCACTTATCGGCTCGGTGGAGTGCGACGGGCCCGCCCTGCGGGCGCTGTGGCAGCAGGCCGTGGCGCGGCCCGAGGACGAGGCCCGCGCGGAGGCGTCGGTGGAGTCCCCGGCAGAGGCGGCGGCAACGGCGCAGACTGCGGAGACGGCTTCGACGGAGCTCGTGGACCCGCAGGCCCCCGCCGAGCAGCCCGAGTCGGCCGTCGCCGTGCCCGCCGTGGCGTGGTGGCGGCGCCCGGTGGCCCTGCTGTCCTGCGCCGCCGTGCTGGCGGTCCTGCTGGTACTGGCGGGGCTGAAGGCCATCCGGCACGACGCCCCGGAGGCACCGGTCGCCGATCCCGTCCCGCCCTCCGCCCCCGTGTCCGCCTCTGCCGGGGACTCCACCGACGCCTCCCCCTGCCGGGCCGTCGGCTGCGCGCACAAGAACCCCCAGAAGACCGGCTGCGGCAAGGACGCCAGGACGCTGCAGACCCAGGTCATCGGAAAGGTCGTCATCTACCTCCGGTACAGCCAGACCTGCCAGGCCGCCTGGGCCGCGATCACCGAGGGCGAGCCGAAGGACTACGCGATCATCACCGACAGCACCGGTGACAGCGAGACGGCGCTCATCCACTACGGCTACGACAACTTCTCGATGATGCTGAACGCGGCGGACCCGTCCGTCGGCTTCCAGGTCTGCGGCTTCCAGCCGGCCGGGCACGACTGCACCTCGACGGTCGCCAATCTGGCCTCGGTGGTGGTTTCCACCCCGATCCCGAGCGGCCCCCTCTCGCCGCCCCCGGGGGCCGGTGCCTCGGCCGCCCCGACGGCCACACCCCAGCCCACGGCTTCGGCCACCGGCTCCGTCTCGCCGTCGCCCGGCGCGTCGTAGCAGCGGGCCCAGTCGGGCCCAGTCGGGCCCAGTCGGGCCCAGTCGGGCCCAGTCGGGCCCAGTCGGGCCCAGTCGAGCTCAGTCGGGCCCAGTCGAGCTCAGTCGAGGTAGCCGCGCAGTTGCGCGGCGAAGGCGTGATCACGGAGCTTGATCAGCGTCTTCGACTCGATCTGCCGGATCCGCTCCCGCGTCACCCCGAACACCGCGCCGATCTCCTCCAGCGTGCGCGGGCGGCCGTCGTCCAGGCCGTAGCGGAGCTGGACCACCTGACGCTCCCGCTCGCCCAGGGTGGCCAGCACCGCGTCCAGGTGCCGACGCAGCAGCAGGAACGTGGCGGACTCGGCGGGTGACGTGGCGTCGGCGTCCTCGATCAGGTCGCCCAGCGCGACGTCGTCGTCCTCCCCCACCGGGGTGTGCAGCGAGATCGGCTCCTGGGCCAGCCGGAGCAGCTCGCGCACCCGCTCCTCGGTCAGCTCCAGGGCCGTCGCGATGTCGGCCGCGCCCGGCTCGACGCCGCGTTCCTGGAGCAGCACGCGCTGCACCCGGACCACCCGGTTGATCAGCTCGACCACGTGCACCGGCACCCGGATCGTCCGGGCCTGGTCCGCCAGCGCCCGGCTCATCGCCTGCCGGATCCACCAGGTGGCGTAGGTGGAGAACTTGTAGCCGCGGGCGTAGTCGAACTTCTCCACCGCCCTTATCAGGCCGAGGTTGCCCTCCTGGACCAGGTCCAGCAGGGCGAGCCCGCGGCCGACGTAGCGCTTGGCGATGGACACCACGAGGCGCAGGTTCGCCTCGATCAGGCGGCGCTTGGCGATCCGGCCCATCACCACGAGGGTGTCCAGCTCGTGGGCCAGCGGGTCGGGCGGCGGGGGTTCGCGGTTCAGCCGCTCCTCGGCGAACAGGCCGGCCTCGATCCGGCGGGCCAGCTCCACCTCCTCGGCGGCGTCGAGGAGCCGGATCCGGCCGATCTCGCGCAGGTACTGGCGCAGCAGGTCCGCGGCCGGGCCGGCGGCCTCGGCCCGTTCGCGGGGGCCGGGTTCCTCGTCCGGTTCGTCATCGTCTTCGGGGTCGTCTTCGGGGTCCGCTTCGGGGTCCGGGGCGTCGGGGTGGCCCTGGGCGGGGACCCGGGCACCGTCCGGGGGCGGGGAGTCGGCCCGGCCGTGGTCCGTCTCCTCCTCGGAGCGGCAGGGTGCCGGGCCGGTGCGCGGTGGGGTGGGGGTCGGTCTGACGGTCGGGCTGGACGTCGCGGCAAGGCCTTGGTCCACGGGCATCCCCTCGGGGCGGGCGCGACTCTGGCGGACCCGCGCTGCACGGAGGCGGGACGCCCTCCAGTGTGCGGTACGCCACGCTCCGTGGCCGAGACTCGTGCGCCGACTTTCTGCGCACCACCACCCGGCACCTGCCGACCGGGCGTCAGAGCGCCGCGGCGCCCCGGCTGCGCAGCTGCTGCCCGTACTGCTGGAGCTGCCACAGCTCCGTCTGCACCGCGTGCTGTTCCTCGGCGTTCGCCCGGGGCCCGAGCCGCTGGAGGTACGCGCGGACCTCGGCGATCCGCCGGTCCACGGCCAGCAGGCGCAGCTTGACCAGGAACTCCCCCGCGTAGACGGCGTCCGCCTTGCGGCGCGAGCGCACCGGCTCCACGGTCAGCTCGGTCACCAGCGAGCGCACGCGGTCGTCCGGGGCCGCCTCGCGCACCGCGCTCGTGAAGTCCGGCGCGGTCGCCCCGTACGCGGCGCCGCCGGCCTTGGCGATCGCCTGCCGCACGGCCGTGTACGGCGGCGTCGGGAACTCGTCGTCGCCGTAGTGGTCGAAGGCCGGGCTGACGAGGTCCGGGTGCTGGAGCGCCAGCTTGAGCAGCTCGCGCTCCACGAACTGGGCCGGGTCGCGCGGGTTCAGCCGGAAGGCGGGCTGCGCGGGCCGTACGGGTGCGGGCTCGGGGCGGCGCTGCTGGGCGGCGCCGCGCGGGTTCTGCTGGCGCTCGCGGTCCCAGCGGGCCAGCTGGGAGACCCGGCGGACGACGAAGGGCTCGTCCAGGATGCCGAGCATGCCGGCCAGACGGACGGCGTACTCGTGCTGGATCGACCGGTCCTTGATCTTGGCGACGATCGGGGCCGCCTCCTCCAGCGCCGCCGACCGCCCCTCCGGGGTGTCCACCCGGTGCCGGGCCACCACCGAGGTCAGCGCGAACTCGAACAGCGGGACCGGGTTGTCGATCAGCTCGCGGACCGCGTCGTCGCCCTTGGCCAGGCGCAGCTCGCACGGGTCCATGCCGCCCGGGCTGACCGCGATGGAGGTCTTGGCGGCGAACTTCTGGTCGTCCTCGAAGGCGCGCAGGGCGGCCTTCTGGCCGGCCGCGTCGCCGTCGAAGGTGAAGACCGTCTCGCCGCGGTACTGGGAGGTGTCCATCAGCAGCCGGCGGATGATCTTGATGTGGTCCTCGGCGAAGGCCGTACCGCAGGTGGCCACCGCCGAGGTGACGCCCGCCAGGTGGCAGGCCATTACGTCGGTGTAGCCCTCGACCACCACGGCACGACCCGACTTGGCGATCTCCTTCTTCGCCAGATCGATGCCGTACAGCACGTGCGACTTCTTGTAGATCGGCGTCTCGGGGGTGTTCAGGTACTTCGGACCGTTGTCGTCCTCGCGCAGACGGCGGGCGCCGAAGCCCACCACCTCGCCCGCGATGTCCCGGATCGGCCAGACCAGCCGGCCCCGGAAGCGGTCGATCAGGCCCCCGCGCTGACCCTGCGAGGCCAGGCCGCCGACCAGGATCTCCTTGTCCGAGAAGCCCTTCCCGCGCAGATAGCGGACCAGGTGCTCCCAACCGGCCGGGGCGTAGCCGACGCCGAAGGTCCGGGCCGCCTCCTCGTCGAAACCTCGCTCGGCCAGGAAACGGCGGCCGATCTCCGCCTCCGGCGACGCCAGTTGCTCCTGGTAGAAGGCGGCGGCCACCTTGTGCGCCTCGACCAGGCGGGTCCGTTCGCCCTGCTGGTGCCGGGGGCTGTAGCCGCCCTCCTCGTAGCGCAGGGTGATGCCGGCCTGGGCGGCCATCCGCTCGACGGCCTCGGCGAAGGTGAAGTGCTCGATCTTCATCAGGAAGGCGATGGTGTCGCCGTTCTCCTGGCAGCCGAAGCAGTGGAAGACGCCCTTGGCGGGGTTCACGTAGAAGGAGGCGGACTTCTCGTCGTGGAAGGGGCAGACGCCCTTGTACTCGCCGCCGCCACCGTTGGTCAGCTGTACGTAGTCGCCGACCACCGCGTCGATCGGCAGTGCGCTGCGCACCGCCTGTACGTCTTCATCCCTGATCCGCCCGGCCACCCCGGAAGTCTACTGGGGTGGCCGGAGTTTCCGGCTGCGCCGGGGGGCCGGTCCGCTCACGTCCAGGCGGCGCCGACGAGTTTGGCGTGGAGGGCCAGGGCGGAGGCGTCGGTGAGGGTCGCGATCTGGTCGATGACCGTGCGCAGGGCGGCGCGGTCGTCCTCGGCCTCGCGGTAGAGGGCGGCGAAGACCGGGTCCAGGCCCTCGGGGGCGCGTTGGGTGAGCACGTAGGCCAGCTCGGCGATCACGATCCGTTGGCGGGCCCGCAGCTGCGCCTGCTCGTCGCGCTGCATCACGTAGCGGACGGCGACCGCCTTGAGCACCGCGCACTCCAGCCGGACGTCCCGCGGCACCACCAGCTCGGCCGTGTACCGGGTGAGCCGGCCGGGGCCGTAGCGGGCCCGGGTGGCCTGTTCGGCGGCCAGGCAGAAGCGGCCGATCAGCTGGCTGGTGAGGTCCTTGAGGCCCGCCCGGGCCCGCGCGGTGCCGTCGTAGGAGCGGGGCCACCAGTCCTGGGCGAGCAGTCGGTCGAGGGCGGCGGCGAGCTCCTCCGGTTCGGCGTCGCGGGCGTAGCGCTCGGCGACCTTGAAGAGTTCGGCGCGCTCGCTCGGGGCGCGCAGGGCGGCCGGGTCGATGTGACCGGCCTGGAGGCCGTCCTCGACGTCGTGGGTGGAGTAGGCGACGTCGTCGGACCAGTCCATGACGGTGGCCTCGAAGCACTTGCGCCCGGGCGGGGAGCCGGCCCGCAGCCAGCGGAAGACCGGCAGGTCGTCGGCGTAGACGCCGTACTTGGGCGAGGCCGGGTCGACGGGGTGGGCGCCGCGGCTCCACGGGTACTTGGTGGCGGCGTCGAGGGCGGCGCGGGTCAGGTTGAGGCCGACGCTGCGGCCGGGCCAGGGGGCGAGCCGGGCGGCGGGCTGCTCGTCCTGCGGGGCGAAGCGCTTGGGTTCGAGGCGGGTGAGGATGCGCAGCGACTGCGCGTTGCCCTCGAAGCCGCCGCAGGCCTCGGCGGCCTGGTCGAGGGCCTCCTCGCCGGTGTGGCCGAACGGCGGGTGGCCGATGTCGTGGGCCAGGCAGCCGGTCTCGACGAGGTCCGGGTCGCAGCCGAGGGCCGCTCCCAACTCCCGCCCGACCTGGGCGCATTCGAGGGAGTGGGTGAGCCGGGTGCGGGGGAAGTCACTGCGCATCGGGGCGACCACCTGGGTGGTGCCGGCCAGGCGGCGGAGCGCGGCCGAGTGCAGCACCCGGGCGCGGTCGCGCTGGAACGCCGTACGGCCGGGGCGCTTGTCCGGTTCGGGCACCCAGCGGGCCTCGGCGGCGTGGTCGTACGGGAGCGGGGCGGCGGCGGGGCGGTGCGCGGTGTCGTCCATATGGTTCTCACCGTACGCCGGGCCTCCGACACGCGGGGTGTGCCGCGCGAAGGAGCGTGAGCCGGCGCGTGAACTCTCCCCGCACGCCGTCCCGCTCGAGGTTCAGCCCCGAACGGCCTTCAAAACAGCGGTGGCGACCGCCTCCTGGCCCTTGGCGTTGGGGTGGATCGCCGCCAGGCCCGGGGCCGGGAAGGGCGGCTCGACCCAGCGGGTGGCCTCGCCGGCGCACATGTCGTGCCCGGCGGACGGCGCGGCGGCGTCCACGAACACCGCCCCGGCGCTCTCCGCGCGCGTCTTGAGCATGCCGTTGAGCTGCTGTTCCTTCTCCACCAGGAAGCCGATGTCGGCGGCGGCGACGGTGCCGCCGAGCACCGGCAGGCAGCTCGCCGGGTCCGCCGGGAGCAGCGCCGGGTAGCCGATCACGTACACCCGGGCCTGCGGGGAGCGGCGCCTGATCTCCTGGAGGGCCTGGCCGAGCCGTTCACCGGTCGCGTCGACCCTGCTCCGGACCTGATCGGTGCCGTCGCCGGCGTAGTGGTCGCGGCAGGGCGAGGTGGCGCGTTCGCCGCTGACCAGGCCCTTCACCGTGTCCATCAGGTTGTCCTTGGCGCACTGGGTGACGACCTCCATGAAGCCCGCGTCGTTGCCGCCGATCCCGAGGGTGACCAGCCGGGTGGCCGGGGTCAGCGCGTCGAACTGGGGCGGGTTGGCCCCGGCGTCGGTCTGCTGGGCGCGGGTGAGGTCGCCGGTGCGGGCGCCGCTGCAGCTGACGTCCTGGAACTGCCCGGCCGCCAGCCCGAGCGCTTTCGCCACCAGCGACGGGTAGTTGACCGCCGAGCGGGCGCAGCCCTTCGGGTCGCCCACCTGCGGGGTGATCTTCGGCCCGGAGGTGTACGAGTCGCCGAGCGCCACGTACGGCCCGGAGGGCGTCGGGGTCGGGGTCGGCGTGGGGGTCGGCGTCGAGGTCGACGCGGGGTCGGCCGAGGAGCGGGCGGGCAGGGCGCCCGCGAAGCCCTTCTCCGGTCCGCCGCCGGAACTGCACGCTGCGAGCAGCACCGCGGCCAGCCCGGCGGCCGTCACGGCGGCGGCCGGGCGTGTGGTCATCGGCAAGGCTTCCCCCCCGGGGGTCGGAGTCACGGGCGTCTCCTGCGGCGGCCCGTCCCCCGGGCACCGCAGGGGCCAACGAACGGCACCCGCCGAATGACTCCCGCTTGCGGGAGCTCTACTCGGCGCCCCGCTCGTGATCGGCCAGGAACTGCTCGAAGCGCCGGCCCAGCTCGTCCGCGGACGGCAGGTCCACCGGTTCGGCCAGCAGGCTCTCCCGGCTCTCCACGCCCGCCACGGCGTCGTACTGGCCTTCCATGCCGCGGATCGCCGAGCGCAACTCGTCGTCCCCCTGCGACAGCTGTTCCTCGATTTCGGCGAACACCTCGTCGACCCGGCGGCGCAGCGGGGTGCCCGGCAGCACCAGGCCGGTGGCGGACTGCACCGCCTCCAGGATCAGCACCGCGGCCGCCGGGTAGGCCGAGCGGGCCACGTAGTGGGGGACGTGCACGGCGAAGCCCAGCACGTCGTGCCCGGCCTCGGCGAGCCGGTACTCCAGCAGCGCCTGCGCGCTGCCCGGGACCTGCGCCTGCTCGAACCACTGCGGGTAGTCGGCGGCGAGGTCCAGTCGGTTGCCGTGCGGGGTCAGGCCGACCGGGCGGGTGTGCGGCACGCCCATCGGGATGCCGTGGAAGTCCAGGCTCAGCCGGACCTCGAAGCGTTCCACCAGCTCCCGGACGGCGGCGCCGAAGCGCTCCCACTCGACGTCCGGCTCGGGCCCGGTGAGCAGCAGGAACGGCGCGCCGGCGGCGTCACGGACGAGCTGGAGCAGGATCTCCGGCGGGTCGTAGGACGTCCAGCGGTCGCGGTCGAAGGCCATCGCGGGGCGGCGCGCCCGGTAGTCGACCAGGCGGTCGTGGTCGAAGCGGGCCACCACCCGCGGCGAGCCCGTCTCGAGCAGGTGGGCCACCACCTGGCCGCCGGCCTCCCCGGCGTCCATGAAGCCCTCGAAGTGGTGGAGCAGCACGAGGCCCGCGCCGGTGTCGCGCAACTCCGCGTTGGCCGCGGCCACGGCGGCCACGCCCTGCTGATCCAGCTCGTACAACGCCTGGAAGTCACGCACCGCGCACCCAACCCCGTTCTCTGCTCATCACGACGTACCGGCTTGTCGCCCTTCTCGTCACTCCAGCGTGCCGGGCCCCACCGGAATTCCCGCCCGCCCGGACGGCCTCGCCGACGACCTCTCGAACGGCCGCACTGACAGCCGCACCGACGACCTCTCCGACGGCCGCGCCGGCGCTCTCGGCCGACCGCTTCGAACCATGATCGCACTCGATCGAAAAGCCCCTGGTCAGGGGTATGCTCAGGGGTGTCCGGCCGGCTGGTCCACAGCGTGCCGGACCGGCCCGCGCAGCCATTCGCGTGCCGCGAAGTGACGCACCGCCTTCTGGCGGGTATCGTCCTCTCGCTGCCTCGCATCGTCGCGTCGTCATCACGTCGTCCGTAACGCCGTCGATCACGTCCCGGATCGGTGCTGGCCAGCCAACCACGACGCTTCTTGCCTTCACCTGGCCGCCTGCTTCCCTTCGCGCTCTCGTTTCCTTCTCGGCCATTTCGCGGACGCACACTGTCCCCTCGCTCGTCCTGCCGGACCGGTCCGTGGACCCGCGTCCGTTCCGGCACCGCGCCGCCCGCTCCGGGCCGCCGCCGCCCCGCCCCTGCCCGACCGGCTCTCCGGCGTGCACAGGGGTACCCGGCGACGGACTCCGGGGCGGGGCGAACCAGTCCACCGCAGCCCGTGCCGTACCCCGGCGCGGGAGGCACCCTCCGACCGATGAAGGACCGAAGGTTCCGTGCCCGTACCTGTCATCCTCACCGGCCGCACCGTGCGGCTGGAGCCCCTCGCCGCGCACCACGCCGAGGCCATCGCCGAGGCCGGCGCCGAGGACCGTACGACCTACGCCTTCACCCCCGTCCCGCACGGCCTGGAAGCGGCCCGCGACTACATCGCGCGCGCCCTCGCCGACCAGGCCGCGGGCCGGTCGCTGCCGTTCGCGACGGTGAGCGTCGCCGACGGCCGGGTGGTCGGCTCCACCCGCTTCCTGGAACTCGACTACTGGCAGGGCCCGCTGGTCTGGCCGCCGGTGCCCGGCGTGCCGTTCGGCGACCCTGCCACGGCCGTCCCGGACGCCGCCGAGATCGGCAACACCTGGCTCTCGCCGCGGGCCCAGGGCACCGGCATCAACACCGAGGCCAAGCTGCTGATGCTGCGCCACGCCTTCGAGACGTGGGGCGTGCAGCGGATCTCGCTGCGCGCCGACGCCCGCAACCTGCGCTCGCGTGCCGCCATCGAGCGGCTCGGCGCGACGTCCGAGGGCGTCCGCCGGGCGCACTCGCGCGGGCTGGACGGGGTGGTGCGGTCCACCGCGTTCTACTCGATCCTCGACTCCGAGTGGCCGGCCGTCCGGGACATCATCGAGCTGCGGATCGCCGCCGCCACCTCGCCGAGCGCCCCGGATCCGGCGATCAACCAGGAGTGCCTTAGACACGGCGGCAGCGGCACCGGGCACCTGATCACGGCCTGAGGGGCGACCACCCACCGCCGGCGGCGTTCCTCAGGACCCGGGTGAGGACGTCGAGGCACCCGCCGTCCGGTTCCATCGGGAACCGGCTGTAGGCCGTCTCGGCGACGGCGGACACCGGCCGCCATCCGTCCCGGACGCGGGCGACGGTCACCTCCCAGCGGGCGCGGCCCTTCGGGTCGCACAGCCGGAGGGTGCCCTCGTGGGTGTGGAGCCGCCAGCGGTAGTCGACCGCGGCCGGATCGGATCCGGTCCGGATGCGCTGCCACTGTTCGTCCGTCCACACCACGTCCGGGACGGGATGGGGGCGTGGCACCAGCATCCCCTCGCTGCCCTGACCGCCTGGAACGCTGCCTGCTTCGGGGAATGCCCAGGCCGGCAGCGGCTCGCGGGCGGCGATCCAGGCGGCGGGGATGCCGTGGGTGCCGGTGTACGCGGCGACCACTCCCCCGGTGATCGCGGCGACGGTGTCCATGTCGCCGCCGGCCGCGATCGCCTCCCAGACGGCGGCCGGGTAGTCGGTGAGCCGTCGGGCCGCGCACCAGAGGGCGTACGGCACGGTGTCGGCCGCGGACGTCCTGCTGCCGTTGCCGAGCACCTTGGCGGCGACCCGAAGGTCCGGTTCGGCGAGCAGTTCGGTCGCCTCGGACAGGCCGTCGTGGACGGCGCCGAGCGGGGTGTGGTGGGTGACCCGACCCAGAAAGCCCTTCGGCGTCATGCTCTCGGTCCGAGCCCGGACCGCGACGGCCGCCGCCACCGCGACCGCGATCGCGCCGTCCACGGCCTGCGGGTGGGTGTGGGTGATGACCGCCGTCCGGGCCGCCAGCCGGACGACCTCGTCCAGGTCCCCGGCGAGCGCCGCCCCGAGCGGAGCGACCCGCATCGCGGCGCCGTTGCCGTACGAGCCCTGGCCGTCGAAGAGTTCGGCGGCCAGCGCCTTGGCGTCGCCGCCCTCGCGGATCAGCCGGAGCATCCGGTTGGCGGCCGGGCCGTAGCCGCGGTCGAAGTCGTGGCGGTCGGCGAAGGCGTGGGTGAGGTCGAAGGTGTCGACGGTGCCGCGTTCGGTGAGGGCGGCGTGCACCGAGCAGGCCATCTCGGTGTCGTCGGTCCACGGCCAGGGGCCGGGCGGGGCGGTGCGGGCGGCGAGGTGCGCGGCGGCGACCTCGGGGACGAAGAACTGGGCGCCGAGGGCGTCACCGACGGCGAGGCCGTTGAGTGCGTCGAGCGCGGGGCCGGTGTGTGCGGTTGTCATATGGGCCCAGCTCAGCGCTTCGGCCGGGGCTCCGTCAACATCTTTGCCGGCACGCCCCCGACGGGCGATGTTTCGCATACCTCCCATTCGGGCGGGCAGCACACCGGTCATGACCCGCGCGAACCCTCTCGACCCCGTCACGCTGCTCGGCGCCGACCAGCAGCACATCGTCACCCGGGCGCAGCTGCGCCGCCTCGGCGTCCCGCCCGGCACGATCGCCCACCGGCTGCGGGCCGGCGGGCCGTGGCAGCAGGTGCTGCCGCGGGTGATCTGCCTGCAGACCGGGCGGCTGACCGCTCCTCAACGGCTGCTAGCCGCACTCGCGTACGCGAGTCCGAAGGGGCGCGAACCACAGGCCGGGGAGGTCCTGCTGACCGGGTTCGCGGTGCTGGCCGACGCGGGGCTGCCGAGTGCGGGGCACCCGGCCGACCTCGCGCGGGTCGACGTGCTGATCCCCGGGCCGCGGCGGGTCGGCGACCGCGGGTTCGTCCGGATCCACCGCGCGTCCGGGCCGATGCCGGGCGGGTACGAGCGCGACGACGGGCTGTGGAGCACCACCGTCGCGCGGGCGCTGGCGGATCTCGCCCCGCGCGAGACCGGGCAGCGCCGGTTCCGGGCGCTGTGCGCGGAGGCGGTGCAGCGGCGGCACTGCGAACTCGGCGAGCTACTGGACTACTTGCTGGCCCGGCCGGGCTCGCTCGGGATGCCTCAGGTGGTCCAGGTGGTCGAGGACCTGACGGCCGGCGTGCGGTCGGTGGTCGAGGGCGAGGCGCGCGAGCTGCTGCACAACTCCGGCCTCCCGGAGCCGTTGTGGAACCCGGTGCTGTTCCTCGACGGCCGCTTCCTCGCCGTCCCGGACGCCTACTGGCCGCACGCCTGCGTGGCGTTGGAGATCGACTCCCGCGCCTGGCACCTGCGCCCGGCCGACCACGAACGAGGCCTGGCCCGCGCCAACCGCCTCACGGCCGCGGGCCTCCCGGTCGTACGCACCACCCCCGTCCAGCTCCGCCGCGACCCGACCCCGGTCCTGCACGAACTTACCGCCCTCCTCACCACCGGCCCACACGGCCCGCACTCCCGCATCAGCTGGCGCCGGGCGCGGTGAACATCAGTCAGCAAAAGGCGAGTTGATGCCAAATCAGTTTTCCGTCGCTGGCGGCGAGGCGTCGCTTCAGCAGCGCGGGTCGATCTCCTGGAAGGTCGTGTAGTGGTCGGGCGACCAGTACTGCTCGCCGGTGCCGCCGGTGACGACGCGGCGGGTGCCGCGGTCGTTGGAGCCCGGGGTGACGACGGTGAACTCGTGGTAGTAGCCGTCGGCCTTGCGCGGGAGGCGGTTCTCGCGGTTCTCAAAGACGATGCCGTCGCGGTTGTACGGGTAGGGGCCGCCCTTGGCGATCAGGCCGAGGGTGTCCTGGGCCTGGCTGGGGAGCTTGGTGCGGCAGACGTCGGCCAGCGCGGGGTCGGCGGGCACCCAGGTGCCGCTCGGGGCGGGGGCGCCTCCGGAGGGCGGGGACGGCTTGGGAGCGGAGGGCTTGGGGGCCGAGGAGCCCGCGGCCGTCGCGGTGGAGGTCGCGGCGGCCTTGGGGTGGCTGCTGCCCTTGCGTGTGAGGAGGTACCCGGCCGCGGCGAGGACCGCCAGGATCACGACGGCCACGACAACGAGCGGGCGGTTACGTCTGGTCATGCGCCCCAGCTTGGCAGGCAGTCAGGCGCCGGCCGACCAGGTCCCCCTGTGGTCGCCGCCACAGGGACGTCGCCGCACAGACGTACGGCCGGGCGGGGACGGACGCCGTTGTCCGTCCCCGCCCGGCCGTGTTACGTACGCCGGTTCTCCTGCGCCGAGCTCCGGTGTACGCCCTCCCGAGGGGAGGGAGAGCGGTCAGTCCGACCCGCGCGTTGAGTAGAGCGGACCCCTCGTGCCCGATGGCGGGCAAGGAGGGCGCCTACCCTCTCAGCGCGAGTCGCTGCCCGCCGACTCGATGGCGGCGCGGCCTGCCTCCAGGCGCGCCACCGGGATCCGGAAGGGGGAGCAGGAGACGTAGTCCAGCCCCACCTCGTGGAAGAAGTGGACCGACTCCGGGTCGCCGCCGTGCTCGCCGCAGACGCCGAGCTTGAGGTCGGGGCGGGTGGCCCGGCCGGCCTCGACGGCGTGCTTGACGAGGGAGCCGACGCCGTCGCGGTCGATGGTCTCGAACGGGGAGACCCCGAAGATGCCCTTCTCCAGGTAGGCGGTGAAGAACGAGGCCTCGACGTCGTCCCGGGAGAAGCCCCACACGGTCTGGGTGAGGTCGTTGGTGCCGAAGGAGAAGAATTCGGCGGCCTCGGCGATCTGACCGGCGGTCACGGCGGCGCGCGGCAGCTCGATCATGGTGCCGAGCTTGATGTCCAGCGTGACGCCGGTGGACTGGGCGACCTCGGCGAGCACGCGCTCGCACTCGTCGCGGACCAGCTCCAGCTCCTGGACGGTGCCGACCAGCGGGATCATCACCTCGGGGCGCGGGTCCCCGCCGGCCAGCTTGCGCTCGGCGGCGGCCTCGGCGATCGCGCGGACCTGCATGCCGAACAGGCCGGGGATGACCAGGCCGAGGCGGACGCCGCGCAGGCCGAGCATCGGGTTCTGCTCGTGCAGCTTGTGCACCGCCTGGAGCAGGCGCAGGTCGTTCTCGTTGGGGTCCTTGCGGGCCTCGGCGAGGGCGACGCGCACCGACAGCTCGGTGATGTTCGGCAGGAACTCGTGCAGCGGCGGATCGAGCAGGCGGACGGTGACCGGCAGGCCGTCCATCGCCTGGAAGAGCTCCAGGAAGTCGCCCTTCTGCAGCGGCAGCAGGGTGGAGAGGGCGAGCTCGCGGTCCTTGTCGTTGTCCGCGAGGATCAGGTGCTCGACCTCCTTGCGCCGCTCCTCGCCGAGGAACATGTGCTCGGTGCGGCACAGGCCGATGCCCTGGGCGCCGTAGCGGCGGGCGCGCGAGCCGTCCTCGGCGTTGTCGGCGTTGGCGCGCACGGCGAGCCGGCGGCGGCCGTCGGCGTGCGACATCAGCCGGTGGACGGCCTGGACGAGCCCGCCCTGGACGTCGGCGCCGGCGTGCAGGGTGCCCTCGAAGTACTCGACGACGGGGGACGGCAGGACGGGCACCTCGCCGAGGTAGACCTTGCCGGTGGCGCCGTCGATGGAGACGACGTCGCCCTCCTCCACGACCAGCCCGTCGGCGGTGGTGAAGCGGCGGGCCTTGGTGTCGACCTCCAGCTCCTCGGCGCCGCAGACACAGGTCTTGCCCATGCCGCGGGCGACGACGGCGGCGTGCGAGGTCTTGCCGCCGCGCGAGGTGAGGATGCCCTCGGCGGCGATCATGCCGTCCAGGTCGTCCGGGTTGGTCTCGCGGCGGACCAGGATGACCTTCTCGCCGGAGCGGGACCACTTGACGGCGGTGTACGAGTCGAAGACGACCTTGCCGATCGCGGCGCCCGGCGAGGCGGCGAGGCCCCAGGCGATCTGCTTGGACTCGGCGGTCGGGGCGAAGCGCGGGAACATCAGCTGGGCCAGCTGGCCGCCGGTGACCCGCATCAGGGCCTCGTCCAGGTCGATCAGGCCCTGGTCGACCAGCTGGACGGCGATCCGGAAGGCGGCCGCGGCGGTGCGCTTGCCGACACGGGTCTGCAGCATCCAGAGCTTGCCGCGCTCGATGGTGAACTCGATGTCGCAGAGGTCGCGGTAGTGGTTCTCGAGCTTCTGCATGATCGCCATCAGCTCGTCGTACGACTTCTTGTCGAGCTTCTCCAGCTCGGACAGCGGCAGGGTATTGCGGATGCCGGCGACGACGTCCTCGCCCTGGGCGTTGGACAGGTAGTCGCCGTAGACGCCCTGGGTGCCCGTGGAGGGGTCACGGGTGAAGGCGACGCCGGTGCCGGAGTCCTCTCCGAGGTTGCCGAAGACCATGGTGCAGACGTTGACCGCGGTGCCGAGGTCGTTCGGGATGCGCTCCTGGCGGCGGTACAGCCGGGCGCGGTCGCCGTTCCAGGAGTGGAAGACGGCGTGGATGGCGAGGTCCATCTGCTCGCGCGGGTCCTGCGGGAAGGCCCGGCCGGTCTCGCGCTCGACGATGCCCTTGAACACCTCGACGAGTTCCCGGAGGTCGGAGGCGTCCAGGTCCAGGTCGTTGACGGTGCCCTTGGCGTGCTTGGCCTCGTCCAGGGCCTCCTCGAACAGCTCGCCGTCGACGCCCAGCACGGTCTTGCCGAACATCTGGACCAGGCGGCGGTAGGAGTCCCAGGCGAAGCGCTCGTTGCCGGACTGTGCGACGAGGCCGGTCACCGAGGCGTCGGAGAGGCCGATGTTGAGGACGGTGTCCATCATGCCGGGCATGGAGAACTTGGCGCCGGAGCGGACGGACACCAGCAGCGGGTTGTCGGCCTGGCCGAGCTTCTTGCCCATCTCCTGCTCGAGGGCGTCCAGGTGGGCGCTGATCTCCTCGTGCAGGGAGGACGGCTCGCTACCGGTCTCCAGGAAGACCTTGCAGGCCTCGGTGGTGATGGTGAACCCCGGGGGGACGGGGAGTCCCAGGTTGGTCATCTCGGCCAGGTTCGCGCCCTTGCCGCCAAGAAGATCCTTGAGGTCCTTGTTTCCTTCGGTGAAGGAGTAAACAAACTTCTGCTGGGACGGCACGGGTCGGTCTCCTCGTACGCGGTTGCCCTGACGCCGGAGAACATACCCATTTCGAAGGTTCTTCTCTGCCCCCAATAGGCCGTACGAGGCCGGTACCGAGCGGTAACCCGATAGATCGAATGTCCATAAAGGCGTTCACCTCTGTTGCTGAAATCGTCCGGATGACGCTAGCCAGCCTTCAAGTCTTAAAGGCATGGAAACTGAAGATCACATGATTTGGACGGAGGGTAGCGGCGAGTGGTCCACCGCGTTGCCCCGGCTTGATTTCCTGCACCCGGATCGACGATCCCCGGCCGGACGGCTTCGGGAAGCGATTCACGGCCGATGTGGCCATTTCGTCCACTGACCGGCCGTCAGCCTCCACCGTATGTGGCAAGAGTCACCAGCGCATCCGGCCTGTCGAACGTAGTCCGACTCCGCCGATCGTCGCACTCCGTCCAGAGACATGCTCATTGCGTGATGATCATCTGCCAAAAAGGAGCCCTCCTGTCCGGACTGGACAAGAGGGCGGGGGTGGGCCGGCGATGGACCCCCGGAGGGCAATTTCGCCACTACGGACAGATCATCCGCCCGAGGTGTCCGATTCGGCGTCCGCGCTCGGCCGGGCGCAGTCGTACGGATCGTCCAACCAGCCCTCCGGCAGGACCACCCGGTTGTTGCCGCTGGTCCGCCCGCGCGGGCCGTCCGCGCCGACCGGCCAGGCCTGGGACTGCTCCACCAGGGACAGGGTTTCGGCCAGTTCGGCCAGGGAGGAGGAGCTGGCGAGCTTCACCCGCAGCTCGGAGCCGACCGAGAAGCCCTTGGTGTACCAGGCGACGTGCTTGCGGAAGTCGATCACACCGCGCGCCTCGTCGCCCAGCCACTCGCCGAGCAGCTGCGCGTGCCGCACCATCGCGCCCGCCACGTAGCCGAAGTCCGGGCGCGCGTAGTCGACGTCGCCCTCGAAGATCGAGACCAGGTCCCGGAACAGCCACGGCCGGCCCAGGCAGCCGCGGCCCACCACGACCCCGTCGCAGCCGGTCTCGCGCATCATCCGCAGCGCGTCGTCCGCCGACCAGATGTCCCCGTTGCCGAGCACCGGGATGTGCGCCGGGACGGACTCGCGCAGCCGGGCGATCGCCGACCAGTCGGCCGTCCCGCCGTAGTGCTGGGCGGCGGTGCGCCCGTGCAGGGCGATCGCGGCCACGCCCTCCTCGGCGCCGATCCGGCCGGCGTCCAGGTAGGTGAGGTGGTCGTCGTCGATGCCCTTGCGCATCTTCATCGTGACCGGCAGGTCGCCCGCGTTGGCCACGGCCTCGCGCAGGATGTCGCGCAGCAGGTTGCGCTTGTACGGCAGCGCCGAGCCGCCGCCCTTGCGGGTCACCTTCGGGACGGGGCAGCCGAAGTTGAGGTCGATGTGGTCGGCCAGGCCCTCGTCCGCGATCATCCGGGCGGCCTTGCCGACGGTCACCGGGTCCACGCCGTACAGCTGGATCGATCGCGGCTTCTCGCTCGGGTCGAACTTGATCAGCTGCATCGTCTTGGCGTTGCGCTCGACCAGCGCCCGGGTGGTGATCATCTCCGAGACGTACAGGCCCTTGCCACCGCTCTGCTCGCGGCACAGGGTGCGGAACGGCGCGTTGGTGATGCCGGCCATCGGCGCCAGCACGACGGGCGGCCACACCTGGATCGGGCCGATGTCCAGCGGCGCGAACTCGGTGGTGGTCGCGGTGGGTGCGGGCGTGACTGTCATGCGCGGCTGACCTCGGGGACGGGGAACGGGACTCTCCATTGTCCCCCAACCGGGTCACCCGCCCGGCCGTACCGCTCCCGCGGCCCTACTGCTCCTTGCCGTAGACGATCCGCAGGGAGCCCGATTCGACCGAGGCCCGGATGCTGTCGGGGCTGGAACTGTTGCCCAGCGCCGCCTCGATGCTCCGGCTGCCCGAACCGGCCGTCCCGGTGAGCCGGTACTGGCTGTCCTTCGGCACCGTCATCGTCACCGACCCGGAGACGGTACTCACGTCCACGGCGTGCGGCACTCGCACGAAGCCCAGCTCCACCGCCCCCGAGGTGGAACGCGCGTCCACCCGGGCCGAGGTGAGCTCGCTCCCCTCCACCAGCCCCGACGTGGACTGCGCGTGGACCTCCCCGGAGAGGCGGCGCAGGTACAGCGCCCCGGAGGTGGCGTCCAGCCGGACGTCCCCGGTCAGGTCCGTCACCTCGACGCTCCCCGAAGCCACCGCCCCCGACACCTCGGTGGCGGGCGGCACCTCCAGCTCGATCTCGGCGCTGCAGCCGAGCATTGGCAACGGCTGCCGGCAGGCGACCCCGACGGTCAGCACGTCGCCCTCGAAGGCGGTCGAGACGTCCGGCTTGCGGGTCATCCACTTCAGGCTCTTCCGGACCACGACCCGGTTCTCCCGGCCCGGCCGGACCCGCACGGACGCACTACCGGTCGCCAGCTGGAGCTTGTGGACGGTGACGTTGTCGTACGACTTCGCGGTGGACGTCTCCTGCTGCGCCACCAGGGCGAAGGTCTGCGCTCCGCCCATGACCATCACGAACACGATGGCGAGCGTCCCGGTGATCCGCCAGGCCTTCCGGCCCCGCACCGCCGTGCCATCACCCACCGACGGACTCTCCGCCACGGCTACCCGACCTCCAGGAACCGCAGCACCGCCATCACCCGGCGGTGGCTGTCGTCGGCCGGCGGAAGGTCGAGCTTGGTGAAGATCGAGTTGATGTGCTTGGCCACCGCGCTGTCGCTGACCACCAGGGACGAGGCGATGGCGGCGTTCGAGCGGCCCTCCGCCATCAGCGAGAGGACGTCCCGCTCGCGCGGGGTCAGCTTCTCCAGCGGGTCCCGGTGGCGGCGCACCAGCAGCTGGGCGACCACCTCCGGGTCCAGCGCGGTACCGCCCTCGGCGACCCGCTGGAGCGCGTCCACGAAGTCGTCCACGTTGGCCACCCGCTGCTTGAGCAGATAGCCGACGCCGCTGGTGTTGGTGGCCAGCAGATCGGCGGCGTAGCGCTCCTCGACGAACTGGGAGAGCAGCAGCACGGCCACCTCCGGCCACTGCCGGCGGATGATCATCGCGGCCTTCACGCCCTCGTCGTGGAAGCCCGGCGGCATCCGGACGTCCGCGACCACCACCTTCGGACGGTGCTCCTCCACCGCGGCGAGCAGCTGGTCGCCGTCCCCGACGGCGGCCACCACCTCGAAGCCCACCGCCTCCAGGACCTTGACCAGGCCGACCCTCAGCAGGACCGAGTCCTCGGCGATCACAGCGCGCACGGCAACTCCACGGTGATGGTGGTGGGACCCCCGAGGGGGCTGAGAACGGACAGCGTGCCGTCGACGGAGGCGGCGCGCTTGCGCAGACCGGTGAGCCCGGTGCCGCGCGTCGGGTCCGCGCCGCCCACGCCGTCGTCGCTGATGACCAGGCGCAGCCGGCCCCCGGCCGTCCGCACCGACACGTCGACGTTCTTGGCACGGGCGTGCTTGGCCACGTTGGTGAGCGCCTCGGAGACGGTGAAGTAGGCGACCGCCTCGACGGTGGGGGCGATCCGCTCGGTCAGGTCGACGTCCAGGCGCACCGGCAGCGGGGCGCGGGCGGCGATGCCGGACAGCGCCGCGTCCAGGCCGCGGTCCTCCAGGACGGCCGGGTGCAGGCCGCGGACCAGGTCGCGCAGCTCGTCGATGGCCGCCTGGGCCTCCTCGTGCGCGTCGACGATCACCTGCATGACCTCCGGCGGGACGTCCTTGAGGGTGCGCCGGGCCAGACCCAGGTTCATCGCGAGGGAGGTGAGCCGCTGCTGGGCGCCGTCGTGCAGGTCGCGCTCGATCCGGCGACGCTCGGCGTCGACCGCGTCGACCAGGCCGGCCCGGCTTTCGGCGATCTCCTCGACCCGGCGCTCCAGGGCCTCCGCCCGGTTGGGGCCGAGCAGCTTCCGCGCCGAGCGCACCTCCAGCGAGGCCATCAGCGCCGCCATCCACGGCGTCACGACCAACAGGAGCGCGCCACCCGCGGTCAGCCACACGTCCAGCCCGGCCAGCGACGAGCGCAGCGGGGAGCCGAACGGCATCAGCCAGATCCAGCCGTACACGGTGGCCAGCACCACGGCGGCGCCCCAGCAGTACACCACCACCAGCGAGCCGAGGGCCAGCGACGGGCCGACCAGCAGGTGGTAGGCGGCCTGACGCCAGTTCACCCCGGCCCGCAGGCGTGCCGCCAGCCCCGCCGAGGCGTCGGCCGGGCGCAGCAGCGGCGGCACCTCCACGCCGTACAGGGCGCGCAGCCGACCGCGTTGGACGGCGGTGAACAGGCGGGCACAGACCAGGACCAGGACCGTCACCGGGAGGAGCACCGACGGCACGGTGACGGCCAGCCAGACCGGCAGGGCCAGGGGTATCCCGGCGGCTATGAAGCGGGTGTCACGCCAGGCGTCCGCCGACCACGGGGGCCGCCGGGCGCTCCTGACGAGCGCTCGGCGCAACGTGGTGGAGGGCATGACGGACAGCGTAGAGGGCGATGATCATCGACTGCCATGAAGGGGGCTTCCCCGTGGGGGTGTAGCTAGCTACACCCTCGGTTCGGGGCAGGGCACCACCGACAACGCCCATGATCCGCGGAAAGCTTGACGGCATGACGAGCACCGCATCGCACTCCGCCACTCCGCCGCACGGGCGGCCCCTCCCCGGGGACCACGGGGGTGTTCCCGGGGACGCGCTGCGCCCGGCGCCGGAGTCGGACGGGACGCTGCCGGCCGGGCCCGGGCCCTGGTCGGTGCGCAGCGTGGGCGCCGGCCGCGGCCGGGCCGCGCTGGAGGTGTACGAGCACGGCGAGCTGGCCGACGTCCTGGTCGCCGCCCGGCTCACCCCGCAGCTGCTGCGCGGTGCGCGGCGCTGCGCGGTCGGGGGCCGTTCGTACCGGGTGCTCGCCTGGGGGCGGCTGGCGGCGGACGGCACCGCGCCGGCGGTGGCGTTCACCGGTGGCGGGTGGCTGCGGGCGTTCCGCGGGGCGCGGGCCGTCGCCGGTGAGGTCGTCACGGTGGCCGGGCGGTTCTGGCTCGCCTGGGCCGAGGGGCCGTTCGACGGGGTCCTGGTCGAGCACCCGGCGGGCGGCGGGGTCGAGCGGCTGGCGCTGCAGCGGGTGCGGATGTCGCGTGGTGCGGGTGCGGTTGCCGGGGGTGCGGGGTGAGTACGGCCGTTCTGGCCGGTCGTCCGGCCTCGATACCGTTCGTCCTCCCGGCCCGCTTCGAGCGCGTGCCGGTGATGGCCGCGGTGGCACTGCTGCCGTGGCTCGGGGTGCTCGCCGTCTGCCACGAGACGCCGTGGGTCGTCCTCGACCTGCTGGAGTTCTCGGCCCTGCTCTCGCTCGACGCGCTGCTGCGCCGGCGCAGCGCCGCCGCCCGCTGGGCGGGCGGGGCGGTGGCCCTGCTGCTCGCCGGCGACGCGCTCGCGGACATCGCCTGCGCCGGGCCCGGGCACGCGGTGCTCGCCGCCACGGTGATGGCGCTCTGCGTCGAACTCCCGCTCTCCGCCGTATGCTTGCTGCTCGGGCGCGCGGCCGCCTCTCGTTAGAGCCTGTCGGGCAGAAGGTTCATCAGCTCGCGGGTCCGCTCGTCGCGCGGGGTGTAGGTGATCATCCGCGTCCCGAGGCTCGGCCCCAGCCAGAAGTTGGTGTAGTCGCAGTGCAGCAGCCCGACGCCCGGCACGCGGAACCGCTTGAGCCCGTTGCCCGGACGCATCACGTCGTGCCGCTGCCAGGCCGCCTCGAAGTCCGGCGAGGCCCTGCGCAGCCGGGCGAGCAGCGTCTTCCAGGCCGGCTCCGCACTGTGGTCGGCCATCCCCGCGCGGAACCGGGCCACCATCACGTCGCGTTCCCCCTCGTAGTCGACGAGCACCTCGCGAAAGCGCGAGGGCGTGAACGCCAGCCACATCAGGTTCCGGTCCTCCGGCGGCAGCGCGGCGAGGTCGCCCACGATCCCCGTGTACTGCGCGTTGTACGCCAGCACGTCGTACCGGGCGTTGATCACCCCGGCCGGGTACGGCGCCATCCGGTCCAGCACCAGGCGCACGCTCGGCGTCACCGACGGGCACTCCACCACCGGCACCGGATCGTCCGCACCGGCCAGCGTGAACAGGTGCGCGCGCTCGCTCCGGTCCAGTAGCAGCGCGCGCGAGACGGCGTCCAGCACCTGCGCGGACACCTGGATGTCCCGCCCCTGCTCCAGCCACGTGTACCAGGTCACCCCGACCGCGGCGAGCTGTGCGACCTCCTCGCGGCGCAGCCCCGGCGTCCGGCGGCGGCCGGTCGGCGGCAGGCCCACCTGGTCGGGCGAGATGCGCTCGCGGCGGCTGCGGAGGAAGGCGGCCAGGTCGCGGCGGCGGGCGTCGGCGGGGGTGGTGGCGGCTCTCGTGACGGGTGCGGCGGGGGCTTGTGCGGCAGCGGTCGTCAGGCTCATGTGTCCTAGGATGCGACAGCGCGCATCCAGTTGCCAGGTACTTCTTATACCTGGATAACCACACTCTGGTACCAGGCTACGGCCGGGCGGATCGTATGACCCGTGACCCAACAACTCGCCGTCGCTCCCGCCCCGGTCCGCACCGCCACCACCCCCGGCACCTCGGCCGTCCGCGCTCCCTCCCTCGGCACCGCCGGGCTGGTCACCGTCCTGCTCGGGGCGTTCCTGCCGATGCTCGACTTCTTCATCGTCAACGTCGCCCTCCCCACCATCGACCACGACCTCGCCGCCGGCCCCGCCGTCCTCGAACTCGTCGCCGCCGGCTACGGCATCGCCTTCGCCGTCCTGCTCGTCCTCGGCGGCCGGCTCGGCGACATCTTCGGCCGCCGCCGCCTCTTCGTCGCCGGCGCCGCCGCCTTCGCCCTCACCTCGCTCGCCTGCGGACTCGCCCCCGGAGCCTGGTCCCTGGTGGCCGCCCGCGCCGCCCAGGGCGCCTCCGCCGCCCTGCTGATCCCGCAGGTCCTCGGCACCATCACCGCCGCCACCGACGGTGCCCGGCGCGGCCGCGCCCTTAGCATCTACGGCGCGGTCGGCGGCATCTCCGTCGTCATCGGGCAGGTCCTCGGCGGCATGCTCGTCGCCGCCGACCTGTTCGGCACCGGCTGGCGCTCGGTCTTCCTGCTCAACGTGCCGTTCGCCCTGCTCGCCCTCGTCCTCGCCGTCCGCTACGTCCCGGAGAGCCGCGCCACCCAGGCCGCCCGGGTCGACGTCCCCGGCACGCTCCTGCTCACCGCCGCCCTGCTCGCCCTGCTCGTCCCGCTGATGGAGGGCCGTGCCGCCGGCTGGCCGCTCTGGTCCTGGGTGCTGCTCGCCCTGTTCCCGGTCCTCGCCGCCGCGTTCGCCGTCGTCGAGCGCCGCGCCGAACAGCGCGGCGCCACCCCGCTCGTGCCGCCGACCCTGCTGCGGATCCCCGAGATGCGGCGCGGCCTCGGCATCGCGCTCCCCTACTTCGCGGGCTTCGGCGGCTTCATGTTCGTCATCGCCGTCGCCCTCCAGCAGGGCCTCCACCTCGGCCCCGTCGCCGCCGGCTGGGCGCTCGTCCCGATGGCCGTCGGCTACTTCACCGCCTCGCTCTCCGGCCCGCGCCTGATCGGCCGGTACGGCAGCCGGGTGCTCACCGCCGGCGCCGTCGTCCAGGCCGCCGGCCTCGCCACCCTCGCGGCCACCGTCCTCGCCGACTGGGCGCACTTCTCGCCGCTGCGGATGGCCCCCGGCGTCGCCCTCGCCGGCATCGGCCAGGGCCTGATCGGCACCCCGCTCTTCCGGGTCGTCCTCTCCAAGGTCCCCGCCGCGCGGGCCGGCGTCGGCAGCGGCGTCCTCGCCACCGGCCAGCAGTCCAGCCTCGCCCTCGGCGTCGCCACCCTGGGCACCGTCTACCTGTCCCTCTCCCCCACCCTCGGCTTGGACCGGGCACTCGCCCTGTGCCTGGGCATCCAGCTCATGGGCTCGTTCACCATCCTGTACCTGACCACCCGCCTGCCGCGCTCCATCGGCTGAGCCCGGACGGGTCACGGCGAGGGCCTCGCGATCGGTTGCCGATCGCGAGGCCGTTCCGTTCCAGCCGATGCCCTCCACGCGATGCGCGAGGAGGAGGACCGGTGATCTACCTCGATTCCTGCGCGATCCTCAAGCTCGTGGTCCCGGAGGACGAGTCCGCCGCCCTCCGTACGTTCCTCTCCTCCCGAGGCTCCGAAGGCCATGCGACCAGTGCGCTGGCCCAGGTGGAGGTCCCACGGGCGCTCATCAGAATCGGCGCCCCGCAGGAGCTTCTTGACTCCTCGGAGGACCTGCTCGACCGGCTGCTGAGGATCCGCCTGTCCGACCCGGCCCTCCGGGCCGCCCGCCGGTTCCCCGCGCGGCACCTGCGCACGCTCGATGCCATCCACCTGGCCAGCGCCGAACACCTGGAACACACACTCACGGCTTTCGTCACGTACGACAAGCGCCTCGCCGACGCAGCCGGCGAGCGGGATCTGCCGGTGGTCTCCCCCGGCCAGCCGGCAGCCGAGCGGTAAGCGGCCTGTCAGGGCCCCGGCGCCGCTCGGCCACGAGGCGCCGTGGGAAACCCGTTGGCCTGATCCCGCCCCTTTGTGTCAGGATGACGATATGGGGAACACATACGTGGAGGATCCGGTCGACGCTCGAAGCCGGGAGGAGCTGGCGGCGGCCGTCGCGGCCGGTCGCGCGCCGAAGTGGCTGATGTTCTGGGGGCATCGGGCGCGGAAGGACGGCAGCGTCGGGCAGGGGGCGTTGAGTCAGTGGTGGCCTTGCGAGTTCACCGTCGACGAGGTGACGTATCGCAGCGCGGAGCACTGGATGATGGCCGGCAAGGCTCGCATGTTCGGGGATGACGCGATCGAGCAGCGGGTGCTGGAGGCTCGCACGCCCGCGGAGGCCAAGAAGCTGGGGCGGCTGATCAAGGGCTTCGACGAAGCCACCTGGGCGGCGGGGCGGTTCGAGCTGGTCGTCGAGGGCAATGTCGCGAAGTTCGGGCAGGATCCGGCGCTGCGGGAGTATCTGCTGGGCACGGAGCGGCGGGTGCTCGTGGAGGCCAGTCCGGTGGACCGGGTGTGGGGCATCGGGCTCGCCGCCGATGACGAGCGGGCGGCGCAGCCGAGCAAGTGGCGCGGGGAGAACCTGCTCGGGTTCGCACTGATGGAGGCACGGGCGCGGCTCGCCGCATGAGGTCCGTCGCTCCGGTGCTGGACGGCACGCCCCCTGGCCGGCACTGCGAGGCGACGATTCTCCGGAGCGCGACCGGCGCACTTCGCGCAACGACCGCCCCTTACGCGCTCCTTGACACCACTCGCACATGACTGGACGTGCTCCCTTAACTCCCCCGCCATATACCGACACCAGGATGTCCCGCAGTCAGGGTCGAGATGGACAGGGTGGGGCGATCATGCGCATGCGGCCGACCGCGCCGGAGAGCGAGCAACACGCTCACGAACTCCGCGCCGAACTGGACGAGTTACTCCGCGCGAGCCGTTACGCCGGCCAGCGCGAACGGCGGCTCGCCGAGGCGATACGGGCGTCGCCGGACAGACAACGGCCGGAGGGGGACCTCCTCCGGCAGCTGGCCCAGGCACGGACGCTCCGCGAGGGACTCGGCGCCCGCTGCCGCCAACTGAGCGACCAGCTCCAGGCTTTGGAGCTCGACCTCCGTCAACGGGCGCAGGAGGCACCGCAGTTCGCCACTCCCGAGCCCCCACCCCTGCGCCCCGACATCGGCGCGCTCGCCCAGCGGGTCACCGCCCTCCACCACAGCGGCGCACACCCCGAGACGGCCGAGCTGCTCACGCAAGCCGCCGCCCGGCTCACCCCGACCGACACCGCGCACCTGGCGGGCATCCTGGCGCGAGGCGGCCCCTCGGGCGTCTCCCTCCGGCTCGCCCGCAGCGCCGCGCAGACCACGCCCGAACTGGCCGTCGCCGTGCTGGTCGAGCTGCGGGAGGCGGGCCTGGCCGAGGAGGCCGCGGAGCTGTTCCACGCCTTCTGGAGCTACCCCGCACACACCCTCCCCGCGCTCCTCGCAGCCCTGGAGCACGCCGGGCAACTCGCCGACGGAGCCACCCTCCTCTGGGAGTGGGGCTCGGCGCCGACGCCCGAGCTGACGGCCCTCGCCGCCGGCCTCCAGCACGCCGGGCGCCACTGCGATGTCCGGACGCTGCTGCGCCAGGCCGCGGGCCGCCCGACGGCCGATCTGGCCGCGCTGGCCATCGAGCTCCCGGCGCCCCTGCCCGCGGCACTGCTGCACGAGCTTGCCGCGCTCCGGCCACCGGCCGAACTCGTCCGGCTGGCAGCCGCGTTGGACGGAAGCCAGGAGCTGTACGACCACCTCCTCGCCGCCCTGCGCGCCGACGAGGCCCGGCACCGGACGACCCTGGCCGCCCTCCGCTCGGCCGGACTGCCGACCGAGCCCGCCGCGGCGAGCCGCCCCCGCCGGGGCCGGCGGTAGACGAACGCGAGGGAGCCCCCGCCCGTCCCGCAACAGGACGAACGAGGGCTCCCCGGCAGAAATCGAACCTCAGCAGCCGATCAGCCGCGCCGCCAGGTACGCCTTCACCTGGTCGAGCGAGACGCGCTCCTGCGACATGGTGTCGCGCTCGCGCACGGTCACCGCGTTGTCCTCGAGCGTGTCGAAGTCGACGGTGACGCAGAACGGCGTGCCGATCTCGTCCTGGCGGCGGTAGCGCTTGCCGATGGCGCCGGCGTCGTCGAACTCGACGTTCCACGCGGTGCGCAGGTCTGCGGCGAGGCCGCGGGCCTTCGGGGACAGCTCGGCGTTGCGCGACAGCGGCAGGACGGCGACCTTCACCGGGGCCAGGCGCGGGTCGAGGCGCATGCCGACGCGCTTCTCCATGACGCCCTTGGCGTTGGGCGCCTCGTCCTCGAAGTAGGCGTCGATCAGGAAGGCCAGCATGGCGCGGTTGAGACCGGCCGCCGGCTCGATGACGAACGGGAAGTACCGCTCGCCGGACTCCTGGTCGAAGTACTTGAGGTCCTGGCCGGAGGCGTTGCTGTGCACCGTCAGGTCGTAGTCGGTGCGGTTGGCGATGCCCTCGAGCTCGGAGAACTCGCTGCCGCCGAAGTTGAAGCGGTACTCGATGTCCACCGTGCGCTTGGCGTAGTGGGACAGCTTCTCCTTCGGGTGCTCGAACAGGCGCATGTTCTCGGTGCGCAGGCCGAGGTCGACGTACCAGTCCCAGCGCTGCTGGAGCCAGTACTCGTGCCACTCGTCGTCCTCGCCCGGCTTGACGAAGAACTCCATCTCCATCTGCTCGAACTCGCGGGTGCGGAAGATGAAGTTGCCGGGGGTGATCTCGTTGCGGAAGCTCTTGCCGACCTGGGCGATACCGAACGGCGGCTTCTTGCGCGAGGTGGTCTGGACGGCCTTGAAGTTGGTGAAGATGCCCTGGGCGGTCTCGGGGCGCAGGTACGCCAGGCCGCTGGCCTCCTCGGTGACGCCGAGGTGGGTCTTCAGCATGCCCGAGAAGTCCTTGGGCTCGGTGAACTGGCCCTTGGTGCCACAGTCGGGGCAGTTGACGTCCTTGAGGCCGTTCGGCGGCGGGAAGCCGTGCTTGGCCTCGTACTTCTCCTCCAGGTGGTCGGCCCGGTGGCGCTTGTGGCAGGAGAGGCACTCGGTCAGCGGGTCGTTGAAGGTGGCGACGTGGCCGGAAGCCTCCCACACCTCGCGGGCGAGGATCACCGACGAGTCGAGTCCGACGACGTCCTCACGGGCCTGGACCATCGCGCGCCACCACTGGCGCTTGATGTTCTCCTTGAGCTCGACACCCAGCGGCCCGTAGTCCCAGGCGGCACGCGTGCCGCCGTAGATCTCGCTGCAGGGGTAGACGAAGCCACGGCGCTTGCTCAGGCTGACGATCGTGTCGATCTTGTCGGCGGCCACAGTGCTCTCTTCAGTACGTACGGCACGGTCAGGGCACGGCTGGTTGCGCGTACCCGAATACCTCAGGTTACCGGCCATACGGGTACGTGGTTCAAGTCGGTATGGCCCGGCCGACGCGACCGATCCCCACGAAGCCGTTTCGGTCCGTCGCCGCCCGTTCGGCCGGCCGAGTGAGTTGACAATCGTTTCCAATTAAGATGAGAATGATTGTCATGATGATCGGACGACGTGCCTGCACCTCCATAGCCCTCGCCGCCACCACTCTCGTCGCCTCCCTCACCCTCACCGCCTGCGGCGGCAGCAGCAGCGCCAAGGGTGCGGACGGCAAGCTGGACGTCGTCGCCTCCTTCTACCCGATGGAGTTCCTCGCCCGGCAGATCGGCGGGGACCACGTCGCGGTCACCGACCTCACCGCGGCCGGCGTCGAGCCGCACGACCTCGAGCTCACCGCCAAGCAGGTCGGCGCCGTCCAGAAGGCCGACGCCGTCGTCTACCTCAAGGGCCTCCAGCCCACCGTCGACCAGGCGGTCGACCAGTCCTCCGCCAAGCACAGGATCGACGCCACCGCCGCCAGCCCGCTGGTCGACCACCACCTCGACGAGGGCACCGAGGAGGGCAACGGCCAGAAGGCGAAGGGCCCGGCCGGCGACCCGCACATCTGGCTCGACCCGACCCGTTACGCGGCGATCGCCAGGAGCGTCGGCGACGAGTTCGCCAAGGCCGATCCGGCGCACGCGGACGACTACCGGAAGAACACCGACGAACTGGTCGGCAAGCTCGACGCCCTGGACAAGGAGTTCCAGGCCGGGCTGAAGAACGCCACGACCAGGACCTTCGTCACCAGCCACGCCGCCTTCGGCTACCTCGCCGACCACTACGGCCTCACCCAGGTCGCCATCAACGGCGTCGACCCGGAGTCCGAGCCCACCCCGGCCCGCCTCGCCGAGGTGCAGAAGGCCGCCAGGGACAACGGCGTCACCACGATCTTCTTCGAGACCCTGGTCAGCCCCAGGCTCGCCGACACCGTCGCCAAGGACCTCGGCCTCAGGACCGCCGTCCTGGACCCGCTGGAAGGCGTCAAGGACCCGTCCAAGGACGACTACCTGAGCGTCATGAAGCAGAACCTGGCCAACCTCCAGGCCGCCCTGGGCGCGACGAGCGCCGCCCCTTCCACGGCCACGAGCTGACGGGAGCCCAGCACGCCATGAACCACGCCATACCCCCGGCCGTCCACCTTCGCGACGCCGTCGCCTCGCGCGGCGGCCGACCGGTGCTGCGCGGCGTCGACCTGACGGTCCATCCCGGCGAGGTGGTCGCCCTGCTCGGCGCCAACGGCTCCGGCAAGTCGACCACCGTCAAGGCCGTGACCGGCTCCGTCCCCCTGGACCGGGGCGACCTGGAGCTGTTCGGCATCCCCTTCGCCAAGTTCCGCGCCTGGCACCGGATCGGGTACGTCCCGCAGCGCACCACCGCGGCCTCCGGAGTCCCGGCGACGGTGCGCGAGGTGGTCTCCACCGGACGGCTGCCGCAGCACCGCCTGCTGCCGTTCCGCCGCCGGGACCGCGAGGCGGTGGACCGCGCGCTCGCCGCCGTCGGCATGCTCGACCGGGCCGGCGACGGCGTCGCCGACCTGTCCGGCGGCCAGCAGCAGCGGGTGCTGATCGCCCGCGCCCTGGTCGGCTCCCCCGACCTGCTGATCATGGACGAGCCGATGGCCGGCGTGGACGCCGCCAGCCAGCAGGTGCTCGCCGACACCCTGCGCGCCGAGGTCGCCCGCGGCGCCGCCGTCCTCCTCGTGCTGCACGAACTCGGGCCGCTGGAGCCGCTGATCGACCGCGCCGTCGTCCTGCGGGACGGCTGCGTCGCGCACGACGGCCCGCCCGTCCCCAACACCGGCCTGCACGCACTGCCCGGCCACGACCACGTCCACCCGCACGCCGGCCACACCCCGCCGAGGCTGCTCGCATGACCGAGATGCTCTCCTACGACTTCATGCAGCGCGCCCTGCTCGCCGCCGTCCTGGTCGGGATCACCGCCCCCGCCGTCGGCATCTACCTGGTGCAGCGCCGGCAGGCCCTGATGGGCGACGGCATGGGCCACGTCGCGATGACCGGCGTCGGCCTCGGCTTCATCTTCCAGACCAGCCCGGTCTGGATGGCCGTCCTGGTCTGCGTGCTCGGCGCCGTCACCATGGAACTGGTCCGCTCACGCGGCAACCAGCGCGGCGACATCGCCCTCGCGATGCTCTTCTACGGCGGCATGGCCTGCGGCAAGCTGCTCGTCTCGCTCTCCGCCCAGGCCGGCGCCGGCTCGCTGGAGAGCTACCTGTGGGGCTCCATCCTGACCGTCGCCCCGGAGGACCTGGCCGCCATCGCGGTGCTCGGCGCCGTGGTCATCGCGGTCACCGTCGGCCTGCGCCGCCAGCTCTTCGCGATCTGCCAGGACGAGGACTTCACCCGGGTCACCGGGCTGCCGGTGCGCACGCTCAACCTGCTGCTCGCGGTGATGGCCGCGGTCACCGTCACCGTCGCCATGCGGGTCGTCGGGCTGCTGCTGGTCAGCGCCCTGATGGTGGTCCCGGTCGTCGCCGCCCAGCAGCTCACCCGTTCCTTCGCCGCCACCCAGGCCGCCTCGATCGCGCTCGGCGTGGTCGTCTCGCTGGCCGGCGTCACCGGCTCGTACCACCTCGACGTCCCCTCCGGCCCGGCCATCGTGCTGCTCGCCATCGGCGTCTTCGCGGTGTTCAGCGTGATCGCCGCGCCGCTGGCCCGCCGGCGCCACCGGGCCGGCGCCGACTCCGGGCCGCGCGAGTGCGACGTCCAACTGCCCACTCAGGGTTCCGTTCCCGGGCGGAATTCCCCACAGAACTCCCTTCAAGGCTCCTCTGACACGACCACGCCGGAGCGGCGGGCGGGGCTGGCACAATGAGGTGCGAGACGCCCACACCCCCAGGAGGACCCACGGTGACCACCGCAGGCCCGTCGCCGCGCGCCCGATCGACCCGGCAGCGTGCCGCCGTCTCGGCGGCCCTGGACGAGATCGAGGACTTCCGCAGCGCGCAGGAGCTCCACGACATGCTCAAGCACCGCGGAGACTCCGTCGGTCTGACCACGGTCTACCGCACCCTCCAGTCGCTCGCCGACGCTGGCGAGGTGGACGTGCTGCGCACCGCCGACGGTGAGGCGGTGTACCGCCGGTGCAGCAGCGGGCACCACCACCACCTGGTCTGCCGGCACTGCGGCGCGACCGTCGAGGTGGAGGGCCCGGCGGTGGAGCGGTGGGCCAACTCGGTCGCCGCCGAGCACGGGTTCAGCGACATCGCGCACACCCTGGAGATCTTCGGCACTTGCGCGGAGTGCGCCAAGAAGGGCTGAGGAACGCCACGTACGAGAAGGGCCCGCCGAGACCGACGGGCCCTTCTCGTACCTCCGGATCAGTCCGGGTCAGCGCTGCGAGGGCAGCTCCAGCGGCGCGGGCACCTCGTTCGGGATCGCCCCGCCGAAGCGGCGGTCGCGCATCGCGTACTGCTCGCAGGCGCGCCACAGGTCGCGGCGGTCGAAGTCCGGCCAGAGCACGTCCTGGAACACGAACTCGGCGTACGCGGACTGCCAGAGCAGGAAGTTGGAGGTGCGCTGCTCGCCGCTGGGGCGCAGGAACAGGTCCACGTCCGGCATGTCCGGGTGGTACATGTACTTGGCGAGGGTCTTCTCGTTGACCTTCTTCGGGTCGAGCTTCCCGGCCGCCACGTCCCGCGCGATCGCCTGTGCCGCGTCCGCCAGTTCGGCCCGGCCACCGTAGTTGACGCACATGTAGAGCGTGACGGCGTCGTTGCCCTTGGTCTGCTCCTCGGCGACCTGGAGCTCCTGGACGACGCTCTTCCACAGCTTGGGCATCCGGCCGGCCCAGCGGATCCGCACCCCCATCGCGTCCATCTCGTCGCGGCGGCGGCGGATGACGTCCCGGTTGAAGTTCATCAGGAACTTCACCTCGTCGGGCGAGCGCTTCCAGTTCTCGGTGGAGAACGCGTACAGCGAGATGTTCTTGACCCCGAGCTCGATGGCGCCCTTGAGGACGTCGAGCACGACGGACTCGCCGACCTTGTGGCCCTCGGTACGGGGCAGCCCGCGCTCCTTGGCCCAGCGGCCATTGCCGTCCATCACGATCGCGACGTGCTCGGGCACCAGCTCGCCGGGGATCTTCGGGGGCTGTGCGCCGCTGGGGTGCGGGGTCGGGGGAGCGTACGCCCGCTGCTTGCCGCCGCCGAAGAGCCGTCGCGCTGCCATGTGCTCACTTCTCCACGTATCTCATCGAGCGGATGCCCCGCTCCAGGTGCCACTGCAGATAGGCCGCGACCAGGCCGCTGCCCTCCCGCCAGTACCGCGGCTCGCAGGCATCGGCCGTCTGCCAGTCCCCTGACAGCAGCGCCCCGAGCAGTACCAGTGTCTCAGGGGAGGGTACGGCACATCCGGGCACTCGGCAGTCCGTGCAGAGCACACCGCCCGCCGGAAGCGAGAAGAAACGGTTCGGCCCCTCCAGGCCGCACTTGGCGCAGTCGGTGAAGCTCGCGCCGTACCCGTTCACGGCGAGCGAGCGCAGCAGGAAGGCGTCCAGCACCAGATGCGACTCGTGCAGCCCGGCCGCGAGGGTGCGAAGGCCCCCCACGAGCAGCAGGTACTGCTGGACGGCCGGTTCGCCCTCGTTCTCGGCGAACCGCTCGGCCGTCTCCAGCATCGCCGTCCCGGCCGTGTAGCGGCCGTAGTCGGTGACGATCGAACCGCCGTACGGCGCGATCGTCTCCACCTGGGTGCACAGCGGCAGCCCGCGCCCGACCAGGTCGCTCCCCCGGCTGAAGAACTGCACGTCCACGTGCGAGAACGGCTCCAGGCGGGCGCCGAACTTGGACTTGGTCTTGCGCACTCCGCGTGCCACCGCCCGCACCTTGCCGTGCTGGCGGGTCAGCAGGGTGATGATCCGGTCGGCCTCGCCGAGCTTCTGCGCCCGCAGCACCACGCCGTCGTCCCGGAACAAGCTCATGCCGACCATTCTCCCCCACCCCCGGGTGCAGCCGTGTGCCCGCACCGGGGGCCGTGGGGGAGGCCTCTGCGGTGCGGGTCACGGCGGGCCCGGACGGTGGGGGCACCTCCCGGCCGGAGGCCGGGGGGCGAGTCGGGCCCATCTGTGGGGGATGGAAGTGGCTCGGAGGAGTCGATTCGGAGCAGTCGATTCGAAGGCTCGGCTCGGAGACGAGTGGGTAGGTGAACGGTCCGACGGTCTAGTACGGCGCCCGGGTGGCCGCCTCCAGCAGCGCCCCGACCCGGGCCTGCGGCAGGTCCAGGCAGCGCCCGACCGCGGCCAGCGCCTCCCGCTCCTGCGGCAGGTAGCGCCCGTCGGCGAGCGCGATCGCCGCGCCCTGGAGCAGCAGCCGCTCCCGGCCCTGGTGGGCCAGGTGCGGCGCGAGCGGTTCGAGCACCGCGTGCAGTTCCACGGCCAGCCCGCTGCTCTCCCCCAGCCTCCGACCGGACGGCGCCCCCACGTCGTGTGCGTCGTGGAGTTCGCCGCCGAGCCCGGACAGGGCGGCGAGCGCGGCCAGCACCTGGGCCTCGCCGCAGTCCTCGAACCCGGCCTCGCGCACCGCCGTGCAGGCCGCCTCCCGGGCCGCCCGGTGGGCGGTGCCGCCGGCCGCGAGCAGGGCCAGCGCGATCGTGTACTGGGCGTCCCGCAGCATGCCGCCGAGCCGGACGCAGGTGGGCTGTTCGAGGCTCTCCACCCCGAAGCGGCCGTGGCAGCCGGTGCACTGCACGCTGCCGATGACCGGGCCGAGCGGGAGCACCGGGGTCCCCAGCAGGCGCAGCCACCGCCGGCCGTGCTGGCGCCGGTAGTTGCGGTCCCCGCCACAGCCGGGACAGAAGAAGTCACCGAGAACGTCGGTCCGCCACCGCGGGCGTACACCCCACAACCTGGTCACGGCGCCACTCCCCAGACATGGCAGGCGGCCTGCACAACTGCGGGCAGGTCACGCGACCGGACACCGAGGCCGTCCCACCGGCCCGGCTTACCGGTGGATCGATGTTGCCATGGTTGCGGGCACGTGTCAGTACCTCGAACGGCTTCCGGGCCGAAAAAATGTGGCGCAGGCCACAACCGGGGCCGGGCACGGCGAAGGGCCGCCCCGGAGGACGGCCCGCCGTGTGCCCTCGCACGAACTACCCGCGCTGCGCCCGGTTGACGGCGCTGATCATCGCCTTCAGCGACGCCAGCACGGTGTTGGCGTCGATGCCGACGCCCCACAGCACCTTGCCCTCCACCGCGCACTCCACGTACGCGGCGGCCTGGGCGTCGCCGCCCTCGCTCAGCGCGTGCTCGGAGTAGTCCAGGACGCGCACGTCCACGTCGATCCGGGCCAGCGCGTCGGCGAACGCGGAGACCGGGCCGTTGCCGACACCGGCCAGGTCGACCGGTACGCCGTCCACCAGCGCGCCGGCGATCAGCGCGTCCCGGCCGTCCTCGGTGGTCAGGGTGCGCGAACCGCCCAGCGAGATCCGGCCCCACGGGTTGTCGCTGGTGGGCAGGTACTCGTCCTCGAAGACCCGCCAGATCTCGGCCGGGGTGATCTCGCCGCCCTCGGCGTCGGTCTTGGCCTGGATGATCCGGGAGAACTCGATCTGCATCCGGCGCGGCAGGTCCAGCTTGTGGTCGTTCTTCAGGACGTACGCGACACCGCCCTTGCCGGACTGGCTGTTGACCCGGATGACCGCCTCGTAGGTGCGGCCGACGTCCTTCGGGTCGATCGGCAGGTACGGCACGCCCCAGGTGTGCTCCTCGACCGGCACGCCTGCCGCCTTCGCGTCCGCCTCCAGGGCGTCGAAGCCCTTCTTGATGGCGTCCTGGTGCGAGCCGGAGAAGGAGGTGTACACCAGGTCGCCGGCGTACGGGTGGCGCGGGTGCACCTCCATCTGGTTGCAGTACTCGGCGGTGCGGCGCACCTCGTCGATGTCGGAGAAGTCGATCTGCGGGTCGATGCCCTGCGAGAACAGGTTCATGCCCAGGGTGACCAGGTCGACGTTGCCCGTCCGCTCGCCCTGGCCGAACAGGCAGCCCTCGATGCGGTCGGCGCCGGCCTGGTAGGCCAGTTCGGCGGAGGCGACGGCGGTGCCGCGGTCGTTGTGCGGGTGCACCGACAGGCAGACGAACTCGCGGCGCGACAGGTTGCGCGACATCCACTCGAACTGGTCGGCCTGGACGTTCGGGGTGGCCCGCTCGATGGTGGCCGGCAGGTTCAGGATGATCTCGCGGCCCTCGCCCGGCTGCCAGACGTCCATGACCGCCTCGCAGACCTCCAGGGCGAAGTCCAGCTCGGTGTCGACGAAGATCTCCGGCGAGTACTGGTAGCCGAAGACGGTGTCGTCGCCCAGCAGCTTCTCCGCGTACTCCACCACCAGCCGGGTGCCCTCGGTGGCGATCGCCTTGGTGGCGGCCTTGTCGTTGCGGAACACCACCCGGCGGAACAGCGGCGCGGTCGCGTTGTACAGGTGGACGGTCGCGCGCGGGGCGCCGACCAGCGACTCGACGGTCTTCTCGATCAGCTCCTCGCGGGCCTGCGTCAGCACCGAGATGGTGACGTCCTCGGGGATCGCCCCCTCCTCGATCAGCGAGCGCACGAAGGCGTGGTCGGTGGCGCCGGAGGAGGGGAAGCCGACCTCGATCTCCTTGTAGCCCATCTTGACCAGCAGGTCGAACATCTTGCGCTTGCGGGCCGGCGACATCGGGTCGATCAGCGCCTGGTTGCCGTCCCGCAGGTCGGTGGACAGCCAGCGCGGCGCCTTGGTGATCACCTTGTCCGGCCAGGTCCGGTCGGCCAGGTCGACGGTGCCGAACGGCAGGTAGCGCCCGTGCCGCATGCCGGACGGCTGCTGGCGGACGCTCGCGGCGGTGATGGGCGTGGGGCGGTCGACGAAGGCGCGACCGGCGGGGACGGATGCGACGGAGCTCTGCTCGGTCATGGAGGTGACTCTCGGCTTCCTGTGGATGCGGGGGCTGGTCGGGTCCTGTGAACACGAGGACACACCGACTGGCCGGCCTGCTGCCGCTCACGATCCGGCACGGATCGCCTGGTACGCGCACAGCTCGATCCCCGCGGCGAGGGAGCCGGCCCCAGTGGACTACAGGCCCTCGACGCGGCAGCTAAGAAGAAGCAGCCCGTTGCGCATGGTGATCCCCAGCGTAACCCAGGCCCGCGCGCCCCCGAAGTGATCCGGGCGACCATTCCACTCCTTGAGACGGCGGTACCGGCGCTTCCGGTTACGTCCGCGCCGGTGACAACTGGTCATCAAGGCCTCACTCTGGGCCACATGACTGCTGCGACGCCGTTCTGTTCGATCGTCCCGCCGTACGTCCTCGACCGCCTCGCCGAAGCCGGTCACGAGCCCGCCGTCCGCTCCCTCGTCCTCGACGCCGCCCACCGCGCCGCCCGCCTCGCCGTGCCGGCGCCCACCCCGGGCGGCACCGCCCTCAGCCGGGTCGTCTGCGACGCCGGCCACGCCCGGAAGCTGCCCGGTCGGACCGCCCGCACCGAGGGCCAGACCCCGGTCGCCGACCCGTCCGTCAACCACGCCTACGACGGCCTCGGCGCCACCTTCGGGCTGTACGCCGACGCCTACGGCCGCCACTCGATCGACGACCAGGGGATGCGCCTGGACGCCACCGTGCACTACAGCCAGCACTACGACAACGCCTTCTGGGACGGCCACCGGATGGTCTTCGGCGACGGCGACGGCGAGATCTTCGGCGACTTCACCGCCTGCATCGACGTCATCGGTCACGAACTCACCCACGGCGTCACCCAGTTCACCGCCGGCCTGGAGTACCACGACCAGCCCGGCGCGCTCAACGAGTCGGTCTCCGACGTCTTCGGCTCGCTGGTCAAGCAGTACGCGCTGCGCCAGGACGCCGCCGACGCCGACTGGCTGATCGGCGCCGGGCTGCTGGCCCCCGGCGTCCAGGGCGTGGCGCTGCGCTCGATGAAGGCGCCGGGCACCGCCTACGACGACCCGCGGCTCGGCAAGGACCCGCAGCCCGCGCACCTGCGCGACTACGTGCAGACCTCCGAGGACAACGGCGGCGTGCACATCAACTCCGGCATCCCCAACCACGCGTTCTACCTGCTGGCCACCGCGCTCGGCGGCAGAGCCTGGGATCGCGCCGGGCGGATCTGGTACGACGCGCTGACCGGCCGGCGGCTGCCCGCCGACGCCGACTTCACCGCCTTCGCCCGGGCCACCGTGGCCGCCGCCAGGGCCCGCTACGCCGACCAGCCGTCGGTGGCGGACACCGTGACGGCGTCCTGGGCGCAGGTCGGCGTCAGCCCGGGCTGACGGCAACTCCCGGGCTGCGCACGCGGGTTCGACACCGGGTGAGACCCGGTTGAGCCGGGCTCAAGGTCACGGTCCGGGAAAAGCCCGGCAAACCCCATCGTCACGCAGCACCATGGACACCATGCGCATCCAGGTGACCCGGACCGGCGGCCTCGCGGGAATCGTCCGCCGCGCGGAGCTCGACACCGCCGAACGTACGGACGCCCCGCACGTCCACGCACTCGCCCGCGAGGCCGTCGCGGGCGGGCTGCGGGCCCCGTCGTACGGGGTGCCGGACGGCTTCCACTACGAGATCACCGTCGACGGCCGGACGGTCCACTGCGCCGACCCGAAGCTCACCGACTCGCAGCGCGAGCTGGTGTCGCTGGTGCTGCGCGAGGGCGCGTAGCCCCCGCACGGCGCGGGTCGGCGCGGCCGCGCCCTCGGCTCAGAACCCCAGCTTGCGCAGCTGCTTCGGGTCGCGCTGCCAGTCCTTGGCCACCTTGACGTGCAGGTCCAGGTAGACCGGCGTGCCGAGCAGCGCCTCGATGTGCTTGCGCGCCGTCGTGCCGACGTGCTTGAGCCGCGAGCCCTTGGCGCCGATCACGATCGCCTTCTGGCTCTGCCGCTCGATGTAGACGTTCGCGTGGATGTCCAGCAGCGGACGGTCCGCCGGGCGGCCCTCGCGCGGCAGCATCTCCTCGACCACGACGGCCAGCGAGTGCGGCAGCTCGTCCCGCACGCCCTCCAGCGCGGCCTCGCGGATCAGCTCGGCGACCATGATCAGCTCGGGCTCGTCGGTGAGGTCGCCGTCCGGGTAGAGCGGCATGCCCTCCGGCAGCAGCTTGGTGATCAGCTCGGCGACCAGGTCGACCTGCTTGTCGCCGACGGCCGACACCGGGATGATCTCGGCCCACTCGATGCCCAGCTCCACACCGAGCTGGTGGACGGCGATCAGCTGCTCGGCCAGCCGCTTGGAGTCGACCAGGTCGGTCTTGGTGACGATGGCGACCTTGGGGGTCTTCTTGATCTCGGCGAGCTCCTTGGCGATGAACCTGTCGCCGGGGCCGAGCTTCTGGTCGGCGGGCAGGCAGAAGCCGATCACGTCGACCTCGGCCCAGGTGCTGCGGACCAGGTCGTTGAGACGCTCGCCGAGCAGGGTGCGGGGCTTGTGCAGGCCGGGGGTGTCGACCAGGACGAGCTGGGCGTCCGGGCGGTGGACGATGCCGCGCACGGTGTGCCGGGTGGTCTGCGGGCGGTCGGAGGTGATCGCGACCTTCGTCCCCACCAGGGCGTTGGTCAGGGTCGACTTGCCCGCGTTGGGCCGGCCGACGAAGCACGCGAAGCCGGATCGGTACGGGGAGGAAGGGGCACTCATGCCGTCCATTCTCCCTGATGGCCGAAGCCGCGCCGTCCGGGCCCACCACACCCGGTGTCAGCCCTTGTCGTCGCCCCGTGAGGTGAGTGCCGCGATCACCAGCAGCAGGAGGAAGGCGAGCGAGCCGCCGAGCCACCAGGGCGAGCCGGTCTCCTGCCACTTGCCCATCCCCATCACGAACAGCAGCAGCCCGGCGAAGAACGCCATCGCCCCCATGTACCCAGCCCCCTCACCGAAGCCTCTCCGGTGAGATTATCCGCCGAACACACAGAGGCTCGCCGGGCCGCTGCCCCCACGAACGAGCCCCGGCAGGACTCAGCGGGCCTCGGCCGTCACCCGCAGCGTCCCGTCCGGGCCGGCCAGCAGCACCGGCGTCCCGGCCCCGCCGAGGTCCCGCACGGCCGCCAGATCGGCCTCGGCCGGCTCCTGCGCCTCGGTCACCACGGCCGCCGCCTCCAGCGACTTCGCGCCGCTGGCCACCGCCATCGCGACCGCCGTCTGCAGCGCGCTCAGCCGCAGCGACTCCAGCGCGACCGTCCCGGCCACGTACGTCCGGCCGGTCTCGTCACGCACCGCGGCCCCCTCGGGGACGCCGTTGCGGGCGCGGGCCGAGCGGGCCAGGGTGATGATCTTCTTGTCCTCGGGGTCGAGCTCGACGATGTCACTCATGCGCCGAGCATAGGACGCCGCGGGTGCACCGGATCCAAAGAACTAGGCTCTCAGCGACCGAGGGTGTCAGTGACCGAGGGTCTCAGTGGCCGACCGGGCGGGTCGGCCCCGGGTTCGGGTGGAGGATCTTGACGAAGGTCTTCGGACCGGACGGCATCGGCTCCTCCGCCCTGATCCGCCGGCGCCAGAACGGGTTGTCGTGCGGCAGGTGGCTGCTCACCCGGCCGTACATGCCGAAGGTCGTCACGACGATCCCGAAGATGAACGCGAACAGCACGTTCGACATCCGGAAGTTGAGGATGTTCGCGTCCGGTCGCCCGAGCACGGTCAGGCCGTAGAAGCCGGAGAGGACGAACAGCACGCCGACCACCATGTTCAGGTTGGAGGCGAAGTTGCCGCCGATCACCGCCCCGATCACCAGGATCGCGCCCACCACGATGGACAGGACGGCCAGCGCGCCGTTGGTCGACAGCCCCGCGATCTCGTCACCCTTCGTGTCCAGGAAGCCCGGGTGGTCGGCAAGCCCCAGAGCCCCGAACACGATCAGGAAGACCCCTCCGAGCCCCGCTCCGATCCGCCAGACCATGAGCAGCTTGTGGTCGACGGGCAGTTCGTCTTGCAGCTTCATGGCGACCTCCTGGGCCCGGCCGGGCAGTGCCCGGCCTAGCTGTACGGATGGCTTCCCTGCATGTGCGGCACCTCGTGCATGTAGAGCGAGCCGCACTGCTGGCAGCAGCGCAGCCCGGTGCCCCACTCCTCCTCGGGCCGCGTCTCGGCGTCGTCGGGCATCGTGCGGCCGCAGAGCGCCGTCGAGAGGTCGCCGTCCCGCACCACGTGCCAGACCTTGACCCCGCCGGCCGCCCCCTGAGGGCCGTACTCCGCGCGAAGTTGATGCGTCATGCCCTCATGGTGGCCCCGCGGCCGCGCACCCGCTACTCGCCGGACTCGTCCTCGGCGTCCTCGGTGCGGCGGACCGGGGTGGCGACCATGGAGCCGATCCGGTTGCGGCGGCCCGCCGAGCTCTCGGCGGTCAGCAGGATCCCGGTCAGGCCGGTGTCGGCGGGCTCGGGCAGCGGGATCTCGCAGGCCGAGCCGGGGATCGGCACCCGGCCGAGGTGCTTGGCGAGCAGGCCGCCGACGGTCTCGACGTCCTCGTCCTGCAGCTCGATGCCGAACAGCTCGCCCAGATCCTCTACCAGCAGCCGGGCGGTGATCCGGTACGAGCCGTCTCCGAGGTCCTCCACCGGCGCTATCTCCCGGTCGTACTCGTCGGTGATCTCGCCGACGATCTCCTCCAGGATGTCCTCGATGGTGACCAGGCCGGCCGTGCCGCCGTACTCGTCGATCACGATCGCCACGTGCGAGCGGCGCTGCTGCATCTCGCGCAGCAGGTCGCCGGCCGGCTTGGAGTCCGGGACGAAGACGGCCGGACGCATCACCGCGCCGACCTCCTCGGCCTCCGCCTCCCGGTTGATGTGGGTGCGCCGGACGAGGTCCTTGAGGTAGACGATGCCGACCACGTCGTCCTCGTTGTCGCCGACCACCGGGATGCGCGAGAAGCCCGAGCGCAGCGCCAGGGTCAACGCCTGCCGGACGGTCTTGTGCCGCTCGATCATGACCAGGTCGGTGCGCGGCACCATCACCTCGCGGACGATGGTGTCGCCCAGCTCGAAGACCGAGTGCACCATCCGGCGCTCCTCGTCCTCGATCAGGTCGTCCTTCTCGGCGAGGTCGACCAGGGCGCGCAGCTCCGCCTCGGAGGCGAACGGCCCCTCGCGGTAGCCCTTGCCGGGCGTGAGCGCGTTGCCGAGCAGGATCAGCAGTCGCGGGATCGGGCCGAGCACGGCGGCCAGTGGCAACAGCACGAAGGAGGCGGCGGTCGAGGTGGTCAGCGGGTGCTGGCGCCCGATCGTGCGCGGGGAGACACCCACCGCCACGAAGGACACCAGCACCATCACGCCGAACGCCAGCAGCACGGCCTGCCAGGTCGGGTGGACGTTGCGCACGCACACCACGGTGACCAGGACGGCCGCCGCCATCTCGCTGGCCACCCGGATCAGGGTGGCCAGGTTGAGGTAGCGGATCGGGTCGGAGGCGAGGGTCAGCAGCCGCGCCGAGCCGCGCCGCCCGGACCGCACGGCCTCCTCCGCCCGGAACCGGGAGACCCGGGAGATGCCCGCCTCGGCGCACGCGGCCAGCCAGCCGAGCACCACGAGCAGCACGGCACCGAGGATGAAGCTCGTACTTTCACCACTCACAGGGGTTCGGGCTCCGCGCTCAGTGGGTGGTGGGGGCCGGGGAGATGCCGCCGAGGCCCCGGCCCGCCCGCCAGTCGTCCAGGATCCGCTTCTGGAGGGCGAACATCTCTTCCTCCTCCTCGGGCTCCTCGTGGTCGTAGCCGAGGACGTGCAGCACCCCGTGGACGGTGAGCAGCTGGAGCTCCTCGTCCATCGAGTGCTGGGACGGGGCCGCCTTGCCCTGCTGCTCGGCGACCTCGGGGCAGAGCACGATATCGCCGAGCAGACCCTGCGGCAGTTCCTCGCCCTCCTTGCCGGGGCGCAGCTCGTCCATCGGGAACGACATCACGTCGGTGGGCCCGGGCAGGTCCATCCACTGGATGTGCAGCTCCTCCATCGCCGCACCGTCCACCAGGATCACGGACAGTTCGGACTGCGGGTGGATCCGCATCTTGTCCAGGGCGAAGCGGGCGACGTCGAGGATGGCTTCCTCGTCGGCGTCCCAACCGGACTCATTGGCGATGTCGATCGACATGACGGGCTGCTTACTCAGCTTTCGGTGCGATGGGACTGTCGGGGTGCGCGCGCCGCGGTCGTCTTACCGGGGCGCCGCTGGGCGGGCTTGCGGGCGGCCGGAGCGTTCTCGTCGGCCTCCTGCCGGGCGTCCCAGCGCTCGTACGCGTCCACGATCCGGCCGACCAGCTTGTGGCGGACCACGTCGTTGCTGGTGAGGACGGAGAAGTGGATGTCGGGGACGTCGGCCAGGATCTCCTGGACGACCTTGAGGCCGCTGCGGGTACCGCCCGGGAGGTCGATCTGGCTGGTGTCGCCGGTGACCACCACCCGGGAGTTGAACCCGAGGCGGGTGAGGAACATCTTCATCTGCTCGGGCGAGGTGTTCTGGGCCTCGTCCAGGATGATGAAGGCGTCGTTGAGGGTCCGGCCGCGCATGTACGCGAGCGGGGCGACCTCGATGGTGCCGGCCGCCATGAGGCGCGGGATGGAGTCCGGGTCCATCATGTCGTGCAGCGCGTCGTACAGCGGGCGCAGGTACGGGTCGATCTTCTCGTAGAGGGTGCCGGGCAGGAAGCCGAGCCGCTCCCCCGCCTCGACCGCCGGGCGGGTCAGGATGATCCGGTTGACCTCCTTGGCCTGGAGGGCCTGGACGGCCTTGGCCATCGCGAGGTAGGTCTTGCCGGTGCCGGCCGGGCCGAGGCCGAAGACGATGGTGTGCTTGTCGATCGCCTCGACGTAGCGCTGCTGGTTGAGCGTCTTGGGGCGGATCGTACGGCCCCGGTTGGACAGGATGTTCGCGGTGAACACCTGGGAGGGAGCCGGGCTGTCCGGGTCCTCCTCCGCGCTGCGGAGCATGGCGATGGAACGCTCCACGGCGTCCTCCGTCAGGGGCTGGCCGGTGCGCAGCACCAGCATCATCTCGTTGAAGAGCCGCTGGACGAGGGCGACCTCGGCGCGCGCTCCGGTGGTGGTCACCTCGTTGCCGCGGACGTGGATGTCGGCGGCGGGGAAGCCCTTCTCGATCACGCGCAGCAACGAGTCCGCGGTACCGAGCAGGGTGACCATCGGGTGCTTCTCGGGGATGACGATCCGGGCGCTGACGCGGCCGTCCTCGGCCGGTTCGGGGCGCGACTGTCCGTCGGTACGGGTCTGCGATGTGTCACTCATAGGTCGGCGCTGGGGCCTGCCTCATCCCATCCGTGGTGTCGTGTGCCGCTCGGTCTCTCCGGGGCACCAGGGTACGCCGCGAGCGTGATCGCTGCGGCGGGCGGCGGGGCCGCACCCGTCGATGCTCCGGCAGATCGTGGGACGGCGCGAGCCCTTTTCCCGGGCCGCGCGCCGGGCTCACGCCTGGCGGCGGGCCGGGACCGGCACCCGGGCGAGGTCGGCGGCGAGCACCAGGTGGCCGTCGAAGTGCTTGCGGGCGTCGGCGAGATGCTGGCCGAGGTCGGGGTAGCGCTGGGAGAAGTGGGTCAGCACCAGGGTGCGCACCCCGGCCTCGGCGGCGGCCTTGGCGGCCTGCCCGGCGGTGAGGTGGCCGTGGTCGTCGGCGAGGTGGGCGTCGGCGTCGGTGAAGGTGGACTCGACGACCAGCAGGTCGGCACCCTCGGCGAGTTCGTGCACGCCGTCGCAGAGCCGGGTGTCCATCACGAACGCGAACCGCTGGCCGATCCGGGGCTCGCTGACCTCGTCCAGGGTGACCCTCCGGCCGTCCACCTCGATCGCGCCCTCGTGCTGGAGCCGGCCGACCGCGGGGCCGAAGACGCCGAGGGCGGCGAGGCGTTCGGGCACCAGCCGGCGGCCGTCCGGCTCGGACAGGCGGTAGCCGAACGACTCGACGGGGTGGGAGAGCCGGACGGCGTCCAGCGCGAAGCGCGCGCCGGGCGCGGGCAGCGGGCCGGGCTCGTCGATCGGCCGCGGCCGCAGCACGGCCGTCTCGTGGTAGGCGGTGGCGTGCCGCAGCCGCTCGAAGTAGACCTCGCCGGAGGCCGGGAAGTAGACGTCGACCGGGTGCGGGACGCGGTCCAGGTTGATCCGCTGGATCACCCCGGCGAGGCCCAGGCAGTGGTCGCCGTGGAAGTGCGTCACGGCGATCCGGGTGATCTGGGTGGCCGAGACCCCGGCGTGCAGCATCTGCCGCTGGGTGCCCTCGCCGGGGTCGAACAGCAGGCCCTCGCCGTCCCAGCGGAGCAGGTAGCCGTTGTGGTTGCGGTGCCGGGTGGGCACCTGGCTGGCGGTGCCGAGGACGACGAGTTCGCGCTGGGACACGTGCGTCAGACCATGCGCTCGGTCATCGGCTTGCCGCCGAGCACGTGGACGTGCGCGTGGAAGATGGTCTGGCCCGCGCCGGCCCCGGTGTTGAAGATCAGACGGTAGTCCTGGAGACCCTCGTCCTTGGCCACCGCACCCGCCTCGGCGAGGAGTTCACCGGCGAGCTCCGGCTCGGCTGCGGCCAGCTCGGCGGCGTTCGGGTAGTGGACGTGCGGGATGACCAGGACGTGCACGGGGGCCTTCGGGGCGATGTCGCGGAAGGCGAGCATGCGCTCGGTCTTGCGCACCACGGTCGCCGGGATCTCGCCCGCCACGATCTTGCAGAACAGGCAGTCGGACTGCGGCTCGCCGGCCATTGGCTTCTCCTCTGGGTCCGTTTGCTGGTGCTTGTTTGCTGGTGCTTGTACGGGCGCAGCCTAGCCGAGCCGCCCGGTGGCCTGCTGGTACTCCTGCAGGTGCTTCCAGCGCACCGAGCGCATGCCGACGACGTCCCCCTCGGACACGTCGAAGTCCTCGTCCAGGAACATCACCGCCAGGATGATGAAGCCGATCAGCCAACGCCGCGTCAGCCGCCACATGTTGGGGCGCATGACGCCCTTGCGGCGCACCACCCGCATGGCCAGGATCCCCTTGCCCACACTGAAGCCGGTGAGCCGGGCGAGCACCACCTGGTTGAGGAAGGAGACGAGCAGGCCGACGCCCAGGAACGCCACCCAGAACGGCACCACCCCGATGCCGCCGCCGTGCTGGGCGGCGTGGCCGGCCGCGTGCACGGCGGGCTTGGCCTCGCGCGCGGCGTCGGTGGCGACGGCGGCGGCGAAGCCTGCGCTGAGGGCGAGGAAGAAGTCGAGCACGATCGCCAGGAAGCGCCGCCCGGCGTACGCCTCCTCGGGGCACGGCGGCGGCTCGGGCTGCGCGTACGGCTGCTGGTAGCCCTGCGGCGGGTACGGCTGCGGCTGCTGCTGGTACCCCTGCGCCGGGTACGGCTGCGGCTGAGGCTGCTGCGCGTACGGGTTGGGACCATAGCCGTACTGCTGCTGCGGCGGCTGCTGCCCGTAGTACGGCTGCTGCGGCTGCGGATAGCCCTGTGCCATGCGCTCCCCCGTGAGCTGTCGATCAAGAACAGCCCCGCATCCTACCCACAGCCCGGAGCGGGAGGTCGGCCCGTCCGACTTCCCGCTCCGCGGCGCACGCCCGGCTACTCCCAGGGCAGCGGCGGCGCCGTCCGGGCCGGGGTCCGGTCGAGCGCGGCGAGGGCGATCCGCACGCCCTCGGCCAGCTGCGGGTCCTCCCCCGCGGCCCACTGGTGCGGCGCGATCGGCACCTCGACGTCCGGGTCGACGCCGTGGTTCTCCACGCCCCAGCCGTAGTTCTCCAGCCAGAACGCGTACTTGGGCTGGGTGACCAGGGTGCCGTCGACCAGCCGGTAGCGGCTGTCGATGCCGATCACGCCGCCCCACGTCCGGGTGCCGACCACCGGGCCGAGCTTGAGCGCCTGGATCGCGGCGTTGACGATGTCGCCGTCCGAACCGGAGTACTCGTTGGCGAGCGCGACGACGGGCCCGCGCGGGGCGTCGCCGGGGTAGGGCACCGGGCTGGCGATGTCCCGGGCGACGTCCCAGCCGACGATCCGGCGGGCCAGCTTCTCGATCACCAGCTGCGAGGTGTGGCCGCCGCGGTTCTCCCGGATGTCGACGATCACGCCTTCCTTGGCCATCTCCGAGCGCAGGTCGCGGTGGATCTGCGCCCAGCCGGTGGTCTGCATGTCGGGGATGTGCAGGTAGCCGAGCCGCCCGCCGGACAGCTCGCGCGTCTCGGCCCGGCGCCCGGCCACCCAGTCGTGGTAGCGCAGCGGCTCCTCGTCGGCGAGCGGGACGACCACCGGGTGGCGCTGGTCGGTGCCGTCCTTGCCGGCCACCGTGAGCTCGACGGGCTGCCCGGCGGTGCCGGCCAGCAGCGGCGCCGGGCCGGTGACCGGGTCGACCGGGCGGCCGTTGACGGCGAGGACCGCGTCCCCGGGGCGGATCGCCGCGCCGGGCGCGGCCAGCGGCGAGCGGGCCCGCGGGTCGGAGGACTCGCCCGGCAGGATCCGGGCGATCCGCCACAGGTCGCCGTCCTTGACCAGGTCGGCGCCGAGCAGGCCCTGCCGCCGCGCGGGCTCGGTGTGCGGGCCGTACGGCACCACGTAGGCGTGCGAGGTGCCGAGTTCGCCGTGCACCTCCCAGAGCAGGTCGATCAGGTCGTCGTGCGAGCCGACCCGCTCGACCAGCGGCCGGTAGCGGTCCAGGACACCGGCCCAGTCGACGCCGGAGAGGTCCGGGCGCCAGAAGTTGTCGCGCATCAGCCGGCCGTTCTCGGCGTACATCTGGCGCCACTCGGCGGCCGGGTCGATGGTCACCCGCAGCCGGGCGAGGTCGACGGCCGTCTCGTCGTCCTCGCCGCCCGCCTTGTGGTCGGCGGGGACGATCCGCAGCTCGCCCTCGTCCAGGACCGCCAGCCGGGTGCCGTCCCCGCTGACCGCGAACCCGTCCAGGCCGTCCACGAGTTGCTCGGCGCGGCGCTTCCTCAGGTCGAACCGCTCCAGCGTGGGCCGGGGCCGCTCGTCCTCCAACGAGGCCGCCTCGTCACCGAGTTCGCCCAGCAGCGGGACCCTCGTCCACAGCACGCCGTCCTTGCCCGCCCGGAGGCTGCCGAACCGGCCGCCCTCGACCGGGAACGGGACGATCCGGTCGGCGATGCCGTCCAGGTCGACCCTGGTCACCGGCGGGGCCTCGGCGGCGCCCTCCTCGCCGTCCGCCTTCTTGCCGCGCGGCTCGTCGTCCTCGCCGCCGGGCGCCCGCCCGGCGCGCTGCGGGCCGAACGGGGACGGCGTGTCGGCGGCCAGCGTGATCAGGTACGGGCGGCAGCCGTTGGGGAACGACAGGTCGAAGACGTGCGAGTCGTAGACCGGGTCGAAGTTGCGGATCGACAGGAACGCCAGGTACCGGCCGTCCACGGTGAAGGCCGGCGAGGTGTCGACGAAGCGCTGCTGGGTGACCTCGCTGACCGTCCGGGTGGCCAGGTTGGCCAGCACGATCTGGCGCAGCGACCAGGCGCCGGTGCCCGGCACCGGGCGCGACCAGGCCAGCCAGGCCGAGTCGGGGCTGAACGCCAGCCCGCTGACCTCGCCGTCGGTGCTGCGGGCCAGCTCGTGCACGGCGCCGTCGGCGAGCGTCACCAGCAGCACCCGGCCGTCGTGCACGCCCAGCGCCGCCTGCTTGCCGTCCGGGGAGACCACCAGGGAGTTGACCCGGCCGAGCCGCCCGGCCGCCAGCCGGCGCCGCTCGGCGCCCTGCACCGCCGGGGCGAACTCCAGCCCGTCCTCGCCCTCGGCGTCCGACACCCACAGCACGCCCTGCGCGCCGTCCTCGCCCGGCACCACCCGGGCCAGCCGGCTGCGCACGCCCGGCGTCTCGTCCAGCACCCGGGCCGGGCCCTCGCGGTGGGTCAGCCAGTGCACGCCGCCGCGCACCACGACGGCGCTGGCCCGGCCGGTGCGGTCCGGGGCGACGCTCTCCAGCCAGTGCGCGGCCGTCACCGGGCGGGGGCGGCGGCCGGTGCGGGGCCCGGCCAGCCGGACGTCCAGGCGGCGCGGCTCGGCGTCCTCCGCCAGGCCGTCCAGCAGCCACAGGTCGCCGGCCCGGTGCCAGACCACCCGGGCGCCGTCGGAGGCCGCATTGCGGGCGTAGAAGCCGTCCGGGGAGGTGGTGTGGCGGCGCAGGTCCGAGCCGTCGGGGAGGCTGGAGTACAGCTCGCCGACGCCCTCGTGGTCGGAGAGGAAGGCGATCCTGCCGCCGTGCCCGCCTTGCCCGCCGTCAGGACCGGCCACCCACAGGGGCGAGGAGAGCTGGCCGTCGAGGTCCTCGTGGATCCGGGCGAACTCGTCCAGGCCGATCCACAGCTTGCCCGCCCGGCCGCCCCGGTAGCGCTTCCACCAGGCCGGCTCGCGGTTGTTGACGGTGCTCAGCAGCACCCTGTCGCCGCCCGGCTCGAACGCCAGCCCGCCGACCGGCCCGTACGGCAGCCGCACCGGCTCGCCGCCGTCCAGCGGCACCGCGTGCGCCCAGGTGCGGCGCAGGGTGGCCTGCCCGGCGGTGGTGGTGGCGATCGGGCGCCCGTCGGCGGTCCAGCCCTGGAGCTGGGTCTGGTCGCTGCCCCAGTGGGTGAGCCGCCGGGACGGGCCGCCGTCCACCGGCACGACGTGCACCTCGGGCGCGCCGTCCCGGGTGGAGGTGAAGGCGATGTGCCGTCCGTCCGGGGAGAACCGCGGGTGGTGGACGGGCAGGTGATCGGCCGTCAGGCGCCAGGCCCGGCCCCCGTCCAGCGGCGCGAGCCAGACGTCGTTCTCGGCGACGAAGGTGACCAGGTCACCGTGCAGATGAGGGTGGCGCAGATACGCGCCCGCGAAGGTGCTGAGGGGTTCCGTCACGCGGCCAGCGTAAGCACGTGTGCGCACGAGATGCGCGGCTTTTCCCGGACTCTCACCCCCGCCGTCGTCGGCCCCGGCGCCCGCCGTCAGGCCCAGCGGCCGGTGCGACCCAGCAGCAGCGCCCCGGCGGCCACCCCGGCGGTGGAGGTGCGCAGCACCGACGCGCCCAGCCGGTAGGGCCTGGCGCCCGCCTCGGCGAAGACGGCCAGCTCCTCCGGGGACACGCCGCCCTCGGGGCCGACCACCAGCACGATGTCCCCGGCCGGCGGCAGCGCGGCCAGCGCCAGCGGCTCGGCGCCCTCCTCGTGCAGGACGGCGGCGAAGGCGGCCCCGGCCAGGAGGGGCGCCAGCTGGCGCGTGGTCATCAGTTCGCGCACCTCGGGGAAGCGCAGCCGGCGGGACTGCTTGCCCGCCTCCCGGGCGGTGGCCCGCCACTTGGCGAGCGCCTTGGCGCCCCGGTCGCCCTTCCACTGGGTGATGCAGCGCGAGGCGGCCCACGGGATCACCACGTCCACGCCGACCTCGGTCATGGTCTCCACGGCCAGCTCGCCGCGGTCGCCCTTGGGCAGCGCCTGGACGACGACGATCCGCGGCGCCGGCTCCGGCTCGCGGCGGACGGCGGCCACCGCCACGTCGATCGCGTCCTTGCCGAGCACCTCCGCGACCGTCCCGTCCACGCCGAGCCCCAGCCCGTCGGCCAGGGTCACCGCCTCGCCGGGCTCCAGCCGCTTCACCGCCGCGGCGTGCCGCCCCTCCGGCCCGTCCAGCCGCACCACGGCCCCGGGCGCGGCGGCGGCGAGGCGCCCGGTCTCGACGACGAACACGGGGGCGGTCATGCGGGGAACCTCCGGCTGACGGGGCGGGACGCCCACGCGAAAGGGGAACGCGAAAGGGTGCCGGAGCGGATCTCCGGCACCCCTGCGCGGTGACGGCTACCGGCCGTTGAACGCGTCCTTCAGGCGCGAGAACAGGCCCTGCTGGCCCGGCGCGAACTGGCCGGCCGGCCGCTCCTCGCCGCGCATCACCGCGAGCCGGCGCAGCAGCTCCTCCTGCTCGGCGTCGAGCTTGGTGGGCGTCTGCACCTCGACGTGCACTATCAGGTCGCCCCGGCCGCCCCCGCGCAGGTGCGTGATGCCGCGGCCGTGCAGCGGGATCGACTGGCCGGACTGGGTGCCGGGCCGGATGTCGAGCTCCTCCAGCCCGTCCAGGGTCTGCAGCGGCACCTGGGTGCCGAGCGCGGCCGCCGTCATCGGGATGGTGACGGTGCAGTGCAGGTCGTCCCCGCGCCGCTGGAAGACGGCGTGCGAGGTCTCGGCGATCTCGACGTACAGGTCGCCGGCCGGGCCGCCGCCGGGGCCGACCTCGCCCTCGCCGGCCAGCTGGATCCGGGTGCCGTTGTCGACACCGGCCGGGATCTTGACGGTCAGGGTGCGGCGGGCGCGGACCCGGCCGTCGCCGGCGCACTCCGGGCACGGCGTCGGCACGACGGTGCCGAAGCCCTGGCACTGCGGGCAGGGGCGGGAGGTCATGACCTGGCCCAGGAAGGACCGGGTGACCTGGGAGACCTCGCCCTTGCCGCGGCACATGTCACAGGTCTGCGCGGAGGTGCCGGGCGCCGCGCCCTCGCCGCTGCAGGTGGTGCAGGTGACGGCCGTGTCGACCTGGAGTTCCTTGGTGGTGCCGAAGGCGGCCTCCTCCAGGGTGATCTCCAGCCGGATCATGGCGTCCTGGCCGCGGCGGGTGCGCGAGCGCGGCCCGCGCTGGCCGGCCGCGGCGCCGAAGAAGGCGTCCATGATGTCGGAGAAGCCGAAGCCCGCCGCGCCGGCGCCGAAGCCGCCCGCGCCACCGCCGCCGCTCGGCGACAGCGGGTCGCCGCCGAGGTCGTAGACCTGGCGCTTCTGCGGATCGGAGAGCACCTCGTAGGCGGCGTTGATCTCCTTGAACCGCTCCTGCGTCTTCGGGTCCGGGTTGACGTCCGGGTGCAGTTCGCGTGCCAGGCGCCGGAACGCCTTCTTGATCTCGTCCTGCCCCGCATCCCGTCGGACGCCGAGTACCGCGTAGTAGTCCGTGGCCACCTAATGCTCCGCTTGTTCCGCCTGTAGTAGTGCTGCGACTGGACACCGCCGTCACCCGTGTGACGGCGGCCTGTTGCTACGACTCGGCCAGGATCTGGCCCACGTACCGCGCCACCGCTCGCACCGCCCCCATTGTGCCCGGGTAGTCCATCCGGGTCGGACCGATCACACCCAGTTTGGCCACGCTCTCGTCGCCCGAACCGTAGCCGACCGACACCACCGAGGTGGAATTCAGCCCCTCGTAGGCGTTCTCCCGCCCGATCCGGACCGTCATCGCGGCGTCCGTGGTCTCACCCAGGAGGCGGAGCAGGATGACCTGCTCCTCCAGCGCCTCGAGGACCGGCTGGATGGTGAGCGGGAAGTCGTGGCCGAAGCGGGTCAGGTTGGCCGTGCCGGCCAGCATGATCCGCTCCTCGTTCTGCTCGGCGAGCGCCTCGAACAGCGTGGCGAGGACCGTGTTGACGGCCGGCCGGTCGATCTGCTCGAACATCGCCGGAAGCTCCTCCAGCACCGCCGGGACGTCCGGCAGGCGCAGACCGACGGCCCGCGCGTTGATCCGGGCCCGCAGGTCCGCCAGGACGATCTCGCCGATCGTGCCCGGGCAGTCGACCGTCCGCTGCTCGACCCGGCCGGTGTTGGTGATCAGGACCAGCATCACCTTGGCCGGGGCCAGCGCGACCAGCTCGATGTGCCGCACGGTGGACCGGGTCAGCGAGGGGTACTGCACCACGGCGACCTGCCGGGTGAGCTGGGCGAGCAGCCGCACGGTACGGGCGACCACGTCGTCCAGGTCGACCGCGCCGTCCAGGAAGTGCCGGATCGCCCGGCGCTCGGGGGCGCTCATCGGCTTGACCTCGGCGAGCTTGTCGACGAACAGGCGGTACCCCTTGTCGGTGGGGATGCGCCCGGCGCTGGTGTGCGGCTGGTGGATGTACCCCTCGTCCTCCAGCGCCGCCATGTCGTTGCGGACGGTGGCCGGGGACACGCCGAGGTTGTGCCGTTCCACCAGGGCCTTGGAGCCGACCGGCTCCTCGGTGCCCACGTAGTCCTGGACGATCGCGCGCAGGACGGCCAGCTTGCGGTCGTCCAGCTGGCGGACCTCACCGGCCATGGGGCACGCACCTCCGTCTTCGCACGTTGTCCGTTGTGACATGTGTCCGTACCGCGCAGTTCGTCACTGCGCGGTCACGCATGCTGCGGGCCGCTCCGGGAGGACCCCGGCTTTGGCACTCGGAACACACGAGTGCCAGAACCGTACCTGCCAGTGTACGGCCCGGGTCCGACGGCAGGAACGGCGCGGCAGGGGTGATCCTGCCCGCAGTTCCCGGCGCCGGGGTGGTGCCGCGGACCCGTCCGGGTGGCAGCATCGAAAGCGGACGGCGAATGGAGGAGCAAGCGATGTCGAGCTCGGGCCAGCACACCCGTTTCGCGCCCGACCGGGGCCTCACCGGCCGGATGGTCGGGACCATGTTCGTGATCGGGTTGCTGTACGTCGGCTTCACCGGCCTGCTGATCGCGCTGCTGCGCGGGGCCTGGCCGCTGATCGTGCTGATTTCCGGCGGGCTCTTCGTGGCCCAGTTCTGGTTCAGCGACAAGATCACCGAACGGGCGATGGGGGCCCGCCCGGTGACCCCGCAGGAGTACCCGCAGCTGCACGGCACCGTCGACCGGCTCTGCGCCCTCGCCGACATGCCCAAGCCCCGGGTGGCGGTCGCCAACAGCGACATGCCGAACGCCTTCGCCACCGGCCGCAACCCGCAGAAGGCCGTGGTGTGCGTCACCACCGGGCTGCTGCGGCGGCTGGAACCCGAGGAACTGGAGGGCGTGCTCGCGCACGAGCTCTCGCACGTCGCCCACCGGGACGTCGCGGTGATGACCATCGCCGGGTTCCTCGGCGTGCTCGCCGGGGCCATGACCCGGATCGCGATGTACGGCGGATTCCTGGGCGGCGGGCGCAACAACAACGACCAGAACGCGGCCATCGCCGCCCTGGTCATCCCGCTGGTGTCGATGGTGGTCTACGCGATCAGCTTCCTGCTCACCCGGCTGCTCTCCCGCTACCGGGAACTCGCCGCCGACCGCGCCGCCGCCCAGCTCACCGGCCGGCCCAGCGCGCTCGCCTCCGCCCTCACCAAGGTCACCGGGCAGATCGCCGCCATCCCCACCAAGGACCTGCGCCAGGCCCAGCCCTACAACGCCTTCTACTTCGCCCCGGCGCTGAGCGCCCGGGACACCGCCTCCCAGCTGCTCTCCACCCACCCGACGCTGGAGAAGCGGCTGGAGCAGCTGGCCAGGATCTCCGCCGAGCTCGGCCGCTGACTCCCGCCCCGGACACGACGCTCCGGACCCGACTCCGGACGCGATTCCAGACGTGAAGGAACCGAAAGGAACACCGTGGGATTCCTGGACGCCCTGTTCGGCCGAACCAAGCCCGTCAGGCCCGACCTCGACCAGCTGTTCGGCGTGCCCTCGGCCGCCCTCACCCTGGAGGCCGGGGCCGGGTTCACGCCCACCGGGCTCGGCTCGGTGTGCTTCGCGGCCGTCGAGGGCGCCGCGTTCGGCCAGGTCGCGCAGCAGGTGCGGGAGCTGCTGGACGCCGACACCGAGCGCGGCGGCGTCCCGGTGGAGGCGTCCAAGGACGGCTACGGCTACTCGTGGCTGCTCGCCCGGCACACCCCCGAGGAGCTGCCGGAACTGGTCAACGACCTGCACGCGGTCAACAGCGAGCTGGAGGCGAACGGCTTCGGGCCGCAGCTGCTCTGCTCGCTGGTCGGCTTCCATCGAAGCGAGGGGGGCCGCGACGCGCAGGGGCAGTCGCTGGCGCTCGTCTACCTGTACAAGCGCGGCACGTTCTACCCGTTCGCGCCGATGCCCGGCGGCGGGGAGCGGCGCAACAGCCCGCTGGAGCTGGAGATCAACGCGATGCTGGGGAACGACCTGCGGCTGGAGAAGGACCTCGGCCGCTGGTTCCCGGTCTGGGGTGCGCCGGGCCTCTGACGGTCCGTCCGCCCGTTCGGGATGTCACTGCCTATAGTCACCGGCATGCGCAGCCGCCAGTACGGACCCGACCTGACCCCGCCGTGGAAGAGGCAGGCCCCCGCCCCGGAGGTGCCCGCCGAGCGGGGCCTGGTGGTCGAGGAGGCCGCCACCGGCTTCTGCGGGGCGGTGGTGCGCTGCGAGAGGACGGCGGAGGGGTTCACCGTCACCCTGGAGGACCGGTTCGGCAAGCACCGGGTCTTCCCCCTGGTGCCGCGCGGCTTCCTGCTGGAGGGCCGGGTCGTCACCCTGGTCCGCCCGACCGGCCCCGCCCCCTCCCGTAGGCCCGGCCGCACCGCCTCCGGCTCCGTCGCCGTCCCGGGCGCCCGCGCCCGGGTCGCCCGTGAGTCCCGGATCTACGTCGAGGGCCGGCACGACGCCGAGCTCGTCGAACGGGTCTGGGGCGACGACCTTCGGATCGAGGGCGTCGTCGTCGAGTACCTGGAGGGCGTGGACGACCTGCCCGCGATCGTCGCCGACTTCGCCCCCGGCCCCGGCCGCCGCCTCGGCGTCCTGGTCGACCACCTGCTCCCCGGCACCAAGGAGCACCGCATCGCCGCCCAGGTCACCGGCGATGCCGTGCTGGTCGTCGGCCACCCCTACGTCGACATCTGGCAGGCCGTGAAGCCCTCCTCCGTCGGCATCCCCGCCTGGCCCGCCGTTCCCCGCGGCGAGGACTGGAAGACGGGCACCTGCCGCCGCCTCGGCTGGCCCGCCGACACCCCCGCCGCCTGGAAGCGCATCCTCTCGAAGGTCGACACCTACAAGGACCTGGAGCCGGAACTCCTCGGCCGCGTCGAGGAGTTGATCGACTTCGTGACGCTTCCGGATCACGCGTAGGTCTGGAACCCGGCGGTGTCGAGGGTGACGCCCAGCAGATCGACCGGAATCGGCTCGCCGAACTCGGTGGTCCGCTCGGAGGGGATCCGGTCGATCAGGGACTCGACGACCGGGTCAGTCCACCAGGTCACGGACGACCGCGTCCGCCAGGAGGCGGCCCTGGAGGGTCAGGGCGGCGCGTCCCTGCCGGTAGGACTCCGGGGCGAGGAGGCCGTCGGTGAGGGCCCGGTCGGCGGCCTGGCGGCCGGTGTCGGTGAGGAGGGTCAGGGGGATGCCCTCGGCGAGGCGCAGTTCGAGGAGGATGCGCTCGACGCGGCGGTCCTCGTCGGAGAGGATCTCGCGGGCCTGCGCGGGGGTGCGGCCCTCGGTGAGGGCCGCGGCGTAGGCGGCGGGGTGCTTGGCGTTCCACCAGCGGACGCCGCCGACGTGGCTGTGGGCGCCGGGGCCGGCACCCCACCAGTCGGCGCCGGTCCAGTACAGCTCGTTGTGGCGGCAGCGGCCCTCGGGCGTGGTGGCCCAGTTGGAGACCTCGTACCAGGAGTAGCCGGCGGCGGCGAGCGCCTCCTCGGCGATGAGGTAGCGGTCGGCGTGCACGTCGTCGTCGATCATCGGGAGTTCGCCGCGCCTGACCCGGGCGGCGAGGCGGGTGCCCTCCTCGACGATCAGCGAGTAGGCGGACACGTGGTCGGGCCCGGCGCCGATGGCGGCGTCCAGGGAGGCCCGCCAGTCGTCGTCGGACTCGCCGGGGGTGCCGTAGATGAGGTCGAGGTTGACGTGCTCGAAGCCGGCCGCGCGGGCCTCGGCGACGCAGGCCTCGGGGCGGCCCGGGGTGTGGTGGCGGTCGAGCAGCCGCAGCACGTGCGGGCGGGCGCTCTGCATGCCGAAGGAGATCCGGTTGTAGCCGCCCTCGCGCAATTCGGCGAGGTAGGCGGGGTCGACGGACTCGGGGTTGGCCTCGGTGGTGACCTCGGCGCCGTCGGCGAGCCCGAACTCGTCGCGGATCGCGCCGAGCATCCGCACCAGGTCGCGGGCGGGCAGCAGGGTGGGGGTGCCGCCGCCGAGGAAGACGGTCCGCACCGGGACGTCCGCGGAGCCGAGCACCTTCCGTGCGAGCCGGATCTCGGCGATCACGTTGTCGGCGTAGGTCTCCTGCGTGGCGACGGGCCCGCGTCCGGCCTGCGCGCGCAGCTCGGTCGCGGTGTAGGTGTTGAAGTCGCAGTAGCCGCAGCGGCTGGCGCAGTACGGCACGTGCACGTAGAAGCCGAACGGCCTGGCCCCGATCCCGTCGAGGGCGGGCGCGGGCAGGGAACCGTCGGACGGCACCGGGTCGCCGTCGGGAAGTGCGGAGGGCATGACCCCATTGTCCCGTACGACTCACCCGAACCGGTGAGCCGTACGGGACCGGGGCGGATCAGGCCTCGTTGGCGCCGGCGTACATCGCGGTGACGGCGTCCGCGTAGGTCCGCTCGACCACCGGGCGCTTGATCTTCAGGCTCGGGGTGAGCTCGCCGTGCTCGACGTCGAGGTCGCGCGGCAGCAGGTGGAACTTCTTGATCGTCTGCCAGCGCTGGAGGTCGCCGTTGAGCCGCTTCACGAAGCCCTCGATCAGCTGGTGCACGGCCGGGTCGGCGGCCACCTCGGCGTAGGACCTGCCGGCCAGGCCGTGCTCGGCGGCCCACGGCATGATGACGGCCTCGTCCAGGCCGATCAGCGCGGTGCAGAAGTTGCGGCCGTTGCCGATCACCAGGATGTTGCTGACGAACGGGCAGACCGCCTTGAACTTGCCCTCGACTTCGCTGGGCGCCACGTACTTGCCGCCGGAGGTCTTGAACAGGTCCTTCTTGCGGTCGGTGATCCGCAGGAAGCCGTCGGCGCTGAGCTCGCCGATGTCCTCGGTGTGGAACCAGCCGTCCGCCTCCAGCACCTCGGCGGTCTTCTCCGGCAGGTCGTGGTAGCCGCGCATGACGCCCGGGCCGCGCAGCAGGATCTCGCCGTCCTCGGCGATCCGGACCTCGGTGCCGGGCAGCGGGCGGCCGACGGTGCCGATCCGGACGTCCTCCTCACGGTTGACGCAGGAGCCGGCGCTGGTCTCGCTGAGGCCGTAGCCCTCCAGGATCGGGACCCCGGCGCCGAGGAAGAAGTAGCCGATCTCGGGGGCCAGCGCGGCGCTGCCCGAGACGGCCCCGCGCAGCCGGCCGCCGAAGGCCGCGCGGATCTTCGCGTACACCAGCCTGTCGGCGAGCGCGTGCTGCATCCGCAGGCCGAACGGCGCGCTGCCCACCCCGGTGGCGATCCGGTTCTCCTGGACGACGCGGGCGTGCTCGCGGGCGACCCCGGCGGCCCAGCGGAAGATCTTGTACTTGGCGCCGCCCTCGGCCCGGGCCCTGCCCGCGATGCCGTTGTAGACCTTCTCGAAGATGCGCGGCGCGGAGGCCATGACGGTCGGCCGGATGGCCGGCAGGTTGTGGATGATCCGGTCGACCCGGCCGTCCACCGCCATCACGTGGCCGGTGGCGATCTGGCCGGAGATCAGCGTCTTGCCGAACACGTGCGACAGCGGCAGCCACATGAACTGGACGTCGTCGGAGCGCAGCAGCCCGCTGGCCTCCTGGGCCCGGCCCTCGTACGCCCAGCAGTCGTGCACCAGGCGCACGCCCTTGGGGCGGCCGGTGGTGCCGGACGTGTAGATCAGGGTGGCCAGCTGCTCCTTGTCGAGCGCGGCGACGGTCTTCTCGATCGCGTCCGGGTGCTTCTCCAGGTACTCGGCGCCGCGCTGCTCCAGCTCGGCGAGGGTGAGCACCTCGAGGCCGGCCGTCTCGGGGGCGGTGGCGGGGGCGTCGATGAGGATGACGGTGCGCAGCTCGGGCAGCTGCTCGATCTGCTCGACGGCCTTGGCGAGCTGCGCGGCGTTCTCCGCGATCAGCGCTCTGGAGCCGGAGTTGGCGAGGATGAAGGCGGTCTCGTCGGCGTTGGTGCTCGGGTAGACGGTCGTGGTGGCGGCGCCCGCGCACATGTTCCCGAGGTCGGCGATGATCCACTCGAGCCGGGTGGAGGAGGCCAGCGCGACCCGGTCCTCCGGCTGGATGCCGAGCGTCATCAGACCGGCGGCCACCGCCTTGACCCGGGCCGCGGTCTGCGCCCAGGTCAGCGAGCGCCACTGCTCGGCGCCCGGAGCGCTGTCCGCGGCGTGCTCGTCGACCGGGGCCGGGTAACGGTAGGCCTCGCCGTTCGGGGTCGCGGCGACCCGCTCCAGGAACAGGTGGGCGACGGAGGCGGGACGCCCGGCGACGATGTCAGCACTGCCGGAGTCGATCAGGGACTGCGCGGAACTCAACGAGGACCTCCGGGGGCGGGTGGCCGTCTGAGGGATTGTCGCGGCGCCCGTGGGGGCGGTCGCCGGGCCTCCGGGTTACCTGGCCGGTACCGGCGAGTAACAAGGGGGCAATCAGCAGCCTAGTTGGGAAACCGGTCATTCCGTAAGAGGGCAGGCCGAGCTGGCACGCCCCCGACCTGCCGGTGCCCGGTGACAACTCCCAGGTGAACGGCGCAACCCGGCCCGCCCGGCGGCTCGGCAAAGGACTGGACAAACCTCCCGCCCACTCGCAGGGAATCACCTGTGCGAGTGCACGAAGGACCGAGAATTGGGATGCGAATCCTCCCGTCGACGACAAGAGTGTGCCAGTGCTGATCAGACTGCTGAGGGCGTACCTACGCCCGTACTCCCGACCGATCGCCCTGCTGGTGGTCCTCCAGCTGGTGGCGACCCTCGCGGCGCTCTACCTGCCCACACTCAACGCCGACATCATCGACCAGGGCGTGGTCAAGGGCGACACCGGTTACATCCTGCGAGTCGGCGCGGTGATGATCGGCGTCACCGTCGCCCAGGCCCTGTGCTCGATCGGCGCCGTCTACTACGGCGCACGCACCGCCATGGCCTTCGGACGCGACGTCCGCGCCGCCGTGTTCGACCGGGTGCAGAGCTTCTCCGCCCGCGAGGTCGGCCAGTTCGGCGCGCCCTCCCTGATCACCCGGACCACCAACGACGTCCAACAGGTCCAGATGCTGGCCCTGATGAGCTTCACGCTCATGGTGGCCGCGCCCATCATGTGCGTCGGCGGCATCATCATGGCGCTCAACCAGGACGTGCCGCTGTCCGGCCTGCTGCTCGCCGTCATCCCGGTGCTCGGCACCGTCGTCGTCCTGCTCGTCCGCTCGCTGCGCCCCAAGTTCCGCAGCATGCAGGAGAAGATCGACACGGTGAACCGCGTGCTGCGCGAGCAGATCACCGGCATCCGGGTCATCCGCGCCTTCGTCAAGGACGACCACGAGCAGGCCCGGTTCGCCGACGCCAACGGCGACCTCACCCACGTCGCCCTCCAGGTCGGCCGGCTGATGGCGTTCATGTTCCCGGCCGTGATGCTGGTCGTGAACGTCTCCAGCGTCGCCGTCCTCTGGTTCGGCGCCCACCGGATCGACAGCGGCGACATGGAGATCGGCGCCCTCACCGCCTTCCTCTCCTACCTGATGCAGATCCTGATGAGCGTCATGATGGCCACCTTCATGTTCATGATGGTGCCGCGCGCCGAGGTCTGCGCCGAGCGCATCGAGGAGGTCCTCGGCACCTCCTCCAGCGTCGTACCGCCCGCCGCGCCCGTCACCGAGGTGCTGCGCCGCGGCAACCTGGAGCTGCGCGACGTCGCCTTCCGCTACCCCGGCGCCGAGGCCTCGGTGCTGCGCGGCATCGACATCACCGCCCGCCCCGGCCAGACCACCGCCGTCATCGGCTCCACCGGCAGCGGCAAGTCCACCCTGCTCGGCCTCGTGCCCCGGCTGTTCGACGCCACCTCCGGGACGGTCCTGCTCGACGGCGTCGACGTCCGCGAACTCGCCCCCGAGGCGATCGCCGAGACCGTCGGACTCGTCCCGCAGAAGCCCTACCTGTTCTCCGGCACCATCGCCAGCAACCTCCGCTACGGCCGGCCCGACGCCACCGACGAGGAGCTCTGGCACGCCCTGGAGGTCGCCCAGGCCAAGGACTTCGTCGAGAAACTGCCCGAGGGCCTGGACGCCCCCATCGCCCAGGGCGGCAGCAACGTCTCCGGCGGCCAGCGCCAGCGCCTGGCCATCGCCCGCGCACTCGTCCGCAAGCCGGACGTCTACCTGTTCGACGACTCCTTCTCCGCGCTCGACTACGCCACCGACGCCAGGCTGCGCAAGGCGCTCTCCCGGGAGACCGCCGACGCCACCGTGCTGATCGTCGCCCAGCGCGTCTCCACCATCCGCGACGCCGACCGGATCATCGTCCTCGACGAGGGCGCCGTCGTCGGCAGCGGCACCCACCGCGAACTGATGGCCGACAACCCGACGTACCGGGAGATCGTGCTCTCCCAGCTCACCGAGCAGGAGGCGGCGTGACCACCCTCGGAAAGCCCGACGCCGGCAAGCCCGACGCCGGCGAGCCGGCACCCACCCGGCTGCCCAGCGACTCGCAGGCCGCCGCGGCCCGCCGCGGCCCCGCCGGACCGGGCCGCTTCATGGGCGGCCAGGGCGCCGAGAAGTCCATGGACTTCAAGGGCTCCGGCAAACGACTGCTCGCCCTCCTGCGCCCCGAACGCGGCCTGCTGGCCGGAGTGCTGGGCCTCGGCGTGCTCAGCATCGGCTGCGCCGTCACCGGCCCCAGGGTGCTCGGCCACGCCACCGACCTGATCTTCGCCGGGGTGGTCGGCGCCCGCTTCGCGCCCGGCGCCTCCAAGGAACAGGTCGTCGACGGGCTGCGCGCCCACGGCCAGGGCGGCGTCGCCGACCTGCTCTCCTCGGTCAGCTTCACCCCCGGCCAGGGCATGGACTTCGGCGCCATCGGCACCATCCTGCTCTGGGTGCTGGCGATCTACGTCGCCTCCGCCCTGTTCGGCATCGTCCAGGGCCGCCTCGCCACCAAGGCGATCCAGCGCGCCGGCTACCGGCTGCGCCAGGACGTCGAGGCCAAACTCGCCCGGCTGCCGCTGAGTTACTTCGACAAGCAGCCGCGCGGCGAGGTGCTCAGCCGGGTCACCAACGACATCGACAACATCGGCCAGTCGATGCAGCAGACCATGGGACAGGTCGTCAACTCGCTGCTCACCGTGGTCGGTGTGCTCGCGATGATGTTCTGGATCTCCCCGCTGCTGGCGCTGATCGCGCTCGTCTCCGTGCCGCTGTCGGTGGTCGTCGCCGCCAAGGTCGGCAAGCGGGCGCAGCCGCAGTTCGTCCAGCAGTGGGCGTCCACCGGCAAGTTGAACGCGCACATCGAGGAGATGTACACCGGGCACGCCCTCGTCAAGGTGTTCGGCCGGCAGCGCGAGTCCGCCGAGACCTTCCGCGAGCACAACGAGGCGCTGTTCGCCTCCAGCTTCCGCGCCCAGTTCATCTCCGGCATCATCCAGCCCGCGATGATGCTGATCGGCAACCTGCAGTACGTGCTGGTCGCCGTCGTCGGCGGCCTGCGGGTCGCCAGCGGCGCGCTGTCCATCGGCGACGTGCAGGCGTTCATCCAGTACTCGCGGCAGTTCAGCCAGCCGCTCACCCAGGTCGCCAGCATGGCCAACCTGGTGCAGTCCGGGGTCGCCTCCGCCGAGCGCGTCTTCGAGCTGCTGGACGCCCCCGAGCAGACCCCCGAACCGGCCATGCCCGAGCGCCCCGACGCCGTCCGCGGCCGCGTCGCCTTCCAGGACGTGTCCTTCCGCTACGAGCCCGAGAAGCCGCTCATCGAGGACCTCTCGCTCAAGGTCGAGCCCGGCCAGACCGTCGCCATCGTCGGCCCCACCGGCGCCGGCAAGACCACCCTGGTCAACCTGCTGATGCGGTTCTACGAGGTCAGCTCCGGGCGGATCACCCTCGACGGGGTCGACGTCTCCGCGATGTCCCGCGAGGACCTGCGCTCCGGCATCGGCATGGTGCTCCAGGACACCTGGCTGTTCGGCGGCACCATCGCCGACAACATCGCCTACGGCGCCCAGGGAGCCACCCGCGAGCAGGTCATCGAAGCCGCCAGGGCAGCACACGTCGACCGCTTCGTACGCACCCTGCCGGACGGCTACGACACCGTCATCGACGACGAGGGCACCGGCGTCAGCGCGGGCGAGAAGCAGCTGATCACCATCGCCCGGGCGTTCCTCGCCCAGCCGTCCATCCTCGTCCTGGACGAGGCGACCAGCTCCGTCGACACCCGCACCGAGGTCCTGATCCAGCGGGCCATGGCCCGGCTGCGCACCGGCCGCACCAGCTTCGTCATCGCGCACCGGCTCTCCACCATCCGGGACGCCGACGTGATCCTGGTGATGGAGAACGGCTCGATCGTCGAACAGGGCTCGCACGACGAGCTGATCGCCGCCGGCGGCGCGTACGCGCGGCTGTACCAGGCGCAGTTCGCGGAGGCCGTGGCCGAGGTCGACTGACGCCACCTCATGTGACGGGCCGGGGCTCCCGCCCCGGCCCTTCGCGCACCCCGGATCCTCGCAGGGGTTCGCGCTCTCCGCTACCGTGGCTCCCGTGACCGCCCAGCCCACCGCCCCCGAACAGGCCCCGGACGCGTTCGAGACGAACCGCCGCTACCTGGGCTCGGTCGCCTACCGGCTGCTCGGCTCCTTCACCGACGCCGAGGACGTCCTCCAGGACGCCTGGCTGCGCTGGCAGTCCACCGACCGGGCCGCCGTCACCGACCCGCGCGCCTTCCTCACCACCGTGGTCACCCGGCTCTGCTACGACCAGCTCGGCTCCGCCCGCGCCCGCCGCGAGGCCTACTACGGCGAGTGGCTGCCGGAGCCGTCCGTCTCCTACGCGAGCGCCCCCGACTCCCCCGCCGAGCTGGCCGAACGCGGCGAGTCCGTCTCGCTCGCCCTGCTCGCCGTACTGGAGCAGCTCACCCCGGCCGAGCGGGCCGCCTTCGTGCTGCACGACGTCTTCGCGGTCGGCTTCGAGGACATCGCCGCTTCCCTGGACCGCACCCCCGACGCCACCCGCCAGCTCGCCTCCCGGGCCCGCCGCCGGGTCAAGGACGGCGGCCGGCACGCGAACGCCGACCCGGCCGAGCACCGGCGGGCCGTCGAGGCGTTCGCGACCGCCACCGCACGCGGCGACATCCAGGGCCTGATGGCCGTCCTGGACCCCGACGTGGTCTGGCACGCCGACGGCGGCGGCATCGTCCGCGCCGCGGCCCGGCCCGTCCTCGGCGCCGACAAGGTGGCCCGATTGGTAGCCGGGCTGGTCGCCAAGTGGTTCACCCCCGAGTACGGGCTCGGCTCCGCGCTGGTCAACGGCGAGCCCGGGCTCGTCTGGTACGAGCGGGCCACCGGCGCCGTCTCCGGTGTGGTCGCCCTCACCGTCTCCGGCGGGCGGATCACCGAGGCGTTCGTGGTGGTCAACCCCGAGAAGCTCGGCCACATCCGCCCGATCGAGGCGTGACGCAGGTCACCGTCACACTCCGACCGGCCGCGTCGTCCCCCTCCCGAACAGCGCTTCACGAGAGCGCACCTCGCAAGGAGGCGGACGAAATGAGCAGCACCACCGAGAAGCGAATCGTCGTCCTGGGAGCCGGATACGCCGGCCTCACCGCTGCCAAGGGCGCCGGACGCCACCACACCGTCACCCTGGTCGCGCCAGAGGAGCGGCTCCTCCACCGCGTCCGCCAGCACGAGGCGGCGGCCGGCCACGGGCGCGACTGGCCGGCCATCGACCGGCTGGCGCGCGGCCGCCGCATCGAGCACCGGCGGGCCAGGGCCGTCGAACTCGACCTGGCCGGGCACAAGGTCCTGCTCGACGACGGCACCACCCTCGGCTACGACACCCTGGTCTACGCCCTCGGCAGCCGCACCGCCTGGCACGACGTCCCCGGCGCCGCCGAGCACGCCTACTCCGCCGAACGCGCGGCCGACCTCCACCGCCGGCTGCGCGACGCCGACCGGCCCGGCACCCTCGCCGTGGTCGGCGGCGGCGCCACCGGCATCGAGCTGGCCACCGAACTCGCCGAGGCCCACCCGGGCTGGCGGGTGCGGATCGTCGCGGCCGGCCGGGTGGGCGGCATCTACTCGCCCAAGGGCCGCGCCCACATCCGGCGCGTCCTCGACCGGCTCGGCGTCACCGTCCACGAGAACGCCACCGTCACCGAGGTCAGCCCCGCCGGGCTGCGCACCACCGCCGGCCCGATCGACGCGGACGTCACCGTCTGGGCCGCCTCCATGGAGCCGCACCCGCTGGCCGCCGAAGCCGGACTGGCCGTGGACGACCGCGGCCGGGCCCTGGTCGACGACCACCTGCGGTCGGTCTCGCACCCGGACGTCCACGTGGTCGGCGACGCAGCCGCCGTGACCGTCCCCGGCATCGGCACCCTGCGGATGGGCTGCGCCACCGCCCTGCCGCAGGGCCAGTACCTCGGCAAGCTGCTCGACGGGCGCACCGCGAAGCCGTTCGCGTACAAGTACGTCGTGCAGTGCCTGAGCCTCGGCCGGCGGGACGGGCTGCTCCAGCTGGTCCGCGGGGACGACTCGATGCGCCCCACCGTGCTCACCGGGGCGGCTGGACGGATGGCCAAGGCCGCGATCGTCACCGGGGTGCTCTCCGCGCTGAAGTAGCTTCCGGGGTCCAGGGATGCGAAAAGGCCCGGGGCGAGTGCCCCGGGCCCTTCCTTGCTGCTACTTCTTTTCCTTCGGCGCCTCCGCGTCGGTGGACAGCGCGGCGATGAAGGCCTCCTGCGGCACCTCCACGCGGCCGACCATCTTCATCCGCTTCTTGCCTTCCTTCTGCTTCTCCAGCAGCTTGCGCTTACGCGAGATGTCACCGCCGTAGCACTTGGCGAGGACGTCCTTGCGGATGGCGCGGACCGTCTCGCGGGCGATCACCCGGGAGCCGATGGCGGCCTGGATCGGCACCTCGAACTGCTGGCGCGGGATCAGCTTCTGCAGCTTGCCGGCCATCATCACGCCGTAGTTGTAGGCCTTGTCCTTGTGCACGATCGCGGAGAACGCGTCCACCGCGTCGCCGTGCAGCAGGATGTCGACCTTCACCAGGTTGGCGCTCTGCTCGCCGATGGGCTCGTAGTCGAGCGAGGCGTAGCCGCGGGTCTTGGACTTCAGCTGGTCGAAGAAGTCGAAGACGATCTCGGCGAGCGGCAGGGTGTAGCGCAGCTCGACCCGGTCCTCGGAGAGGTAGTCCATGCCCTGCAGGTTGCCGCGGCGGGACTGGCACAGCTCCATGATCGCGCCGACGAACTCGTTCGGCGCCAGGATCGTGCCGCGCACGACCGGCTCGAACACCTCGGCGATCTTGCCGGTCGGGAACTCGCTCGGGTTGGTGACGGTGTGCTCGGTGCCGTCCTCCATCACCACCCGGTAGATCACGTTCGGGGCGGTGGAGATCAGGTCGAGGTTGAACTCGCGCTCCAGGCGCTCCCGGATGATCTCCAGGTGCAGCAGGCCGAGGAAGCCGCAGCGGTAGCCGAAGCCGAGCGCGACCGAGGTCTCCGGCTCGTACACCAGCGCGGCGTCGTTGAGCCGCAGCTTGTCCAGGGCGTCGCGCAGCAGCGGGTAGTCCGAGCCGTCCAGCGGGTACAGGCCCGAGAACACCATCGGACGCGGGTCCTTGTAGCCGCCCAGCGCCTCGGTGGCGCCCTTGTTCTGCGAGGTGATCGTGTCACCGACCTTGGACTGCCGGACGTCCTTCACACCGGTGATGATGTAGCCCACCTCGCCGACGCCGAGGCCGTCGGCGACCTTCGGCTCGGGCGAGATGACGCCGATCTCCAGCAGCTCGTGGGTGGCGCCGGTGGACATCATCGCGATCCGCTCGCGCTTGGTGAGCTGGCCGTCCACGACACGCACGTAGGTGACCACGCCGCGGTAGGCGTCGTACACCGAGTCGAAGATCATCGCGCGGGCCGGGGCGTCCTTGACGCCGACCGGGGCCGGGATGTTGTCGACGATGTGGTCGAGCAGGTCCTCGACGCCGAGGCCGGTCTTGGCGCTGACCTGGAGCACGTCGGACGGGTCGCAGCCGATGATGTGCGCGATCTCGGCGGCGTACTTCTCCGGCTGGGCGGCCGGCAGGTCGATCTTGTTGAGCACCGGGATGATCGTGAGGTCGTTCTCCAGCGCCAGGTACAGGTTGGCGAGGGTCTGCGCCTCGATGCCCTGGGCCGCGTCGACGACCAGGATGGTGCCCTCGCACGCGGCGAGGGAGCGGGACACCTCGTACGTGAAGTCCACGTGGCCCGGGGTGTCGATCATGTTGAGGATGTGCGTCGCCCCGGCGTTCGGCCCGGTCTTGGGCGCCCACGGGAGGCGGACCGCCTGCGACTTGATGGTGATGCCGCGCTCACGCTCGATGTCCATGCGGTCGAGGTACTGGGCACGCATCTGCCGCGGGTCGACGACGCCGGTGATCTGCAGCATCCGGTCTGCGAGCGTCGACTTGCCGTGGTCGATGTGGGCGATGATGCAGAAGTTGCGGATCAGCGCCGGGTCGGTACGGCTGGGCTCTGGCACATTGCTGGGGGTCGCGGGCACCTTGGTCCGATTCTCCGTTGGTCCGGGGCCGGGGGTGTCCGGATCATCGCTGACCGGTTTCCCGGGGACCGGACAGTCTCGTCCGATCGAAGTAGTTCCTCCCATCTTCCCATGAGCACGGCGTGGCCCGCCGATCGGTCCGGTCCGAAACCTTCACGGCGCGAGTCGAGGTGCCAGTCGGGGTGCGGGTCGGGTGCCAGTCGGGGTGCGGCTCGGGGGTTCCCGCGGTGCGAGTCGGGGCGGCAGGATGACGTCCCGTGATCCTCGAAAGCGCCCTGCTCGACGTCCTGCCCGGCCGGGAGGACGAGTTCCTCGCCGCCTTCGCCGAGGCGCGGCCACTGATCGCCGTGCAGCGCGGCTTCCGCTCGCTGGAACTGAGGCGCTGCCTCGACGAAGGGCGCGGCTCGCGCTTCCTGCTCCAGGTGGAATGGGAGACTCTCGCCGACCACACCGAAGGGTTCCGCGGCTCGGCCGAGTACCAGCGATGGCGCGAGCTGCTGCACCGGTTCTACCGGCCGTTCCCGGAGGTCGAGCACTACGGCGAGCCGCTGCTCAGCGCGTAGCCGGTTTGGGTCGGGCGGCGGGCCCCTGGTAGCGTGGGCAGCTGCACCTGGCCTCGGCATGCCCTCTCAGCTGGACCGACGGCCGCGCGGTGCAACCTCCCCAGCCTCTGGCCGGGGCACCCGTGATCCATTCAGACAAGACTGAGGCTCCTTCGTGGCGAACATCAAGTCCCAGATCAAGCGCAACAAGACCAACGAGAAGGCGCGCCTGCGCAACAAGGCCGTCAAGTCCTCGCTGAAGACCGCTCTGCGCAAGGCCCGTGAGGCCGCCGCCGCCGGCGAGGCCGAGAAGGCCGTCGAGCTGGCCCGCGCCGCCTCCAAGGCGCTGGACAAGGCCGTGAGCAAGGGCGTCATCCACGCCAACCAGGCCGCCAACAAGAAGTCGGCCATCACCAAGCGCGTCAACACCGCCGCCCAGGCCTGACGCCCCCGGGGGCTCCGGCCCCCAACGCCTCGGGACGACCCGGCCCTCTACCCGGCTCCCTGAGGCGCGCGAGAACTCGCACCGCACGCGGCCTGCGTTCGCCACGCGGGTGCGGTGCACTAAGCAGTACGGCAGGCGCCGCAGCGGCCTCTTCCCCAGAGGCCCGCTGCGGCGCCTGCCGCGTTTCGCGGGGCCAGTTGGTCGAGGGGGACGAGGATCGACCGCAGGACGCCCAGGACGGCGCCACCGGCTGCCGCCCGAGGGGTGGGAACGCCCTGGGACGCCCCTGGAATTCAGTACTCAGTCGGCCGGGCAGTGCTCAGTACGCCGGACGACTGCCCGCCCGGGCGGCCCGGGCGACGGCGACCACCGCGCGCTCCAGGGCGAAGGCCGGGTCGTCCGAACCGCCCTTGACGGCGGCGTCCGCCTGCGCGATCGCGGTCAGCGCGACGGCCACGCCGTCGCCCGTCCAGCCGCGCATCTGCTGGCGGACCCGCTCGACCTTCCACGGCGGCATGCCCAACTCGCGGGCCAGATCGGCCGGACGCATGTTCCGTCCGGTGGTCGCCAGCCGCCCGATGCTGCGCACGCCGGACGCCAGCGCGTAGGTGATGCCCGTCGGCGGTTGCCCCACCGCCAGGGCCCAGCGCAGCCGCTCCAGCGCCTCCGCGGCCCGGCCGGTGACCGCCAGGTCGGCCACCTCGAAGCCGGTGGCCTCGGCCCGGCCGCTGTAGTAGCGGGCCACCACGGTCTCGTCGATCGCGCCCTCGACGTCCGAGGTGAGCTGGCTGCACGCGGCGGCCAGCTCGCGCAGATCGCTGCCGAGCGCGTCCAGCAGGGCCTGGCAGGCCTCCGGGGTGGCGGACCGCCCGAGCGAGCGGAACTCGCCCTTGACGAACGCCAGCCTCTCGCCGGCCTTGGCCAGCTTCGCGCACGCCACCTCACGCGCGCCCGCCTTGCGCGCCGCGTCCAGCAGCCCCTTGCCCTTGGCTCCGCCCGCGTGCACCAGCACCATGATCACTTCGTCGGCCGGCGCCTCGATGTACGCCTTGACCTCCTTCACCGAGTCGGCGGAGAGGTCCTGGGCGGCCCTGATCACGATCACCTTGCGCTCGGCGAACAGCGACGGGGTGGTCAGCTCGGCCAGACTGCCCGGCTGGAGCCCGCCGGGCGGGAGATCCCGCACGTCGGTGTCCGGGTCCGCCGCCTTCGCCGCCGCCACCACCTGGGCGACCGCGCGGTCCAGCAGCAGCTCCTCCTGGCCGACCGCGAGGGTCAGCGGGGCGAGCAGGTCGTCGGGTGCACTCTTCCTGGCCATCGCCTACCAGCATCCCACGGGGGACGGACACCCCGGCCGCCCCGGCCTTGCGTGCGGGCCCGGACCGGGGGGCCTGGACAATGAGCCGGTGACCGAAGACCACACCACCGACCAGCCGGACGTCGACGACCCGCACGCCCGGCAGCTGCTCGTCCTGCCCGACCGCGACGCCGCCGACGACGCCGCGGAGGAGCTCAGCGCCACCCACCCCGACCTCGGCGAGCTCGAAATCGTCCGCGACGCCCTGGCCGGCGAGGACGACGCCGAGGACGCCCAGTGGCTGGTCGTCGTCGAACCCCCGGAGGACGGCTGGACCCCGGCCCGGCTGCAGGCCCTCGACGCGCTCGCCGCCGAGTACGAGGGCTGGCGCGAGGAGGGCTGAGCGCCCCTTCCCGCCGCGCCGGGGCGGCGAGGGCAACCGCCAAATCCGGTGAAACTCGACGGCCATAGGGAGTTGACGGCTGGTCAGGGCGGCGCTTTGCTTCAGTAACGGCCGATTGCGCGTGTCGGCCCGCGTTTCTGTCATGCTCCTGACATCGACCCGGCCGCTGACCGGCCCCAGTTCGCCCCCCATGCCTCACCCCCACCACTTCGGAGGCCCCATGGCCAGGAAGCGTTCAACCACCCTCGCGGCGGGCACAGTTGCCGCGCTCACCGTGCTCGCGCTGTCCGCCGCGCCGATGGCCACAGCCCAGAACACCCGGCCGTCGGCCGCCCAGAGCATGGTCGTCTACCGCGTCCCCACCCACACGGCAGAGGACGCCCGAACCCTCTCCGCCGAGGGCTTCGACCTGCTCGAACACCGCCAGGGCAGTGATCTGTTCGTCCTCGGCGACGCCCGCGAGGGCACCCGGCTGCGCCTGCTCGGCTTCGCGCCGACCGTCGAGCAGACGCTGCCCGGGCCGACACCGACACCGCTCCGGCCTCCTCCCAGGAGCGGCCAACTCCCCACCGCGAACCCGGACGAGACCTACTACGGCGGCTACCACACGGTCAACGCCCACTACGCACACCTGGACCAAGTCGCCTCCCAGCACCCGGACCTGGCCACCGTCGTGACGTACGGACAGTCCTGGCGCAAGCAGACCGGGAAGCCCAACGGCTACGACCTGAAGGCCGTCTGCATCACCAAGCTCACAGCGGGCGACTGCCGGCGCACCCCGAACTCGGCCAAGCCCCGGTTCTTCCTGATGAGCCAGATCCACGCCCGCGAACTCACCACCGGCGAGGTCTCCTGGCGCTGGATCGACCACCTCACCGGCGGCTACGGCACCGACAAGGACGTCACCGCGCTCCTCGACTCCACCGAGATCTGGGTCGTGCCGATCGCCAACCCCGACGGCGTCGACATCGTCCAGCAGGGCGGCGACAGCCCCAACTACCAGCGCAAGAACGCCGACGACGCCAACGGCGGCTCCTGCGACCTCTTCGGCCAGACCGGCGTCGACCTCAACCGCAACGCCGGCACGCACTGGGGCGGACTGGGCACCTCGACCGACCCGTGCTCCGAGATCTACCTCGGCCCGCAGGCCGACTCCGAGGTCGAGAACAGCGCCCTGGAAGGCCTGTTCCGCGACCTGTACCCGGCGGTGCGCGGCCCCGGCGACACCGACCCCGCCCCGGCGGACACCCGAGGAATCATGATCACCATGCACAGCGACGCCAGCATGGTCATCTTCCCCTGGGGCCACGACCGCGCCGTCCACACCGGCAACGACGCCGCCCTGCGTGCCCTGGCCGGCAAGCTCGGCGCCCTCACCGGCTACCAGCCCGGCCAGGCCGGCGAAATCCTCTACGACGCCGCCGGGGGCACGGACGACTGGATCTACGACAAGCTCGGCACCGCCAGCTTCACCATCGAGGTCGGCGACAGCGACTCCCGCGGCTGCTCCGGGTTCATGCCCGCCTACTCCTGCCAGGACTCCTACTTCTGGCCCAAGATGAAGCCCGCCCTCATGTACGCCGCCACCCACGCTCCGGCGCCCTACAGCACCACCGCCGGCGACTGACCTGGCCAACGAGGAGAAGCCACCCTGAAAGCCGCGCGCGGCGCTCCGGTGCTACCCGGAGCGCCGCGCTGCTTCCGGCGGCTTCTCGCCGGTCGCCTCCGTTTCTCGGCCTCGTTGTCCCTCGGCCCTTGCCTGGCCGACCCTCCCTTGGCCTCCTCGTCCTTCTGACCCCCGACCGCTTCTACCGCTTCCCCGCGGCGCGCTCCGGGCCTGCCCGGAGCGCGCCGCCACAATCCTTCTCGGGCCCCGCCCCCGCCCCCGCCCCCCTCCCTCCTCCCCACCCCTTCCCCTTCCCTTCCCCACCCCGGGGATGGGAGGAGAGGAGGGCGGATGGTCACCTCGGCGGGGCTCGCGGGGTGTGCGAGCCCCGCCCGGTGTGGGAGTCGGCCGACTCGTCCGCGCCGTGGGAGCCCGGCTTGTGCGCTTCGTGCGCACCCTGCGGGTGCACGGCCGCGCCGAGGGTGGCCGGTGAGTCGCCCGTCACGGCGATGTCTCCCGACCGGTCGGTGCGCAGGACGGTCGCACCGAGCCCGCGCAACCGGTCCACCGTCCGAGGGGACGGATGACCGTACGAATTGCCCTCACCGCACGAGATCAAGGCGAGTCGGGGCCGCAACGCACCGGCCAAGTCCCAGTCCTGGTGGGCAGAGCCGTGATGAGCGACCTTCAGTACGTCCACGCGCCCCACCCTGCCCAACAAGGCGGACTGGGCGGGTGGTTCGAGGTCCCCAAGCAACGCCATCCGCACTCCGCCGGCCACCGTCACCAGCAACGCGACGCTCGCGTTGTTCGCGCCCGGCGCCTCGACGGCCGCACCGGCATCGGGCCAGACCACGTCCCACGACAACCCCGGCCCGGCCGACCGCCGTTCACCGCGCCCGGCACGGAGCAACGGGACACCGGCGCCGGCCGCCCAACTCGACACCCGGGCCGCCTCGCCCGGCGGATCGTCCAGGGTCGTTCCCTCGATCGCACCGACCCGCCGGCCCCGCAACACCCCGGGCACGCCCTCGACGTGATCGGCGTGGAAATGTGTCACCAGCAGCAACGGCACCGTTGTGATGCCCAAGTCCCGCAGACAGCGATCAGCCGCATTCGGATCCGGTCCCGCGTCGACCACCACCGCACTGCCCGGTGTGTCCACCGGAAGCACCAGCATGTCGCCCTGACCGATGTCGCACATCACTATCCGCCAGCCCGGCGGTGGCCAGCCGGTGGCGATCCGGGCGAGCAACGGCGGCCGCACCAGCACCGCCAGCAGGACCACCAGCAGCGTCCCCGTCACCAACGCCCGCACCCATCGCACCCGCGCGCGGACCCGCCCACCGGAATCCGCCCGTCGAGGCAGCAGCAGCGGTGCTGCCCAGCAAACCGCCAGCGTGACCAGAGTGGCTGTCACCACCCCGAACCACCCACCTGGCCAAGACAGTTGCCCACCCGGCAACTCGGCCCCGCGGCGCGCCACCAGGGCCAGCCAGCCGACCGGTACCCCGGCCGGTTCCGCCAGCAGCCGGGCCAGTGCCGGAGAGAGCGGCTGCAGCACGAGCACCCCGAAGCCGAGCAGCGTCGCCGGGGCCACCGCCAGCTCGGCCAGCAGGTTGCACGGGATCGCGACCAGACTGATGTGCCCGGACAGCACCACCGTCACCGGCGCGCACAGGGCCTGTGCCCCCGCCGTCGCCGCGAGCGCGCCCGCCAGGTGGTGCGGCCAGCGCCGCGACCGCAGGGCCTCGGCCCAGTGCGGCCCGAGGATGAGCAGCCCGGCCGTGGCGAGTACGGACAGCAGGAACCCGAAGGACCGCGCCAGATACGGGTCTAGCAGCACCAGGACCAGCACCGCCCCGGCCAGCGCGGGCACGGCCTGCCGGGGCCTGCCGGTGGCGAGCGCGAGCATGCCGATCAGAGCCGTCCCCGCCGCCCGGAGCACACTGGGCTCCGGGCGGCAGATGGTGACGAAGGCCAGCGTCAGCGCCGTCCCGAGCAGGGCGCTGACGCGCAGCGAGAGCCCCAGAAGTGCGGCCAGGCCTCGGCGCTCGGGGGTCCCGGCCTGCCCCGGGGCGCCCAGCAGCGCCCCGAGGACGATCGCCAGGTTGGCCCCGCTCACAGCCACCAGGTGCACCAGGTCGGTGGCCCGGAAGGCGTCCACGAGGTCGCCGGGCAGTCGCGAGGTGTCCCCGACGACCAGGCCCGGCAACAGTCCCCGCGCGTCAGGCGGGAGCCCGTCGCTGGCCGTTCGAAGGCCCTCGCGCAGGCGCCCGGCGATCCGCTGCGGCAGGCTCGGGGGCGAGAGCTGCCGGGGCGCGCCGCGGACGACCAGCAGCGCCGCTGACTCGGTGTCGTACCCCTCCCCCGCCGGTCGGACCTCGGCCTCCACCGCCAGCCGGGCGGACGGGAGCAGCCCTTGCCACGGCCCGGCCTCCTGCCCCCGGACCATGACCGTCACCGGGGTTCGCGTCCGGGTGACCCGCCCGTCCGGGACGGTCACGCGGTCCGCCACCGCATCCACGGTGAGAACGGTCTGCCCGCCGGTGGTGCCGCCGCGGGACGCGTGGGACTTCGGGTCCCCGGCGACGGTCAGCTCGACCTCCACGACCCGGGCCGGCTCATCGGCCGCACGCGGTGGGGCGTGCTCGGCGACCCGGGCCAGCTCCGGCAGCGGCCCCCGGTGCAGGTCGGCGGTCTGCAGCAGGGTGGCGGCCGTGGCCGTCGCCCCGGTGAGCAGGACGGCCGCCAGTGTCGCCGCCGCCCCATGGCGGCGGAGCGCTCTCGACCGGGCGAGCAGCACGACGCCCGCGAGCGCGGCCACGCCCGCCAGCCCGAGCAGCACGGCATCGTGACCCGGCGCCCGGCCGAGGAGCGCGGCCGCGACCACCCACGCCGACATGGCGGGGAGCAGCAGCCGGAAGTCGGAGCCCGGGGTGCGGACGGCCGGGGTCGGGTCGGCGGCGGACACGGTGGTACCTCCCTTCGGCGGAACGGACTGGCGGAACGTGCTGGCGGAACCAACGGGCAGGACGGGCCGGCGGAACGGACCCGCGAAAAGGACTGATCGGGACGGATGGTCGGCCGACACCTCGACGGGACGTCAGAGGGTGAGCAGCGGACGGAGCTCCGCGTACGTCCGCGCGCCGATGCCACTGACCTGCCGAAGCTGGTCGAGCGTGCGGAACGAGCCGTGCGACGTGCGGTACGCGAGGATGCGCTGGGCGAGGGTCGGGCCGACACCGGGGAGGCTGTCGAGCTGTTCGAGGGTGGCCCGGTTGAGGCTGACGGTCCGTTTCGGCACGGTGTGGGCTGGCGGCACCCCGGTGCCGGTCCCGTCGGCGGAGGCAGGAGCATTGCCGGACTCGCCGACGAGGATCTGCTCACCGTCCGTCAGCACCCGTGCCAGGTTGAGGCTTCTGGTGTCCGTCTCCGACAGAGGCCCGCCCGCCGCCCGCAGGGCGTCGGCCACCCGCGAGCCACCGGGCAGGGTGTGGACCCCGGGCACGTGAACACGGCCGCCGATGTCCACGACGACGGGCTCGGCAGCGGGACCCGGCGCCGGAGCAAGCGCACCGGCCTCCGTACCGCCCTCGGACGACGCCGGAGCGGACGACACCGATGAGGCCGAGGCCAGCGCCGGCACCGCGACCGCCTGCGGCCTGGCCAGCCAGAAGTGCTGCACGGCATACCCGACCGCGAACAGCAGCAGGACGGTCAGCCCCACCACCGCCCGCCGGTCGAGCAGCATCGCCGGGCCGAACCGGAACCGCGGCCCGTCACCCGCTACCACCGGATCCAGCGGCTCTGGTCCGCCGGACGGCGTCGGTGGCAGAGCAGCCCCCGGAGGCGGCCCGGTGGCCGACGGCTCACCCTCGCCGCCGCGCGGCTCCCCCGTCACCGGCAGCACCGCCGCCATCCGCAGCCGGACGGTCTCGTTGATCTCGTGGCGCTTGGCCGCGCCCAGGCCCATGCTCGTCATGGGCAGCACGGTAGGAACCCACGGATGAGCGCGCGGACATCACCGAATCCCTGTGGATAGCAAGGGGGTTGTGGATAACTTCGCCAACCCTCAGGAGTGAGTGGGCGCCGGTCAGATTGACCGACACGCCCTTCAGTGCGACGAAACGACCGGCGAACCCACCGGCGAAACCACCACCGCGAGCAGCCCCGGCCCGACATGCGCGCCGATCACCGCCCCCACCTCACCCACGTACAGCTCCCGCAGCCCGGGCACCCGCGCCCGCAGCCGCTCCGCGAGCGGCTCGGCCCGGTCCTCCGCCGCCAGGTGGTGCACCGTGATGTCGACCGGCCCGTCGCCCGACCGCTCGACCGCGATCTCCTCCAGCCGCGCGATCGCCCGCGAAGCGGTCCGCACCTTCTCCAGCGGCTCGATCCGCCCGCCGTCCAGGTGCAGCAGCGGCTTCACGGCCAGTGCCGATCCGAGCAGCGCCCGTGCCGCCCCGATCCGGCCGCCCCGGCGCAGGTGCTCCAGGGTGTCGACGTAGAAGAACCCGCTGGTCACAGCCGCCCGCCGGGTCGCGGCCCCGGCCGCCTCGGCCAGGTCCCGCCCGGCCGCGATCGCCTCGGCCGCCGCGAGCACCCCGTACCCTAGGGCCATGCCGACGAGCCGGCTGTCCACCACCTCCACCGGGACGGGCGCCCCGGCCGCCGCCAGCCGGGCGGCCTCCACGGTGCCGGACAGCTCGCCGGAGATGTGCACCGAGACGATCCCCTTCGCCCCGGCCTCGGCGGCCGCCCGGTAGGCGGCGGCGAAGGACTCCGGGTTCGGCCGGGACGTGGTCACCCGGTGCTTGGCGCGCAACGCCTCGGCGACGTCCTTCGGTGAGATCTCCACGCCCTCGGCGAGGACCACGTCATCGACCGCGACGCTCAGCGGAACCACCGTGATCCCGTGCCGGTCGAGGTCCTCCTGCGGCAGATAGGCCGTGGAATCCGTGACGAGTGCGAGGTCGGAGGGCATGAGGCGGAGGTTACTCCCCGTTCGGTCGGGATGACAGCGCCCGGCTCCGGGCACCCGGACGGCACCGCCGGTCAGCCCGGATCGAGCAGTACGCACCGCAGGCGCTCACCGTCGGCGCGAGCCGCCCGACGGCGACCGGCCCGATCAGCCCGCCGAGGGGCCCGCCGACTGCTTCCGCAGCCGCTGCGACAGCCTGGCCAGCGGCTCGCCGAGCCCGAGGAGGTCCTCCGCGCTCGGCCGCCCCTTCCCGTCGGTCAGCCCGGCCCTGGGCGCCGACGTGTCCCTGGCCGCACCCCCGGCAGCGCCAGGAGCACCAGAGCCCGGACCGGAAGTACCAGCGGAGCCGGAAGAACCAGGAGAACCCGACGTGTCCCAGTGCCGCAGCGCCCCCGCCTCGCTCTCGCACTCCTGGCTGAGCCTGGTCAGCTCGTCCTCCGCGAACCGGTGCATCCGGTCCTGCGCCGCCCAGCGCATGGTCTCCGCCGAGTGCGTGATCCGCTCCGCCCGCTCGCGCAGCTCGGGCAGCTTGGCCGCGATCCGCCCGGTGTCGGGTTCGCGTTCCAGGACGCGCAGCTCGCCGTCGAGCTCCGCCGCGTGGGCGTCCAGCCGCTTCAGCAGGGCGAGCGCCTCGCTGAGCTGGCCGTCCTGGGCGAGGCCGCCCTCCAGCACCTGCCGGGTGCCGTCGAGCGAGGTGCGCAGGCCTAGCCGGACGGCGGCGATCCGCCCCTGCGGGCCGGGCTTGGTGAACGTCTTCGCCTTGAGGGTGGCGTTCTCCACCGCGCGCCGGGCGTTGGCCTCGTGCCGTTCGACCTTGGCGGCGACGGCCCTGGCCGCCTTGACCGTGCCGACCACCGCCAGCACCACCATCGCGATCCCGAAGAGCAGGGCCAGGCCGAGCATCACGCCGAGCACGTCCATCACGAGCCACCTTCCGCCACCGATTCGGCCCCCACCGGGCCCAACGCGAGCTGCGCCGCCGACGGTTCCACGGTAGCCGCCATGCCGGCCCCGGGGCGGGCCGAACGGGCCCGGGCAACGGAGATCAGGGACAGATCGGGGATCCCCCCAAGGGCGCACGCCCCGAGAACCCGGGGACGCCCACCCGAAAACGGGCGGGCGCCCCGAAGGACGCCCGCCCGAAAACCCACCGAGACCCACCGAGATCTAGGGGGACCTACCCGGATCTACCGGCCTCAGCCGGTGACGATGTTCACCAGCTTCGGCGCCCGCGCGATCACCTTGCGCACCGGAGCGTCCCCGATGGCCGCGACGACCGCCGGGTCGGCCAGGGCCAGCGCCTCCAGCTCGGCGTCCGAGATCGTCGGCGCGACCTCCAGCCGGGCCTTGACCTTGCCCTTGATCTGCACGACGCAGGTCACCGCCTCGTCCACCACGTACGCCGGGTCGGCGACCGGGTAGTCGGCGTGCGCCAGCGAGTCGCCGTGGCCCAGGCGGCGCCACAGCTCCTCCGCGATGTGCGGGGCCAGCGGCGCGACCATCAGCACCAGCTGCTCGGCGACGGTCCGCGGCGTGGACCCGCGCTTGACCAGGTAGTTGTTCAGCTCGATCGCCTTGGCCACGGCGGTGTTGAACCGCAGGCCGGCCATGTCGCCGCGGATGCCGTCGATCGCCTTGTGCAGCGCCCGCAGCGTGGCCTCGTCGGGCTGCTCGTCCGTGACGACCAGCTCGCCGGTGGTCTCCGAGACGATGTTGCGCCACAGCCGCTGCAGGAAGCGGTACGAGCCGACGACCGCGCGGGTGTCCCACGGGCGGGAGACGTCCAGCGGGCCCATCGACATCTCGTACAGGCGCAGCGTGTCGGCGCCGTACTCGTCGGCGATGGCGTCCGGCGCGATGGCGTTCTTCAGGGACTTGCCCATCTTGCCGGCCTCGCGCTTGACCTGCTCGCCCTCCCAGAAGTACGTGCCGTCGCGCTCCTCGACCTCGGCGGCGGGCACCGGGAAGCCCCGCTCGTCGCGGTAGACGTCGGCGGTGATCATGCCCTGGTTGAACAGCTTGTGGAACGGCTCGACGGACGAGACGTGGCCCAGGTCGTGCAGCACCTTGTGCCAGAAGCGCGCGTACAGCAGGTGCAGGACGGCGTGCTCGGCGCCGCCGACGTACAGGTCGGCGCCGCCGGCGGGCTTGTTCTCGGTGGGGCCCAGCCAGTAGCCCTCGTTGGCCGGGTCGACCACGCGGGAGCCGTTGGTCGGGTCGATGTAGCGCAGCTCGTACCAGCAGGAACCGGCCCAGTTGGGCATGGTGTTGGTCTCGCGGCGGTACTTGCGCACGCCGTCGCCCAGGTCCAGCTCGACGTTGACCCAGGCCTCGTTGCGGGACAGCGGGGTCTTGGGCGAGGAGGTGGAGTCGTACGCGTCGTAGGTGTGCGGCGAGTAGTCGTCGACCTCGGGGACCTCGACCGGCAGCATCGACTCGGGCAGTGCGTGCATGACGCCGTCCTCGTCGTAGACGATCGGGAAGGGCTCGCCCCAGTACCGCTGGCGGCTGAACAGCCAGTCGCGCAGACGGTAGTTGACGGTGCCTTCGCCGATGCCGCGCTCGGCCAGCCAGGCCGTGACGCTGGCCTTGGCGTCGACGACGCTCAGCCCGTCCAGCGTCAGATCCCCGGACGGGCGCGAGGAGTTGACGATGACGGAGTCGTAGGTGTCGAACGCGTCGTCCCACGCCGCCGGGTCCTCGCCGCGCCCGTCCGTCGGCTCGACGACGCAGCGCATCGGCAGCCCGAAGGCGCGGGCGAAGGCGAAGTCGCGGTGGTCGTGGGCGGGGACGGCCATGATGGCGCCGGTCCCGTAGCCCATCAGCACGTAGTCGGCGATGAACACCGGGACGGACTCGCCGCTGACCGGGTTGACGGCGTGGGCGCCGGTGAAGACGCCGGTCTTGACCTTGGCCTCGACCTGCCGCTCGACGTCCGACTTGGCGGCGGCAGCGGCGCGGTAGGCGGCGACGGCCTCGGCGGGGGTGGCGGCGCCGCCGGTCCACTCGGCGGGCACGTCCTCGGGCCAGGCGGCCGGCACGATGGCGTCGACCAGGGCGTGCTCGGGGGCCAGCACCATGTAGGTGGCGCCGAACAGGGTGTCGGGCCGGGTGGTGAAGACGGTGATCCGGTCACCGGAGGCGACCGTGAAGTCCACCCGGGCGCCCTCGGAGCGCCCGATCCAGTTGCGCTGCTGCAGCTTGATGGCCTCGGGCCAGTCCAGCAGGTCGAGGTCGGCGATCAGCCGGTCGGAGTAGGCGGTGATCCGCATCATCCACTGGCGCAGGTTGGACTTGAACACCGGGAAGTTGCCGCGCTCGGAGCGGCCGTCCGCGGTGACCTCCTCGTTGGCCAGCACGGTGCCCAGGCCCGGGCACCAGTTGACCGGCACCTCCTTGGCGTACGCCAGGCGGTACTCGCCCAGCACCTCGTCCCGCTCGGTGCCGGACAGTTCGGCCCAGGCGCGCCCGTCCGGGGTCGGCTGCTCGCCGGACTCGAACCGGGCGATCAGCTCGGCGATCGGGCGGGCCTTGCCGGCGGCCTCGTCGTACCAGGAGTTGAAGATCTGCAGGAAGATCCACTGCGTCCAGCGGTAGTAGTCCGGGTCGATCGTGGAGATCGAGCGGCGCGGGTCGTGGCCCAGTCCCAGCCGGCGCAGCTGCTTGCGCATGGTGGCGATGTTGGCGTCGGTGGTGATCCGCGGGTGGGTGCCGGTCTGCACGGCGTACTGCTCGGCGGGCAGGCCGAAGGCGTCGTAGCCCAGCGTGTGCAGCACGTTGTAGCCGGTCATCCGCTGGTAGCGGGCGTAGACGTCGGTGGCGATGTAGCCCAGCGGGTGGCCGACGTGCAGGCCCGAGCCCGAGGGGTACGGGAACATGTCCATGATGAAGCTGTGCGGCTTGGCGGTGACGTCGCCCGCGGCCGGGTCGGCCAGGTCGCCGGCCGGGTTGGGAGCGTTGAAGGTGCCCTCCTTCTCCCAGATGTCCTGCCAGCGGGACTCGATCTCCGCCGCCAGCGCGGCGCTGTACCGGAACGGCTCGGTTGCGGTCTCGGTCGCGCCGGACGCAGGGGTCGTCTCGCTCATGGTCCTTCAAGCTCCATCGATGTCAGTTGGCGAACCGCGCACGTGAACCGGGCACGCGCGGGCCGGCGTACCGAAGCCCCGCACGCGGGCCGGAACGGGGTGGGGAACAACGGGGCGGAAAACAAAAAATCCCCTCGCAGGAGGGGATGCCACGCCGACTCCGGCACCGCCCGAGGGCGCGGCCGGTCCTGGTCAGCGCGGCCGGCTAAGGAGCAGGCGCACGGTTCGCATGGGCTCAGGGTACCGCAAGCGGGTCAGCGCGCTCCCGGGGATACCGCCCGGCCGGCCGCGTCGAAGTCGCGCAGCGCCCGCGCGACCCGCTCGGACTGCATGCCGGAGGCGAGCGTGCGGGCGAGCGCGGCGGTGCGGGTGGCCTCCCGCTGGTCGCCGAGGCGGCGGTGGGTCTCGGCCAGCCGGACCATCAGCAGGGCCTTCGCCCGCGCGCGGCCGGGGCCGAGGCCCGCAACGGCCTCGGCGAGCAGCACCTTGGCCTTCCGGTGGTCGCCGAGGAACAGCCGGGCCTCCCCGACCATGCCGGCGAGGTCGGCCCGGGCCTCGTCGGTGCCGGGCACGCCGTCCAGTGCGGCGAAGGCCCGCGCGGCGGCGTCCGCGGCCTGTTCGGCCTCGCCGCGGCGGCCGTGGGCGCGGGCGATCCGGCCGAGCTGGCGGGCTCGGCCGGTCGCGCTGAGCGTGTCGCCGTGCGCCGCCAGGGCCGCGGTCAGCGCGGTGACGGCGTCCAGGCCGCGTCCGCCGGCGGCCTGGGTGGCGAGCACCACGAGGGCACCGAGCACGCCGACGCCGAGCCGGGCGTCGCCGCTGACGTGGGCGGCGCGCAGCGCGGCGACGAAGGCCCGCTGGGCGGCGGCGTCGTGGTCGAGGTCGTACGCGGCCCAGCCGGCCAGCCGGGCGAGCCGGCTGGCCTGGCCGTACAGGTCGCGGCCGAGCCGTTCGTCGTAGGAGCCGAGTTCCAGCAGCTTGGCGACCATGGCGAGTTCGGCCCGGGTGGGGCCGAGGACGAGGCCGCCGCCGCAGGAGCGTTCGAGCCGTTGCTTGCTGCGGTAGGAGAGGCCGAGTTCGCCGACCAGCCCCGGGTCGATCCGCAGGGCGCCCTCGCCGCCGACGACGGGCGGGGGCGGGGAGGAGAACCGGCCGGCGGCCTGGTCGAGGTCGGCGCTGCGGAAGAAGTCGGTGAGGCGGACGGGCCCGGCGTCGGTGGCCGCCTCGCGCAGCGCGGTCTGGGCGGTGTCGGCGGTCCACGGGTCGGTGAGCAGCCGGGGCGAGAGGATCTTGGCGCCACGGTGGCCGCCCATCCTGCCCCAGAGCTGTTCGTAGGTGACGGCGATGCCGAGGGTGCGGCTGAGCACTTCGCAGACGGTCTGGTCGTGCGGGCTGCGCGGCACCATGCCGCGGTCGCGCCACTTGTAGGGGGCGGTGGAGCTGATCGCCAGGCCGGGTGGCAGGGCGAGGCTCACCTCACGGGCGAGCCGTTCCGGACTCCAGCCGAGCTGGTGGAGTATCCGGGCCAGTTCCTCGTTGCGCCGCCGCTCCAGATCCGCCATGGCACGACGGTAGCGGTCCTTCCCTGTTCCGCGCGGCCGGCCTGCACGGAAGAATCGGCGACGGAACGCCGAAAGGCCGCCTCCCGATCCGGGAGACGGCCTTCGATTTCTGTGGAGCTATGGGGAATTGAACCCCAGACCTCTTGCATGCCATGCAAGCGCTCTACCAACTGAGCTATAGCCCCTTGACCTGCGATGTCACCGGGGTTTCCGTCCGGTTTCCCTCGGCGACATCGACTACTTTACACGGTCGCGGGGGTGCTCCACGAATCCGTTTCCGGAAGCCCGGTGGTCCCGGCGGCCCGGGTCGACGTGCGGTCGGACGGCCGGCGGTCCCGCTAGCGGGCCGCGCGGCGGGCCCGGGCGGCGAAGCCCGCGGCGAGCAGGAAGGCGGCGGTGTTCCCCGCGAGCATGACCTGCAGCGCATGCCCGGAGTCGGCGGCCGGCGCCGGCAGGTCGACCTGGCCGAGGAACACCGAGCCGAGCACCGCGACCCCGACCACCTGCCCGAGCTGGATGACCGTCACCATCACGCCGCTGGCGTCGGCGGCGTCGGCCGGCGCCACGTGGGTGAGCGCGCGGGCGAACAGCGGGGCGTACGCGCAGCCCGCGACCAAACCGATCGCGGCCATCGTGGCCAGCCGCGCCGCGTCGAGGTCGGCGCCGCCGCCGAGCAGCACGCCGAGCCCCAGGTAGCCCGTCGAGACCAACAGCGCGGCCAGCACCGGCAGCGCGCCGTGCAGCCGGCCTGGCAGCCGGTGCCAGTGCAGGCTCGACAGGCCGAAGCCGACCGCGACCGGCGCCGAGCAGAGCCCGGCCTTCAGCGCGGAGTACCCCAGGGCGGCCTGCTGGTGCAGGGCGAAGGCGAACAGGAAGCCTGCGAACGCGGCCATGATCATGAACAGTCCGGCCGCGGCCGGGCGCAGCCCGGGCGCCCGCAGCACCCGGCCGGAGATCAGCGGCTGCCCGCCCCGCCGGGCGACCGCGCGCTCGACCACCACGAACAGGCCGAACAGCAGCACGCTCCCGGCGAGCATCGCCCAGCCCCAGGCCGGCCAGCCGAGTTCGTGGCCGAGCACCAGCGGCACCACCAGCAGGCCGAGCGCCGCGCCGAGCACCACCAGCCCGGGGACGTCGAAGCCGCGCTCGGCGTCACCGGGCGTCCTGGGCAGCAGCCGGGCGCCGGCCGCCAGCAGCACCAGCCCGATCGGGACGTTGACCAGGAAGACCGGCCGCCAGCCGGTGCCGAACAGGTCGGCACTGACCAGCACGCCGCCGACGACCTGGCCGATCGCGATGCCGCCGGCGAGCACCGCCGAGTAGAGGCCGAGTGCCCTGATCCGGGCGGCGCCGGTGAAGGTCCGCTGGAGCAGGCTCATCACCTGGGGCACCATCAGGGCCGAGCCCGTGCCCTGGAGCAGCCGGAAGACGATCAGCCAGCCGGTGGCCGGGGCGAGGCCGCAGGCCAGCGAGGCGGCGGTGAAGACGGCCAGGCCGAGTTGGAACATCCGGCCGAAGCCGTGGCGGGCGCCGAGCCGGGCGCCGGTGATGAGGAGCACCGCGTACGCGATGGTGTAGCCGGCGATCACCAGTTGCAGGGCGGCGCCGGAGGCGTGCAGGTCGGTCCGGATGGTAGGCACCGCGACGTTGACGATGGAGACGTCGAGCACGGCCATGAACTGTCCGCACAGGACGAGCGCGAGGAGCAGCCCGGGCCGGACGGCCGGGGCCTCGGTGCCGCCGGCCACGCGGGGCCTGATCTGAAGGTCCGTCATGGCCACCAGCTTCCCGCCGCACCGGTACTGGTGGTTAGAGCCTGTCGATCCTGGTACTGGCAGCACCTGTATCGCCGGCCCGGTCTGCGGCACGATGGACGGCATGACCGTCCTGGAGGAGAGCCCGGCCGCGGCCCCCGCGCCGGCGGCGGGCGGCAAGGACCGCCGGCGCACCGAGCTGGCCCGCTTCCTGAAGGCCTGCCGGGCGCGGGTCACCCCGGAGGACGTCGGCCTGCCGCCCGGGCTGCGCCGCCGCACGCCGGGTCTGCGCCGCGAGGAGGTGGCGCAGCTCGCGGGGGTGGGAGTGACCTGGTACACGTGGCTGGAGCAGGGCCGGCCCATCAACGCGAGCGAGCAGGTACTGCTGGCGGTGGCGCGGGCGCTGCGGCTGGACGGCACCGAGCGGGAGCACCTGTTCCGGCTGTCCGGGGTGTCCCCCTCGCAGTACGAACGGCCGGCCCCGCCGGCGCTGGACCCGTCGATCCAGGTGATCCTGGACTCGCTCTCCCCGCTGCCGGCGGCGGTCTCCAACACGCGCTTCGACGTGCTGACGTACAACCAGCCGTACCGATCGCTGTTCGGCACGGACCGGATGCGACTGGAGAACGGGACGTTCAACAGCCTCTGGTGCATGCTGACCGCGCCGCCGTGCTGCAACCCGTGCGACAACCGGGAGGAGGCCCTCCCGCGGATGGTGGCGGTGCTGCGCTCCGCGTACGGCAGGCACGTCGGCGAGCCGGCGTGGGAGGCCTACGTGCAGCGGCTGTCGACGCGCAGCGAGCTGTTCCGGGAGCTGTGGGAGCGCCAGGAGGTCGCGCCGCCCGAGACGTGGCTGCGGCTGTTCCGCCACCCGCGGCTCGGGGTACTGCGGGTGAAGGCCACGTACCTGACGCTGCCGGGTGTGCCGGAGTGCTACATGGTCATCTACGTCCCGGAGAGCCCGGAGGACCGGGAACGGGTCGAACGGCTGGGCGCACTGCCGCCCGGCGGCTGGACGCATTCCTGCCGAACGTGGGAAACGTAGAGAACACAGGCGCGGGCACAACGCGAGAGGCCGCCACCCGGTGGGTGACGGCCTCTCGTCAGCTGTGGAGCTATGGGGAATTGAACCCCAGACCTCTTGCATGCCATGCAAGCGCTCTACCAACTGAGCTATAGCCCCGCGACACGCGCGGCCCCGCTGAACAGGACCACTGGTGCGGAGTGGAGCTATGGGGAATTGAACCCCAGACCTCTTGCATGCCATGCAAGCGCTCTACCAACTGAGCTATAGCCCCGCACTCACCGGATCTCCCGCTTCCCTTCCGGGCCGCGTTCCCTCCGTGCGAACGAGGAAGACTCTAGCTGGTCAGGCCCGGAACTGCGAAATCCGTCCCTCCGGGGCCCGCAGGCTCCCGCTCAGGTGTCGTCGCCGATGACCGGCTGCGGAAGCGTGCCCGCGTTGTGCTCCAGCAGACGCCAGCCGCGCGCCCCCCGGCCCAGCACCGACCAGCAGCAGTTGGACAGCCCGCCGAAGCACTCCCAGAGCACAGGCTCCAGGCCGAGCAGCCGCCCGAGCATGGTGCGGATCGTCCCGCCGTGGCTGACCACGACCAGCGTCCCGTTCTCCGGCAGCTTGTCGACGGCGTCCAGCACCACCGGCACCGAGCGGTCGGCGACCTCGCTGGACAGCTCGCCGCCGCCGCGCCGCACCGGCTCGCCCGCCGCCCAGGCCGCGTACTCCTCCGGGTGCCGGGCCCGGATCTCGGTGTTGGTCAGGCCCTGCCACGAACCCGCGTACGTCTCCCGCAGGCCCTCGTGGTGCTGCACGTCCAGCCCGGTCACCTTGGCCAGCTCCTCGGCCGTGCGCTTGGCGCGCTTGAGGTCGGAGGAGATCAGCAGGTCGGGGCGGAGCCCCGAGAGCAGCCGGGCGGCCCGCTGCGCCTGCAGCACGCCCTGCCCGGTCAGCTCGATGTCCGTGGTGCCCTGGAAGCGCGACTCGAGGTTCCAGGAGGTCTGGCCGTGCCGCCAGAAGACGATGCGCGGGCCCCGCGCGGACCGGCTCAGAACAGGTCCTCGGGCTTGCCGAAGTCGTCGGCGGGGGCGACGGCGTTGCCGGCCTCGTCGGTGTGGGCGTCGGGGCGGTTGCGCGAGGCGAGGGCGTCCTCGGGCAGGGGCAGCTCGGGGCAGTCCTTCCAGAGCCGGTCCAGCGAGTAGAAGGAGCGCTCCTCGGAGTGCTGGACGTGCACGACGATGTCCAGGTAGTCGAGCAGGATCCAGCGGCCCTCGCGCTCGCCCTCGCGGCGCACCGGCTTGACGTCCAGCTGCTCGCGCAGCTGGTCCTCGATCTCCTCGGCGATCGACCGGACCTGGCGGTCGTTGTTGGCGGAGGCGATCAGGAAGGCGTCGGTGATCGACAGCACGTCGCTGACGTCGAACGCGATGATGTTGTGCGCCAGCTTGTCGGCCGCCGCCTGCGCGGCGACGGTGATGAGCTGCTGGCTGTGGTCGGTGACGGTCACGGTGTTCTTCCGGCTCGGCGGCTTGGGGGCGGCCCCCGGCGCTCGGCCGGGGATCGCCTTCCAGGATCTCACGCCGCCCGGGCGCCCCCGGAATCCATTTCCGGGGACGCCCGAGGCGCGGCCGCCGCCTACTGGCTCTTCGGCGGCTGGTAGTCCTTGCCGAGCACGACGACGAGATCGGCGTTCTGGGCGTCGCCCGCCTTCTTCACCGCCGTGTCCGGCAGGCCGAGGCTGGTCGCCAGCGACTTCGCCGCCGCCTGCCGGGCGTCGTCGGTGTAGCGGATCTCACTGGCCGGCTGCGCGGCGGTCTTGGAGCCGCCGGGGATGAAGGTCAGCCCCGCGTTCATGATCTGGATCTGCGCCGCGGCCGCCGCCTGGTCGTTGCCGGAGGCGTCCTGGATCGAGACCCGGGCCGGGGCGTCGGCCGAGGTCGCGGACTTCACGGTGCCGCCGAGCACGTCCTTGACCTGCTTGCCCGCGGTGGCCTCGTCCAGCGTGCCGTCCGGCTTGACGGTCAGCGTGGTGGCGCCGAAGTGGCCGTTCTTCGCCTGCTGGGCGAGCTGGGCGAGCACCCCGGCGAGGGCGTCCTCGGGCAGCGACGGGTCGAGCACCGCGTTCATCCGGTGCACGTCGTCCTTGGCCTCCTTGAAGTCGGTCGGCATGGTGCGCACCACGGCGTCCATGACCTGCCCGAACCGGGCCAGCTGGGCGTCCCGGTTCTCGCCGGGCGCCTGCAGGGTGGCGTAGGCGACCGCGGCCTTGCCGTTCAGCAGGGTGTTCTTGCCGGCCGCGCCGAGCACCTTGCCGTCCGGCTTGCCGCCCTCGTGGGTCTCGGCGTTGGTGTCCACCCGGACACCGCCGAGCTGGGAGACCAGCATCTCCAGGTACGGGGTGTCCAGGCGCCAGGTGCCGGCGACCGGGGTGCCGAGCACGGCGGCCAGGCCGTCGCGGGTGGCCGAGGCGCCCATGACCGGGTCCAGCGCCTGGCCGACGGTGGCGACCGGCGGGTCGCCGGGGCCGGGCAGGCGCAGGGTGTCGGGGAGCAGCAGCACGGTGCCCTTGCCCCCGGCGGAGTCGTTGACCAGCAGCGCGCTGGAGACCTTGCCCTGGAGGTCGCGCAGGTGCACCACGTTGACCTGGCGCGGGCCGGCCGCCTTGGCCGCGGTCTGCTTCTCGCCGGTGAAGTACAGGTAGCCGCCGGTGCCGGCCGCCGCGAGCGCCACGACGACGCCGAGGCCGATCAGCCGGTTGCGCAGCCGCCGGCGGCGTTCGGCGCGCACCTCGCTGCGGGACTCGGCGAACTTCAGCCAGTCGATGACGTCCTCGGTCTCCTCCGCCTCCTCGTCGACGAAGGTGAACTCGCCGGTGGCGTAGGAGTCCCTGGGCTCCCTGGCCTTGGGCGTGCGGCTGCCGGCGACCATCTCGGACGGCGCCGCGGGCTTGGCCGGCGCGCCCTCGGCCGGCCGGGGCGCGCGGGTGCGGGGCGGCACGGGGGCGGGCGCGGGCACCGGGGCCGCCGGCTCGGGCTGCGGCTCGGCGACCGGGTAGGGCTGCTGGTAGCCGTCGTAGGTGTACGGCTGCTGCTCCTGGTACCCGTAGCCGCCCTGCTGGTACGCCTGCACGGGCTGGCCGTACTGGTCGTACTGCTGCACCGGCTGCTGCTGGTACGCCTGGTAGGGCTGCTGGTACTGCTCCTGGTAGCCGCCGTACGGGTCCTGGGTGTACGCCTGCACGGGCGGTACGGGCTGCCCGTACTGGTCGTACTGCTGCACCGGCTGCTGCTGGTACCCCTGGTAGGGCTGCTGGTACTGCTGGTACTGCCCCGTGGACCAGTCGTCCGGCTGCTGTCCGACGCCGCCGTTGCGGTCACTCATACGCCCACCTCGCTTCGCTCGGCGGTCGCTTCGCGATACACGCACGCCTTGACGGTTCCGCCGCGGCCTCCGGCCGGAGGGAACCCCATGCTTCGCTCACCCACGCGCACTCCCGGGTCAGGTCCGGTGCGGCGCGTACAGCGCCCGCTTGTCGATGTAGCGGACCACTCCGTCCGGGACGAGGTACCAGACCGGCTCGCCCTTGGCGACCCGGTTGCGGCAGTCCGTGGAGGAGATGGCCAGCGCCGGGACCTCCACCAGGGAGACCCCGCCCACCGGAAGCCCGGCGTCCGACAGAGTGTGCCCCGGCCGGGTGCACCCGATGAAGTGGGCGAGCGAGAAAAGCTCGTCGGAGTCGCGCCAGGAGAGGATCTGGGCGAGCGCGTCGGCGCCGGTGATGAAGAAGAGGTCGGCGTCGGGGTGCAGCGCGTGCAGGTCGCGCAGGGTGTCGACGGTATAGGTCGGCCCCTTGCGGTCGATGTCGATCCGGCTGACCGAGAACTGCGGGTTCTCGGCGGTGGCGATGACCGTCATCAGGTAGCGGTCCTCGGCCGGGGTGACGTCGCGGTCGCTCTTCTGCCACGGCTGCCCGGTCGGCACGAAGATCACCTCGTCCAGGTGGAACGCGCTCGCCACCTCACTGGCGGCGACCAGGTGGCCGTGGTGGATCGGGTCGAAGGTGCCGCCCATCACGCCGAGGCGCTTCTTCACCGCCTCCGGTCCGCCGGGGAATCCGGTCTGCTCTCCCATGCCGCCACACCTTACGCGACGCCCGTTACGGTGCGGGAACGCCGGTGCGGGAGGCCTGCCGGACATGCACGAGGGAGCGGCCGGCCACTGCGCCGGACGCTCCCCGAGGGCCCCTGACCGGGCTCAGCGGTCCCGGTTGAAGCGGGTCGTCACGTAGAGCAGGAGCAGCAGGATGAACAGTGCGGCGCCACCCGTCAGGTACGGGTTGAGGCTCTCGTGGTTGCCCCCCTCGCCCTCGGCGAGCAGGTTCAGGACGGGGAGTGCGGCGGCAGTGCTCATGGTCGGCGGGACCTTCTCGGCTCGGTGAACGGACCTGGGGTGGTTCCGGGCCGTGAGGGCCCACCCGTCATCGTACGGGGGGCCGCACGGCAACCGCTCGGCGGCCCACCGCCGCTGATCGGGCGTGAGCCCGGCGGGCCGGGGCGGGGTTCAGTTGCCGCGGAAGGCGCGCGCCATGATCCAGACCAGCAGGCCGACGCCGACGAAGGAGGCGATCACGATGACCCGCAGGAGGATCCCCGGGCCGGCCTCGTCGGAGATCGGTGCGGCCAGGCTGACAAGCGTGTCGGTGGACATCTGTGGGGCTCCTCGAACTGCTCGGTACCGCGGCCGGGTCCGGTCTCGGTGGTCCAGGAATTCAGGGTAAACCGGCCTCACACCCGCGCCGCCCACCGGCCCCTCCGGCGCCGGCCCGGGGCCGGCGCCGACCGTCCGCGGCACGCGTACGCTGACCCACCGGGGACGAGTACGCAACCACGGACGTTGCACAAGCAGTCGTTGCAGGCGAAGACCACCGGGGGGCCGGCCGCAGGCCGGGGCCGCCGTCGACAGGGAGGTACTCAGACCATGACCGACACCACCGCGAAGACCCCGAGCCGGCGCCGCCAGCGCTTCCCCGAGATCTCCACCCGGGCCTGGGAGCACCCCGCCGACCGCTCCGCCCTGGTCGCGCTGCGCAAGCTGACCGGCTTCGACGACGTCCTGAAGAAGCTGGCCGGCCTGGTGTCCGAGCGGGCGATCCGGCTGATGTTCCTGGCCACCGCCGTGAAGACCTCCGAGCGCCAGTTCCCCGAGCTGTACGACATGGTGCGCGACGCCGCCTACGTGCTCGACCTGGAGCAGGTCCCGGACCTGTACGTCACCCAGGACCCGACGGTCAACGCGTACACCATCGGCATCGACACCCCGATCATCGTCATCACCAGCGGCCTGGTCGAGCTGCTGGACGAGGAGGAGCTGCGCACGGTCATCGGCCACGAGGTCGGCCACGCGATGTCCGGCCACGCCGTCTACCGGACGATGATGCTGATCCTCACCAACATCGCCGCCCGGATCGCCTGGGTGCCGCTCGGCAACCTGGCGATCATGGCGATCGTCACCGCGCTCAAGGAGTGGTTCCGCAAGGCCGAGCTGTCCAGCGACCGGGCCGGGCTGCTCGCCGGGCAGGACCTCCAGGCGTCCATGCGGGCCCTGATGAAGCTGGCCGGCGGGCACAACCTGGCCGAGATGAACGTGGACGCCTTCCTGGAGCAGGCCGAGGAGTACGAGAAGGCCGGCGACCTGCGCGACGGCGTGCTGAAGCTGCTCCAGGTGCTGCCGCAGAGCCACCCGTTCGCGGTGGTCCGGGTCGCCCAGCTGAAGAAGTGGGCGGAGAGCGACGAGTACCGCTCGATCCTGGCCGGCGCCTACCCGCGCCGCGCGGACGACCCGGACACCTCCGTCACCGAGCAGTGGAAGGCCGCCGCCGACCACTACACGACCTCGGTGAAGGAGAGCAAGGACCCGCTGATGGGCCTGATCCGGGACGTGGCCGGCGGCGCCGCGACCGTCAGCGGCAAGCTCCGCGACACCTTCGCGGGCGGCGGCGCGCGCCCCGGCTCGTCCTCGAAGGACTCCAGCGACTCGTGACCTGACAGCCGTCGACGGCCGGTACCCCGCTCCCGGGGTCACCGGCCGTCGGACTGCCGGCGCCGACCCGTCAGCCCGCCAGCACCCCGCACACCTGCCATGCCGGGTGCGCGTGGTTGCCCGGGTCGATCGCCTGCGGGGCGGGGACCTGCGCGCCCTGCGAGGTGGCGAGCACCGGCTGGAGGAAGCCCGCCATCGACGTCGTGCACGGCTGCGGCCCGGCCTGGATCACCGAGTCGACCAGCCGCAGCTGCCCCGAGCCCAGGTCGACCCGGTCGAACTGGAAGGTCAGCTGCCGCCGCACGGTCTCCAGCGTGACGGGCGAGCCGCTGGGAGCACCGGCCGGCTTCAGCGCGTAGACGAAGGTGTGGTCGGTGGTGATCTGCAGCGCCCCGCCGTCCGTCTCGTCGATCCGCATCGCACCGGCCACCTTCACGGTGTCGGCCGCCAGGGCGACCTGCGCCGGGTCGAAGCGGACCATCCACCCGGTCACCGCGTGGTGCCGGTCGTCGACGGGCTGGGCGACGCTCGCGTCGAACTGGGCCTGCTCCCCGGGGGTGACGAAGGCCCGCACCTCCGCGGTGGCGCCCTGGATCAGGGTGGCCGGCGTCAGTGAGGAGGCGACCAGGTAGTGCTGGACGGTGTCGAGCGCCTTGGTCACCTCGACCCGGCTGAAGTGCTCGGTGGCGGCCCCAGCCGGGGTCCCGAGCCCGATCGCGCCGTCGCTGTACCCGACCGGCAGCGCGGCGAACGGACTCGCCGGGTCGGCGACCGGCCTGACCACCGAAGCCGGGCTCAACGCGACCAGGCTGACGGTCAGTTGGGTGCCCTCGGGCCGGCCCGCGGACCGGTTGGGCGAGCTGACGCCGAAGTACACGGCGGCGGCGAAGGACAGCAGGATGAGCAGCAGCAGGGCGAGCGCCTGGCGGGGCACGGTGCCCAGCGGACCGAGCCGCACCCGGGGCCGGGTGGCCTTGCCGAAGGAGCCGGCGAGCCGTTCCCGGGCGGAGAGCTCCTGGATCCGGGCAGCCCGCACAAACGATTCGTCGAAGACGACGGACCGGAACTCGTCCTCGTTTCCGGAACCGCCCTCGGGCGTACCCTCAGGAGGTTCACGCGGGTCACCCATAACACCAGGGTAGGCGGACACCCGCGCCGCCACGAGGGTGCTCACACAGATTCCCGGAAACGCTCCGTGACCGCCCGCCCCGGGCGTGCGACCCCCGCGGATCAGCCCGTCGGCGCGGTCACCACCAGCGACGGCTCGGCCGGCGTGGGCGTCGGGTCGACCCCGGCGCTGCTGCTGCCGGACGTCGGCCGCCGGGGTGCGCCGGCCGCGCCGCCCACGCCCTGGTAGATCGCCGCGACGGCGACCGCCACCAGGCTCACGCCCATGATCACGGCGAGCACCCAGGCCACCGGCCGGTGCCAGCGCTGCTGGGCGACGTAGCGCCCGCGCGCCCGCACCGGGTCGTAGCCGACCCGCCGGCCCCAGCGGCGGCCCGGCCGGCCGCTCGCCCGGCCCGGGCCTGACCAGGGGTCAGGGTAGAGGTGGTCGTCGTCGAGCCCGCTCGGGTACGGGCGCAGCTCCAGCGGCAGCCCGTCTCCGGCCGGGACGTCATAGCCCCAGCCCGGGCCCGCGGTGTCCGGCTCGAACCGGGCCTCGGCGGCGGCGAGCTGCCGCTCCTTGGCCGTCGGCTCGTGCACGGCGGCGGACCGGACGAAGGCCTCATCGAAGACCACGGTGGCGAACTCGTCGTCCGCACCACCGTGGTCGGCGCCGTCGGGGTACGGCAAGCCCCCCACATCCTCAGCCACGGATTCAGCCTATTACCGGGCAGGCGATTTGTCTGTGGCTCCTCGCAGTTGGTCCGTCACACGTGTGACGCGCCCCGTTCAGCCCGCGTCGGCGGCCCCGCCCACGGTCTGCGTCGCCTCGCCACGGACGTGCCCGTCACCAGTGACGATGTACTTGGTGCTGGTCAGCTCGGGCAGGCCCATCGGGCCGCGGGCGTGCAGCTTCTGGGTGGAGATGCCGATCTCGGCGCCGAAGCCGAACTCACCGCCGTCGGTGAAGCGAGTGGAGGCGTTGACGGCCACGGTGGTCGAGTCGACGAGCTGGGTGAAGCGGCGGGCCGCGGCCTGCGAGGTGGTGACGATCGCCTCGGTGTGGCCGGAGGACCAGCGGCGGATGTGCTCGACGGCCGCGTCCAGTGAGGGCACCACGGCGGCGGCCAGGTCGTACGAGAGGTACTCGGCGCCCCAGTCCTCGTCGGTGGCGGGCACCACGGTGGCGGCGCCGCCCTCGGCGGCCTTGAGCACCGCGTCGTCGCCGTGGACGGTCACCCCGGCCTCGGCGAGCGCGGCGAGGGCGAGCGGCAGGAAGGCGTCCGCGATGTCCTGGTGGACGAGCAGCGTCTCGGCGGCGTTGCAGACGCTGACCCGCTGGGCCTTGGAGTTCAGCAGGATGCCGACGGCCATCGCCAGGTCGGTCTGCGCGTCGACGTAGACGTGGCAGTTGCCGGTGCCGGTCTCGATCACCGGCACGGTGGAGCCCTCGACCACGGTGCGGATCAGCGAGGCGCCGCCGCGCGGGATCAGCACGTCGACGAGGCCGCGGGCACGCATCAGCTCCTGGACGGAGTCGCGGCTCTCGCCCGGGACGAGCTGGATGGCATCGGCGGGCAACCCGGCGTCGGCCACGGCGTCCCGCAGGACGGCGATCAGCGCGCTGTTGGACCGGTACGCGGAGGCCGAGCCGCGCAGCAGCACCGCGTTGCCGGACTTCAGGCAGAGCGCGGCGGCGTCCACGGTGACGTTCGGCCGGGCCTCGTAGATGATGCCGACCACACCGAGCGGCACCCGCACCTGCCGCACGTCCAGGCCGTTGGGCAGGGTGTAACCGCGGACCACCTCGCCGACCGGGTCGGGCAGACCGGCCACGTCGCGCACGTCGGAGGCGATCGCGGCGATCCGCTCGTCGGTGAGGGTCAGCCGGTCGATCACCGACTCGGCGGTGCCGGCCGCACGCGCCCGGGCGACGTCCTCGGCGTTGGCGGCGGTGATCTCGGCGCTCCGGGCGACCAGCGCGTCCGCGATCGCCAGCAGCGCGTCGTCCTTCGCCCTGCGCGGCAGCGGGGCGAGCGCGGCGGCGGCCTCCCGGGCTCGGCGCGCTACGGCGATGACGGGGCTGTCGGCGGTGGCGAGGTCACTGGTCATGCGCCAAGGGTAGCGACTGCGCCCGGCTTGCCGGGCCGCTATTTCGGCCGATGAGACACCCTGCGTCCACGGTGAGGCGGTCGCCGTCCACCGGGGATCAGTACGGGTGCACCCCGCCCAGGTGCGGTGGCGGATCGCCGAAGCCCTCCGCCACCCGCTTGTGGTACGTCGCCCGGTCGACCACCTCCAGGCCGACGATCTCCCACGGCGGCAGCTTCGCGGTCACCTTGTGCTCGCCCCACAGCCGCAGCGCGATGGCGGCCGCGTCGTGCAGGTCCCGGGCCTGCTCCCAGTAGCGGATCTCCGCGTGGTCGGCGGCGTACCGGGCGGTCAGGAAGAACGAGTGGTCGTGCGCGAGCCGCTCCAGCGAGGCACGCAGCGAAGGCAGCGGGGTGACCTGCCCGGCCACGCTCAGCACCACGTGCCAGAGCCTGGCCTGCTCCGGCACGGTGGGCGGCTCCCCCGCGTCCTGCCGCTCCGGCCGGAGCCTGCGCACCCCGCCGGGCGCGTGCGGCGGCGGACCGGACGGCTCGGCGGGGCCGTCCCCCCGTCCGCCGTCGATGCTGGTCAGCCGCCGGTCCGCCGTCCCTCCGGTCAGCGCTTCCCCGCGCCTGCGTTCCACCGGCGGCCTCCTGTTCGGCGATGTCCTGTCGTCCCCCACCGGCCGCCCCCGCCGGCCCTCGGCCGGCGCGTACGGCTGCGCCCTTCCTCGCCCGCGGCCGCGGCCGCTCCCCGTGCGGAGCGGCCCACCGGCCGGTCAGCCGCGCAGGACGACCAGGTCGTCGCGGTGGACGACCTCCCGCTCGTACGCGGCGCCGAGCTCCTGCGCCAGGTCGCGGGTGGACCGGCCGAGCAGGCGGGGCAACTCCCTCGCATCAAAGTTGACCAGTCCGCGCGCCACGATGTGGCCGTTTTCGGCAATAAGGTCCACCGGATCACCCGCGGCGAACTCCCCGTCCACCTTGGTGACCCCGGCCGGCAGCAGCGAGGCGCCGCCGGAGACGACCGCCTGGACGGCCCCCGCGTCGAGGTGCAGGGCGCCGCGCGGGCTGCTCGCGTGGGCCAGCCAGAGCATCCGGTCGGAGGTGCGGCTGCCGGTGCGCAGGAACAGCGTGCCGGTGGACCGGCCGGCCAGCGCGTCGGCCGCCTGGCTGGCCGCGGTGAGCACCACCGGGATGCCCGCGCCGGTGGCGATCCGGGCGGCCTCGACCTTGGTGACCATGCCGCCGGTGCCGACGCCGGCCTTGCCAGCGCTGCCGATCTCGATGCCGTCGAGGTCGTGCTGGCCGTGCACCTCGGCGATCCGGCTGGTGCCGGGGCGGGACGGGTCGCCGTCGTAGAGGCCGTCGACGTCGGAGAGCAGCACCAGCAGGTCGGCCCGGACGAGGTGGGCGACCAGCGCGGCCAGCCGGTCGTTGTCACCGAACTTGATTTCGGCGGTGGCGACGGTGTCGTTCTCGTTGACGATCGGCATCGCGCCCATCGCCAGCAGCTGGTCGAGGGTGCGGTAGGCGTTGCGGTAGTGGGCTCGCCGGCTGGCGTCCTCGGCGGTGAGCAGCACCTGGCCGACCCGGATGCCGTAGCGGGCGAAGGAGGCGGTGTAGCGGGCGACCAGGAGGCCCTGGCCGACGCTGGCGGCGGCCTGCTGGCGGGCCAGGTCCTTGGGCCGCCGGTCCAGGCCGAGCGGGGCGAGCCCGGCCGCGATGGCACCGGAGGAGACCAGGACGACCTCGGGCGGGTCGGTGCGGGCGCGCACCTTGGCGAGCGCGTCCACGAGGGCGTCGACGCGGTCGGCGTCGAGGCCCCCGGCCGCCGTGGTGAGTGAGGAGGAGCCGACCTTGACGACGATCCGCCGAGCGGTCAGCACCTCCTCCCGCAGTGAGTCCTCGCTCATCTCGCTGTACGCCCTTCCGGTGTGGTGCGGGTGCGGCGGGCCCGGCCCGGCCGTCACACCCGAAATCTACGCGATCCACGCAGGTCGGCCGCAGCGTGTTTCACCGGCTGGACCCGGGCCTGTCACGGCCTCGCCACAGCCCGGCCGCCAATCCGGATGGCTGGTATGGTCCCTGACCGAAAGCCAGATCGGGGGACGGCTTCTTGCCCGCTGTACCCACTCGTCTTCGACATTCCTGTCATCGGGCGGCGCCGCACTGGGCAGGCCGGCAACGGTTCGCGGTCGCGCGCCCAGGAGTTAGCGCACCATGCGTTCGTACACCACGAAGCTGACCGTCGCCGCCGTGGCGGCGGCCGCCGCCATTTCGCTCGCCGCCTGCGGCCCGGACAACTCGGACACCAATGGTGGCGCCACGGGCGGCGGCACCGCCGCTCCGGCGCCCACCTCCGCAGGCCCGGGTGCCGCCTCGGGCGGTGCCGCGACCGGCGGTTCCACCTCGGGCGGTACCGCCACCGGTGGTGCGGCCACCGGCGGCGCGACCGGCGGTTCGACCGCGGCCCCGTCGGGCGGGGCCTCCGGCGGCGCTGCCGCCGGCGGCGCGGCCACGGGCGGTGCCACCACCGGCGGCGGCACCGGTGGAAAGGGCCTGCCGCAGGCCGCCACCGCGGTCAAGTTCGGCCAGCCGGCCACCGTCGACTTCAACGACAAGATGTCGAACGGCCCCACCAAGCTGGAGATCACGATCACCGGCATCACGCCCGGTTCGATCAAGGACTTCCAGGACGCCAAGGCCCCCACCACGGGTCTCGACGGGCGCGACCTGTTCTACGTCAGCTGGACGATGAAGAACCTGACCGACACCAAGATGGCGTTCACCTCGCCGGACTCCAAGCTCCTGGTCTTCGACGCCAACGGCAAGACCAGCAGCTTCGCCAATCCCACCGCCGCGACGCCGATCTCCAAGTGCACGCTGCCGCCGAGCTTCTCGGTCGCGACCAAGGGCGCCGAGGTCAAGGGCTGCGACATCGTCAGCTTCCCGGCCGGCAGTACGCCGGTCCTGGTCGGCTACACCAACCTGACCGACAACACGAAGCTCCAGGCGTCCTGGGCGAAGTGACGCCCCGGCACGCATGAGCGAACGGCGCGGCCCCGCCACCCTCGCAGGGTGGTGGGGCCGCGCCGCGTCGCACTCAGTAGTCCTCGTCGTCGCCCTCGTCGATGGCGGCCTGCCGGCCGCTGGACAGCGCCTCGAAGGCGAGGAACTCGGCCTCGGCCGCGTCCCGCCCCTTCTGCTTCTCGCGGCGCCGGTCGACCGCCGGGCGCGGGCTCTCGAAGCGGTGGTCCTCACCGCGGCGGCCGAGCATCTCGGCGCCGGCGGCCATGGTCGGCTCCCAGTCGAAGACGACGGCGTTCTCGTCCGGGCCGATGATGACGGTGTCGCCCTCGTGCGCCCCGACCTTCCACAGCTCCTGCTCGACGCCGAGGCGCGCCAGCCGGTCGGCGAGGTAGCCGACGGCCTCGTCGTTGGCGAAGTCGGTCTGGCGGACCCAGCGCTCCGGCTTGACGCCGCGGATGCGGTAGGCGCCGTCCTCCTCGGTGATGGTGAAGCCGGCGTCGTCGACGGCCTTGGGCCGCAGCACGATCCGGGTGGACTCCTCGACCGGCTTGGCGGCGCGCGCCTCGGCGACGATCTTCGCCACCGCGAAGCTCAGCTCGCGTAGGCCCTTGCGGGAGGCGGCGGACACCTCGAACACCTGGTAGCCGCGCTCCTCCAGGGAGGCGCGGGTGAGGTCGGCGATGTCCTGGCCGTCCGGGACGTCCACCTTGTTGAGCGCGACCAGGCGCGGGCGGTCGTCCAGGCCGCCGTACTCGGACAGCTCGGCCTCGATGGTCTCCAGGTCGCTGAGCGGGTCCCGGCCGGGCTCCAGGGTGGCGCAGTCCAGCACGTGCACCAGCACCGAGCAGCGCTCGACGTGCCGCAGGAACTCCAGGCCCAGGCCGCGGCCCTGGCTGGCGCCCGGGATCAGGCCGGGCACGTCGGCGATGGTGTAGACGGTGTCGCCGGCGGTGACCACACCGAGGTTGGGGATCAGCGTGGTGAACGGGTAGTCCGCGATCTTCGGCTTGGCGGCGGAGAGCACCGAGATCAGCGAGGACTTGCCGGCGCTCGGGTAGCCCACCAGGGCCACGTCGGCGACGGACTTGAGCTCCATGACGATGTCGCGGGCCTCGCCGGGCTCGCCGAGCAGGGCGAAGCCGGGCGCCTTGCGGCGGGCCGAGGCGAGCGCCGCGTTGCCGAGGCCGCCGCGGCCGCCCTGGGCGGCGACGAAGCTGGTGCCGTGGCCGACCAGGTCGGCCAGCACGTTGCCCTTGCGGTCCAGCACGACGGTGCCGTCCGGCACCAGCAGGACGAGGTCCTCGCCGTCGGCGCCGGTGCGGTTGCCGCCCGCGCCGGGCTTGCCGTTGGTGGCCTTGCGCTTGGGCGAGTGGTGGTACTCGAGCAGGGTGGTGATCTGGGCGTCGACGGTGAGGATGACGCTGCCGCCCTCGCCGCCGTTGCCGCCGTCCGGCCCGCCGAGCGGCTTGAACTTCTCCCGGTGCACGGAGGCGCAGCCGTGGCCTCCGTTACCCGCGGCGACGTGAAGTTCGACGCGGTCCACGAAGGTGGTCATGGGTGTGCCTCCAGTGCGGATGAGTCTGTTTGCTGCCTGCGGTAAAGCAAGAAGGGTGGACCGGAACATTCCGGCCCACCCTTCATTGTGAGTCCGCTGGGACTCGCGAGTCCGCTCGGACTCAGGCCTCGACGGCCACGATGTTGACGACCTTGCGGCCGCGGCGGTTGCCGAACTGCACGGCACCGGCGGTCAGCGCGAACAGGGTGTCGTCGCCACCGCGGCCGACACCGGCACCCGGGTGGAAGTGGGTGCCGCGCTGGCGGACGAGGATCTCGCCGGCGGAGACGACCTGGCCGCCGAAGCGCTTCACGCCGAGGCGCTGGGCGTTCGAGTCACGGCCGTTACGGGTAGAGCTTGCGCCCTTCTTGTGTGCCATATCTCGCTATCCCCTTACTTGCTGACCGAGTCGATGCTGGTGATGCGCACCGCGGTGTGCTGCTGACGGTGACCCTGACGGCGGCGGTAGCCGGTCTTGTTCTTGTAGCGCAGGATGACGATCTTGTCACCCTTGGTCTGGTCGACCACCTCGGCGTGAGCCTTCACGCCGGCCAGGACCCACGGGTCGGAGGTGACGGCGTCACCGTCGACGACCAGGATGGTCGAGAGCTCCACCGAGTCACCCGGCTTGGCCTCGATACGGTCGATCTCCAGCACGTCGCCGACGGCGACCTTGTGCTGGCGGCCGCCTGCGCGAACGATCGCGTACATGCGGTACCTGCTTTCCTAACTCGGTCGGAACTCCCGACGCCAGCCACCTGGGTACGGACACAGGGGCCTCTTCCCGCCCGCCGCGCGGACGCGGCGACTCGGAAAGGTGATGTGCTCGGGAGCATGGCGTAGACACGCCGATGTTCAAGAATACGGACCGGCCGCCGCGGGGGCAAACCGGCTCGTACGGGCCCGGGGGCGGGACGGGTCCCGCCCCCGGGCGTGGGCACTACTCGGCCGCCGTATCACCTTCGGCGGCCGCGGCCTTCTTGGCCGCCGCGCTCGTCCGCTTGGTCGCGGTCTTGCGGGCGGTGGTCTTCTTTGCCGCCGTCGTCGTCTTCTTGGCGGCGGTCTTCTTGGCGGCGGTCTTGCGGGCGGCCCGCTTCTTCGGAGCCGGCGCCTCCTCGGCGGCGGCCTCGGCGGGCTGCTCGGCCGGCACCTCGGCGGGAGCCTCGGCCGGGGCCTCGACGACCACGGCCTCCGCGACGGCAACCTGCTCCGCCGGAGCCTCGGCAGCCTCGGCGGCGGCCTCGGTCACCGCGGCCTCGGCGGCCGGGGCGGCGGCCTTCAGGGCCGCCTCCAGCGCCGCGTCGGCCCGCGCCTGGAGCACCACGATCTCCGCCTCGGCGGGCGCACCCGCCGGAGCCGTCGCCTTGCGCACCGCACGGCGGCGGGTGCGGCCGACCGGCGCGGCCGGGGCCTCCTCGGCAACAGCCGGCTCGGCGGCCGGTGCCTCGGCGGCAGGCGCCTCGACACCCGGGACCTCGATGGCCAGCTGGCCCTCGATCTCCTCGCGCACCGGCTCGACGGCCTCGACGGCAGCCTCGACGGCGACCTCGGCCACCGCGGCCTCGACGGCCTGCGGCTCCTCGTGGACCGCCCCGCCCTTGCCCCGGCGGCGGCGCTTGCCGCCACCCGAGCCCGCCTCGGCGGCGGCCGCCGGCGCGTGGACGTGGGTGCTCGGCTGCTCCATGTGCACGATCACACCGCGGCCGTTGCAGTGCACGCACGCCTCGGAGAAGGACTCCAGCAGGCCCTGGCCGACCCGCTTGCGGGTCATCTGCACCAGGCCCAGCGACGTGACCTCGGCCACCTGGTGCTTGGTCCGGTCCCGGCCCAGGCACTCCAGCAGGCGGCGCAGCACCAGGTCCCGGTTGGACTCCAACACCATGTCGATGAAGTCGATCACGATGATGCCGCCGAGGTCGCGCAGCCGCAGCTGGCGCACGATCTCCTCGGCCGCCTCGATGTTGTTCCGGGTGACCGTCTCCTCCAGGTTTCCGCCCTGGCCGACGAACTTGCCGGTGTTGACGTCGACGACGACCATCGCCTCGGTGCGGTCGATCACCAGCGAACCGCCGCTCGGCAGCCAGACCTTGCGGTCCAGCGCCTTCATCAGCTGCTCGTCGATCCGGTAGGTGGCGAAGACGTCCACCTCGGAGGTCCACCGCTGGAGCCGCTCGGCGAGGTCCGGGGCCACGTTGGAGACGTAGTCGTGGATGGTGTTCCACGCCTCGTCGCCGGAGACGATGACCTTGGTGAAGTCCTCGTTGAAGATGTCACGGACGACCCGGACGGTCATGTCCGGCTCGCCGTACAGCAGCGCGGGGGCGTTGCCGGTCGCGGCCTTCTTCTGGATGTCCTCCCACTGCTGCTGGAGGCGCTGGACGTCGCGGGTCAGCTCGTCCTCGGAGGCGCCCTCGGCGGCGGTGCGCACGATGACGCCCGCGTCGTCCGGGACGATCTTCTTGAGGATCTGCTTCAGGCGCGCGCGCTCGTTCTCGGGGAGCTTGCGCGAGATGCCGGTCATGGAGCCCTCGGGCACGTAGACCAGGTAGCGGCCGGGCAGCGAGATCTGGCTGGTCAGGCGGGCGCCCTTGTGGCCGATCGGGTCCTTGGAGACCTGCACCAGCACGGACTGGCCGGACTTCAGCACCGACTCGATCCGGCGCGGGCCGCCGTGGCCGCCCAGCGCGCCGAAGTTGACCTCGCCGGCGTAGAGCACGGCATTGCGGCCCTTGCCGATGTCGACGAACGCGGCCTCCATCGACGGCAGCACGTTCTGGACCTTGCCCAGGTAGACGTTGCCGACGTACGAGGTGGCCTGCTCCTTGTTGACGTAGTGCTCGACGAGCACGCCGTCCTCGAGCACGCCGATCTGGGTGCGCTGGCCGTTCTGGCGCACCACCATGACGCGCTCGACCGACTCCCGCCGGGCCAGGAACTCGGCCTCGGTGATGATCGGCACGCGGCGGCGGCCCAGCTCGCGGCCCTCGCGGCGGCGCTGCTTCTTCGCCTCCAGACGGGTCGAGCCCTTGATGGACTGCACCTCGTCCGGGTCGAAGGACGGCTCGGTGGAGCGGCGGCGCGGCTCGCGCACCTTCACCACCGTGCGGACGCCGTCCTCGGTGGTCTCGGCGGCCTCGACGGCGCCGGCCTCACCGGTGCGGCGGCGACGGCGGCGGCGACGGCGGGACGACGACAGGCCGGCGGCCAGCTCGTCCTCCTCCTCGTCGCCCTCCTCCTCGGCGGCGGCCACGGCCGGCTCCTCGGCGGGCTGCTCGACCTCGTGGGCCTCGGCCTCGAACTCCTCGGCCTCGCCACGGCGGCGGCGACGGCCACCACGGCGGCGGCGGCGCGACGGACGGCCGTCCTCCTCCCACTCGCCCTCGGTCTCCGGACCGGCGGCGGGGGCCTCGGCGGCCGGGGCCTCGGCGGCGGGCACCTCGACGGGCGCCGCGACGACCCGCTTGGACCGGGCCGGCTCGACGCGGGTACGGACCCGGCGGCGGCGGCCGACACCGCTGTACTCGTACTCGTCTTCCTCGCGCTCGGCAGCCGGCGCGGCCTCGACCGGGACCGGGGCCGGGGCGGCGGCGGGCTGCTGCTGCGCGGCCGGAGCGACGAAGGGGGCCGGCTCCTGGAACACCGGGGCCTGGAAGACCGCGGTGGCCGGGCGGACCGCACGGCGGCGCACCCGGTGCGACGGCTCGGCCTCGGCGACCGGCGCGGGGGCGGGCTCGACGACCGGCGCGGGCGCGACGGCCTCGGCCTCCTCGGCGGGCTCCTCCTCGACGACGGGCTCCTCGGCCGCCGGCTCCTCGACCGGGGCCTCGACGACCGGCGCGGCCTCGACCACACGACGGCGGCGGGTCCGGCGGGCCGGCGCGGCGGGCGCCTCCTCGGCCGCGGGAGCCTCGGCCTGCGGCGCCGCCGGAGCCTCGACGGCGGCGGGGGTCTCCACGGCGGCCGGCGCCCCGGCGGGGGCCTCGGCGCGCTTGCGGGTGCGACGGGCGCGGACCGGCTTCTCGGCCACCGGCTCGGCCGCAGGGGCCTCCTCGGCCGGAGCCTCGGCAGCCGGAGCCTCGGCGACGTCCGGCGCGGCGACCACGATCGGGCTCGCCTCCGGCGCCCCGGCGGGCGCCTCGGCGCGCTTGCGGGTCCGGCGGGCCCGGACCGGCTTCTCGGCCACCGGCTCGGCCACAGGGGCCTCCTCGGCCGGGGCCGCCACGGCGGGCGCCTCGGCCGCGATGACCGTCTCGGCGGCCTCGGCCGCCGCACCCTGCGGGGTGCCCGCGGGGCGGGACACCGCGCGGCGACGGCGGCGCGGCGGCGCGGCGGACGCGCCCTCGCCACCGGCCGAAGCGGTGTCGTTCTGTTCCGTCGCAGACTGCTGCGGATCGGTGTTATCGAGCATGCGGGTGGATCTCCCGTCAGGCCCCCGGGCTCCGCATCCGGGCACGGCACGTCACCGGTGGCCGGCCGGCATCGCGACGATGCTCGGGCCGGACCCTTTCACGGTGCCGCCGCGCGGACGCGAGGCCGCACAGGGGCTCGTAGTCTCGCTCGGCGCCCCACGCTCGGCGGGGTGTCGAAAGTCTTCTGGTCTGACCAGTCTTCTGAGGTTTTCCCAAGCTGCGCCGTCCCCCAACCCCGGGTGGCTCCCGGACGGGGTCCTCGGGCCCACCGACCATCCGGGTCGGCGGGCCGCAAGAGGCCGGCCTGTGCTGCGACGACGCTCGCTCCCCTGGAGAGCCGCGGGAACCCCGGAGGGCCGTCGGGCCCAGTGAGGCACTGGACCCGGCCTCCGCCCGCTAGGCGGACGCGGTAGCGCGCGGCCCTGCGGCCGGATCGGAACCGGCCGGGGCCGCGGCGCGGTCGAGCGCCAGCGGGTCGGTCACCGTGCCGGTCTCCTCGTCGAGCGGCCCCTGCGCCAGCCTGGTCACCTCTGCGGGGACCGGCGGCGCCAGGTCGGCCGTCGCACGGAGACCGGACAACACGTCGTCGGGTCGTACGGCGGGTGTGGCGTGTCGTACTACCAGGCGCAGTATCGCACAGGGACGGCCGGTCCGAACATCGTGGTCCGTTCCGGCTGCCGTGTCCGTACCACCGTCGACCTGCGGCGAGGCGACGTCGAACGCCGCCACCGCACCGCGCGCGTCGAAGACCCGCACGCCGTTCTTGGTCAGGCGCTCGACCTCGACCCGCTCCTCGGCGAGGAACACCGCGACCGCACGGGCCGCCTCCTCGGGCGCGACACCGTCCAGCCGGAGCTGCCACTCGGAGGCCTCGAGACGCTCCACGAAGTTCGGCGTCCGGACCTCCACCGCGTCGATCACGTCCAGGCCGGCCGGCAACGACTCGTCCAGTTGCGCCCGCAGCTCCTCGGGGTCGCGGAGGGCGGCGAGACCGATCTCCAGGTACTCCGCCTCGCTGGCCACCCCGGTCGGGGCGGCGTTGGCGTAGGACACCTTGGGGTGCGGGGTGAAGCCGGCCGAGTAGGCCATGGGCACGGCGGAACGGCGCAGCGCGCGCTCGAAAGCGCGCTGGAAGTCGCGGTGGCTGGTGAAGCGGAGCCGGCCGCGCTTGGTGTAGCGGAGACGGATCCGCTGCACCGTCGGCGCGGGCGGCGGACCGTCGGGCGTACGGCGTGCCAGGGTCGCTCAGTCCTTAGTCAGTTGTCCCCGTCCGGCGCGGCGGTTTCCCGCCACTGCCCGGACGCTGTCACCTCAAAGGGTACGCGCCCCGCCGTACCACTCGCTCCGCCCCTGGTCAGCCGCATACCGACGACCCCCGGCCGGAGCGTTCCGGCCGGGGGTCGAGGAAGCCGTCGGGCTACCGAGCGCGGGCTACTTGTTGACGACGCTCAGCGGCAGCAACTTCTTGCCGGTGGGGCCGATTTGGATGTGCGTGTCCATCTGCGGCCATATGGACACGGACCTAAAACTCTCGCTAGCCTCTGTGACATGGGGAAGCGCACACGGACGGCGAGCGCCGCCAAGCAGAAGAGCTACACGGTTGAGGCCGAGTGGACGGCCGCGGACCTCGGACTACTGGAGGAACTGAAGAGAGCTGACGCCCTGCTGCCGGCGGACGCACCGCGCGCACTGATCTCGGTCCGGCTGTCAGTACTGACGGAGGACACCACTTCCCCCGTCCGACAGGAGCTCGATCTCCGCCGCGAGGCCCTGAACCGCGGGTGCCGGGTCGTCGGGGTCGCCAGCGACCTCAACGTCTCCGCGACAAAGGTGCCACCGTGGAAGCGGAAGCAGCTGGGCGAGTGGTTGAACGACCGCTCGCCCGAGTTCGATGTCCTGCTCTTCTGGAAGCTCGACCGGTTCATCCGCCGCCTGTCCGATCTAAACGTCATGATCGACTGGGCGTTGAAGTACGGAAAGAACCTCATCTCTCTCAACGACTCGATCGACCTCACTACGGTCGTTGGAAAGATCATGGTGACGCTCATCGGCGGGATCGCCGAGATCGAGGCGGCCAACACCAGCACGCGCGTGGCGAGCCTGTGGGACTACGCCAAGACACAAGGTGACTGGCTCGTGGGGAAGCCTCCCTTCGGTTACGTCACCGGGGAGGACGAGAGCGGGAAGGTCGGTCTCTATGTCGACCCCGATGCGTACCGCGCTCTGCACTGGTGTCGGCGCATGGCCCGGAGGCGTGTCTCCGCGCGGCGGATGGTCACAGTCCTGAAGCGTGCGGGCCTGGCGAGCGACGGACTCACTCCTTCTACTCTGCTGCGCCAACTCCGTAACCCGGCGCTCACGGGCTACCGGGTTGAGGAGGACAAGCAGGGCGGAATTCGGCGGTCAAAGCTCGTTCTCGGCACGGACGGCAAGCCGATCAAGGTTGCTGAGCCGATCTTCACGGAGGACGAGTTCAAACAGCTGCAATCCGACCTCGACCTCCGCAGCACGAACCAGCCGCAGCGGCAGCCCGGCGGCGCGACCAAGTTCCTTGGCGTCATGATCTGCGCCGACTGCGACACCAACATGTACGTGCAGAAGACGACGACCAGCGGCAGGGTCTACCAGTACCTCCGCTGCCAGAAGTGCAAGGCCGGCGGTCTGGGCGCGCCCGACCCGGAAGCGGTCTACGGCAGGCTCGTCGCGGACGTGCTGTCCGTCCTCGGGGAGGAGCCCGTTCAGACGCGGGCCTACGCACAGGGGGCGGAGGCCCGTATGGAGCAGAAGCGGCTTGAGGAGTCCGTTGCCTACTACATGAAGGAACTGGAGCCGGGAGGCCGGTTTATGAAGACCAAGTTCACCAAGGAGAAGGCGGAAACGACCCTCGACAAGCTGATCGCCGATCTCGAAGCCATCGACCCAGAGTCCACGAAGGACCGGTGGGTGAACGTCCACAACGGGAAGACGTTCCGCGAACAGTGGGAGGAAGGCGGCATGGAGGCCATGGCCGCCGACCTCCGACGAGTGGGCATCATGTGCAAGGTCACCAGGACGAAGATCCCGAAGGTCCGCGCTCCCAAGGTCCACCTCAGGCTGCTCGTCCCGAAGGATGTGCGGAAGCGACTGGTACTCAAGGAGGACGACTTCGGCGAGAAGTTCTAGGGGTGAGAGGCCCGGTGCTCTGCCGGTGCCTCTCCCCGCCATCTCACCAGGTCGAACGGCTCTTCACCGCCGTCCTGGTCGATCATGACGATCTCGCTCTCGATAAGTGGTGCAGCCGTCCGGTTCGCGTCCTCGTCAGGGCGGCGGCCGGTCACCTCGGCTCCCAATTCTGGTCGGCACGTGCCAGTTCCTCACGAGCGGTCTGCCGGTTGGCGGCGAGGCCTTCGGCGATGCCAGCCGCGATGAGGGCTTCGCCGGGGGTATGCCCGGTTCCGGCGAAGCGCCAGGCGGTTTCGGTGGTGGTCTCGGAGTCCCAGTCGGTGTACAGGTCGCGGGCGCCAGCGAGGGTGCGGGCGTGTTCCGCGCGGTCGGCACGGAGTTGGCCGTAGGTGGTGGAGTAGGCGTAGGTCTTGGTGAGGCAGTGACCCCGGTAGCCGAGCATGTGGGCCCAGGTGCGCAGGCGCAGGTGTTGCAGTTCGGGCAGGCCGCCTAGGCGCCAGGCCGTGGCGATGAGGGCGCGAACGTGGGGGGTGACGTGCAGCGCCCGTATCTCCGCGAGGGATGTGATGCGGCGGTCGACAGCTCCCGCGGTCTCGGCGCTCTTGCTCGTGTACTTGGCGACGTAGGCGGCTACGGCATCGTCCGTGAGCCGTCCGCCGTTTCCGTTCGTGATCGGGTGGGCGTCGAGCTGGGTGCCGAAGCTGAGCCGCCCGCCGCCGTAGGCCGCCGAGTAGGGGCACGGTAGCGCCACGGCGGAAGCCGCCGAGTGGACCGTCTCAAGGAGGAGGTCCGCGGTTGCCCAGGCCGGGGGCGGAGAGGCGGGCCCGTCGGGGCCGTCGAGGCGGATGACGGCGTGGAAGTGGACGGCGCCGCGCTTCTGGTACTCGGCGACCTTGGTGGCCGACACGCGGACCAGGGTGCGCACCTCTGAGCGGCCAACGCCCGCCCCGGTGGCGACGTGGTGGTAGAGGTTGTCGCGGAAAGCCTTCCACAGTGCGGGGGCCATGGCGTTCCACAGGATGTGGCCGGGGTAGTGGTAGCAGTTGCCGCACAGCGGCTGTCCGATGAGCGGGTCCGTGTCCGGGTGGGTTCGGCCGCAGCCATGACGCCCGCCGTGCTCGCAGCGTCGGCGCCGGGCCCGGTGGCAGTCGCCCGCGCGGTGGACCGGGCCGAACGAGGGGGCAGTCAGGGTGACGAACAGGCGCGGGTGCTTGCGCACCGTGTCGGGGACGCCCTTGCCGCCGATGAGGCCGGAGCGGACGAGGTGGAAGGTGTCACCGCTGTGCTCACGGGAACAGGACGGACAGCGGGAGGCCCGGCGGTTGCGGCAGCGGACGGCCAGTCGGCCGCCGGGTTCAGTGGCGGTCGTGAAGTGCCGCAGGACCTCACCCGTGGCGGCGTCCAGGGTGGTGGAGTGCCCGGTGAGGTAGACCGGTTCGGCACAGCCGCCGGTTGCACGGATCTGCTCCAGCCACCTGTCCAGGTCCGGCATCTCGCCGAGGCGGACCAAGTCGCGGTCTATGGAGGGTAGTTGGCGCAGCCGCGCCTCCCGGTCGAGGAAGGCGCGGCGTGCGGTGGGGTCGGTGTACGGGTTGGGGTGGGTCATGGTGGGTGTCTCCAGGGCCAGGGTTCGCCGGGCCCCGGCCGGGCCAAGCTGTGCGTGGTGCGGCCGGGGTTGGCATGGGGGCGGGTGGAGGGTGTCCGGCGGTCGGTGGTGGGGCCGCCGGTGGGGGTTGGGCTGGTTGGCACGGTGATCACGTCTTTCAGGTGGTGGTGTGGGTGAGGCCTTGGACGAGCCAGCTCACGGCGTAGACGACGGGGTTGGCCCAGCCGATGCGGTCGAGGTAGATGCCGAGGACGCCGATCAGGAGGACGTGCCAGACCTTGAGTTCGCCGGAGCGGACCAGGAGGAAGGTGACGAGGGCCAGGACGGCGGTCAGGATGAGGACGGCGCCCATCAGACGTAGACCCCTTCGCTCGGCTCGTCGACGTGGAGACCAGGCCAGGCCGGAGCCAGGCGGGCGTACTTCCTGGCCGTGCGCCGAGCCTGGTCGGGGGTGACGTGGATCGAGCGAGCACGGAGCCACTGACCGTCGGTGTCGGCGGTGATGGCGACGCCCTGTTCGGCGAGCGTGATCCGCTGCGCTGCGGCAAGGGCGTCCTTGTTGAGGTCGCCCAGCGCCATCTCCGCCGTACCCGCGTCGCTCACCCGATGGCAGACCCGGCCGGCCAACTGCGCCCGCAGGGCCGTGACGCCGGGCCCGAGGTCCGAGCCGACCCGCTGTCCGGCGATCAGCAGGTGGACGCCGAGGGCCGCGCCGAGCTGGGAGAGCCGCAGGAGGTTGGTGGAGATCTCCCCGACCTCCGCCTTGTCCTCTCGCGTGGCCATCAGATACAGCTCGGCCACCTCGTCGACGATCACGACGATGGGCATCTTGCGGAGCTTCGCGGGCAGGTCCCAGATCGACCGGGCCCCGGCCGAGCGGCACAGCTGCATGCGCGCCTCAGTCTCGGCGACCAGTTCGGCTAGGAGCCGGGCGGCCTCGACCCGTGTGGATGCCAGGGCGGACAGGCGGTCTTCGAACAGGGACAGTTCCATGCCGCCCTTGAGGTCGATGCCGAACAGGGCGACGCGTTGCGGGGCGAGTTCCTTCACCAGGGCGGCGACCAGAGTGGACTTGCCGGAGCGGGTCGCGCCGACGATCAGCCAGTGCGGCGCCTTCCGGAAGTCGATCACCCAGACGCGGCCGTCCTCCAGTAGGCCGACCACGGCCCGCAGTACGCGCCGCTTCAGCTGGTAGGGCACGACGGGTGCCCGGAGCGGGTCCCAGGCGAGCGCGGACAGGGTCACGAACCCGCGCTCGTCCGAGAACAGCCGCACCGTGTGCACCCGCCAGGCGTGCGTGAGAGCTTCAACGGCGGACAGGAAGTGGTCCGGCACCTGCCCGGGATGCAGGCGCACCGCCACGTCCAGGCCTCCGCGCCGCAGCTTCGGCACGCCCAGCCGGGGAGGGACCGGCCGCAGCGGATCACCGCGCACCACCATGTCCCCGAGCAGCGCCCGCCCGGGACGCGTGGCCACGGCCAGGCCGAGGTTCGTGGTCAGCCGCCGCCAGGTGAGGCGGACCCGGACCACGGTCACGGGGTAGCCGAGCAGGCACCACCACACGTAGTGGTACGTGCGCCGCAGCCCCGGGGCGGTGCCGAGCAGGATGAGCACCAGGGCGAGCAGCGCCACCCAGAGGAGCTGGACCAGCATCACGACCGTCCCCCGTTCTCCATCGCGGTGTTGTGCGCTTCGGTCTCCAGGTCGCGGGCCTGGCCAGCGGCCTTGGTGGCCAGGGTCGCGATGTGATCGAAGAGCTGGGCGCCGCTGTCGTCGGCGGCGAACGGGTTGACCTCGTCGGCCAGGTCGCCGAGTTCACACAGCAGACGACGGAGCCGGGCGCGAGTGGCGGTACTCATCAGGCGTCGCCGCTCTTGCGCGAGCCCGCCGACGCGGGGGCCGGGGCGGGGGCGGGGGTGATGGCGTCGGCGCGGAAGGACAGGCCGTGTCGGTCCCCCATCGCCCACGAGAAGGCGGTCAGGCCGGTGACGTGCACCCGCACGCCCTCGACGATGCCGACCGGTTCGCCGGACACGCTGATCTCGATGATCGAGGCTCGCCGGCCCTCCTGACGCACGGCGACGCCGACCGTGTAGACGGTCTGGCCCTCCCGGTCCTTACGCACCTCTCCGGTCTCGCGGTTCGCGATCCGCGCCTCGGGGGCGACGATGCAGGTCATCGCGCCAAGGCGGGTCATGTCAACGGGAATGGACTGCATGAGCGCACGCTCCTAGGGACACCAAGGCCGCCTGACGTATGTCGTCAAACGTACTTACCTTTGGTGAGATCGATGATGCCCCTCCTTGACGCCCCGGCGCAAGCAATTCATGCTTACGTTTAACGCCTAGCAACTGACGACAGACATAGAGATGCCACCCGACCAGGGCAAACGACCACACACAACCCTCGAAACGACACGACACACACGCGAAGCGGGCCTCCCCGGCGCCCGCACCAAGGGGTCAACACCATGGCGATCATCCGGAACGAGGCACTGCACAAGCAGGTAGCGGCGGCGATGCGACAGTCGATCGCCACCGGCGAATGGCCTCCCGGAACCCAACTGCCGACGGAGACCGATCTCGCCGAGAAGTACGGCGTCTCCCGACCAACTGTCAGGCTCGCCGTCGCGGCCCTGCGCAGTGAAGGCCTGTTGGACGTCAAGCAGGGACGCGGCACCTTCGTCCGCACCACCGTCCACGGCCCCGCCAGCGCCATGGAGCGCACGGTCACCGTCCGCGGCAGCCAGTACGAGACGCCTGCCGACGCGTGGTTCGGGCAGGGCGAGGAGCCAACCGTCTACCGCACCCGCACGGACGCCATCACCGGGCCACTGCTGGGCATGGACGAGGGCGAAGCGATGTTCGGCTGCGACCGCCTGATCACCGACCCGAACGGCGACGGCCGCGCCCTCCACCGACTCCTGCTCCCCATGGAGCACGTCACCGGGACTCCGCTCGCCAAAGAGCCCGGCGTGACACCCACCGAGGCCTACGCCATGCTGGTCGCCGCCGGTCACAACCTTGCCTGGCGCGAGCGGGTGAGCGCGCGCATCCCCCAGCCCGACGAGCGGCAGGCCCTGCGCCTGTCCGAGGCCGCCGTCCTGCTGGTCGTCCACCGCGTCACGTATGACCAGGCCGCAGGCCTGCCCTTGATTCTCGAAGAGACCAGGCTCGGGGCCGAAACCGCCGCTCTCGCCTACGAAATCGAGGCCGCCAAGCCCAAGCGCGCCACGCGAGCGGCGAAGGCAACCCGCTAACCTCGCCTGTACCGATCAGCCACCACGTCCGGACAGAGCGCGGGGGCTGTCGCAACTTGCCTTTACTTACTCAAGCGGCGGCGCATCCGCGCCGCCGGGCGCCTGGCCCGCCCACGATGCACAGCGCGCACGAAGATCAAAGGCGCTCAGGCCCGTTCGCTGCCGCCGGGTGGTCGGGGTGGCCGGCCGAGGGAAGCTTTACGCACCTTGCCGGGCTGGGGCCCGCGTCGGGCAAGGACGGGGGGCCACTCGGGCCAATTGCGGGCAGGCCCAAGACCTGCCCGATTTCGCGGGCCAGCTTACGGCCCCCCGACCATGCCCGACCCCAACCCGCCAAGGACACCGCCCAAAGCCTCCCCCAACCGGCCACGCGCTCACCATCCCCGCCGGGCCGCTACCGGTCAGGCCAGCTCCCGACGGGCGTACGCGGCCAGGCACAGCAGTTCCTCCAGGCTCAGCCATCCTTCGGCGACACCCACCAGCCGCACCACCGGCCCACCCTGGGCATCCGTGTCGGCGACCGCCCGCAACTGCGAACGCTCCACCCCGCACGCAGCCAGAAGCCCGTTCAGCTCGACCGCCGTCCGCCGCGCGGCCCGCCACCCCGCCGCGTAGTCCACGCCAGGCAGCCACAGCCACGAGTCCGGATCCAGGTCCTCCGCCGACTCCCAACAGAAGTCGTCATCCCCGTCCAACAGTGCTTCAACTCCCTTGATCTACAACCGAACCGGCTCATCCGTGCACAGACATGCCGAAGATCCCGATACCATCGGCACCGGGTTCCGACCCACCGGACCACCCCAGCCCCGCCAAGGTCACGGGGTGGTCCGGCACGTCTTCAGTTGTCCCTGATCAAGTCAGGCAGCCCTACCGCGCACTCCCTTCGTGGTCACGGCCGAAGATCCTCCGGAACAACTCCGCCTCGTTCAGACCGGCCAGCGGGTCGTCAACTCCGGTGTGCTCCCGCCAGATACGCCGCATCAACCGCGACGGAGAGCTGTCGAGGTAGCCGGGTTCGGCGAACCATGCCGCCACCGCGCGGTGGGCCGCACGCCGCCGAGGGGAGAGGGCCCACACCGGCCAGAAGAACTGACCACGCAGCGACCACCACCACACGACCCGGCCCAGCCAGGTCCGAAGGTCCCCTCGCATCACGACGACGCCCCAGGTTCGACCGGGTACAGCTTCACCACGTGCGGAGTCAGACCGACGAACGCCAGCGCCCGCACCTGCCCGTACATCGCCAGCCGATGACCGATCCCCTGAACCGCGTCCGGCCCGAACAGCTCGTCGAAGTACTTGCGCTGCTCTACATCCAGGGGCAGCGCTCGCAGCGAGCCCAGGAGCGCCGCCAGCGCGTCCGGCAACTTGGAGAACTGCGCAGGCCCCGTCACGCCGCGGACCTCCACCACCACCGGGAACGGGAACGGCGAAGCAGCACCAGACCCCGAACTCCCGCCGGCCAGCACCAGCTCCGCCGCCGGCGCGCCGCTGCCTTGAAGCGACATCACCGCGCCGACACCTCCCCGGCACCACGCGGGTGCCTCTTGTGGACACCGACCGTCTGACCGTTGACGACGATGTACCGCGCCGCCGCCTTCCACAGACCCGCACCGCAGTAGTGGCACCTCGTCGCCGCCGCCCCGGACGCCCGCCCGAGCCTCATCGCGCACCGCCTTCCGGGCCCACCAAGGCCCAAACGATCTTCCCGATACCTTCCGGCCGAGGCGCACAGCCCCACTCCACCGACAAGGCCTCCACCAGGCACAACCCCCGACCCGACAGGTCGTCCGCACCGGTCGAACGCCGGATCACCGGCTTCTCGCTGCTCGCGTCGTGCACCTCGATCCGAAGGCGGCTGCACACGATCTCGAACTGCACGGCGATCTCTCGCCCAGGGGAAACCCGGGCGTGCTGCACCGCGTTGGTCACCAACTCCGACAGCACCAGTTCGCCGACGTCGGCCAGTGCCCCGCCGTCCGGGATGCCGTCGAGGAAGTCGCGCAGGTGCTTCCTGGCCGCCCCGGCCGACCTGCGATGGCGGGTGAGCATCGCCCCGAAGACAGGTATCCCGCCGGCCGGCCTGTGCGACTCGGCGCCGTCCCGGGGTTCTCCCGAGCTGATCACGTGCACCACCCTCCCGATGCCCAATGGCGGCCCGAACATGGACGTTCCGGCCCTTGACACCAGGTTGCCGAGAGGGAATACGGACTTCGCACCCAGGCTGATTACCCAATGTGGGTAAACTCACTGGTAATCAACTTCCTTGCAGCAACTGCTGATCAACAGCGGGGGCAGTGGTGACCGAGGCGCGTATTCCAGACCGGCTCCCGCCGGGCCTGCTCTCCAACCCTGAGATGATCGCCGCGTGCCGAAGACGAGACTTCGCCGCCGTGTTCCGGCTGCTCAAGCTGGCCGGGATCTACCCCTCGCTCATCGCCCGTGCCTGCGACATGACGCCGAGCCGAGTCGGTGAGGTCATGGCCGGCAAGCCCAGGATCGAGAAGATCGGTCTCATCGAGCGTATCGCCGACGGCCTTCACATCCCCGGACACATGCTCGGCCTGGCCTCTCGCGAATGGGAGCAGGAAGCGCCGTCGCCGCGGCCCCGGCACCAAGCACCAGAAGGGACCGCCAGCGGGCAGAGCCTGAGCGCACCGATCGACCCCGAGTTCTTCGTCTGCCACCTGCGCAGCGTCATGCCCGGCCACTACAAGGCCGCGAACCTGCTCGGCTCCCGTCACGCCCTCGACTCGGTGACTCGGCACGTCCAGTTACTCGACCGCCTCCAGCAGAACGCCGGAGGCCACGCCCGGGACGAACTCCTCACCATCGGCGCCCGCACCGCTGAATTCCTCGGCTGGCTGAACCAGGATCTCGGGGACTTCGACCAGGCGCTCTACTGGTCGGACCGCGCCATGGAGTGGGCGCAGGAGACGGGCGATGACGTCATGGCGGCCTATGTGCTCTTCCGCAAGAGCAACCAGGCCACCGCCCGTCGCAACGCACAGCAAGCTGTCAGCCTCGCCCGTGCCGCCCAACGGTCGGCTGGCGCCACGCCGCGCATCCGCGCTCTGGCCGCGCAGCAGGAGGCCCAGGGCCACGCACTCATGGGAAACCAGCGCTTCGCCCAGACCAAGTTCGACGAGGCCCACGAGCGTGCGGACACGCCGGACGACTCACACGCGGATGATGCGCTCGACCTGGCCTACTGCACACCGACCTACATCGAGATGCAGCGCGCGAACTGCCTGATCGAGCTTGGCGATCCGCACACCGCCGTGGGCATGTTCGAGGCCGAGCTTCGGGTCCTGCCACCGATCTACCGCAACGACCAGGGCGTGTACCTCTCACGACTGGCGCGCGCGTACGCCATCTCCGGCGAGCCGGAGCAGGCCGCCGCCGCAGCCGACCGGGCCCTGTCGATCGCCATCGACACCGAGTCCGCAAGAGCCATGTCCGAACTGTCCGCAGCCGGCAAGGCCCTCCAGCGGTGGAGCGCCGTACCCGAAGTAGCCACCTTCACCGGCCGCTTGACCCTGATGAGCAGCAAGGAACCCTCTCGACCGCTGATGATCTGATGAGAGAGGCTGGGCCCATGGACGCACTGATCACGGCCGCCACCTCCGCCGACGAACGCCGACGCAGCGCCAAGATCGCCGTACTGCCGGTCGGCAGCTTCGAGCAGCACGGCGATCACCTGCCACTGACCACCGACACCGTCGTCGCCAGCCAGATCGCCCAGCGGATCGCCACCGACTACGACCTGTTCCTCCTGCCGCCCATCACGATGTCCTGCTCACACGAGCACGCCCACATGCCCGGCACCGTCAGCATCAGCGCCGCCACCCTCTACGCCGTGATCAACGACATCTGGAAGTCCCTCCAGGCGTCCGGCATCCCCGGCCTGCTCATCGTGAACGGCCACGGCGGCAACTACGTCCTCTCGAACGTCGTCCAGGAGGCCAACACCGGCGGCCCATACGTTGCCCTCTTCCCGGTCCGCGAGGACTGGCACCGGGCCCGCGAAGCGGCCGGCCTGGAGAGCAGCAGCGCCGAGGACATGCACGGCGGCGAGCTAGAGGTCTCCCTGCTCCTCCACGGCGCCCCGCACCTCGTCCGCGAAGGCATCGAGCAGGACGATCACTCCGTCCCCGAGCGCCCCCACCTCCTGACCTTGGGCATGTCCGGCTACACCACCAACGGCATCATCGGCACACCGTCGCTCGGCACTGCCACCAAGGGCAAGCTGCTTCTTGAGAGCCTGTCCCGCTCTGCCGCCGCACACCTGTCCATTCTCACGAACGAGAAAGTTCCGTCTCCTCAAACAGAGGAAGGGTGACCGTTTCTGCTTGCGATGTTTGCTTGAACCGAGGAGATCCGTGAGGTTCCGCAGGCAAAAAGGCCAGCCAACGCCGGTGCCGCGTTCTGTGGAGGGAGCAGATCCCCCGGCCGGGGCAGCACCGTCATCAAAGCGTCGAGCTCGAAGGGCTGTTCGCCGAAACACCAAGAGCCTTGACAACCTCCTGGCCTTGCTTATCGATCAGGCGGGTGCCAGCCTCCTGTGCATATCCGAAGACGATTCCATACGCGATGATCTGGGCGGACGAGCTCAGACTCGTCAAGCCCGGAACAAACTCACCCCGCATGAGCATGAGCCCAGCGAGTGCTGTCAGCGCGCCAGTGGGAAGCTTGAGAACGGCAAGGGCAACTGGAATTCCATAGGCAATAGTCGGGCCTTTGAGTCGGCGAAGTGATACAGCAGCCGCAATCGCGGCTGCCATTATTCCTACAAGTTCGATGACGGTATAATCCCAGCTCGCCGGCTCGTTACCCGTAGGGCAATAGGGCACATCACCAAAACACAATGGCACCAGGAGTGGCGAATATGCGCCAAACACCGCAAGCACCACTGCGATAGTAAAGAGAACCGCAGTGACCCAGTAAAGGATGCGGATGAAATTCCTGGCCCGCGCACCCTCGTACTGGAGCACTAGACGGGCTCCACGGACCGCGTCAATGACCGTTTCTCGATCCTGCAGGCGAATGACTTCCGCCGCGACCAGCTGTTCCGAAGCCCCCTCCGCCGCCTTCCGGCGAGGATCCTCGGAGCCCAGATACGTTTTCACGATATCCAGCAATCCCGGAATCTGCGCCTTGAAGAGACCGTCCGGCAGGAGGCGCAGAAGCAAGCCGTGCGCCATGTCGACGTGCGTCTGCGCCACAGCAAGGTGGACTGGGCGCCTATACCACGGACAGGTATGGTCTAGTACTTTATCCGCAGCCTCTAGCTCCTTGCGAGCGCTGGAGAATGTGGCGTCCGCTCCATCCTTCGGGAGTGGCGACGAGTTCAAGGCGAAAGCCTCGAGTAGAGAATCGATCTCTACAATTCGACTACGGATAGCTTCTCGAAGCTCCCATGCGCCACCCTCGACTCTCCGGATCTTCCGCAGCCGGTTCCACCTGTCCCATGGTTTACCTCGATCGTGAGCCATAAATACAAAGATCGCCAACCCTCATGGCGTTTCAAAGCCTCACACGACGCCTGTACGCCCAATAGCGTACTGACGACACCGGGCACTTTTACTCATGCGGTCGAAGCCCTACGCTGGCGTGGGGGCCCGTGCGCGGTGTCGAACGCCATCGCCTGGGCGTGCATTGCGCTGCCTCACTCGCCAGCAGGTTGAAGGCCCACAGCTTGACCGTCTGTAGGGTTACTCAAAGATCCCTGCTCCACCACCCCGCAGGACGCCATCTGGCGCACACCTCCGCGCCTCTTCCCCGCGCGATCGGCCAGCCCACCGGGCTGGGTGATGCGACGCGCAGAGCCCTCCCCAGCAGAATCGGGGAGGGCTCTGCGCGTCGCCTCAAGGGGTCAGACCCACTCGATCGAGGACTCGATGCCCGGGGCACTCCGGGCGGCGGGCAGAGGGGTCCTCTGGCCGCCTTGCCGGGCCTCCCCGAGGGCGGGGGCGGGCCCGCCCGGGGCGCGCGTCATGCCGAGCGCGCCCAGGACGAGCTCCCGCTCACCCTCCGAAAGGCTGTGAAGTAAGTCACACAGCTCGCTCACCGTGTCACCCACGTCGTCGGCTACTTCTGCTGGTCAGCGGCGTTGACGACCGTCAGCGGCAGCATCTTCTTGCCCGTCGGGCCGATTTGTATAGCCGTCTGCATCTGCGGGCAGACGCCGCAGTCGAAGCACGGGGTCCAGCGGCAGTCGTCGACCTCGACCTCCTCCAGGGCGTCCTGCCAGTCCTCCCACAGCCAGTCCTTGTCGAGGCCGCTGTCCAGGTGGTCCCAGGGCAGCACCTCCTCGTAGGTGCGCTCGCGGGTGGTGTACCAGTCGACGTCGACGCCGGTGCCGGCCAGGGCCTTGTCGGCGCAGGCCATCCAGCGGTCGTACGAGAAGTACTCGCGCCAGCCGTCGAACCGGCCGCCGTCCTCGTAGACGGCGCGGATGATGCCGCCGACCCGGCGGTCGCCGCGCGAGAGCAGACCCTCGACGATGCCCGGCTTGCCGTCGTGGTAGCGGTAGCCGATGTTCTTGCCGTACTTGCGGTCGCCGCGGATCGAGTCGCGCAGCTTGGCCAGGCGGGCGTCGGTGGCCTCGGCGGACAGCTGCGGGGCCCACTGGAACGGGGTGTGCGGCTTGGGCACGAACCCGCCGATGGAGACGGTGCAGCGGATGTCGTTCTGGCCGGTGACCTCGCGGCCCTTCTGGATGACGTTCTTCGCCATCTCGCCGATCTGGAGCACGTCCTCGTCGGTCTCGGTCGGCAGGCCGCACATGAAGTACAGCTTCACCTGGCGCCAGCCGTTGCCGTACGCGGTGGCGACGGTGCGGATCAGGTCCTCCTCCGACACCATCTTGTTGATCACCTTGCGCATGCGCTCGCTGCCGCCCTCGGGGGCGAAGGTGAGGCCCGAGCGGCGGCCGTTGCGGGACAGCTCGTTGGCGAGGTCGATGTTGAAGGCGTCGACGCGGGTGGACGGCAGCGACAGGCCGATCTTGTCGGCGGCGTAGCGGTCGGCCAGGCCCTTGGCGACGTCGCCGATCTCGGTGTGGTCGGCGCTGGACAGCGACAGCAGGCCGACCTCCTCGAAGCCGGTCGCCTTCAGCCCGCGCTCGACCATCTCGCCGATGCCGGTGATGCTTCGCTCCCGCACGGGGCGCGTGATCATGCCGGCCTGGCAGAAGCGGCAGCCGCGGGTGCAGCCGCGGAAGATCTCGACGGACATCCGCTCGTGGACCGTCTCGGCGAGCGGGACGAGCGGCTGCTTCGGGTACGGCCACTCGTCGAGGTCCATCACGGTGTGCTTGGACACCCGCCACGGCACGCCCGGGGCGTTCGGCACGACGCGGCCGATCCGGCCGTCGGCCAGGTACTCCACGTCGTAGAACTTCGGCACGTAGACCCCGCCGGTGCGGGCCAGGCGCAGCAGCAGTTCGTCGCGCCCGCCCGGCCGGCCCTCGGCCTTCCAGGCGCGGATGATCTCCGTGATGTCGAGGACGGCCTGCTCGCCGTCGCCGACCACCGCGCAGTCCAGGAAGTCCGCGATCGGCTCCGGGTTGAAGGCCGCGTGGCCGCCCGCGAGGACGATCGGGTCCTCGTCGGTGCGGTCCTTGGCCTCCAGCGGGATGCCGGCCAGGTCGAGCGCGGTCAGCATGTTGGTGTAGCCGAGCTCGGTGGAGAACGAGAGGCCGAACACGTCGAAGGCCTTGACCGGCCGGTGGGCGTCCACGGTGAACTGCGGGACGCCGTGCTCGCGCATCAGCGCCTCGAGGTCCGGCCAGACGCTGTAGGTGCGCTCGGCCAGCACGCCCTCGCGCTCGTTGAGCACCTCGTAGAGGATCATGACGCCCTGGTTGGGCAGGCCGACCTCGTAGGCGTCGGGGTACATCAGCGCCCAGCGGACGTCGCAGGCGTCCCAGTCCTTGACGGTCGAGTTGAGCTCGCCGCCGACGTACTGGATCGGCTTCTGGACGTGCGGGAGGAGGGCCTCCAGGCGTGGGAAGACCGATTCGACAGTCATGTACTAGGAACCCTTACGACGTTGGTTCGGTGCCGCGCGCATCGTCAGGCGACGGCTGGGAGGGGTGACCCTCAAGGGTAGCCCAATCCGGGAAAGCGACCGCCGGGCTCACCCGCCCCGCTCCGGTCGGTGCGCTCCACCGCCCCGCGCCATCCACCGTTGACACCCCCGGACGGCCCGTGCGCTACTGACAGGGCTCCGCCAGAGATCCCTGCACCCCTTCCGGAGAGGGGAGTTGGGCCGTACGCTCGGCCCTCGCCGACTCCCCACCGGCGACCGACAACGCCCTTCGGCCCGCAGGCCGCGTCCGGCGGCGCACCGTCCGCGCCCCGGCGCCCGCGCGCCCGGGCGCGAGGAGAAGCATGACCGACACCGGCCGGCGGGTCCGTCCGTCCCGGCCCCTCGCCGGAGCCGCGGCCCGCTACCCGACGGTGGCCCGCGCCGAGGCCGTGGCCCGGCGGCTGGCCCTGGACCACCCGGACCGCTGCCGCCTGCGCGAAGTGGGCCGCTCCCGGGCCGGGCGGCCCCTGCTGCTGCTCTCCGTCGACCGCGGCCCGCACGCCGTACTGGCCGTCGGCGGCCCGCACCCCAACGAGCCGGTGGGCGTCGCCGCCACCGTGCGGCTGGCCCAGCTGCTGCTGGCCCGCCCCGCCCGGCCCGGCCTCTCCTGGCACCTGCTGCTCTGCCTGGACCCGGACGGCGCCGCGCTCAACGCGGGCTGGCTGGACGGCCCGCTCACCATGCGTCGCCACTACGAGCACTTCTTCCGCCCCTCATTCGAGGAGCAGCCCGAGCTGCTGCCCGCGCCCGGCTCCGGCCGACGTCCGATGCCGGAGAGCCTGGCCCTGACCGGCCTGATCGACGAACTGCGCCCGTTCCTCCAGTGCTCGCTGCACGGCGTGGACTTCGGCGGCGCCTTCGTCCAGCTCACCCGCCCCGTCCCGGGCCTGCCCGAGCGCTTCGCCCGCGCCGCCGACCGCGCCGGCCTCCCGCTCGACATCGACTCCTTCGACGCGATCGGCTGGGCCAGCCCCGCCCCGGGCACCTATCTGATGCCCGGCCCCGGCAGCACCGGCGCCTCGCAGGCCCTGCCGGACGAGCCGGAGCTCTCCACCTGGTCGTACGCCACCCGCCACGGCGCGGTGACGGCCGTCCTGGAGGTCCCGATGTGGGCCGTCGACGCGGTCGGCGACGCCCGCCCGCACCCGGCCGTGGCGCGGGCCGTCGGCACCGCCGCCCGCACGCTCAAGGACCGCGCCGAGGAGCTGACCGCGCTGCTCGACCGCGTCCCGGCACACGCCCGCGCCGTGCACGGCGCGCTGGTGCGCACCGCCGAGTTCAATCTGCGGGTGGGCCCGCCGGTCGCGGACGAGTGGCTGGACCAGTGGTGCTCGGAGCCGCTCACGGTCTCCCGGGTGACCACCGCCAAGCTGGTCGCCGCCCGCCTCCCGCTGCGGGTGGCGTCGATGTTGCTGCGGCTGCTGGCGGACGCCCGCGGCCCGGGCGCGGACGCCGCCCGGGAACGCGCCCGGGCCGTCGTCGCGGAGAGCCTGGACCTGCTGCGCCACCGGTTCGGCGCCCGCTGGGTGCCGGTCGAGGAGCAGGTGGCCCACCAGACCCGCGCGGTGCTCGCCGCCGCCGAGTGCCTGCTCTGACCCCCGGCACGCCGAGGGCCGGCCCGGGGCCGTCCGACAGGATGGACGACCCGGACCGGCCCTCGCCGGAAGCACCGCACGGACCGCTGGGGACCGCTGACGGGCTCAGACCGCTATCGGCCGCTGACTCCGCACCGCCTGGAGCAGCCCGACCGCGACCCACACCGAGAACATCGACGACCCGCCGTACGAGACGAACGGCAGCGGGATGCCCGCCACCGGCATGATGCCCAGGCACATCCCTATGTTCTCGAACGCCTGGAACGAGATCCACGCGATGATCCCGGCCGCCACGATCGTCCCGTACAGGTCGGTCGCCTGCCGGGCGATCCGGCAGGCCCGCCACAGCACCACGCCGACCAGCAGGATTATCGCCAGCGCCCCGACGAAGCCCAGCTCCTCGCCGGCCACCGTGAACACGAAGTCGGTCTGCTGCTCCGGCACGAACTGCCCTATGGTCTGCGTCCCGTGGAACAGACCCTTGCCGGTCAGCCCACCCGAGCCGATCGCGATGCGCGCCTGCGCGGTGTTGTAGCCGACACCGGACGGGTCGAGCTGCGGGTTGGCGAAGGCCGCGAAGCGGTCGACCTGGTACTTGCTCAGCAGCCCGAGCTTCCAGATCGCGACGGATCCCGCGGTGCCCGTCACCAGCAGGCCGAGGACCCAGCGGTTGGCCGCGCCCGAGCCGAGCAGGATGCCCAGCACGATCGCGGACATCACCATGGTCGAGCCGGCGTCGGGCATCAGCAGCACCAGGCCCATCGGCAGGCAGGCCCAGACCAGGCCGCGGAAGACCGCCCGGTGCGAGGGGAACTCGCGCTCCCCCGCGTCCACCTGGTCCGACAGCACGACCGCCATCGACAGCACGATCGCCAGCTTCGCGAACTCGGCCGGCTGGATCGAGAAGCCGCCGCCCAGCTGGATCCACGAGTGCGCGCCGTTGATGGTCGAGCCCAGCGGGCTGAGCGTGGCCAGCACCAGCGCGATGACGGCGATGTAGACGAACGGCACGAGGGTGCGGAAGCGCCTGCTCCCTATCGCTATCACCACCGCGCACAGCACCAGCCCCACCACCACGTTGGTCAGGTGCCGGTACAGGAAGTACTGCGGGTCCCCGTGGGTCAGCGAGTCCCGCCCGCGGGTGGCCGACCAGACCAGCAGCGAGCTGCCCAGCGACAGGGTCAGCGCGGCCAGCAGCAGTATCCAGTCCAGCCGCCACAGCGGGGAGTTCTTGGCGAGGGCCTTGGAGACCCCGGTGCGCTGCGGCCCGAGCCGCAGCTGCCGGTAGGAGCCGTACGTGCTCATGCCCGTCCACCCCTTCCCGCGCCGCGCGTCGGTTCGAGCGCGGCGTCGGCCGCGGTGAGCGGGGTCTGCGGGGCGGTCGGCGCCGCCGGGTCGAGGAAGACCCGCGGGGAGCCGCCGGTCACGCCCGGGTCGGCGAGCCCGGACGGGGCCGCGACGGTGTAGCCGGCCGGCTTGATGATCGCGGTGCCGTCCGGGTTGAACTTCGGCAGCTCGGTCTGCGGCGCGGGCAGCAGCGCCTTGCCGTTGTCGACGTTGCCCTTGTCGTCCACGCCGTACAGCGCCTGGTAGATGCGGCGGACGGCGTCGCCCGAACCGCCGGAGCCGGTGCCGCCCTGGCTTATCGTCATGACGACCGCGTAGTCCTTGCTGTACGTGGTCAGCCACGAGGTGGTCTGCTTGCCCTCGACCTCGGCGGTGCCGGTCTTGGCGTGCAGCTCGATCTTGTTCTGCGGCCAGCCGGCCCCGGCGAACTTCCACGCGGCGGTACCGCTGGTGATGACGCCCGCGGTGGCCTGGTCGATGTAGCTGAGCAGCTTCTGGTCGCCGGGGAACTTGGCGTCCTCGTGCGGGGCGATCTCGCGGACGAGCTCCCCGCTCGGGCTTATCACCGCCTTGGCGATGGTCGGCCGGTAGAAGGTGCCGCCGTTGGCCAGCGCCGAGTAGATCCGGGCCATCTGGACCGGGGTGACGAGGGTGTCGCCCTGGCCGATCGCGAAGTTGACGGCGTCACCGGCGCGCATCTGGTAGCCGTCGACGCAGTTCTCCCGGGCGATCTGGTCGGAGAAGCTGTTGCCGCCCTTCTCCGCCTGCTTGCACCAGGCGTCCTTGTTGTTGTCGTAGAAGGACTGCTTCCACTGCCGGTCCGGCACCCGGCCGGTGACCTCGGCCGGCAGGTCGATGCCGGTCTTGGCGCCGAGGCCGAACTGGTGGGCGGTCTTGAAGAACCAGTCGCCCGGGTCCTTCTTCGGCTTGATGCCGCCGTCCTTCATCCACTGGTCGTACGCCAGGCCGTAGAAGACGGTGTCGCAGGAGACCTCCAGCGCCTTCTCCAGGGAGATGGAGCCGAAGTTCTCGCTCTCGAAGTTCTTGAACTCACGGCCGCCGATGGTCAGGCTCTTCGGGCACGGGTACGTCCCGTCCAGCGAGTAGCCGGCCTGCACCGCGGCGGTGGTGGAGACGACCTTGAAGGTCGAGCCGGGGGCGGACTGGCCCTGTATGGCCCGGTTCAGCAGCGGGAAGTTGGACTCCTTGCTGGTCAGCGACTGGTAGTCCTTGCCCGTGATGCCGCCCACCCAGAGGTTGGGGTCGTAGGTCGGCGCGCTGGCCATCGCGACGATCCGCCCGGTGTGCACGTCCATCACGACGGCGGCGCCGGAGTCGGCCTCGTAGTTGCGGTTGGTGACCTTGTCGAAGGTGTTCCGGGCGTCGGTCATGGCCTGCGCCAGGTTGTCCTCGACCACCTTCTGCACCCGCGCGTCGATGCTGGTGACCAGGTTGTTGCCGGTCTGCGGGGCGACCGTGCCGGCGGTGCCGATCACCCGGCCGAGGTTGTCCACCTCCAGCTTGGTGATGCCGGCGGTGCCGCGCAGGTCGCGGTCGTACACCGACTCCAGGCCGGCCCGGCCGATCTGGTCGGCCGGCAGGTAGCGGTCCAGGCCGGTCTTGTCGGCGGTCTTGCTGACCTCCTCGTCGGTGACCGGCGAGAGGTAGCCGAGCACCTGGGCCATGTTGGCGCCCTCGGCGCCGGTGTAGCGGCGTACGGCGGTGGGCTGCGCGGTGACCCCGGGGAAGTCCTCGCGGCGCTCCATCATCTGCATCGCCTGCTGGGTGGTCGCCTCCTTGGTGACCGGGATCGGCTGGTAGGGCGAGCCGTTCCAGCAGGGCTGCGGGGTCTTGGCGTCGCAGAGCCGGACCTTCTCCTGCACGTCCTTGGCCGGCATGCCCAGCACCTCGGCGAGCCGGCCCAGCACCGCCTTGCCGCCGTCCTTCTGCTGGAGCAGCGAGGTGCGGCTGACCGAGACCACCAGGCGGGTCTCGTTGCCGGCCAGGATCCGGCCGGAGGCGTCCAGGATCTCGCCGCGGACGGCCGGGTCGACCACCTCGCGGATGTGGTTGCCGGTCGCCTTGGCGGTGTAGACGCTGGCGTTGCGGATCTGCAGGTACCACAGCCGCCCGCCGAGGGTGGCGAGCAGCGACAGCACCAGGATCTGCAGCACCACCAGACGGATCGTCACCCGCCGGGTACGGCCGGTCTCGGGGATGTTGCTCACGTCTCGTGCGCTCCAGAGTCGGGAGGTCGGGAGGTCGGGGGCGGGGTTACGGGCGCCGGGCGAAGCCGGGCATGCGCCGCTTCTTGTAGGACGGGCCCGCCGAGATCTCACGGGTGGTGCGGTAGCGGGCCAGCGTGCCCAGGCCGGGGCCGCCCTCGTCGTCGCCGCTGGCGGCGGCCACCGGGTCGCGCCCGAAGCGGCGGCCGAGCAGCATCACCAGTGGCACCACGAACGGCGCGAGCAGCAGGTCGTACAGCAGGGCGCTGATCACCAGGCCGACGAGCCCGACGTGCCGGGCGGCGGTGTCGCCGACCAGCGCGCCGACCATCGCGTACAGCAGGGTGGAGGCGACGGCGGCGGCCGCGACCACCAGCAGCGCGCTGAAGACCGACCGCTGGCGGCCGTGCTCCGGGCGCAGCAGCCCGGCGGCGTAGCCCATCAGGCAGAGCACCAGCGCGTAGCGGCCGATCGCGTGGTCGGACGGCGGCGCGAGGTCGGCCAGCAGTCCGGCCGCGAAGCCCACCACGCAGCCGCCGCCGGGCCCGTAGACCATGGCGAGGCCGACCACGACGAGCAGCAGTATGTCCGGTGTGGCGCCCGGGAGTTGGAGCCGGCCGAAGACGCTGACCTGGAGGATCAGGCCGAGCAGGATCAGGACGGCGGAGACGGGGATGCGGGCGAGGCGCATGGCTCAGTTCCCCCCAGTGGGCTTGGCGGGCGGGACGGCGGGGGCGGCCGGTGCGGCGGGGGTGGCCTGGCCCTGGGCGGGCGCGGGCGGCAGCACGCCGTCGCGCGGGTCGGCGCGCGGCGGCACGACCACGACGCCGACCAGGTCCAGCCGGGTGAACTGGACGAACGGCTCGACCAGCACGGTCTTGGTCAACTGTCCCGCGTTGGCCTGGACCTCCATGACCTTGCCGACCGGGACTCCGGGCACGAACGGACGGCCGCTCTGCGAGCCGAAGGTGACCAGCCGGTCGCCGGCCTTGACCTGCGCCTTGCCGTTGAGCAGGGAGACCTTCATCGGGCTGTCGCCGCCGCCGGAGGCGAAGCCGATCTCGCCGGTGCCCTCCAGGCGGGCGCCCGCGGTGAAGCCGGGGTCGGAGGCGAGCAGCACGGTGGCGGTGGTGCGGGCGACGGTGGTGATCCGGCCGACCAGGCCCTGACCGTTGATCACCGTCATGTCCCGGGTGAGGCCGTCGTCGCTGCCGGCGTCGATGGTGATGGTCCAGGAGAAACCCTGGGCCGGGCCGATCGCGATGACCTGGGCGGCCTTGACGGTGTATCCGCCGGCGCCGGCGGTGCGCAGCAGGTCGTCGAGCTGTTTGGTGCGCCCGGCGGCCATGTCGGAGGAGGCGAGCTTCTGCCGCAGTTCGGTGTTCTCGCGGGCGAGCTGGTCGGTGCGGCCGCTGTGGGTGGCGGCGTCGCGGAAGGCCCGGACGGTGTTGGCGACCGGGTCGACCACGCTGGCGGCACCGCGCTCGACCGGGCCGAGGACGCCGGCGGCGGCGTGCCGGGCACCGACGAGCGGGGAGCTCTCACCGCCCTTGATGTCCACGGTGATGAGCGCGAAGGCGACGGCCACCAGCAGGATGAGCAGCAGCCGGCTCTCTCGTGTGTCCCTCACGGTGCTGGTACTGCCCCTTCGTACCTGGCCGGCCGCCGGGGCCGTGGGGCCCGGGCGGCGGCGGCCCGTTCAGTTGACGGTCGGATGTCGGTCGCGGTGCTAGCGGCGCGGCTGCGCGTCGAGCACCTGCTGGAGCGCCTCGAACTCCTCGACGCACTTGCCGGAGCCGAGCGCGACGGAGTCGAGCGGGTTCTCCGCGATGTGGATCGGCATGCCGGTCTCGCGGCGCAGCCGCTCGTCGAGGCCGCGCAGCAGGGCGCCGCCGCCGGTGAGCACGATGCCCCGGTCCATGACGTCGCCGGCCAGCTCGGGCGGGCACTGGTCGAGGGTGGTCTTGACCGCGTCGATGATCGAGTTCACCGGCTCGTCGATGGCCTCGCGGACCTCGGCGGCGGAGATGACGACGGTCTTGGGCAGGCCGCTGACGAGGTCGCGGCCGCGGATCTCGGCGTGCTCGTCCTTCTCGCCCTCCGGGCCGAAGGCGCTGCCGATGCTCATCTTGATCTGCTCGGCGCTGCGCTCGCCGAGGAGCAGTGAGTACTCCTTCTTGATGTGCTGGACGATCGCGTTGTCGAGTTCGTCGCCGGCGACCCGGATGGACTGGGCGGTGACGATGCCGCCGAGGGAGATGACCGCGACCTCGGTGGTGCCGCCGCCGATGTCGACGACCATGTTGCCGGTGGCCTCGTGGACGGGCAGCCCGGCGCCGATCGCGGCGGCCATCGGCTCCTCGATGATGTGCACCTGACGGGCGCCGGCCTGCGAGGAGGCCTCGATGACGGCGCGGCGCTCGACCCCGGTGATGCCGGAGGGCACGCAGACGACGACGCGGGGGCGGGCCATCCAGCGGCGGCGGTGGATCTTGAGGATGAAGTAGCGGAGCATCCGCTCGGTGATCTCGAAGTCGGCGATCACGCCGTCCTTGAGCGGGCGGATGGCGACGATGTTGCCGGGCGTGCGGCCGATCATCTTCTTCGCCTCGGCGCCGACCGCGAGGATGCCGCCGGTGTTGGTGTTCACGGCGACGACGGACGGCTCGTTGAGGACGATTCCCTTGCCCCTGACGTACACCAGCGTGTTGGCAGTTCCGAGGTCGATCGCCAGGTCTCGGCCGATGAACGACAGGTTGCTCGCCATGGGGTGTAGGTGCCTTCCCGGGCTCGGAGTTCATGGGAGTGGACGTATGCGCGCGCCCACGCTTGGGCGGAGACCAGCTGAGCTGCCTTACCGGGCCCTTGAGTCGCGTCCATCGTAGTCACGCCACTCGGAACGGACATCGACGCGGGGCATACCGTCCATTGTCCGGAGCGTGATCGCTTCTCCGAGCATTGGGACGCCGTGTCGGCGCCCCCAGTTCCCTATTTCACGATAAGAGTGCCCCGGCCGGGCCAACGGTCCGGCCGGGGCAGTCCTGGGTCCTCCCGGCGTGTCGCCGGGCCGGACTCAGGCGTGCGCGGGGAAGAAGATCTTGATCTCGCGCTCGGCGGACTCCGGGGAGTCGGAGGCGTGGATCAGGTTCTCGCGGGTGATCGTCGCGTAGTCACCGCGGATGGTGCCGGCCCCGGCCTCCAGCGGGTTGGTGGCACCGGCCAGCATGCGGATGCCGCGGACGACCTCCTCGCCCTCGACGATCATCGCGATCGACGGGCCGGAGGTCATGAACTCCAGCAGCGGCTCGTAGAACGGGCGGCCGACGTGCTCCGCGTAGTGCTGCTCCAGCGTCGCCCGGTCGAAGGTGCGCAGCTCGACGGCGGTCAGCCGCCAGCCGGCCTTGCGCTCGATGCGGCTGATGATCTCGCCGGCCAGGCCACGGCGGACGGCGTCGGGCTTGAGCAGGACGAGAGTGCGCTGGGACACGGTGCGTCTCCTGGGGATTCGGTTCGGCATGCGGTATGCGACTACCCGCAGAGGTTACCTTGCGTGAGCGACCCCCCGGCCCGCTGGTCTAGGCCCAATGCCAGTGACTTTGTGGTCCGTGCCTCGTTGGTTGTGGTGTGGCGAGGGTGGGGCAGGTCAAGTCGCCTGCGGGTGAGCGGTTGTCGGACCGGATCGCGATCGGGGTGCTGACCCAGGCGTTTCCGCCGGGTCTGGTCGATGAGGTGATCGCCGAGACCGGGCGGGGCGAGAAACGCAGCCGTCTGCTGCCGGCGCGGGTGGTCGTGTACTTCGTCCTGGCGATGTGCCTGTTCTTCGGGCAGGGCTATGAAGAGGTCGCCCGGCTGCTGGGTGAGGGGCTCGGGGACGGGCGGCGGTCGTGGCGGGTGCCCACGACCGCCGCGATCGGGCGGGCCCGCCGGCGGCTGGGCCCGGAGCCCTTGCGGCTGCTGTTCGCGCGGGTATGCCGTCCGGTGGTGGTGCCCGGGACGGCGGGTGCCTGGTACCGGCGCTGGCAGCTGGTCGCGGTGGACGGGACCACGCTGGACCTGGCGGACACCGAGGCCAACGACGAGTTCTTCGGCCGGCCGGGATCAGGGCGCGGGAGCGGCGCGTTCCCGCAGGCCAGGCTGGTCGGGCTGGCGGAGTGCGGCACCCACACCGTGTTCGGCGCCGCGTTGGGGCCGCTGTCGGTCAGCGAGCAGACCCTGTCCCGGCAGTTGTTCGCTCACCTGCGGGCGGGGATGCTGCTGCTGGCCGATCGCGGCTTCTACGGGTTCGAGCTGTGGCAGCAGGCGCGGGCCACCGGCGCGGACCTGCTGTGGCGGGTCAAGAAGAACGCGGCGCTGCCGGTGACGCGGGTGCTCGACGACGGCTCCTACCTCAGCACGATCCACGCCGAGCGGGACCGCGGGACGCGCCGCAACCCGGTGACGGTGCGGGTCGTGGAGTACACCCTGGCCCGCACTGGCGAGGCAACCGTCTACCGCCTGGTCACCACCCTCCTGGACCCGAAGGAGGCACCAGCCGCCGAACTCGCGGCACTCTACGTCCAGCGCTGGGAGATCGAGACCACCCTGGACGAGATCAAGACCCACCAGCGCGGCCCCAGGCTCGTCCTGCGCTCCAAGTACCCGTGGGGAGTCGAGCAGGAGGTCTACGGCCTCCTGCTCGTCCACTACGCGATCCGACAGCTGATGCACCAGGCCGCCCTGCACCAGGGCATCGACCCCGACCGGCTGTCCTTCACCCGCAGCCTGCGGGTTGTACGCCGCCAGGTACCCGCCCAGGCGGGACTTTCCCCCCGGCAGACTCGCCAGGGCACTCACCCGCACCCTGGCTGAGATCGCCGAACGCCTGCTGCCCGAACGCCGCCACCGGACCTGCCCCCACGTCATCAAACGCAAGATGTCCAACTGGCCCCTCAAACGCGCCCAACACCGCAACTGGCCACCGCCCCAACCGGCCACCGTCACGATCACCCAGCGGGACACAACTTAAGTCACTGCCATTGGGTCTAGGCCTGCGCAGCGGCGGCGACCTCGGCCGCAGCGCGGGCGGCCTTGAACTCGTCCACCTTGCGGCCGTAGTGGACGGAGCACCACCAGAGGCCGGCGAAGACCGCGCCGAGGGCGAACATGGTCGGCAGGACGAAGCCGCTCGCGATCAGGCCGATCTGCAGCGCCCAGCCGATGGCCACCGCGCCCGGGCGGTCGATCATCCCGCACAGTGCGACGCAGAGTGCCATGGCGATCCCGGTGACGATCCAGATCGTGGCCGTGGAGACGTCGGAGAGCCGCATCGCGACCAGCCCGGCGAACATGGCCAGGAGGGCCTCGCCGATCAGCGTCGAGGAACAGAGCGTCCTCATGTCACTTCCTCCCGAGCAGCAGGCGGGCCTCGCCCACCGTGATGACCGAACCGGTGATCAGCACCCCGGCGCCACCGAGGTCGCCCTCCTCCTCGGCCAGGGTGACGGCGGCGGCGATGGCCTCGTCGAGCCGGGGCTCGACCTGGACGCGGTCCTCGCCGAAGATCTCGACGGCCAGCGCCGCGAGGGCGTCGACGTCCATCGCGCGGTGGGTGGAGTTCTGGGTGATGACGACCTCGGCCAGGACCGGCTCGAAGGCCTCCAGCAGGCCGGCCACGTCCTTGTCGCCGGAGGTGCCGATGACACCGACGAGGCGGGTGAAGCCGAAGGCCTCGCCGAGCGCGGCGACGGTGGCCTGGGCGCCGTGCGGGTTGTGCGCGGCGTCGAGGATGATCGTCGGGCTGCGGCGGACGACCTCCAGGCGGCCCGGCGAGGAGACGCCGGAGAAGGCCTGGCGGATCTTGTCCACGTCGAGCTGTCCGCCACGGGCGCCGCCGACCCCGAAGAACGCCTCGACCGCGGCCAGCGCGAGGGCCGCGTTGTGGGCCTGGTGCTCGCCGTGCAGCGGGATGAAGACGTCCTCGTACTCCTCGCCGCCGAGCCCGCGCAGCGTCACCATCTGGCCGCCGACGGCGACTTCGCGGCGGATCACGCCGAACTCCATGCCCTCGCGGGCGACGGTGGCGTCCACCTCGACGGCGCGCCGCAGGATGGTCTGGGCGGCGTCCAGCTGCTGCTGGGCGACGACGGCGACGGCACCGGGCTTGATGATGCCGGACTTCTCGACGGCGATGTCGCCGGTGGTCTCGCCGAGCTTGTCGGTGTGGTCCAGCCCGATCGGGGTGATCACGGCGACGGCGGCGTCGATGACGTTGGTGGCGTCCCAGGAGCCGCCCATGCCGACCTCGACCACGGCGACGTCGACGGGGGCGTCGGCGAAGGCGGCGTAGGCCATGCCGGTCAGCACCTCGAAGAATGACATCGGCACCGGCTGCTGGGCGTCGACCATCTCCACGTAGGGCGCGATGTCGCGGTAGACCTCGACGAAGCGCTCGGGGGTGATCGGGGCGCCGTCCAGGCTGATCCGCTCGGTGACGGTCTCCACGTGCGGGCTGGTGTAGCGGCCGGTGCGCAGCTCGAAGGTGTTGAGCAGCTGCTCGATCATCCGGGCGGTGGAGGTCTTGCCGTTGGTGCCGGTGATGTGGATGGACGGGTAGGACCGCTGGGGCTGGCCCAGGATGTCCATCAGCGCCTCGATCCGGTCGAGCGAGGGCTCCAGCTTGTTCTCCGGCCAGCGCTTGGCGAGTTCCAGCTCGGCGTCGCGCAGCGCGTCGCCGGTGCCGCCGTCGGCGGGCCGGAGGGTGTACGGGTTCGGGTCGGCCTTGTCGCTCACGACCACAGTCTACGGAGGCTCGGCGGGAGCCCGGGCGTGGCCGGGTTCAGACCCCTGCCCGGGCCTCCGGGACGGGCGTCGCGGCGCGGGGGTGCCGGCGGCGCAACTCGGCTGTGATCTCGGCGAGTTCACCGTCGGGCAGGAGCGGGAGCATCATCGCGACGCCCTGCAGCAGGCCGCCCAGCAGGAAGGTGGTGTCGGCGGTCGAGGCGACCAGGCCGCGGACCTCGGCCACCCCGCCCGCGGCCACCGCCTCGATCAGCCGGGCGGCGTCCATGGTCTCCTCGTCCACCTCGACCGCGCCGGTGTCGGCCGGAGCCCGCCGGGCCATGGCGCGCAGCACCTTGTCGCCGACCGCGGGGGCGTACGCCTTGCGGACCGCCTCCGCGGCGATCCAGGCGAGCAGGGTGGTCACCTCGCGCTCGGCGTGCTCCGCGCACAGCAGATCCAGCTCGTGGTCGAACGCGAGCTGGTTCCCGTGCCGGAACGCGAGCAGCAGCGTCGCCGCCCTGGTCTTGGCCTCCTCGACCGCCGCGGCGGGAAGTTCGTCGGCCAACTCCTCGGTCACCACCACGCCATGCCCTCCCGTAGGTCGGCTCAACGGAAACGCCCGGCAGGAACGCTCCGCAAAAACTCAGGCACACCGTACACATCCGACCCGGAAACTTCCGCGAACCCGCGCGGGCAAGACCGGAATGAATTCGACCGGAATAGGACCTCACCCGGTCCAGGATGAATATTCCCCGGAAGGGAGCAATGGCGCTGGGCTATTAGTGGTAAAAGGCCGAGGGGCCGCATCCCGCTCGTCGCGGAATGCGGCCCCTCATGGGCTCGGTGAGCCACCCATCGGGCTCGGAAAGGCGCTCAGCCCTGCGGCAGCGCCGCGAGCTGGGCGGTGATCCGGGCGATGTCGGCCTCGGCGGCCTCCTGGCGGGCGCGGATCTTGGCGACCACGTCGTCCGGCGCCTTGGCGAGGAACGCCTCGTTGCCGAGCTTGGCGGTGGTCTGGGCCTTCTCCTTCTCGGCGGCCGCGAGGTCCTTGGCCAGGCGCTTGCGCTCGGCGGCGACGTCGATGGTGCCGGAGAGGTCCAGCGCCACGGTGGCACCGGCGACCGGGAGCGAGGCGGTGGCCGCGAAGCCCTCCTCGGGCGCGGTCAGGCGCGTCAGCGAGCGGATCGCGTCCTCGTGCGGGACGAGCACGGTGGCGGCCAGGTCGAGCCGGGCCGGGACCTTCTGGCCCGGCTTCAGGCCCTGGTCTGTGCGGAACCGGCGCACCTCGGTGACCACCCGCTGCAGCGTGGCGATCTCCGCCTCGGCCTCGGCGTCGCGGTACCCGCTGTCCTCGGGCCAGTCGGCGATGACGACCGACTCGGCACCGGTGAGCGTGGTCCACAGCGTCTCGGTGACGAAGGGCACGATCGGGTGCAGCAGCCGCAGCGTGACGTCCAGGACCTCGCCGAGCACCCGGCGCGCGGCGTCGGCCTGCGGGCCGCCCTTGGCCAGGGTGGTCTTGGAGAGCTCGACGTACCAGTCGAAGACCTCGTCCCAGGCGAAGTGGTACAGCGCCTCGGAGAGCTTGGAGAACTGGTAGTCCTCGTACAGCCCGTCCACCTCGGCGACGGTGCTGTTCAGGCGCGACAGGATCCAGCGGTCGGACGCGGTCAGCTCCTCCGGCGCGGGCAGCGGGCCCTCGACGGTGGCGCCGTTCATCAGCGCGAAGCGGGTGGCGTTCCAGATCTTGTTGGCGAAGTTGCGGGCCGCCTGGACCCAGTCCTCGCCGATCGGCACGTCGACGCCCGGGTTGGCACCGCGCGCCAGGGTGAAGCGCAGCGCGTCGGAGCCGTACTTGTCCATCCAGTCCAGCGGGTTGACCACGTTGCCGAAGGACTTCGACATCTTCTTGCCGTTCTGGTCACGGACCATGCCGTGCAGCGCGATGGTGTGGAACGGCGGGGTGCCGTCCATCGCGTAGAGGCCGAACATCATCATCCGGGCGACCCAGAAGAACAGGATGTCGTAGCCGGTGACCAGGACGGAGTTCGGGTAGAACTTCGCCAGGCTCTCGGTCCGCTCCGGCCAGCCGAGCGTGGAGAACGGCCACAGGCCGGAGGAGAACCAGGTGTCCAGGACGTCGGTGTCCTGGTGCCAGCCCTCGCCGGTGGGCGGCTGCTCGTCCGGTCCGACGCAGACGACCTCGCCGTTCGGGCCGTACCAGACCGGGATGCGGTGGCCCCACCACAGCTGGCGCGAGATGCACCAGTCGTGCAGGTTGTCGACCCAGTCGAAGTAGCGCTTCTCCATCTCCTGCGGGTGGATCTTCACCCGGCCGTCGCGGACCGCGTCGCCGGCGGCCTTCGCGAGCGGGCCGACCTTGACCCACCACTGCATGGACAGCCGCGGCTCGATGGTGGTCTTGCAGCGCGAGCAGTGGCCGACCGAGTGGACGTACGGGCGCTTCTCGGCGACGATCCGGCCCTCGGCGCGCAGCGCGGCGACGATCGCCGAGCGGGCCTCCAGGCGGTCCAGGCCGAGGAACGGACCGTGCGCGGTGATGACCGCGTGCTCGTCCATGACGGCGATGGCCGGCAGGTTGTGCCGCTGGCCGATCTCGAAGTCGTTCGGGTCGTGCGCGGGCGTCACCTTGACGGCGCCGGTGCCGAAGTCCGGGTCGACGTGCGCGTCGGCGACGACCGGGATGCGGCGGCCGGTGAGCGGCAGCACGATCTCGGTGCCGACCAGGTGCTTGTAGCGCTCGTCCTCCGGGTGGACGGCGACCGCGGTGTCGCCCAGCATCGTCTCGGCCCGGGTGGTGGCCACGACGATCGACTCGTCGCCCTCGCCGTAGCGGATCGAGACCAGCTCGCCGTCGTCATCCTGGTACTCCACCTCGATGTCCGAGATGGCGGTCAGGCAGCGCGGGCACCAGTTGATGATGCGCTCGGCGCGGTAGATCAGCTCGTCGTCGTAGAGCTTCTTGAAGATGGTCTGGACGGCCTGGGACAGGCCCTCGTCCATGGTGAAGCGCTCGCGGGACCAGTCGACGCCGTCGCCGAGGCGGCGCATCTGGCCGGAGATCTGGCCGCCGGACTCCGCCTTCCACTTCCAGACGCGCTCGACAAAGGCCTCGCGGCCCAGGTCGTGGCGGGACTTGCCCTCCTTGGCGAGCTCGCGCTCGACCACGTTCTGGGTGGCGATGCCGGCGTGGTCCATGCCGGGCTGCCACAGCGCCTCGTAGCCCTGCATCCGCTTGCGGCGGACCAGCGCGTCGATCAGCGTGTGCTCGAAGGCGTGGCCCAGGTGCAGGCTGCCGGTGACGTTCGGCGGGGGGATGACGATGGTGAACGGGGGCTTGTCGCTCTTGGCGTCCGCGGTGAAGTAGCCACGCTCTACCCAGCGCTCGTACAGCTCGCCCTCTACGTCCGCGGGGGTGTAGGTCGTCGGGAGGGTGGCTGCTTCGTCCCCGGTGGTGCTCACGGGGCGCTGGTTCGTCGTGTCGGTCACGACGCACAGTTTACGTAACCGCGGGCCTGGGTTACGAACCGCTTTCGGTCCGCGGACACCGCGCGCCCGACCGGGTCCGGCGCGGGCGGCGTGCGGTACCGTGCCCGGGCAATCGTCCGAATTTCCGGGCGGAAACGGAACAACTCGACACCGAGACAGGCCGCGGGTGCGGCGGGGGAGCACAGACAGATGTACGGCCAGGGACAGCAGTATCCGCAGGGACAGCCGCAGCCATACGGGGGACCGCCCCAGTACGGCGCACCGCAGCCGCAGTACGGCGCGCCGCAGCCCCAGTACGGCTACCCGCCTCAGGGGCAGCCCTACGGCGCCCCGCAGCAGCCCTACGGCGTGCCGCCGCAGGCACCGTACGGCCAGCCGGGCTACCCGGCGCCGCCGAAGAAGGGCAACGGCGGCCTGGTGGTCGGCCTGCTGGTCGGCGCCCTGGTGCTGGGCGGCGGCGGCTTCGCGGCCTGGAAGTTCGTCGGCGGGGGGAGCGACGCGGGCGGCAAGTACAAGCTGACGGCCCCGCAGTCGCTGCCGGACGGCTACACCAAGAAGACGTCCGAGGAGAAGCCGGCCGACACCAGCAAGCCCGAGGCCGCCAAGCTCGGCAAGGACCTGAACGTGCTGGTGGCCAGCTACGCCAAGGGCGGCGACGCGCTCGACGGCATCTCGGTGATCGGCATCTACGGGGAGCTCAACGACCCCGGCCAGATCATCGAGGACTCGAAGAAGGACGGCAGCGGCGTCACCTGGTCGACCCCGATGACCGAGTTCCCGGCTCAGGACAGCCACGCCTCCTCCGGGAAGCTGGAGTGCGGCGTCTTCAGCCTGCTCGCCGGCAAGAGCCAGACCACGGTGTGCGTCTGGGCGGACAAGTCCACCACCGGCCGCGTCTCGTTCACGCACCCCAGCCTGACCGGCGCCGCCCCGGCCTCGATCACCCCGGCCCAGGCCGCCGACAAGACCCGGGCGATCCGGGACGCGATGAAGGTCGCCAAGTAGCCTCGGCCGCCCGTCGACACCACCGCCCCGGGCTCCCGGGGCGGTGCCTCTCCCTCCCCCAGAAAGGGTTCTCGTGTCCGAGCAGAGCCCCTACGGCGCACCGCCGCCGCCCGCCGGCCCGCCGGCGTACGGCCCGGCGCCCGTCCCGCCGCAGACGCCGCCTCCCGGCTACGCCGCGGCCGGCCAGCCCCCCGGCTACCCCGCGCCCGACCAGGCCGGCTACCCCGGGTACGGCATGTACGCCCCGGTGCCGCCGCCGCGCAAGTCGCGCAAGACGCTGTGGATCGTGCTCGGCGTCGTCTTCGGCGTGCTGGCCCTCGGCGGTGGCGCGCTCGCGTACTTCGTCTTCGACCTGACCAGCAACGCGGGCACCCAGAAGATCGTCATGCCGCCCACGTTCAAGGACCTGAAGCGCAACGACGACCCCGGGATCACCAAGAAGATAGAGGACGAGCTCACCTCGTCGATCGGCAAGGGCGACGGCAACTGGAAGCCCACCGGCGTGGCCGCGGTCTACCAGGACGCGCAGTCGGAGCCGCAACTGGTCTCGGTGGGCGTCTACGGCAAGGTCCTGCTGCCGAAGCAGGAGCTGGACCAGATGTTCAACGGCTTCTCCTCCAGCGGCCCGAAGCTCAGCGACCGGCACGCGGTGGACGCCGGCCCCAAGGGCGGCACCATGGAGTGCGCCACGGCCAACGACGACGACACCAAGATGGGCGTCTGCGCCTGGGCCGACAACAGCTCCGTCGTCATGGTGCTGAAGGCGCCCGACGGCGACACCCCGGTGGACCTGGACAAGCTCGCCGCCGACGCCCGCGACCTGCGCGCGGTGGCCGAGGTGCCCAAGTAGGCCGAGGCGCCCGCCGAGGTGTCCTTGTAGCAGGCGAACAGCACGAGAGGGGCCCCGCACCGGTCGGTGCGGAGCCCCTCTCGCATGTCTGCCGCGGGTCAGGCGCTCTTCTCGCGCCGCTCGCGCTTGATCATGTCGCGCGGGACGAGGGTCGGGATCGCGTGCTTGGAGACCACGTCCCCGGTGACCACCACGCGGGCGACGTCCTGGCGCGAGGGGACCTCGTACATCACGGACATCAGCACCTCCTCCATGATGGCCCGCAGACCCCGCGCGCCGGTGCCGCGCAGGATCGCCTGGTCGGCGATCGCCTCCAGCGCGTCCCGCGAGAACTCCAGCTCGACGCCGTCCAGTTCGAAGAGCTTGCGGTACTGCTTGACCAGCGCGTTCTTCGGCTCGGTCAGGATCTGCAGCAGCGCCTCGCGGTCCAGGTTGTGCACGCTGGTGATCACCGGCAGACGGCCGATGAACTCCGGGATCATGCCGAACTTCACCAGGTCCTCGGGCATCACCTGACGGAAGTGGTCGCTGGCGTCCGACTCCCGCTTGGAACGGATGTTGGCGCCGAAGCCGATGCCCTTGGCACCCGCGCGGCCCTCGATGATCCGCTCCAGGCCGGCGAACGCGCCGCCGACGATGAACAGCACGTTGGTGGTGTCGATCTGGATGAACTCCTGGTGCGGGTGCTTGCGCCCGCCCTGCGGCGGCACCGAGGCGGTGGTGCCCTCCAGGATCTTCAGCAGCGCCTGCTGCACGCCCTCGCCGGAGACGTCCCGGGTGATCGACGGGTTCTCGCTCTTGCGCGCGACCTTGTCGATCTCGTCGATGTAGATGATCCCGGTCTCGGCCTTCTTGACGTCGTAGTCGGCCGCCTGGATCAGCTTGAGCAGGATGTTCTCGACGTCCTCGCCGACGTACCCGGCCTCGGTCAGCGCGGTGGCGTCCGCGATCGCGAACGGCACGTTGAGCATCCGGGCCAGGGTCTGCGCCAGCAGGGTCTTGCCGGAGCCGGTGGGGCCCAGCAGCAGGATGTTGGACTTCGCCAGCTCGATGGCGTCCTCGCGGCCGTTGCCGCCGCCACGGCCCGCCTCGCCGGCCTGAACGCGCTTGTAGTGGTTGTAGACGGCCACCGACAGCGCCTTCTTGGCGAGGTCCTGGCCGACCACGTACTGGTCCAGGAACTCGTAGATCTCGCGCGGCTTCGGCAGTTCCTCGAAGCGCACCTCGGAGGTCTCGGCGAGTTCCTCCTCGATGATCTCGTTGCACAGGTCGATGCACTCGTCGCAGATGTACACGCCTGGGCCGGCGATCAGCTTCTTCACCTGCTTCTGCGACTTGCCGCAGAACGAGCACTTGAGCAGGTCGCCACCGTCTCCGATGCGTGCCACGAGGTGCTTCCCCTTCGCCAGGGGCCCCGCAGGGGTTCCGGGGCCTGGTGCTGTGGACCGTCAACGCCGACGGCGATCGGTCTCGCTATCCGACGGTACTCTGCCGGGCCCCCGATTCCGTCCTCTTCGCCGGGTCTGCCCTACGCCCTGGGCGAATTGATACCGAACAGATGCCGTTTGCGGAGGCCGCCGATGGACCGGGGCGGGGCGCGCAACGGCGTGCGCACCCCGCCCCTGAGCGCCCCTCCCCACCCGACGGCGGGCAGGAGGAACGGGTGCCGGCCTCAGGAGGTCAGCGAGGTCTTGCGGGTGGAGATGATCTGGTCGACCAGGCCGTACTCGACGGCCTCCTCGGCGGTCAGGATCTTGTCGCGCTCGATGTCCTCGCGCACCTGCTCCACCGACTTGTTGGAGTGCTTGGAGAGCATCTCCTCCAGCTGCTCGCGCATCCGGAAGATCTCCTTGGCCTGGATCTCCAGGTCCGACACCTGACCGCGGCCGGTCTCGGTGTACGGCTGGTGGATCAGGATACGGGCGTTCGGCAGCGCCATCCGCTTGCCGGGGGTGCCGGCGGCGAGCAGCACGGCCGCCGCGGAGGCCGCCTGACCCATGCAGACGGTGGTGATGTCCGGCTTCACGTACTGCATGGTGTCGTAGATGGCCGTCAGGGCCGTGAACGAGCCGCCGGGCGAGTTGATGTACATCTGGATCTCGCGGTCCGGGTCCATCGACTCCAGGCACAGCAGCTGCGCCATGATGTCGTTCGCCGAGACGTCGTCCACCTGCGAGCCGAGGAAGATGATGCGCTCCTCGAACAGCTTGGCGTACGGGTCGTACTCGCGGATGCCCTGGGTGGTGCGCTCGACGAAGCGCGGGACGATGTAGCGGCCCTCGGCACGCATGTCCTCGACGCGTGCCTTGGCGGCCGACAGGCTGGGGATGTTCATGGGTGTTCTGGTCCTCCGGGGCGTTGGGCTGTGGTCTCGCGGGCCGGGCCGAGGCTCAGGCAGCGCCCGTGCCGCCGCCGCCGGGGACGTCCGCGGCGCTGTGCATGATGTCGTCGATGAGGCCGTACTCCTTGGCCTCCTCCGGCGTGAACCAGCGGTCGCGGTCGGAGTCCGCGGTGATCCGCTCGAAGGACTGGCCGCTGTGGTGGGCGATCAGCTCGGACATCCGCTTCTTGGTGCGGAGCAGCTGCTCGGCCTGGATGCGGATGTCGGTGGCGGAGCCGCCGAGACCGGCGGACGGCTGGTGCATCAGGATGTTGGCGTTCGGCAGCGAGAAGCGCTTGCCCTTGGCGCCGGCGGTCAGCAGGAACTGGCCCATCGAGGCCGCCATGCCCATCGCGATGGTGACGACGTCGTTCTTGATGTACTGCATGGTGTCGTAGATCGCCATGCCGGCCGAGATCGAACCACCCGGGGAGTTGATGTAGAGGAAGATGTCCTTCTCCGGGTCCGCGGCCAGCAGCAGCAGCTGGGCGGTGATCTTGTTGGCGATATCGTCGTCGACCTGCTGGCCGAGGAAGATGATCCGCTCGTTGAGCAGCCGGTTGTAGACCTGGTCGCCAAGGCCGCCGAGCACGTCACCAGCGGCGGCGTGCGGCGCCATCGGGCCAGGCATCTGCATCTGCGGGAACGTCACTTAGCCACCTGCTCAGTCGATTTGGACGGTCGCTCCACGGCCGTCACGCTGTCGCACAGCTTCCGGGTATCACGTCGTGATTGTTGCTGTCCAAGGACCCTAACGCGCAGGCCGGGCCGCAGAATCCCCCACGCAGAACTGTTCGCTGTGAGCGCAGGGTCGTGCCGGCCGGACCGGGCGCTTCCGGGTGCGACGACAGCGGGCCCGGACACCGTTACGGCGTCCGGGCCCGCTGCGATGCCTCAGGAGGCTACCGGGGCGGTCAGGCCTCGGTGTTCTCCTCGGCGGCGGCCTCGACGGTCTCGCCCGACTCGGCGGCGTCCTCGGCCGCGTCCTCGTCGTCGAAGTTGATCTCGTTGCCCTCGGTGTCGACGACCTTGGCGGCCTCGACCACGGTGGCGAGCGCCTTGCCGCGGGCGACCTCGCCGACCAGCAGCGGCACCTGGCCGCCCTGGACGACCTGCTGGGCGAACTGGTCCGGGGTGAGGCCGGAGCCGGCCGCACGGCGGATGAGGTGCTCGGTGAGCTCCTCCTGGTTAACACCCAGCTCCTCGTCGGCGACGATCTGGTCCAGGACGAACTGGGTCTTGATGCCCTTCTTCGCCTGCTCCTCGATCTCCGCGTCCCACTCCTCGCGGGACTTGTCCTGGGTCTCCAGGTAGGTCTCGATGGTCAGGCCCATCGGCTGGAGCTGGTGGTGCTCCAGGTTGTGCTTGCGGGTCTCGATCTCGTCCTTGAGGAGCTTCTCCGGGAACTCGATCTCGACCAGGGCGAGCAGCGCGTCCAGCACCTTCTCCTGGGCCTGGGTCGCCTGGTCGTACTCCTTCATGCGCTCCAGGCGCTTGCGGGAGTCGGCGCGCAGGTCCTCCAGGGTGTCGAACTCGCTGGCCAGCTGGGCGAACTCGTCGTCCAGCTCGGGCAGCTCCTTCTCCTGGACGGCGGTGACGGTGACGGTGACCTCGGAGGTCTTGCCCGCCTGGGTGCCGCCCTTGAGCTCGGTGGCGAAGGTGGCGGTGCCACCGGCCTCCAGGCCGATGACGGCGTCGTCGATGCCGTCGATCAGGCGGCCCGAGCCGATCTCGTAGCTGACGCCGTTGGCGGTGCCGTCCTCCGGCACCTCGCCGTCGACCTTGGCGACGAGGTCGACGACCACGATGTCACCGGCGGCGGCGGCGCGCTCGACGTCCTTGACGGAGGAGAAGCGCTCGCGCAGCTGCTCCAGCGACTTCTCGACGTCCTCGTCCGCGACGACGATCGGGTCGACGGTCACCTCGATGGAGGCGAAGTCGGGCAGGGTGATCTCCGGGCGGATGTCCACCTCGGCGGTGAACTTCAGGTCGCCGCCGTCGGCGATCTTCTCGACACCCTCGATGTTGGTGATGTCGGGCTGGCCGAGGACCTCGATCTTGCCCTCGTCGACGGCCTGCGTGTAGAAGCGCGGCAGGGCGTCGTTGACGGCCTCCTCCAGCACGGCGCCACGGCCGAAACGCTGGTCGATGACGCGAGCCGGGATCTTGCCCTTACGGAAGCCCGGGACCGTGACCTGCTGGTTGATCTTCTTGTACGCCGCGTCGAGGCTGGGCTTGAGCTCCTCGAAGGGCACCTCGACGGTGAGTCGAACCCGGGTCGGGTTCAGAGTCTCGACGGCGCTCTTCACGGTTAGGTCTCCTATGGGCTTGCGGTCAGGTTGCCTCCGCCGTCCCCGGCCGCCGGCCGTGGGCCGGAACGGGTGGGTCGGGCGAGACGGGCGATGGGCGGTTGGAGCGGCATCTCCCGTTGGGGGTGGACGGTGAGCGTGACTCCTCGCCCTCGTGCGGTTGACCTGGGTTGTCGCCACAGGGACTACCGCCAGCGCTCCATCCTACCGGTACCACGAAAGGCGGACGCCAGACGCCACCGTACCGGGAAACAGAACAGGGCCCCGCCGGTGGACGAGACCCTGCCGCACTGTCGGGGTGACCGGATTCGAACCGACGGCCTTCCGCTCCCAAAGCGGACGCGCTACCAAACTGCGCCACACCCCGTGGTGCCGAGAGGAAGCGTACACGCCGGGCCCCTTGCGGATCGCCGAGTTATTCGGGCCCATTCGGGGCCGCCGGGGGACGGTGCGGAAATGCGGTGTGCGCGGGAGCGACCGGACCGGGTACGCTGTTCCCCGAACTTCCGGTCGGCAACGTCCGGGGGATCACGCGGGCGTAGCTCAATGGTAGAGCCCTAGTCTTCCAAACTAGTCACGCGAGTTCGATTCTCGTCGCCCGCTCATCGGCCCGGCCCCGGTGCGTCCTCGCACCGGGGCCGGCGGCGTTCTCGCGCCCGGAGGTTTCGTGCCCGGAGCGCTCGGAGCGCTCAGAGCCCGAGGCGGCCGGCCCTGGCGGCGGCCCGGTCGAGCAGCTGGTGCACGTCCGCCTCCCGGGTGGTGGGGCGGTCGTTGAACTCGTCCGGGGAGCTCGCCGGGCGGCCGGTCGCGTGCAGCACCTCCATCAGCTGGACGCGCGCGGTGCGGACGGTGCGCGGGGTGCCGTAGCCGTGCGCGAGGACGGCGGCCTGCGCACCGAGCAGGCAGACCCGGCCCACGTCGTCCCACATCGCGCCCTGGAGCCAGCCGAACGCGCCGATGTAGCGGGAGGCGAGTCGCAGGTGGTCGGCGGCGCTCACCGGCACCGGGCGCGCCGGGCGGTGCAGCGCCCGGTCGAGCAGGGTGACCCGGGGCCGGGGGTGGCCGGCGTGCCAGGGCCGGACGGTGATGCCGTACGGGCAGACGTACGGGACCGGGGTGCGCTCCGGGGCGGGCAGCGAGGCGAGGTAGGCCTCGATCTCGGCGACCAGGCCGGAGCCGTCCGGGCCCCACCGGAGGAGTGGAGCGGGGGGCGGGAGCGGCGGAGGGGGCGTCAGGTCGGTGCGGGGCATGCGGGGCTCCAGGCGGAGGGCCTTCAGGTTCCGCTCCCCAAAATGGTGCATTCAGGACATTTTCGCGACCTGAGGGCCTGACGGTCCGCGCGGTTTCCCGGTTGGGTGTCGGGCCGATAGCCTCGGCGGCGTTCGAGCGCCGTTCGAGAGTGCGTCACGAACACTGCGATCCCGAGGTGGAGGAGTCCCGGTGCGTCCCGAGGAGCGACTGGCCGTCATACAGCGCTGCGTGGTCCAGGAAATGGCGCGGCTCGGGCAGGAGTTCAGCACGGACGGCGACGTGGTGCGCGGCCCCGGGACGACCGCGGTGGCCGTGCGCGAGCACCCGGGGGACGACGGCGGCGGCCACGTCGACCTCGGCTTCGTGCTGCACCTGGGGCGGGCGGACGCGCCGGTGGTGTGGGACTGCGCGGCGGGCCTCGGCAAGACCGAGGAGGAGAAGCTCGCGAACGCGGTGCGGATGTGGGCGACCACCACCGCCTCGGTACTGGTCGAGCTGACGGACGGCCGGGGCGTGTACGCCGACCACGCCGACCACGCCGAACTGCCTGGCTGGCACGCCGTGCAGGGGCCTGCGGCGGTGTTCGGGTTCGGCAACGAGCGACTGGCGGCCTGGCTCGCGGAGCACCGGGTGCTGCCCGCGCTGGCGGCCGCGCTGCGGCCGGAGCTGACCGGGCGGGGCCCGGTCGGGGTGAAGCTCTTCCTGGGCGGGAAGGCGGGCGACGACGTCGCCGAGGTCCGGGTCAACGGCGAGGTGTCGGAGGCGGCGTCGGCGGCGCTGCGGGCGCTGGACTGGCCGCGCGGTGAACGGCTCTGCTGGGCACGGCTGTTCGTGCTGCTGACGACGCCGGAGCCGGCCCCGCTGCCGGTGGCGCCGGTGGCCGCCGCGGCACCCGTGCCGGTGCGCGCGTCCGTCCCGGCCGCGGTGCGCGCCCGGGGTCTGTTCGCTCGCTGGCGGGAGGCCAGACGGGCCGGCCGGTGACCCCGCTGGGGTGCTGCCGGCCCGCGGGTGGTCAGCCGCCGGTGATGCCCGAGATGCTGTGGGCCAGGTTCGCGAGCAGGGAGTTGATCGAACCGGCGATGGTGGTCTCGTGCAGCATGAAGCCGAACAGGGCGGCGATGATGGCGTGCGGGATCTTCATCTGCTTGTTGCGGATGAAGATGATGCACAGGATTCCGAACAGGACCAGCGCGGAGACGGAGAGTGCCACCCGGACTCACTTCCTCGTTTCATACCGGGGCGCCGCCGACCGGCGGCACCTGCGAAGCCGGACCCCGGCCTGTCCGACGGTCCCGAGGCGGAAGCGCGGACCGTCCGGCACACCACGGCCGGGCTGGGAGCCCACGGTGATCGCACAAGGTCTGCCGTTTCGCACGTGACGCCCCCCATCCCCCGAATCCTGACCAGTCCCGCCCAGACTCAGTGTGGTCGACCGTGCCGATTGCGTAAAGGTCTGACGGTCGGCCCAGCCCCGACATCGTGCGGTGCGCGACGACTTTCCGCCGTCCGAGACGATAGCCGAGCCGCTCTGACGAACCCTCGGCGGGGCCGCGCTGAGCGGCCGGGAAACGGGCGGGGGCGGGGAACGGAAGCGGCAGGTCCGGTCCGCTGACGGGACGCCCGATTTGGCCGAAGACCGGCACCCGGGCTTGACAGCAGCTGCCGACGGCACATGCCGCGCGGGCGGCCTTGCCCATGGCCCGTCAGCCGTGGGCCCGTCAGCCGGGGACCTGTCGTCACCCGCCCGTCAGCCGCGCCGGACCCGTCAGTCGCGCCAGAGCAGCAAAACCGCGCGGTCGTCGTTGATGTCCCGGGCGACCGTCTCGATCAGCCCGGCGGCGGCGCCGCTGCGGCCCGAGCCCGGACCGCCGCCGGGCACCAGCCGGTCCGCCTCCCCCATCAGCCGGTCCATGCCCTCCGTCAGATCCCGGCCGGGCGCCTCGACCATGCCGTCGGTGCACAGCATCAGGACGTCGCCGCGGTTCAGCCGGCCGCGCACGCCCTCGAACTTGGCGCCGTCGTAGATGCCCAGCAGCGGGCCCTCGGCGGCCTCCTTGACCTCCCAGCGCCCGGCGCCGGCGAGGCGCTGCATGCCCGGCAGGTGCCCGGCGGACAGCAGCTCGTACTCGCCGGTGTCCAGGTCCAGCACCAGGTGGACGGCGGTCGCGAAGCCCTCCTCCCAGGACTGGCGCAGCAGATAGCCGTTGGCGGCGGGCAGGAAGTCGTGCGCGGGCAGCGAGCCGAGCAGACCGCCGAAGGCGCCGGACAGCAGCAGCGCCCGGGAGCCGGCGTCCATGCCCTTGCCGGAGACGTCCGCGAGGACCACCTCCAGCACCCGCTGGCCCGGTCCGGTCCGGGCGGCGACCACGAAGTCCCCGGAGAACGACTGCCCGCCGGCCGGGCGCAGCGCCATGTCGGCGTGCCAGCCGTCCGGCAGTTCGGGGACGCGGCTCTGCACCCGCAGCCGCTCGCGCAGGTCGAACAGCATGGTGGTGCCGCCCCACCAGGGCACGCCGACCCGGGCCCGGAACTGGGCCAGCAGCAGGCCGCCGACCCCGGCGGCGCCGACTACGAGGGCCGCGCCCGGGGTGACGCCGTAGGTGTAGGCCTCCGGGTTGAGGCTGGCGACCCGCTCGCCGGTGTGGATGACGGACTCGGCGGACAGACCGAGTGCGGCGAGGGCGTACAGCACCACGAGGCTGCCGGGGCGCAGCAGCAGGGCGCCGGCCAGGATCGGCAGGACGAGGGCGGTGGGCGGGGCCCAGGCGGGGATCCAGATGTTGAGCAGGATCAGCAGGGGGACGAGCAGGGCGAGCGCGCAGAGCACCGGCCAGTCGGCGGCGCCGCCGCGGAAGTAGTCGACACCGGCGGTGCGCAGCCTTCGGCGGACCCGGCGGAGCTTCCTGCGCAACCGGGCCGTCACGGACTCGGACGCCGGGGCGGCGCCGGGCCTCGTCGCAGTCGTCTGGGGCGGTGCGCCCGGCGGTCTGCCAGCCATGGGGCCCGACCTTATCCACGGGCACCGCCCGGCGTCGACGGCTCGGCCTCCGCCGGGCGCGCCGTGGCGCGGGCGCGTCAGCGGGTTTCGGCCGATCGGCGCGGGGGCGGGCGCGGCGTCAGGAAGCGTACGCGGGTTGGACGTACGAACCGGGCAGGCGGCGCATGCGCCCCGCGCGTACCGGTTTTCGCGCGCCGATGGGCTGTGGCCGATCACACAGGTGCGCAGAGCCGGGAACGACGCCGGCCGGCCGCGCTGGAGCGTGCGGCCGGCCGGTGGAAGGGCAGGTGGGAAGGGTAATCAGCCCTGCGGGTGGTGGGCCGGGATGGGCGGGAGCTCGCCGGTGGTCTCGTACTCGCTCAGCATCTCGATGCGGCGGGTGTGCCGCGGCTCGCCGCTGTAGGGGGTGTTGAGGAAGACCTCGACGAACTTGGTGGACTCCTCGACGGTGTGCATCCGGCCGCCGATGGAGATCACGTTGGCGTTGTTGTGCTGGCGGCCGAGCTCGGCGGTCTGCACGCTCCAGGCCAGCGCGGCCCGCACGCCCTTGACCTTGTTGGCGGCGATCGCCTCGCCGTTGCCGGAGCCGCCGATCACGATGCCGAGCGCCTCGGCGTCGGCGGCGGTGCGCTCGGCGGCGCGCAGGCAGAACGGCGGATAGTCGTCCTCGGCGTCGTAGATGTGCGGCCCGCAGTCGACCGGCTCGTGGCCGGCCTCCTTCAGCCACTCCACGAGGTGGTTCTTCAGTTCGTATCCGGCATGGTCGGAGCCCAGGTACACGCGCATGCCCATGAGTGTGGCATGCGCGTGCGCCCGGGCTCCGCAGGGGGCGCTCAGGTTTCCCTCGGCGCCGGTTTCCTCGGCGCCGGTTTCCTCCGCGCCGGTTTCCTCGGCGCTGGTTTCCTCAGCGCTTGCCGAGGAGCTTCCAGGCGAGCGGGAGGGCGCCGGCGGCGAGGGCGGCCTTGAGGGCGTCGCCGACCAGGTACGGGTAGAGGCCCAGCTCGGCGGCCCGGGCGAGCGACACGTGCAGCGAGAACGCCAGGTACGGGACGCCGACGGCGTAGATGGCGAGGCTGCCGAGGACCATGGTGACGGCGGTGTTGACCGGGGTGCGGTCGGCGCCGCGGCGGGCCAGGGCGCCGGTCAGGCCGGCCGCGAGGACGAAGCCGAGCACGTAGCCGAGCGAGGGCATCGCCCAGCCGGAGGTGCCCTGCGCGAACCAGGGCAGGCCCGCCATGCCGGCCAGCAGGTAGAGGCCGAGCGAGGCTACGCCGCGGCGGGCGCCGAGCGCGGTGCCGACCAGCAGCGCGGCGAAGGTCTGCCCGGTGACGGGCACCGGCGAGCCGGGGACGTTGACCGACAGCTGGGCGGCCACGCCGGTCAGGGCGGCGCCGCCGACCACCAGGGCGAGGTCGCGGGCCTGGGTGCCGAGCCGGGTGGTGGCGGCGGGCAGCAGATCGGCGAGGACGGCGCGGCTCGGTATCGGGGTGGCGGCAGTGGCCATGGGGGTCTCCTCCGTGGGGGCGCTCAGGTGAGTGAACACCTGTGAACCTACGCGGTGATCGACTCCGCGACCGCCACGGTTTCGGACAAACACCCGCCGCCGACCGTTGTCGAGTCCGACCCATCGACGGATCGTGTCCGATCGGACACCGAGCGCAACTGCGGGGTCCGCATGGTGGGCCCGGGCCGCCGCTCCTGGCATGAACAGCGGCGTCCCCGGATATTGGACAGTTCATGCCGCATTCCGCACAGTCTGGATCCGCCTCCATGGCCCCCACCTCCGCGCCCCCGGCGCCCGGAACCACCACAACTCCCCCAGCCACCGGCCAGCAGCTCTCACACGGGCTGAAGCAGCGTCACCTGTCGATGATCGCGCTCGGCGGCGTGATCGGCGCCGGCCTGTTCGTCGGCTCCGGCGCGGGCATCGCGGCGGCCGGTCCGGGGATCATCCTGGCGTTCACCCTCTCCGGCCTGCTGGTCATGCTGATCATGCGGATGCTCGGCGAGATGTCCGCCGCCCGCCCGGCCTCCGGTTCGTTCTCCGTCCACGCCGAGAAGGAGATCGGCCCCTGGGCCGGGATCACCGCCGGCTGGATGTACTGGGTGATGCTCTGCTGCGGCGTCGCCGCCGAGGCTACCGCCGCCGGGAAGATCGTCAACGGCTGGATACCCGGCGTCTCCGCGTGGGTCTGGGTCGGCCTGTTCATGGTCTTCTTCTGCGCCAGCAACCTGACCGCCGTGAAGAACTTCGGCGAGTTCGAGTTCTGGTTCGCCACCGTCAAGGTCGCCGCGATCATCGCCTTCCTGGTCCTCGGCGGGCTCGGGCTCGCCGGCGTGATCGGCCCCGGCGCCCCCGGCACGACCAACCTGACCGGCCAGGGAGGCTTCCTGCCCACCGGCGCCAGCGGACTGATCGTCGGCCTGCTCGCCTCGGTGTTCGCGTACGGCGGCCTGGAGACCGTCACCATCGCCGCCGCCGAGTCCGACGACCCCAAGAAGAACGTCGCCAACGCGGTGCGGACGGCGGTCTGGCGGATCGCGATCTTCTACATCGGCTCGATGGCCCTGGTCGTCTCCCTGGTCTCCTGGAAGGACCCGGCGGTCGTCCAGGACGGCCCGTACGTCACCGTGCTGCGCCACCTCGGGGTGCCCGGCGCCGGGACGATCATGAAGGTGGTGGTGCTGATCGCACTGCTGTCCGCCATGAACGCCAACATCTACGGCGCCTCCCGGATGGCGTACTCGCTGGTCGGCCGCGGGCAGGGCCCGAAGGCGCTGGCCAAGGTCTCCGGCGGGGTGCCGCGCCGGGCGGTGCTGGCCTCCTGCCTCTTCGGCTTCGGCGCCGTGCTGGCCGGCAAGTTCTGGCCGGACACCGTGTTCACCTGGCTGATGAACACCACCGGCGTGGCGATCCTGGTGGTCTGGCTGTTCATCTGCGTGGTCCAGCTGCGGATGCGCCGCCGGCTGGAGCGCGAGGCGCCCGAGCTGCTCACCGTCAAGATGTGGGGCTACCCGTACCTGACGTGGGTGGCCATGGCCGCCGTCGCCGGCATCCTCGGGCTGATGACCACCACCGAGGGCGACCGGGAGCAGCTGTACGCGGCCGGGGTGCTGGTCGCCCTGCTGATCGCTGCCGGGCTGGTCAAGCAGCGCCGGGACGCGGCCGCGCTGATCGAGCAGCGCCAGGACGCGACCATCGGCTGAACCACGTGAGCAGGCCCGGTACCGACCGACTCGGTACCGGGCCTTTCGCGCTGCCGGGCCCTACTCGAAGGACGGGCCCGCCGTCCGGGTGCGCTTGATCTCGTAGAAGCCCGGGGTGGACGCCACCAGCAGGGTGCCGTCCCACAGCCGGGCCGCGGCCTCGCCGCGCGGGGTCGGCGTGACCACCGGGCCGAAGAACGCGACCCGCTCGCCGTCCACGCCCTCGACGGCGATCACCGGGGTGCCGACGTCCTCGCCGACCAGGCTGATCCCCTCCTTGTGGGAGGCGCGCAGGGCCTCGTCGTACGCGTCCGTGTCGGCGGCGTCCGCCAGCTCGGCCGGCAGACCCGCGGCCACCAGCGCGGCCTCGATGGTCTCCCGGTTCTGCGGCAGGCCCTGGTTGTGGATGCGCAGGCCCAGCTCGGTGTAGAGCCGGCCGAGCACCTCCTCGCCGTGGTGCTGGGCGGCGGCGATGCAGACCCGCACCGCGCCCCAGGCGTTGTCCAGCAGCTCGCGGTAGTTCTGCGGCAGGTCACGGTGCTCGTTCAGCACCGACAGGCTCATCACGTGCCAGTTCACGTCCACCGGACGCAGCTGCTGGACCTCGATCAGCCAGCGGGACGTCATCCACGCCCACGGGCAGGCCGGGTCGAACCAGAAGTCGGCGGTCTTGCGCTCGGCGGCAGTCGTCACTGCAGAGCCCTTCGTGAGTGTCCGAGGGAAGTCACGGGAAGGACGGGTGTCCCACCCTCACGACGCCAACACCCGCGCGGCTCCGCTGATTCCGCCCCGGCCGACCGGCCTGTGCAATGGTACCGGCGCCGAAGGGCGTGAAAGGATGCCCCCGGATGCGCCGAACACCGCGCACCGACCGCGCCACCTGACCGCGCCACCTGACCGCGCCACCAGACACGCACCACCGTGCGAGCCGGACAAAGGAGTACCGCCGTGCCGGGCAAGAACCTGAGCCGCGACGAAGCCCAGCAACGGGCCAGCATCCTCACCGTGGACGGCTACCAGGTCCGGCTGGACGTGACCTCCGCCCCCGACCCGGCGGCCGCCACCTTCCGCTCCACCACCACCGTCGCCTTCCGCTGCTCCGAGCCCGGCGCCGCGACCTTCCTCGACCTGCTCGCCACGGCCGTCCGCTCGATCACCCTGAACGGCCGCGCGATCGACCCTGCCACCGCCTTCGACGGCGCCCGCGTCCACGTCGACGGGCTCGCCGCCGAGAACGTCCTCACCGTCGAGGCCGACTGCGCCTACAGCCGCACCGGCGAGGGCCTGCACCGCTTCACCGACCCTGCGGACGGCGAGACCTACCTCTACACCCACTACGAGCCGGCCGACGCCCGCCGCGTGTTCGCCACCTTCGAACAGCCCGACCTGAAGGCCCCGTTCACCTTCACCGTCACCGCCCCCGCCGCCTGGGACGTGTGGTCCAACGCCGTCGCCGAGCAGGTGACGGAGCAGGACGGCTCCCGCACCTGGGAGTTCGCGCCGACCAGGCCGATCTCCACCTACCTCACCGCCGTCGTCGCCGGCCCCTACCACGTCGCCCGCGACCACTACAGCCGCGAACTGCCCGACGGCACCACCCTGGAGATCCCGCTCTCCGCGATGTGCCGCAAGTCCCTCGCCCGCTACTTCGACGCGGACGAGATCCTCGGCGTCACCAAGCTCGGACTCGACTTCTTCCACGAGGAGTTCGACTACCCGTACCCGTTCGGCAAGTACGACCAGGCCTTCGTGCCCGAGTACAACATCGGCGCCATGGAGAACCCCGGCTGCGTCACCTTCCGCGAGGAGTTCGTCTTCCGCTCGAAGGTCACCGACGCCGCCTACGAGGGCCGCGCCAACGTCATCCTGCACGAGATGGCGCACATGTGGTTCGGCGACCTGGTCACCATGCGCTGGTGGGACGACCTGTGGCTGAAGGAGTCCTTCGCCGACTTCATGGGCTCCTACGGCCTCATCGGCGCCCGCACCCGCTACAGCTCCGCCTGGGTCACCTTCGCCAACCAGCGCAAGGCCTGGGCCTACCGGCAGGACCAGTTCCCCACCACCCACCCCATCACCGCCGACATCCGCGACCTCGAGGACGCCAAGCTCAACTTCGACGGCATCACCTACGCCAAGGGCGCCTCCGTCCTCAAGCAGCTGGTGGCGTACGCCGGTTCGGACGCCTTCTTCGAGGGCGCCCGCCGTTACTTCAAGCGGCACGCCTTCGGCAACACCGAACTCACCGACCTGCTGGACATCCTGGAGGAGACCAGCGGACGCGACCTCAAGTCCTGGGCCGCCGCCTGGCTGCAGACCGCCGGGGTCAACTCGCTCACCCCGCAGGTCACCACGGACGCCGACGGCCGGATCACCGAACTCGCCGTCCTCCAGGACGGCGAGGTGCTGCGCCCGCACCGGATCGCCGTCGGCCTCTACGACCGCGACCCCGGCGGCGCACTGGTGCGTACCGAGCGGATCGAGCTCGACGTCACCGGCGCCCGCACCGTCGTCACCGAGGCCGCCGGCCGCCCCCGCCCGGCGCTCGTCCTGCTCAACGACGACGACCTCACCTACTGCAAGATCCGCTTCGACCCCGACTCGCTGGAGACGCTGCGCACCGGCCTCGGCGACATCCGGGACGAACTGGCCCGGGCGCTCGCCTGGTCCGCCGTCTGGAACCTCACCCGCGACGGCCTGATGCCGGCCCGCGACTACGTCTCCCTGGTGCTGCGCTTCGCCGGCCAGGAGGGCAACATCGGCGTCCTGCAGTCGCTGCACACCCAGGCCAAGTCGGCCGTCGACCTGTACGCCGACCCGGCCTGGCGCGGCGAGGGCAGCCGCCTGCTCGCCGACGGCGCCCTGCGCGAGCTGCGCGAGGCCGTGCCCGGCAGCGACCACCAGCTGGCCTGGGCCCGCTTCCTCGCCCAGACCGCGGGCGGCGCCGAGCACCTCGGCCTGGTCCGCGGCCTGCTGGCCGGCAGCGCGCGGATCGACGGCCTGGAGGTCGACCAGGAGCTGCGCTGGTCGCTGTGGCTGGCCCTGGCCGCCGCCGGCCAGGCCACCGACGAGGAGCTGGCCGCGGAGCTGGCCGCCGACAACACCGCCAGCGGCCGGCGCCAGCACACCCAGTGCCTGGCCGCCCGGCCCACCCCCGAGGCCAAGGCCGCCGCCTGGTCGGCCGTCGTCGACTCGGACGAGCTGCCGAACGCCCTGGTCGAGGCGAACATCGCGGGCTTCGCGCTGCCCTCGCACCGCGACCTGACCGCCCTCTACGCGGCGCCCTACTTCAAGCTGCTGGAGCGGGTCTGGTCCGAACGGACCATCGAGATCGCGATGCGGATCGTCGGCGGTTTCTTCCCGCGCGCCCAGGTCGGCGAGCAGACGCTGGCCGAGGCGGACGCCTGGCTGTACGGCCACCCGGACGCGGCGCCGGCGCTGCGCCGCCTGGTGATCGAGGGCCGGGACGACCTGGCCCGGGCCCTGCGCGCCCAGGCCTGCGACCGGGCCTGACGGACCGCTGACGCCGAGGGGCCCGTCGCTGCACCGCAGTTCGTACGGCGGCCCGTCGGCGTGGGACGTGGCAGGCGTCAGCTGCGCGAGGTCAGGGTCGGCAGCCCGCGCCCTCGAGTTCGGTGTGCGCCACCCTGCGTCCGGTGATCGCCAGCAGGAGGGCGAGCATCGGCCCCCTCACCTCGGGGCCGCTGCCCGCCGACCAGTCGGTGTCGGTGGCGCTCAGGGTCAGGCCCGCCACCCGGCGCTTGCCGCCGACGATCAGGTTGGAGCCCCGGTAGAAGTCCGCGAGGCGGGTCAGGGCCGTCATCGGGTACCCGCGGGCGATGCCGAGCGGGCGGCGGATGTCCTCGGCGTGCACCACCGTCTCGCCCAGCCAGCTGTCGACCGGGCCCGGCGGGTGGCTCACTGAGTCCAGCTGCGCCCGGAAGGCGGCGAGGGTGTCGGCGGGCGTTCCGGTGGTCAGCTCGGCGATCTCGCGGGCGGTCATCACCTCGAAGCGGAACCCGGCCCTGGCCAGCTTCGCGAAGAAGCCCGGCGGGGTCATCCGGGCCGTCGCCGCCATGTGCGCGAGGGTGTCCCGCACGCTCCGCCCGGTGCAGAGCGAGGGCGTCGCCCACTGTCCGGGGGTGAGGTCCTCCACGTCGGCGAGCAGGGCGTGCCGCTCGGTGTGGATCGTCCCCCAGATGTCCGGCCAGGTGTCCGGTCTCGTCGCCTTGGTTCCGTCGGCCATGGTTCCTTGTTACAGCGACGGCGGCCGGGCCGCACCCCCGAAGGGACGCGGCCCGGCCGCCGGTCAGGCTCTCAACTCAGCCGACGTCAGCCGATGAGCGAGCGCAGCACGTACTGCAGGATGCCGCCGTTGCGGTAGTAGTCCGCCTCACCGGGGGTGTCGATGCGGACGACCGCGTCGAACTCCTTCTCACCGGCGACGACCTTGACGGTCTTCGGGGTGCGGCCCTCGTTGAGCTCGGTCACACCGGTGATGGAGAAGGTCTCCTCGCCGGTCAGGCCGAGGGAGTCGGCGTTCTGGCCCTCCGGGAACTGCAGCGGCAGGACGCCCATGCCGATCAGGTTCGAGCGGTGGATGCGCTCGTACGACTCGGCGATGACGGCCTTGACGCCCAGCAGCGCGGTGCCCTTGGCGGCCCAGTCGCGGGACGAGCCGGAGCCGTACTCCTTGCCGGCCAGGACGACCAGCGGGGTGCCGGCGGCCTGGTAGTTCTGCGAGGCGTCGTAGATGAACGACACCGGCGCGTCGGCCTGGGTGAAGTCGCGGGTGTAGCCGCCCTCGGTGCCCGGCGCGATCTGGTTGCGCAGGCGGATGTTGGCGAAGGTGCCGCGGATCATGACCTCGTGGTTGCCACGGCGCGAGCCGTAGGAGTTGAAGTCGCGCTTCTCGACACCGTTGGCGGTCAGGTACTGCGCCGCCGGGGTGCCCGGCTTGATGTTGCCGGCCGGGGAGATGTGGTCGGTGGTGACCGAGTCGCCCAGCTTGGCCAGGACGCGGGCGCCGGCGATGTCGGTCACCGGGCTCGGGGTCTTGGCCATGCCCTCGAAGTACGGGGGCTTGCGGACGTAGGTGGACTCGGCGTCCCACTCGAAGGTGTTGCCGGTCGGGACGGGCAGCGACTGCCAGCGGTGGTCGCCGGCGAAGACGTCCGCGTAGTCCTTGGAGAACATCTCCTGGTCGATGGAGTTGGCGACCACGTCGGCCACCTCCTGCTCCGACGGCCAGATGTCGGCGAGGAAGACGTCGTTGCCGTCGGCGTCCTGGCCCAGGGCGTCCTTGGTGATGTCCACGCCCATGTTGCCGGCGATGGCGTAGGCGACCACCAGCGGCGGGGAGGCCAGGTAGTTCATCTTGACGTCGGGGTTGATCCGGCCCTCGAAGTTGCGGTTGCCGGAGAGCACCGAGACGACGGCCAGGTCGGCCTCGTTGACGGCGGCCGAGACCTCCTCGGGCAGCGGGCCCGAGTTGCCGATGCAGGTGACGCAGCCGTAGCCGACCAGGTTGAAGCCCAGCTTCTCCATGTACGGGAGCAGGCCGGCCTTCTCGTAGTAGTCCATGACGACCTTGGAGCCGGGCGCCAGGGTGGTCTTGACCCAGGGCTTGACGTGCAGGCCCTTCTCCACGGCCTTCTTCGCCAGCAGGGCGGCGCCCAGCATGACGGAGGGGTTGGAGGTGTTGGTGCAGGAGGTGATCGAGGCGATCACGACGGCGCCGTTGTCGATCTCGTACGTCGTGCCGTCGGGGGCGGTGACGGCGGTCGGCTTCGAGGCCTCGGCGGAGTACGTCGGCAGCGCCTCGGCGAACTTGTCGGCGGCCTCGGCCAGGATCACGCGGTCCTGCGGGCGCTTCGGGCCGGAGATCGACGGGACGACGGTGGAGACGTCCAGCTCCAGGTACTCGGAGTAGACCGGCTCGACCGACGGGTCGTGCCAGAGGCCCTGCTCCTTGGCGTACGCCTCGACCAGGGCGAGCTGCTGCTCGTCGCGGCCGGTCAGGCGCAGGTAGTTGATGGTCTCGGCGTCGATCGGGAAGATCGCGCAGGTCGAACCGAACTCCGGCGACATGTTGCCGATGGTGGCGCGGTTGGCCAGCGGGATGGCGCCGATGCCGTCGCCGTAGAACTCGACGAACTTGCCGACCACACCGTGCTTGCGCAGCATCTCGGTGATGGTGAGCACCAGGTCGGTGGCGGTGGTGCCGGCCGGCAGCTGGCCGGTCAGCTTGAAGCCGACGACGCGCGGGATCAGCATGGAGACCGGCTGGCCGAGCATGGCGGCCTCGGCCTCGATGCCGCCGACGCCCCAGCCCAGCACGCCCAGGCCGTTGACCATGGTGGTGTGCGAGTCGGTGCCGACACAGGTGTCCGGGTAGGCCTGGCCGCCCCGGACCATGACCGTGCGGGCCAGGTGCTCGATGTTGACCTGGTGGACGATGCCGGTGCCCGGCGGGACGACCTTGAACTCGTCGAACGCGGTCTGGCCCCAGCGCAGGAACTGGTAGCGCTCCTTGTTGCGGCCGTACTCGATCTCGACGTTCTGGACGAAGGCGTCCGGGGTGCCGAACTTGTCGGCGATGACGGAGTGGTCGATGACCAGCTCGGCCGGGGCCAGCGGGTTGATCTTGGCCGGGTCGCCGCCCAGCTCCTTGACGGCCTCGCGCATGGTGGCGAGGTCGACGACACACGGCACGCCGGTGAAGTCCTGCATGATCACGCGGGCCGGGGTGAACTGGATCTCCTGGCTCGGCTGGGCGTCGGCGTCCCAGTTTCCGAGCGCGCGGATGTGGTCGGCGGTGATGTTCGCGCCGTCCTCCGTGCGGAGCAGGTTCTCCAGCAGCACCTTGAGGCTGTACGGCAGCCGCTCGGAACCCTCGACGGCGGAGAGCTTGAAGATCTCGTACGACTCGTCGCCCACCTGCAGCGAGCTGCGGGCGTCGAAGCTGTTCGCGGACACGACTGACTCCTTCTGGGTGCTTCGTGCGATATCCGGCCGCCGCGGTGGTAAGGTCAGCCTTACTTAGGCCCACCTTGCCCGCATCGCCGGCGAGCGCCTCTCGGCAAGTATCTTGATGTCGAGATATATCGTAAGGGGCAGTTATCTCGATGTCGAGATAAACCATAGTGCATGCTGCCGCGTTCACCACCGCAGGCATGCCCGGGTCTGCATCGGAGCAGGTCAGCGCCCATCCGGGCCACGGCGCCGACGCTCCAGCCGGATCAGCCAGACCGCCCCCGCCGCCACCGCACCGAGCAGTAGCAACACCACCAGCAGACCACCGCCGACGGCGGCCGGCTCGGGGGCGACATCGGCCAGCAGGGTTCTCGTCATGCGTTCTCCTCGGTTCGTGTGAGGTCGGGTCGTGTCGGGTCGGGTCGTATCGGGTCGGTTCGTGCGAGGTCGGGCCGGCGGACGTCACGTCGGTGGCTGTCAGATCGGCGGGTGTCACCGAGCCCCAGGACCAGCATCAGCAGCACCGGGAACTCCAGATAGGCGTGATAGCTCGCCACTGCCGCGTACAGCGCCCGGCCCTGCGCGTAGTCCGCCGCGAACAGCAGCGCCAGCAACCCGCCCGCCGCCGCCCCCAGCGCCCAGGCCCGCACACCACGCAGGGCCGGCACCCGGGCCTCGAACCCCTCCGCGGCCTCGGGCGCGTAGCGCGGCAGGAACCACACCCACACCACGTAGTGCATCGTCTGCAGGAACGCGAACACCGCCAGGAAGCGCAGGCCCACCTGCGGACTCAGCCAGCCCGGCGGGGTGTAGGCCGCGGCCAGCCGGTCCGTCCAGCCACCGGACCCGGCGGAGAGCCAACCGTCCAGCACCCCGCCCAACAGCAGCGCCGGCACCGCCAGCACCCAGGCGAACTGCAGCCCGAGGAACACGACGCGCCCCCGCGCCAACCGCCGCGACCACTCCCACAGGAACAGCAACGGCACCACGTTGTGCAGATGCGCCAGCACCACGAAGTGGTACGCCGGGAACGCCAGCGAACCCGCCACGGCCACCGCCAGCACCACCGCGCTCCCCGCCAGCAGCAGCGGCCGGCCGCGCAGCCCGTACCAGCAGGCCGCCGCCAGCAGGCCGTACGCCAGCAGGATCTCCGCCGACCGGGACACCGGCGAGGGCGGCAGAAGCCGGCACACCACGATGCCGGTCACCAGCACCAGCAGCAGACGCAGCAGCGGACCGGCCAGCACCACCGCGAACCGGCCCGCCACGTACCGCAGTTCCAGCACGTTGTGGAGGAGCCCGAAGGCGGCCAGGCCCAGCACCGCCAGACCGGTCGGCGCCCGCAGCGCCAGCACCAGGGCCAGCGCGCCCGCCACGACGAACCCCGCCTGCGGGGCCGCGCCCAGCCGCACCGCCGGACCGACCGCGGGCCAGCCGCCCGCGGCCGTCGCCGCGCTGGTGGCCCCCACGCCTGTGGTCGCCGCGCCCGTGGTCGCCACGCTTCCCCTCTCCATGGCACGATCCCGCCGTGCGCTACCCGGTGGCCCTCGCCCTCACCCTGCTGACCGAGACACCCGTCTACACCGCCGCCCTCACCCGCCCCGGGGGCGTCCACCCCGAGCGGGCGGCGACGGCCGCCGTACTGGTCAACCTGGTGACGCACCCGCTGCTCTGGTGGACCCTCCGGCACTGGACCGACGGGCCCGCCGCAGCGTACTGGACGGCCTTCTGGCTCAGCGAGGCGGCGGTCTGCGCGGCCGAGGCGCTGCTGCTGTGCCCGCTCGCCGGGCTGCGCCCGCGCGACCCGCTGCCCTGGATCGTCTCCGGCACGGCCAATGCGACGTCACTGCTGGCCGGGTTCCTCGCCACCTCGGTGCTCGGCCCGTAGCGCGGTTCACGGGCCGAGGCGGCCACGGAGTTCGAGCTCGCCATGGCCACCGGCGCCCAGGAGTAGATCACCCCCGAGGAGACGGTCCGGCGGTTCCACGACGACGCGCGGAGCGGAACATGCCGCCCGGCGCCGGCACCGCGCACCCGTTCCCGTCGGCCCGAGCGCGTCCGGGTACGGTGGCCGGTGAGATGACACGCTGGGTGGGAGAGGCCGGGGGCCGACCGATGATCGTGGTGGACGCGTCCGCACTGGTGCTCGCGCTGGCCGACGAGGGCCCGCGCGGCATCGCGGCCCGGGCCGAACTCGCTTCCGACGGCGAGTGGTTGGCGCCCGAGCACGTCGTCGTCGAGGTGATGCAGTCGCTGCGCGGCCTCTACCTGGCCAAGGAGCTGACCGCCGAGCGGGTCGCCGAACTGACCGTCGAACTGGCCGGGCTGGCGATCCGCAAGGTCGAGGTGGCGCCACTGCTCGGCCGGATCTGGGAGCTCAAGGACAACCTCACCCCGGACGACGCCGCGTACGTCGCGGTCGCCGAGCAGTACGGGGTGCCGCTGGTCACCGCGGACCTGCGGCTGATGCGGGCCAGCGGACCGCGCTGCGAGATCCGGGGCATCCAGCCCCTGGCGGGCTGACGGCGGAATCCAGGCTGCACACGGTATCCGGGCGCGCGCGCCGGCATCCGGGCGAACGGCTGCAGTCGGGCGAACGGTGACACCCGGGCGACCGGTGGCACCCGAACGGACGGTGGCATCCGGGCGGACCGCGGTGTCCTGAGCGGCCCGGGACCGTTGAGCAGGGTGACCGTCACCCCGCCCGTGGAAAGGCCCCCCGATGTCCGCTCCGCTCGCCACCGCCCTGCTGCCGCTCGCCATGCTCGCCCCCGCCGCCTCGCCGGTGTCCGCCGTCGAGGCCGACTTCGACCCGGCGACGGCCTTCGTCCCGCCGGCCGCGATCAGCTACGCGAGCGACCTCGTGCCGTACGGCTCGCACGCCGCCGTCTTCACCGACCGCTCCACGGCCGAGCGGACGGTGGTCACCCTCAGGGTCGCCGGGCTCGCGCCCGGGCACGAGTTCCCGGTGCACATGCACACCGGCAGCTGCGGGGCCGACCCGGCCGCGTCCGGCCCGCACTACCAGAACGTCCTCGACCCGGTACAGCCGTCCACCGACCCGGCGTACGCCAACGACCGGAACGAACTGCGGCTGGTGCTGCACACCGACGGACGCGGCGACGGCACCGCCTCCGCCACGGTGGCCTGGCAGCCGCGGCCGGGCGAGGCGCGGTCGCTGGTGCTGCACGCGGGCACCCCGGCCGGCCGGCACGCGGCGGGCGAGCGGGTGGCTTGCGTCAAGCTGGAGCAGTAGCCGGTTGCCGGAGCAGTCGCCGGTTGCCGGAGCAGTAGCCGGTTGCCGGAGCAGTCGCCGGTTCAGGAGCCGAGCGTGGCGACCAGGACCGCCTTGATGGTGTGCAGGCGGTTCTCCGCCTGGTCGAACACGATGGAGTGCGCCGACTCGAACAGTTCGTCGGTGCACTCCAGCTCGCTCATGCCGGTCGCTTCGTACATCTGCCGGCCGACCTCCGTGCCGAGGTCGTGGAAGGCGGGCAGGCAGTGCAGGAACTTCACGGCCGGGTTGCCGGTGGCCCGGACGGTGTCCATCGACACCTGGTACGGCCTGAGCAGCTCGATCCGCTCCGTCCAGACCTCCTTGGGCTCGCCCATCGAGACCCAGACGTCGGTGTAGAGGAAGTCCGCGTCGGCCACGCCCTCGGCCACCTCCTCGGTCAGGGTGATCCGCGCGCCGGTCGACTCGGCCAGGTCCTGCGCCGCCTTCTGCACGTCCTCGTCCGGCCAGAGCGCGCTCGGCGCGACGATCCGGATGTCCATGCCGAGCAGGGCGCCGGTGACCAGCAGCGAGTTGCCCATGTTGGAGCGGGCGTCGCCGAGGTAGGCGAGGGCGACCTCGGTCAGCGGCTTGGCGGTGTGCTCGGTGACGGTGAGCACGTCGGCCAGCATCTGGGTCGGGTGCCACTCGTCGGTGAGGCCGTTCCAGACCGGGACGCCGGCGTGGGCGGCCAGCTCCTCGACGACCTCCTGCCCGTGGCCCCGGTACTCGATCCCGTCGAACATCCGGCCGAGCACCCGGGCGGTGTCCTTGATGGACTCCTTGTGGCCGATCTGCGAGCCGGACGGGTCCAGGTAGGTGGTGCTCGCACCCTGGTCGTGCGCGGCGACCTCGAAGGCGCAGCGGGTCCGGGTGGAGGTCTTCTCGAAGATCAGCGCGATGTTCCTGCCGCGCAGCCGGGGTTGCTCGGTGCCCGCGTACTTGGCCGCCTTGAGCTGGGCGGCGAGGTCCACCAGGAAGCGGAACTCCTGGGGAGTGAAGTCGAGCTCCTTGAGGAAGTGCCTGTTCCGGAGGTTGAACGCCATACCGGGCTCCTGGGGTGACGGGACGAACGGGAAAGCGGCAAGTGTATACGATGACTGGAATTTGTATGCATAGCGCGAGTGAACGAGGGGGAGCCCCGTCGGGCTCCCCCTCGTGCCACCGCGCTACAGGCGCGGGTCGACCGGCTCGGACTCCAGCGCGAGGACCGCGAACACCGGCTCGTGCACCCGCCACAGCGGCTCGCCGGCCGCCAGTCGGTCCAGCGCCTCCAGGCCCAGCGCGTACTCGCGCAGCGCCAGCGAGCGCTTGTGGCCCAGCGTGCGCCCGCGCAGCTCGTCCAGGTGCTCGGTGTAGTCCGGGCCGTAGATGATCCGGAGATACTCCCGGCCGCGCACCTTCACGCCCGGCTGCACCAGGCCGCCCGGACGGCCCTCGCCCCGCTCGGTCCGCACCAGCGAGGCCAGCGGCTTGACCACCATGCCCTCGCCGCCCGCCGCGGTCAGTTCCTCCCACCAGACGATCGCTGCGGCCACCGACGCCTCGTCGGTGGTGTCCACCACGAGGCGCCCGGTGCGGTGCAGAACGGGCGCCTGCGGGTCGCCCGTCCCGTCGTTCGCGGCTTCGTGCACCGCTTCGTGCACCGCTTCGTCCGCCGCGACCAGGCGGTCGATCCAGGCCAGGTGCTCGTCGTGCGGACGCACCGCGAGGTTCGCCCCCTCGGCGGCCAGCAGCTGGAACGGCGCCAGGCGGATGCCCGACAGTCCCTCGGTCGGCCAGCAGTACCGGCGGTACGCCTCGGTGAACGCCTGCGCGTCGGCGGCGCGCTGCCGCTGCCGGGCGGTCAGCTCCGCCAGGTCCAGGCCGCGCCCGGCCGCCCGCTCCAGTGCGGACAGCACCTCCGGCAGGGCAGCACCCGCCGCCGCGCCGACCGCCGCGTACTGGCGGCGCAGCAGCTCGACCGCCTTCAGCGACCACGGCATCAGCTCGGCGTCCAGCAGCAGCCAGCCGGTGCCCAGCTCCTCGAACAGCCCGGCCCGCTCGGCGGCCTCCCGCACCCGGCCCAGCACGGCGGCGGTCAGCCCGTCGTCGGCGAGGAACGCCCGGCCCGTCCTGGTCCAGATCGCGCCCGGCCCGGCCACGCCGAACCGCTTCTCCAGCGCCGCCCCGTCCCGGGCCACCAGCACCACCGCGCGCGAGCCCATGTGCTTCTCCTCGCACACGACGTGCCGGACGCCGTCCGCGCGGTAGCCGGCGAACGCCTCCTCGGGGTGCTCCAGGTAGCCGTCCCGGCGGGAGGTGGCCGTCGGCGCCATCGTCGGCGGCAGGTAGGCGAGCAGCCGCGGGTCCAGCGCGAAGCGGCTCATCACCTCCAGCGCCGCCGCCGCGTTCTCCTCCCGGACGGCGACCCGCCCGTGCAGCCGGGTCTCGACGATCCGCCGCCCCGCCACGTCGGCGAGGTCCAGCGGACGGCCCTCCCGGGCGCCCGGCGCGTCGCTGATCATCGGACGGACCGGCGCGTACCACTCGCGCTCGGCCTCGACGCTCACCAGCTCGCGCTCCGGGTAGCGCAGTGCCGTGAGGCTGCCGCCGAACACGCAGCCGGTGTCCAGGCAGATCGTGTTGTTGACGAAGCTCGCCGTCGGCACCGGCGTGTGGCCGTACACCACCAGCGCCCGGCCGCGGTACTCCTCCGCCCACGGGTAGCGCACCGGCAGCCCGTACTCGTCGGTCTCGCCGGTGGTCTCCCCGTACAGGGCGTGCGAGCGCACCCGACCGGAGGCGCGGCCGTGGTACCGCTCCGGCAGTCCGGCGTGGCAGACCACCAGCGCGCCGCCGTCCAGCAGGTAGTGGCTGACCAGGCCGCGCATGAACGCGCGCACCTCGGCCCTGAACTCCTCGGACTCGCCGGCCAGTTGGTCCAGCGACTCCTGCAGGCCGTGCGAGACGGTGACCTTCTTCCCGTCCATCGACCGGCCCAGCTTGTTCTCGTGGTTGCCCGGCACGCAGAGCGCGTGGCCGGCCGCCACCATGCCCATCACCAGGCGCAGCACGCCGGGGGTGTCCGGGCCGCGGTCGACCAGGTCGCCGACGAAGACCGCGGTGCGGCCGCCGGGGTGCACGGCGCCGACCGGGCGGCCCGCGTCGTCCCGGGTGAGGGTGTAGCCGAGCCTGGTCAGCAGGGTCTCCAGCTCGGCGCGGCAGCCGTGGACGTCCCCGATGATGTCGAACGGCCCGGTGAGGTGGCGCAGGTCGTTGTAGCGCTTCTCCAGCTCGATCTCGGCCGCCGCCACCTCGGCCTCGCCGCGCAGGATGTGCACCTTGCGGAAGCCCTCGCACTCCAGGCCGCGCAGGGAGCGGCGCAGTTCGCGGTTCTGCCGGGGGATCACGTGGGCCGGCAGCTGGCGGTCGGGGCGGGAACGGTTGCGCTCCGCACAGACGCCCGGCGGGACGTCCAGCACGATGGCGATCGGCAGCACGTCGTGGTCGCGCGCGATCTTCACCAGCTGGCGGCGGGACTCGGGCTGGACGTTGGTGGCGTCCACGACCGTCAGGCGGCCGGCCGCGAGGCGCTTGCCGACGATGTAGTGCAGCACGTCGAAGGCCTCGGCGGAGGCGGACTGGTCGTTCTCGTCGTCGGCCACCAGGCCGCGGCAGAAGTCGGAGGAGACGACCTGGGTGGGCAGGAAGTGGCGGCGGGCGAAGGTGGACTTGCCGGAGCCGCTGGTGCCGATCAGGACGACCAGGGAGACGTCCGTGACGGGGAGGCGGCGCGTGGCCACGGGCTGCTCCTCGGGGGCCGGCAGTGTCTCGGGGGTCGGCAGTGCTTCGTCGGTCATCGGGGCTCGCCTCCTTCGGGCGTCGTCGCGAGGGTGGACGTCGCGGGGGTCGACGTCACGGATGTCGCGGACGTCGCGGGTGTCGACGTCACGGGGGTAGGGGTCACGGGGGCGGCGGTTCGGAACAGGGCCAGTTGGGTCGGCGGCCCGACCTCCGGGTCCTCCGGGCCGACCGGGCGCAGCTCCACGGTGTACCCGTAGTCCGCGGCCACCCGCTCCGCCCAGGCCCGGAACTCGGCGCGGGACCACTCGAAGCGGTGGTCCGCGTGCCGGACGCAGCCCGCCGGCAGGCTCTCCCAGCGGACGTTGTACTCGACGTTCGGGGTGGTCACGACCACGGCCCCCGGGCGGGCGCTGCCGAACACCGCGTACTCCAGCGCGGGCAACCGCGGCAGGTCCAGGTGCTCGATCACCTCGCACAGCACCGCGGCATCGAAGCCCTTCAGCCGCGCGTCGGTGTACGTCAGCGCGCCCTGCGCCAGCGTCACGCGGGCCGCCTGGCGCTCCGGCAGCCGCTCCAGGCGCAGCTTGCGGGCCGCCGTCTGCAGCGCCCGCGCGGACACGTCCACGCCCAGCACCTCGGTGAACCGGGCGTCCTTCAGCAGCGCGCCGATCAGCTCGCCCTGCCCGCAACCGAGGTCGGCGACCCGGGCCGCGCCCACCTCGCGCAGGGCGGTGAGGATCGCGGTGCGGCGCTGCTCGGCGAGGGAGGGCTGCCTGGGCTCCTCGGTGGTGGTTCCCGGGGCCGCCTCTGCGGTCTCGTCCTGGGTCGCCTCGGGGATCGTCTCGGGCTGGTCGTCGACCGCGTTGTCGATCTCCTCGACCTCGCGGTCGTCCGCCTCCGCGAGCCGGGCCAGCTCCAGGCGCTCCATCGCGGCCCTGGTCAGCGACCAGCGCCGGGACAGGTAGCGGCGGGTGATCAGGGCACGCTCCGGGTGGGCGGCCAGCCAGCCCTCGCCGGCGGCGAGCAGCTTGTCCACCTCGTCCGGGGCCACCCAGTAGTGCTTGGCACCGTCCAGCACCGGCAGCAGCACGTACAGCTGCTGCAGCGCGTCGGCCAGCCGGACGGACTCCGAGGCCAGCTCGATCCGCACGTACCGGGACTCGCCCCACTCCGGGAACGCCTCGTCCAGCGGGATCGCCGCCGCCTCGACCCGCCAGCCCAGCGGCTCGAACAACCGGGCCACCATCGCCGCACCGCCGCCCTCGCCCGCTCCGTTCGCGGGCACGGCGGGCAAGGCGATCCGCAGCGGGCGCGCCTGCTCGGGCAGTTCGGGGCGGGCCGGGCACACGCCCTTCATCGCCGAACGGAACACCGTCCGCAGTGCCACCGCGAGCAGCGAGGACGCCGCGTAGGGGCGGTCGTTGACGTACTGGGCGAGCGCGAAGTCCGGCGAGCCGCCACGGCCCCTGCCGCGGCCCTTGCGGACCAGCGCGATCGGGTCGATGTCCAGCAGCAACGCCGCCGTGCAGAGCTCGTCCCGCGCCTCCGGGTAGAAGACGTGGGCCTCGCCGTGCGACGTCGCGAACCGCTGGACCTTGCCGGGGTGCTTGTGCAGCAGGAACCCGAGATCCGTGGCCGGGCTCTCGGCGCTGCCGGTAGTGGAGATCGACATGAACACCCGCCCGAGTATTGCCCAGCTGCCAGCCCCCGAGCACCGGGTTTTCCTGCCCCGCGGTCGCCCGCCGGAGGACCGCGACGGCCGTGTCCGCACGGTGGGCGTGTTCGGCGCCGGGCCCCCGCATTGGTTAACGTGCACGGTGTGACTGCTGAATCCACCACCCTCCCGAACGGCGCCGTCGCCGCAGGTCTGGCCACCATCGCCGCCGACGGCACCGTCCTCGACACCTGGTTCCCCGCCCCCGTCCTGACCGCCGAGCCCGGCCCCGCCGGGACCGTCCGGCTGACCGCCGAGCAGGCCGAGGCCGAGCTGGGCTCCGGCGCCGCCGAGGCGCTGCGCGCCGACGCCCGCCGCGGCGTCGAGGTGGTCGCCGTGCGCACCACCATCGCCTCGCTGGACGAGAAGCCGCTCGACACGCACGACGTCTACCTGCGTCTGCACCTGCTCAGCCACCGCCTCGTCCGGCCGCACGGCCAGAACCTGGACGGCATCTTCGGCCTGCTCGCCAACGTCGCCTGGACCAGCATCGGCCCCGTCCCGGTGGACAAGGTCGAGCAGGCCCGCCTCGCGGTCCGCGCCCAGGGCGGCCAGCTCGCCGTGTACGGCATCGACAAGTTCCCGCGGATGACCGACTACGTCGCCCCGACCGGCGTGCGCATCGCCCACGCCGACCGCGTCCGCCTCGGCGCGCACCTCGCGGCGGGCACCACCGTCATGCACGAGGGCTTCGTCAACTTCAACGCCGGCACCCTCGGCACCTCCATGGTCGAGGGCCGCATCAGCGCGGGCGTCGTCGTCGGCGACCACAGCGACATCGGCGGCGGCGCCTCGATCATGGGCACCCTGTCCGGCGGCGGCAAGCAGGTCGTCGCGGTCGGCGAGCGCTGCCTGCTCGGCGCCAACGCCGGCATCGGCATCTCCCTGGGCAGCGACTGCGTCGTCGAGGCCGGCCTGTACGTCACCGCCGGCACCCGGGTCACCACCCCGGACGGCAAGATCGCCAAGGCCGTCGAGCTGTCCGGCCAGGACAACCTCCTGTTCCGCCGCAACTCCCAGACCGGCGCCGTCGAGGTCATCGCCCGCTCCGGCTCCTGGGGCGGCCTCAACGCCGACCTGCACGCCCACAACTGACGCACCAGCTTGACTGCCGAGGCCCCCGGCGCCGCGTTCGCGGTGCCGGGGGCCTTCCTGCTCGGCGGTGAGGGTCCTGTTCCAGGTTGGCTCTTGAGCGCGGGTGGTGATGGTGCGGTTTCAGGGCCCCGGTGCTGCGGTTCGCGCGACGGGGCCCTCCCCCCTCCCCCTCCCGCCCCGCGCCCCTGCCCTGTGTCCCCATGCCCCGCGATCCCGAGCCCCTGTCCCCTCGCCCTCTCCTGGGGCTGCTCGGGGCTGCTCGGCGCCGGTCACGCCGGCGCGAAGCAGCCAACACTCCGCGCGGACACCACCAGCCCGCCACCGGCCGCCTGCCGCCACCTCTTTCCTCCGCCCACCGGCGTCACCTGGACCCAGGCCACCGGACGCGGCAACCCAGAGTCACCCGGGCGACTTACCCGTGACGGGAGTTGGACCACATCAGGTGGCGCAACGTGACCCACCACCGGAGTGGTTCGTTGAGTGCAGCAGCGAGGGCGTCTGCCTCGGTGGCAATACATCAGGCACCCCGCTGCGCGGGCCGAGCCACCGTCGGCCGCTACACGTCGCACCCCGATCCGAAGAGGTCCCGTCATGTCCGAAACCTCGCAGCTCCCGAGCAGCCCGGCGGGCCCGGCCGCCGACACGCCGGCCGCGCCCGCCACTCCGACAAGCCTGCTGGAGCAGATGCAGCAACTGCTCGCCTCGGTGACCGCGGACCTCGCCGAACTGCAGTCCTTCGGCGCCCCGGACGCCTATCCCGCCGGCACGGACACCTCCGACGCCTCGGTCGCGCCCGGCAGCCGGTAGTCGGGCGCCTGCGCCTCACCCGGCGGGCCGAGCCGGACCACCAGTAACGGCGCGCCCCGGCCCGCCGGTTCGGCTTCCACGCCGCCGAGCGCCGTCCCCGCCGCCTCCCGCAGCCGCACGGCGAGGTCCTTGCACTCCGCCACCGCGTCGACGGCGTCGATGCACGTCCAGTACAGGCCCTCGGTGTCGGCCCCGCAGGCCAGCACCACCAGTGTCTCGCCGAGCTCTCGCAGCAGCCCGTCCAGCGCACCCAACGTCGGCCCCAGCTCGCCGAGTTCGGCGAGCCCACGGACCCGCCCGCCGCTCAGCACGGCGGCCCTGACGACGGACCGGTCCAGACAGACGGACGCGTGCGCCCCCGCCTCGGACAGCTGCCGACCCAGCCCGGCCAGCTCCTCGTCGTCCAGCTCCGCCAGCCGGGCCCCCACCGCCTCGGTGAGCAGCGCCGCCTGCCGCGCCTCGGCCAGCACGTCCGGTACATGCCTGGCCTCGGCCAGGGCGTGCCGGGCCGTCTTGATCAGTCGCAGCGCCTCCATGGCCGCCACCTCTTTCCGCTCGCCGTCACCGTCCGGCCACGGCCGCCGGGGGCGGCTCGTGGTCATGGCGAAAGCGTGCGTCGGGGGCGGCAGGTCCGCATCCACCCTTTCCGAAGCTGTGGACAACTCCGGAGCTGTGGACAACTCCCGTCCCTCGCAGGGGTTATTCGTCGACGTTCGGCTTGACGTCCGCGGACGCACCCGGCACCGGGAAGCGTTCCTCGTTCCGCTCGATCTTGGCCGCGAGCGCCGCCAGCGGGTCGACCCCCACCACCATGCAGAACTGCACCAGGTACGCGAGGACGTCGGCCACCTCGTCACGCACCCGGTGGGCCCGCTCCGGGTCGGACATCACCGCGGCGGCCTGCTCGGGCGTCAGCCACTGGAAGATCTCCAGCAGCTCACCCGCCTCCACGCTCAGCGCCGCCGCCAGGTTCTTCGGCGTGTGGAAGGGCTCCCACTCCCGGGCCGCCGCGAAGTCCACCAACCGCTGCCGCAGGCTCTCCAGCGTCGGCCCGGAAGGCTCGGCCGACACCGGAGGCCGGGGAGGCACGACCGGCTCCCCCGGCTCCGTCACTCGTTCGTTCACGCGTCCAGGTCTACCGCATCAGCGCCCGCCCCCGTGACGGCCCCGTGTCCGTTGCCGCACTGGGCCGGCACCCGAGCGGCCCCGGTCCGCAGCACGGTGTGCCCGGAGTCCGGGTCGCGCCGGCACTCGACCAGCACCACCCCGCCCGCCGTCCCACCGGAACGGCCAGAGCTACCGGAACCACCAGAGCCGCCGGGGCCAGCCGTCCCACCGGAACCACCCGGACCACCCGAACCACCCGGCCCGCCGAACGCCTCCCGCGCCGCGGCCGGCTCCTGCAACACCGCGAGGACGCTCAGCTGGTTGCGCCCGGACATTTCCCTCGCCAGCCGCAGCAGCGAGGCGGTCTGCTCGGTGGACAGCCCGGCGCCGAGGTCCTCGGCGAGCACGGTGAGCTGCCGGTGGGCCCACGGCACCTCGGTGGCCCCGTCCAGGTCGAGCACCCCGGCGCCGGTGAGCAGCACGGCGGCGAACGCGAGGTGGCGCAGCATGCCGTCGGAGGCCTGGTCGGCCCCGGTGTGCCCGAGGACGCCTTCGTCGAAGACGGCGAGGACACGCCGGTCGGGCCCGGTGCCGCGGTGGGCGAGTTCGAGGCCGAGCAGCGGGTGCGGGGCTGCGGACTGGACGACCCGCAGCAGTTGGCCGTAGCGGCGCGGGCATTCGCCGGCGAGCCGGGCGATGACGGCGGAGATGTTGGCGGCGGTGCTGTGGAGGCGGGCCTGGGGGTCGGGTCTGGCCCAGTCGCGCATGAGGGAGGGCACGGGGTGGACGGGGAAGACCTCGCGCAGTGCGGTGAGGAGGTGCTCGGTGGCGGTGAGGACCTTGCGCTCGCCGGGCGAGGAGCCGGCGACCCGGAGCGGGAGCTGTGCGGTGATCATGGTGCCGCTGGGGAAGGGCGCCCGGATGTCGCCCTGGCGGGTGTCGTTGTGCCAGCAGACGTTGACGCGTCGGCCGCGGAGGTCCTGTTCGCCGGTCTCGACCAGGGTCCGGCCGTCGAGGGTGAGCGCCTCGCGGGCGATCCGGACGGGGCCGTCGGTGCGGATGACGAGGTCGAGCCGGATCCGGCCCTCGGCGGACCGGACGGTGCAGCCGAGGATGATGGCGTCCCGCCCGTGCGGGACGCATCCGTCGAGTCCTCCGCGGACGGGCGTGGCGAGCGGGCCGCTCGCGCCCGGGAGCCCGTCGAGGGAGTCGGCGATCTCCTCGCCGCGGGCGAGCCGGGAGAGGACGGCGAGCGCGTCGAGCGCGTTGGACTTGCCGACGCCGGCGGGCCCGTGCAGGACGGTGAGCGGCGCGAGCGGCAGGGTGGCGCGCCGGTAGGACTTGAAGGAGGTGAGTCGGAGCTCCTCGACGGTGGCTCGCGGCACGGGTGGCCGATCGGGCCCTGGCGTGTCCGGTCGGGGGTGGGCCGGCACGGCGGGCCGGGTGGCGTCGCGGTTCACCCGTCGGACGTTAGCCGCAGGCCGCGCGGCAGAAACGTGCCTGCTCGGAAGATTCATCCCATCGTGGAACTCGGCGCATTCATCCCGTCGAGGACGGCACGCCGCCACGTCGAGGAGGGCGCTCCCCTCGCGGACCGATCAGCGCCGGTATTGCGCGACCGTCACCGAGGCGGTGACCTCGACCGGCTCCGGCAGCCCGGTGAGCGCGGCGGCGAGCCGCTGCGGGTCGGTGTGCCAGGCGCTGGGCCCCATGCCGACGACGGTGCGCACGTCCTGCGGCCCGAGCCGCAGCGTGAACTCGACCTCCCGCTGCCCGGCGGGCGTGAGGTGCGGCCCGAGCTTCTCGTCGATCCGCCGCTGCTTCTCCTCGTCGACGGACAGCAGCCCGAGCGCGGCGACGAGTTCGCGCAGGTGGCGCGAGGTCGGTGAGACCAGCAGCAGGATGCCGCCGGGGCGCAACACGCGGCGGATCTCGGGCCCGTTGCGCGGGGCGAAGACGTTGAGCATCAGTCCGGCGGAGGCGTCGCGCAGCGGCAGCGGGCGCCAGGCGTCGCAGACGACGGCGCCGATCCGTGGGTGGGCCCTGGCGGCGCGGCGCAGCGCGTACTTGGAGATGTCGAGGGCGGCGCCGGGCCGGCCGGGCAGGGCGTCGAGGACGTGGGCGAGGTAGTGGCCGGTGCCGGCGCCGAGGTCGGCGACGAGGCCTTCGGGGGCGGTGGCGATCGCGGCTTCGGCGAGGGCGTCGGCGATGGGCCGGTAGTGGCCGGCGGCGAGGAAGTCGGCCCGGGCGGCGACCATGTCGGCGGTGTCGCCGGTGCCGGTGTGGGCGTCGCCGGCGAGGAGGCTGACGTAGCCCTGCTTCGCGAGGTCGAAGCTGTGCCCGGTGGGGCAGCGCAGGGTGCGCTCGTGCCGGTTGAGGGCCTGTGCGCAGTGCGGGCAGGCCAGGTAGGGCTCGATGTCCTGCAGCAACGTTCCGTCTTCTCTCGCCGTTCACCCCGTGGGGCCCGGTGGCCCTGGACGGACAGCCTAACGACCCCTGTCCGCCGCGACGCGCTGGGCGAGGGCCGCCAGCGCCTCGGGTGCGCCGGTTCGGCCGCGGATGCCGGGGAAGGCGTTGACGTCGACGATGACGGGTTCGGCGGGCCCGTCGAGCAGGTCGACGCCGTACACGTCGAGGCCGAAGACCTCGCCGACGCGCAGCACGAGGGCGGCCCGGTCGGCGGGCGGCTGCCACTCTCCCGCCGGCCCGGCGGCTCCGTCGGGCGGCGCGAGTTCGGAGCGGCGCCGGGCGGCGAACACCTGCCCGTCGACGACCCACAGTTTCTGGTCCCAGCCGGTCCCGTCGAGGAACGGTTGGGTGACGACGGCCTCGCCCGGCCAGCGCGCGGCGAGTTCACGCAGCCGCTCCGGGCCGTCGATGCGGGCGACCAGGTCGTGGCGCCGGCTGTGCCGGCTCTTGACGACGAACGGGTAGACCGGGTCGGCGAGTTGGTCCAGCCGGCCGACCGCGCGCGTATCCGCGAAGGGCAGCCCGGCGGCCCGGGCGAGCTCCGCCATCCGCACCCGGTCCTGGCAGAGCTCCGTCGCCGCGGCCGAGTTGACGACGGGCGCCCCGCGCTCCTCCAACTCCCGGGCGAGCGCGAGGGCTTGCGGCGTCCTGGCCTTCAGCAGGTAGACGTCGGCAAGGCGGCCCGAGCCCGGCCTCGCGCCGGGATAGAGGTGCTCCACCTCGTGCCCTCGCGCGAGCAGTTCGGCGGTGGTGGCCGCCAGCACCGGATGGTCCGGGTCGGCGGCGATCAGGCAGACCCTCATATCGCCGCGCCGAACTCGTCACGGTCGTAGCCGAGTTGCCCGTAGGCCCCGACGAGCGCCGGAGCCGGAGCGGAGACGGCCGTCCCGCTGCGGGCGAGCCGCAGCACCGCCTGCGCGACCCGGGCGACCGCGTCCGGCACCTGCCGGAAGCTCGGGAAGTCGTTGACGTCCACGACGACGGGCCCGTCGGGGCCGAGCAGCACGTCGACGCCGTACAGGTCGAGCCCGAACACCTCCCCCACCTGCGCCGCGATCCTGGCGACCTCGGCGGCGAGCGGCACCTGCCGCTCGCGCACCGCCTGCCCGGGGTGCAGTGGGGAGCAGCGTTCGGTGGCGTGGAACTCGCCGTCGACGCAGTACACCTTGAGGTCGGTGCCGGAGTTGGGCACGTACGGCTGGGCGATCAGCAGCCCCTCGCGCTCGAGTTCGGGGCCGAGGGCGAGGAGGTGGTCGGGGGTGGGGACGAGCCGCACGGCGCGCCCGGAGCTGCCGTCGGCCGGTTTGACGACGAGCGGGTACTCGGCGGCGGGGATCTCGGCGAGCCGTTCCCAGCGGGCGGCGGCGTAGGTGACGGGCACGGGCAGGCCGCGGGTGCGGGCTATGACGGCGGCGAGCGCCTTGTCCCGCACGCCCCGGATCGAGCGGACGTCGTTGACCGTGGTGAGCCCGACGGCGGCGGCCGCTTCCAGCAGGGTGAGTCCGGGCCCGCCGGAGACGGTCTTGAGCACCCACGCGTCGTGGCTGCCTGCCCGTACCGTCTCGGAGATCGCCAGCAGCGAGTCACCGGGGCGCAGCACATCCACGCGGTGTCCCCATGCGGTGAGTTGGCGTGCCACGTCGAGCGGCATGCCGTCGTGCCGGTAGTGCTCCTCCACCAGAAAGCAGAGCCTCATGGGCCTGTCTTCCCCCTTTGCCGCGCCGAGTCCGGACGTTCCGCCGTCCCCCTCGGCAGAGCTGTAAAGGCCTCAGCATGCCACGCGGTCCGTGTCCAAGATCGCCGAGCTCGTAAGCGTTCGGCAACAATCGTGCGACGGCCGGTGCGTGTCCCGACGACCGCCCGGAACCGCCCGCCGGGCGCCTTGTCAAACCAGTGGCGGCCCGGCGCGGCCCCTGCTTGGATGCACGCCGTGACTTCTGTCGATCATGAACCCGCGAACCCCGACCGCCACCTCCTCGACGAGATCGAGCGCTACTACGACGCGGTGCCGCGCGGTGCCGCCCGTGCCGAGGACTTCGGCCCGCTGACCCTGTTCGTCCGCGAGGGCGCCGGCTGGCCGTACTACGCGCGGCCGACTCTGGGCCACGAGGGCCCGGCCGCCACCGCCGAGGACGTCCGCCGCGTGCTGGCCCGGCAGCGGGAACTGGGCGCGCCGGAGGCCTTCGAGTGGGTGGCAGAGCACGACCCGCGGCTGCGCGCCGCGGTCGAGGAGGCCGGGCTGACGGTGCACGAGCACCCGCTGCTGGTGCTGGGCCTGGCGGACGGACCGGCCACGGTGCCCGCCGTGCCGGAGCCGGTGGAGGTGCGGGTCCTGACGGCGGACGCCCCGGAGCTGGCCGGCGCCGTCGCCGTCCCGCACCTGGCGTTCGCCGAGCCGGGCACTGGCCTGGGCGCTGCCGGGACGGCCGAACTCGCCGAGACCGCCGGGAAGTTGGTGGCCGAGGGTGCGGTGGAGCGGATCGCGAAGCGGATCACGGCCGGCGCCACCGTACTGGCGGCGGCGCTGGAGGACGGTACGGCGCTGTGCGCGGGCCAGCACAACCCGGTGGGCGCGGTGACCGAGGTGGCCGGGGTCGGCACGCTGCCGACGGCACGCCGACGCGGCCTGGGCCTGGCGGTCACGGCGGCGCTGGTCGCACACGCCCGTGCGAACGGCGTGCGGACGGTGTTCCTGTCCGCCGCGGACGAGGACGTCGCCCGGATCTACCGCCGGGCCGGCTTCCGCCCGTTCGCGACGGCCCTGATCGCCGAGCCGGCGGCCCAGGACGCGAGCACCACCTGACAGGCCCGAGGAGAACAGACCCCGACGGGAACGGACCCGACGAGACGGGGACAACGGCCGCTCACCGGTCAGTCGTCGTCCTCGTCGTCCGCCCCGCTGACGCCCTCCCCCTCCGCCTCGTCCACCACCCACGCGGACAGCCGCTCGGCGACGCCCGACACGCCGAGCCGCCCCTCACGGATGGCCCGGGCGAGGCTGCGCACCTCACGCGCGGTGGTCGCCACGGTGCAGCCGCTGGCGACGAGGTAGGCGTAGGCGACGGCGGTCGCGTACAGCTCGTTGGTCTTCTCCAGGGCCGGCGCCCGGATCAGCTGGTGCATCAGGGCGGCGGCGCGGTCCTGCGGTTCGGGGTAGACGGCGATGTCGAAGATCTCGGCCTGGTGCCGGGCCACCGCGGCGAGGAGCGATCCGTAGTCGGTGACCTGCGGGTCACCGGGCGTGTACTGCTCGGCGGTCATGAGCAGCCACGAGAGGTCGACCTCCAGTTTCAACGGCGCACGTCCTGGAGGTCGCCCGACTCCCCGAACTCGGCGAGGAAGGCCGTCTCGTACTCCTTCATGAACTTCGCGGCGGCGTCGACGAAGGCCCGGCCGGCCTCACCCATGTCCTGCTGGACCAGACGCTCGATGTACTGGTTCATGCTGATCCCCTGCTGCTCCGCCCGTTCCCGGGCCATCTCCGCGGTGGTGGCGTCCACCCGGACGTTCAGCTGCTTCTTACCCATGAGCCTCAAGCTAGCGCCGAAGTGCTAGCACAACAAGGGCGCGCACCCTCCGCCGTACGCACTCGCCGCACGCCCCCGCGCGACCCTGGAGACCCATACCCACCGACCGCCGACCCACCCCGGTCATGGCGAGCGAGACTTGAAGAGTTCTTCACCTTCCGGGACCCTGAACACCCCTGAGCTCCGAGCGATCCGTGGAGCAGCGATCCGTGGAGCGGCACCGACCTGTGTGGAGGCCGGCAATGACAGCCATGTTCGACCAGGAGCTGCGCGAGCAGCTCGCCCGGGCCCGCCGGGACCTCGCGGCGGCGCGGGCCGAAGGGGACGCCGACGGCGTCCAGGCGTACGAGGGCCGGATCGCCGGACTGCTCCGGCTCGCCGCCCAGCACGGGATCGACCTTCCGCACAGCGCCGACGAGGAGGAGCATGACGAGCCCTGACCGGCGGCCCTGAAAGACCGAGGCGGCACCCGGAAGACCCCGGGTGCCGCCTCGCCGTCTCTCCGGGGGTCACTCCCCGACCGGCTCCAGGATGGCCACGCACTCGAAGTGGTGCGTCATCGGGAACAGGTCGAACGCCCGCAGCGAGACCGGCCGGTAGCCGCCCTCGCGGAAGAAGGCCAGGTCCCGGGCGAGCGCCGCCGGGTCGCACGCGACGTACGCGATCCGGCGCGCCTCCAGGCCCACCAGGTGCGCGACGGTCTCCCGCCCGGCGCCCGAGCGCGGCGGGTCCAGCACGATCAGGTCCGTGGCGGTGATGCCGGTGCGCGGCAGCAGCGTCTCCACCCGGTCGCACTCGATCCGGACGTTGTCCAGCGCGGCCAGGTTGTGCCGGGCGTCGGCCACGGCCTGCTTGGCCGACTCGATGCCGAGCACCGCCCCGTCCTCGCCGACCCGGTCGGCCAGCGCGCCCGCGAACAGGCCGACGCCGCAGTACAGGTCGAGCGCGTTCTCGCCCCACTGCGGGTCCAGGCCCTCCAGGACCGCGTCCACCAGGGTGTCGGGCGCCTCGGGGTGGATCTGCCAGAAGCCGCCGTTGCTGACCCGCCAGGTGCGCCCGGCGGCCCGCTCGCGCACGAAGGAGCGGCCGTGCACGCGGTGCACGTCGCCCTGCTCGTCCACCCGGGCGATCGACACCGGCCGGTCCAGCTCGACCAGCGGCAGCTGGGCGCCGGGCTGCGGGGTGAGCACCACCTGGCGGTCCGAGGAGCCGGTCGCGGCGACCGCCTCGACCGTGGCGACGCCCGGCCAGTCGCGGGCCTCGATGCCCAGCTCGGTGACGCCCTCCGCGGCGATCAGGCAGTGGTCCACCGGCTGGATCTCGTGCGAGCGGTGCTTGCGCAGGCCGACCTTGCCGGTTCCCCGGTCCACCGCGTACTGGACCCGGGTGCGCCAGGCCGGCACCTGCCCGGCCGGAAGCTTGCCGCCGACCGGCTCGACGCTGCCGTCCCAGCCCGCCTCGGCCGGGGTCAGCCCGGCCAGCTTCGCCAGCTGCTCGGTGAGCACCGCCGCCTTGAGCTTGCGCTGCCCACCCGGGGTGACGTGCTGCCAGTCGCAGCCGCCGCACTTGCCGGGCCCGGCGAACGGGCACGGCGCGGCGATCCGCTCCTTGGCGGGCTCCAGGATCTCCACAGCGTCCGCCCGCAGGAACCGGGAGGTCGTGGTGCCCTCGGTGACCAGCGCGATCACCTTCTCGCCGGGCAGGGCGTGCCGGACGAACAGCACCCGGCCCTCGTGCCGGGCCACGCAGTGCCCGCCGCCGTGCGCGACCGGGCCGACCTCGACCTCGTACCGCTGCCCGGCCAGCGGGTCACCGGACGGCGCCTCGGGCCGCTGCGCCCGGGGCGTGGTGCGCAGCGCCTTCGGCGGCCGGACGGCCTGCTTGCGCGGCGCCTTGCCCTTGCCGGCCGCGCTCTGCCCGGCCGCGGCCTTCCCGCCGGCAGCCGAGCCCTTGCCGGCCGCAGCGGCCGAGCCCTTGCCCGCCGGGCCCCGGTCCGCGGCCGCCTCCGGCTCCGCCCGCTCGCCTGGAGCGAGCGGCGCGGTCCGCGCGGTGTGACCGTCACGGTCGGTGGCTTCCGGACGGGCCGGCCGGCCCCAGCGCGGCCGGGCGACCTGCCCGGGCTGGGAGCCGCCCCGGCGGGCGCTCTTGCCGGCGTTGCCCCCGGACTTGCCCGAGGAACGGGGCGGATTGTTGCGGGTCACTGGGAGGAGTCCTTGCTGCGGTCGGAGGTCGCACCGGTGCTCGCACCGGTGGGAACGGAATCCTTCGACTTTACGGCCTCCGACGCCCGCGGTTCGCCTCGCCTGACGGACCCCGGCGCCGACCAGGCCTTCTGCGGCCTGCGCCGCTCGGAGGACTCCAGCTGCCACGGCACCGAGGTGACCATCACGCCGGGCTTGAACAGCAGGCGGCCCTTGAGCCGCAGCGCGCTCTGGTTGTGCAGCAGGTGCTCGTACCAGCGGCCGACGACGTACTCGGGGATGAACACCGACACGACGTCGCGCGGGCTGCTGCGGCGCAGGTTCTTGACGTAGTCCAGGACCGGCCCGGTGATCTCGCGGAACGGCGAGTCCAGCACCTTCAGCGGCACGTCGATGCCGCGCTCGTCCCACTCCCGGCGCAGCGCCGCGGTGTCCGCCGGGTCGACGTCGACGGAGACGGCCTCCAGCGTGTGGGCGCGCGCCAGCTTCGCGTACGCGAGGGCGCGCAGCGTCGGCTTGTGCAGCTTGGAGACGAGGACGACGGCGTGCACCCGGGTGGGCGGCACCACGTCGTCGGGCTCCTCGGCGGCGGCCAGCTCCTCCGAGACGCGGTCGTAGTGGCGCCGGATGCCCTTCATCATCACGTACAGCACGACCATCGCGGCGATCGCGATCCAGGCGTGGCCGATCTTGGTGACCAGGACGACGACCAGCACGGCCGTGGTCATCACCAGGCCGAAGGAGTTGATCGCCCGGCTGCGCTGCATCCGGCGGCGCTCGGCCGGGTCGGTCTCGCTGCGCAGCAGCCGGGTCCAGTGCCGGATCATGCCGGACTGGCTCATGTTGAAGGACACGAAGACGCCGACGATGTACAGCTGGATCAGCCGGTTGGGGTCGGCGTCGAAGGCGAAGACGAACAGGATCGCGGCGATCGCCAGCAGGATGATGCCGTTGGAGAAGGCGAGCCGGTCGCCGCGGGTGTGCAGCTGGCGGGGCAGGAAGCGGTCCTGGGCGAGGATCGAGCCGAGCACCGGGAAGCCGTTGAAGGCGGTGTTGGCGGCGAGCACCAGGATCAGGCCGGTGACGGCGGCGACGAAGTAGAAGCCGGGCGTGAAGTTCGCGAAGACGGCTTCGCTGATCTGGGCGAGCGCGGTCTTCTGGTGGTAGTCGGGCGAGGCGCCGACGAGCTGCTCGGCGGGGTTCTCGGCCATCTGGACGCCGGTGAGCCGGGCCAGCCAGATGATGCCCATGAACATCACCACGGCGACGCTCGCCATCATCAGCAGGGTGGTGGCCGCGTTCTTGCTCTTCGGCTTGCGGAAGGCCGGCACGCCGTTGGAGATGGCCTCCACGCCGGTGAGCGCGGCGCAGCCGGAGGAGAACGACTTCAGCAGCAGGAACACCATCGCGAACCCGGCCAGCGACTCGTTGCCGGGGGTGGGTTCGAGCTGGAAGCCGGAGCTCTCGGCGGGCATGGCCTGGCCCAGCACGAAGTGCCGGAAGAGCCCGTAGCCGACCATGCCGATCACGCCGGCCATGAAGGCGTAGGTGGGTATGGCGAAGGCGGTGCCGGACTCCCGCACGCCGCGCAGGTTCATGCCCATCAGCAGGACGATCACGACGACCGACAGGGTCAGTTCGTGGCCTCGTAGGGCGGGTACGGCGGAGACGACGTTGGCGACGCCGGACGTGGTGGACACCGCGACCGTGAGCACGTAGTCGACCATGAGCGCGCTCGCCACCACCAGGCCGGCGGCCGGCCCGTGGTTGACGGTCGCGACCTCGTAGTCGCCGCCGCCGCTGGGGTAGGCATGCACGTTCTGCCGGTAGGAGGCGACCACGGCGAGCATGACGACGGCGACGACGACGCCGATCTGCCAGGAGAAGTGGATGGCGGACACGCCTGCGAGGGACAGCGTGAGCAGGATCTCCTCGGGGGCGTACGCGACCGAGGAGAGCGCGTCCGAGGCGAACACGGGCAGCGCGATCCGCTTGGGGAGAAGCGTCTCGCCCAGCTTGTCGCTTCGCAGGGCGCGCCCGATGAGGAGGCGTTTCGGAAGGTCAGTCGGCATAGGCACGTTAAGGAATCGTAGGGGTTATCCGGTAGGACTTGCGCCGGATGTCCCCACCCTTCATCGCGACTGTGTTCGGTGGACCGGCTAGCGTGTCGGATACGAGTCGACGGGCAACACTCACGTTGTCGCGTTGGTGCCGAACCAGGACCCTCGCCCCGGACAGCGGGACGGGAAACGGAGATGAACGGTGTTTGCGCAGGTCAAGAACCCTACGGGACGGGTGAGGTAGCGCCGGTGCACATCGTCATCATGGGCTGCGGCCGCGTGGGCTCGGCCCTCGCGAGAGCGCTGGAGAAACAGGGCCACTCGGTGGCCGTGGTCGACCAGGACCCGAGCGCGTTCCGCCGGCTGGGCGCCGGGTTCAGCGGGCGCCGGGTGACCGGGGTCGGCTTCGACCAGGACACCCTGCGGGAGGCGGGCATCGAGGAGGCCGGCGCGTTCGCGGCCGTCTCCAGCGGTGACAACTCCAACATCATCGCGGCGCGGGTGGCCCGGGAGAACTTCGGCGTCGAGAACGTCGCCGCCCGGATCTACGACCCCCGGCGAGCCGAGGTCTACCAGCGCCTGGGCATCCCGACCGTGGCGACGGTCCGCTGGACCGCCGACCAGATGCTGCGCCGGCTGCTGCCGAGCGGCGCCGAGCCGCTGTGGCAGGACCCGAGCGGCGGCGTGCAGCTGGCCGAGGTCGCCTACCACCTGAGCTGGGTCGGCCGCCGCGTCAGCGAGCTGGAGGAGGCCTCGGGCGCCCGGGTGGCGTTCGTCACCCGGCTCGGCGAGGGCGTGCTGCCCACGCCGCAGATGGTGGTGCAGGAGGGCGACCTGGTGCACGTGATGCTGCGCCGGGCCGACCTGGCGGCCGTCGAGGCCGCGTTCGCGCAGGGACCGAAGGAGGAGGGTCGCTGATGCGGGTCGCCATTGCCGGGGCCGGTGCCGTGGGCCGCTCGATCGCGGGCGAGCTCCTGGAGAACGGGCACGAGGTCCTGCTGATAGACAAGAACCCCAACTCCATCTCGGTGGAGCGGGTCCCGATGGCGGAGTGGCTGCTGGCCGACGCCTGCGAGATCACCTCGCTGGACGAGGCAGCGCTGCAGCGCTGCCACGTGGTGATCGCCGCGACCGGTGACGACAAGGTCAACCTCGTCGTCTCGCTGCTCGCCAAGACCGAGTACGCGGTGCCGCGGGTGGTCGCCCGGGTGAACAACCCGAAGAACGAGTGGCTGTTCAACGAGTCCTGGGGCGTGGACGTCGCCGTCTCCACCCCGCGCCTGATGTCCGCGCTGGTCGAGGAGGCCGTCAGCGTCGGCGACCTGGTCCGTCTGATGCGCTTCAGCCAGGGCAACGCCAACCTGGTCGAGCTGACCCTGGCCTCCGACACCGAGCTGGTCGGCACCCGGGTGGGCGACGTTGCCTGGCCGCAGGACACCGCGCTGGTGACCATCATCCGCGAGGGCCGGGTGCTGGTGCCGGGCAAGGACGACACCCTGGAGGGCGGCGACGAGCTGCTCTTCGTCGCTGCGCAGGAGCGCGAGGAGGAGCTGGAGGACCTGCTGTCCTCCTCCGGCGCCCAGTAGAACCTGGAACGGAACGAGGGCCCGCACCCCACCGGGGTGCGGGCCCTCGTGCGTTCCGTCTCCGGACGGGTGCGGCTACTTGGCCGCAGGCTCCTCATCGTCGTCGTCCAGCTGCGCCTTGATCGGCGGCGGCGCCTTCAGCAGGATCTGCCAGGTCACGTACATCGCGAGCAGCAGCGGCGGGATGCCGAGGGCGACCTTCAGCCAGCCGAGCAGGTTGACGTTGTGGGTGAGGTACAGCGGGAAGAGGATCACCGGCTTGATGCCCATGATCACCGCCCAGGCCCAGGTCGCCCTGGTGTAGGCGGCGAGCCGGCCCGGGTTCTCCTTGCGCCAGGTGAACATCTCGCCGGTGATCGGGCCGAGCATCACGCCGATCAGCGGCCAGCGCACCAGGGCCGACACGGCCATGGCGAAGCAGTAACCGACGTTCCACAGCAGGCCGGGCAGGTAGAAGTCCTCGGCGTGGCCGCTCTTCATCGAGATCCAGACGCCGAGACCGACGCCGAACACCCCGCTGAAGGCGTGCTGGACGGTCTCCCGCCGGGCCAGCCGGACCACCACGAACAGGGCGCACAGCGCGAGCGCGGCCCAGCCGGCCGTGCTCACCTGGTGGGTGATGTTGTAGGTCACGATGAAGACCAGGCCGGGCAGCGTCATGTCGATCATGCCGCGCACGCCGCCGAAGGCCTGCAGCACGGTGTCGGCGGCCTCCTTGGAGGCGGCGGCCTTCCGGGCCGCCTCGTCGGCTGCCTTCCGCGCCGCCTTGTCGGCGGCGGCCTGGCCGGTCGTCTCACGGTGGTCCGCGGCCAGGTCGAGCTGGGCGGCCGACTCACCGCCGGGCTGGTTGCTCACGCTCATTCGCTCCCGTGTCCGACCGGACGCAGCTCGTAGCGGGGGTTGAACAGCACGCGGCGCCCGCGTGCCTGGCTGATCCGGCCGCTGGCGACCAGTCGGCGACCGGGCTCTATGCCCGCGATCGAGCGGCGGCCCAGCCAGACCATGTCCAGCGGCTCGGTGCCGTCGAAGAGTTCGGCCTCCAGCGCGGGCACCCCCGCCCGCGGACGGAGCGTCACCGTGCGCAGCGTGCCCGCCACCGTGACCAGGTCGCGGTCCGCGCAGCCGGCGATCGGCGTGCAGCCCGACTCCGCCGCGCTCTCCTCGCGCAGTTCCTCGGCCTGCAGCTCCTCCGACGACGAGGTCAGCCGACTGAGCATGCGGCGCAAACGCCCCTGCGGCTGGTCGCTGCTGTTGTCACCACTCATGTCGGAAGGGTACCGGTTTTCGGGCCACCGGCGGCAGGCCACGGAGTTCCGGGGGCGCCCGGCGCTCAGCTCTCGAACCGGTATCCCATGCCCGGCTCGGTGATGAAGTGGCGCGGGTGCGAGGGGTCGCGCTCCAGCTTGCGGCGCAGCTGGGCGAGGTAGACGCGCAGGTAGTTGGTCTCGGTGCGGTAAGCGGGGCCCCAGACCTCCTGGAGCAGCTGGGTCTGGCTGACCAGCCGGCCGGCGTTGCGGACCAGCACCTCCAGCAGGTGCCACTCGGTGGGGGTGAGGCGGACGTCGGTGCCGTCCCGGTTGACCTTCTTCGCGGCGAGGTCGACGGTGAAGCTCTCGGTGACCACTAGGGAGTCGTCCTCGCCGGCCACCGGCTCGGCGCGGCGGACGGCGGCGCGCATCCGGGCGAGCAGCTCGTCCATGCCGAACGGCTTGGTGACGTAGTCGTCGGCGCCGGCGTCCAGCGCCTCGACCTTCTCGTCGGAGGCGTGCCGGGCCGACAGCACGATGATCGGCACCCGGGTCCAGCCGCGCAGGCCGCGGATCACCTCGACGCCGTCCATGTCGGGCAGGCCGAGGTCGAGGACGACGACGTCGGGGTGGCGGGCGGCGGCCAGTTCCAGGGCGCTCGCGCCGTCATGGGCCGCGTCGACCTCGTACTTGCGGGCCTTGAGGTTGATCACCAGCGCGCGGACGATCTGCGGTTCGTCGTCCACGACGAGGACCCGGGTCATACGGGCTCCGCCTTTCGGGGCTGTCGGGTGTGCGGTCTGTGGGACGTGCGGACGGTGGTGCAGGACGTGTGTCCGGGTGTCACAAGGTGAGCTGCGACAGGGGGTCGTGGCCGTCGTCGGCCGGCTCGCCCGGTTCCGGTGGCCGCTCGACGGCGGGCAGGGTGACGACCATGGTGAGGCCGCCACCGGGCGTGTCCTCGGCCGTGACGGTGCCGTCCATGGCCTCGACGAACCCGCGTGCCACCGCGAGGCCGAGGCCCACCCCGGCGCCGCGCGGCGCGTCCCCGTAGCGCTGGAACGGCGCGAAGATCCGTTCCTTGGCCTCCTCGGGCACCCCGGGGCCACGGTCGACGATCCGCAGCTCGACCCGGCCGGGCCCGCCCGCCGGTTGCAGTGCGTCGGCCTTGACCAGCACCTTCACACCGTCCGGGCTGTACTTGACGGCGTTCTCGACCAGGTTGGCCAGCGAGCGCTCCAGCAGCCCGCCGTCGGCCAGGATCATCGGAAGCGTCTCCGGGACGTCCAGCCGGACGGACTCCGGCGGGACGCCGCCGAGCGCGAACGGCACCACCTCGTCCAGGTCGGTCTCCTGGATCAGCGGGGTGACGGTGCCGGTCTGCAGCCGGCTCATGTCCAGCAGGTTGTTGATCAGGTGGTCGAGCCGGTCGGCCCCTTCCTCGATCCCGGCCAGCAGCTCCGCCTCGTCCTCGGGATCCCAGTCGACGTCGGCCGAGCGCAGCGAGGTGACCGAGGCCTTGATGCCCGCCAGCGGGGTGCGCAGGTCGTGCGAGACCGCGGCGAGCAGGGCGGTCCGGATCCGGTTGCCCTCGGCCTCCCGGCGGGCCGCGGCGGCCTCCCGGGCCAGCCGGCGGCGCTCCAGCACCACGGCGGCCTGCGCGGCGAACGCCCCGAGCAGCCGGCGGTCCGCCGCCGGCAGCACCCGGCCGCGCAGCGCCAGCGCCAGGCTCTCGCCGACCGGGACGTCCACGTCGGCCTCCTCCGGCCGCTCCGGCGGGCGCGGCCCGGCGGAGGCGACCGGCACCCAGGCGCCGAGCGGCTCCGGCCGCTCCAGCAGCACGGCGCTCTCCTGCCCGAAGGTCTCCCGCACCTGCTCCATCAGCGCGGTCAGCACGCCGTCCCCGTTCGGCGCGCCGCGCAGCACCGTGCCGGCCAGCGCGCTCAGCGTCTGCGCCTCGGTCTGGCTGCGGGCCGCCTGGAGGGTGCGGCGGGCCGCCAGGTCCACGACGGAGGCCACCGAGATGCCGACGACGGTGAATATCGCCACCGCCATGATGTTCTGCGGCTCGTTGATGGTGAACGTGTGGATCGGTGGCGTGAAGTAGTAGTTCAGCACCGAGGAGCCGACCAGCGCCGACGCGATCGACGGCAGCAGCCCGCCGACCAGCGCCGCGCACACCGTCAGCGACAGGAACAGCAGCATGTCGGTGGACAGACCCAGCCCGCCGATCGCCGTCAGCACCAGTGCCAGCAGCGGCGGGCCCGCCAGGCCGATCAGCCAGCCCGCGATCGTCCGGGTGCGGCCGAGATCGGTGATCCGGCGGATCGGGATCTTCCCGCGCCCGCTCCCGGCGTGCTCATGGCTGACCATGTGGACGTCGATGTCCCCGGCCTCCCGGGTCACCGTCGTCCCCACGCCCGGCCCGTAGACGTACTGCCAGGCGGGCCGGCGGCTGGTACCCAGCACGATCTGGGTGGCGTTCACTCCCCGGGCGAAGTCCAGCAGCCCGGCTGCGGGGTCGTCGCCCAGGACGGCGTGGAACGTGCCGCCCAGACTCTCCACCAGCGCCCGCTGCTCGATCAGCGTCTGCGGCGACTCCGGGCCGGAGCCCGCGAGCCCGTCCGAGCGGGAGATGTGGACGGCCATCAGCTCGCCGCCCGAGCCGCGGGCGGCGATTCGGGCCGCACGCCGGATCAGCGTCGCCCCCTCGGGCCCGCCGGTCAGACCCACCACGATCCGCTCCCGGGCCTGCCAGGTGCCCACGATGCCCTGCTCGGCCCGGTACTTCTGCAGGTACTCGTCCACCCGGTCCGCGGTCCACAGCAGCGCCAGCTCGCGCAGCGCGGTCAGGTTGCCCGGGCGGAAGTAGTTGGCGAGGGCCGCGTCGATCTTCTCCGGCGCGTACACGTTGCCGTGCGCCAGCCGGCGGCGCAGGGCCTGCGGGGACATGTCGACCAGCTCAATCTGGTCGGCCCGCCGGACCACCTCGTCCGGGACGGTCTCACGCTGCCGCACCCCGGTGATGCCCTCGACGGTGTCGCCGAGCGACTCCAGGTGCTGGATGTTGACGGTCGAGATCACGTCGATCCCGGCCGCGAGCAGCTCCTCCACGTCCTGCCAGCGCTTCGCGTTGCGACAGCCGGGGACGTTGGTGTGCGCCAGCTCGTCCACCAGCGCCACCTGCGGCCGGCGGGCGAGCACGGCGTCCAGGTCCATCTCGGAGAACCTGGCGCCCCGGTGCACCACCTGCTGCCGCAGCACGACCTCCAGCCCGTTGACCAGCTCCGCAGTGCTCTGCCGGCCGTGGTCCTCCACGAACGCCACCACGACGTCGGTGCCACGCGCCAGCCGGCGCTGCGCCTCGGCGAGCATGGCATACGTCTTGCCGACCCCGGGCGCGGCCCCGAGGTAGATCCGCAGCCTGCCTCGTCCCATGAGCACCATTCTTGATCCGGCCCTGCCCGGGAGCACTCCCGGACACCAGTTCCCCTCCCCTTCGAGACTACGGCGTGGGAGACGATTTTCCGCTGATCGGTGCACTGATCACGCGGTTTTAGCGACATATTGACGGTGCCACACCCAGGCGAGGGCTGCACCCGCCACCCGGCGGGAAACGCGAAGAACCCCCATCCGGAATCGGATGGGGGTTCTTCGGAATAATTGTTCGGCGGCGTCCTACTCTCCCACAGGGTCCCCCCTGCAGTACCATCGGCGCTGTAAGGCTTAGCTTCCGGGTTCGGAATGTAACCGGGCGTTTCCCTCACGCTATGACCACCGAAACACTATGAAACTATTCGACCCGCCGACAGGGCAGTCGTTGTTTCAGAACAACACAGTGGACGCGAGCAACTGAGGACAAGCCCTCGGCCTATTAGTACCGGTCAACTCCACCCCTCACAGGGCTTCCATATCCGGCCTATCAACCCAGTCGTCTACTGGGAGCCTTACCCTCTCAAGGAGGTGGGAGTGCTCATCTCGAAGCAGGCTTCCCGCTTAGATGCTTTCAGCGGTTATCCCTCCCGAACGTAGCCAACCAGCCATGCCCTTGGCAGAACAACTGGCACACCAGAGGTTCGTCCGTCCCGGTCCTCTCGTACTAGGGACAGCCCTTCTCAACACTCCTACGCGCACAGCGGATAGGGACCGAACTGTCTCACGACGTTCTAAACCCAGCTCGCGTACCGCTTTAATGGGCGAACAGCCCAACCCTTGGGACCTACTCCAGCCCCAGGATGCGACGAGCCGACATCGAGGTGCCAAACCATCCCGTCGATATGGACTCTTGGGGAAGATCAGCCTGTTATCCCCGGGGTACCTTTTATCCGTTGAGCGACGGCGCTTCCACAAGCCACCGCCGGATCACTAGTCCCTACTTTCGTACCTGCTCGACCCGTCAGTCTCACAGTCAAGCTCCCTTGTGCACTTACACTCAACACCTGATTGCCAACCAGGCTGAGGGAACCTTTGGGCGCCTCCGTTACCCTTTAGGAGGCAACCGCCCCAGTTAAACTACCCACCAGACACTGTCCCTGATCCGGATCACGGACCCAGGTTAGACATCCAGCACGACCAGAGTGGTATTTCAACGACGACTCCACAACAACTGGCGTTGCCGCTTCACAGTCTCCCACCTATCCTACACAAGCCGAACCGAACACCAATATCAAGCTATAGTAAAGGTCCCGGGGTCTTTCCGTCCTGCTGCGCGAAACGAGCATCTTTACTCGTAATGCAATTTCACCGGGCCTATGGTTGAGACAGTCGAGAAGTCGTTACGCCATTCGTGCAGGTCGGAACTTACCCGACAAGGAATTTCGCTACCTTAGGATGGTTATAGTTACCACCGCCGTTTACTGGCGCTTAAGTTCTCAGCTTCGCCCCACCGAAATGGAGCTAACCGGTCCCCTTAACGTTCCAGCACCGGGCAGGCGTCAGTCCGTATACATCGCCTTACGGCTTCGCACGGACCTGTGTTTTTAGTAAACAGTCGCTTCTCGCTGGTCTCTGCGGCCACCCCCAGCTCAAGCAGCAAGTGCTATCACCAGGAATGGCCCCCCTTCTCCCGAAGTTACGGGGGCATTTTGCCGAGTTCCTTAACCATAGTTCACCCGAACGCCTCGGTATTCTCTACCTGACCACCTGAGTCGGTTTGGGGTACGGGCCGCCATGAAACTCGCTAGAGGCTTTTCTCGACAGCATAGGATCATCCACTTCACCACAATCGGCTCGGCATCAGGTCTCAGGCTACGTGTTGCGCGGATTTGCCTACGCAACGCCCTACACCCTTACCCCGGGACAACCACCGCCCGGGCTGGACTACCTTCCTGCGTCACCCCATCGCTCACCTACTACAGACTTGGATCAGCGGCTCCACCACTCCCCTTCACCCGAAGGATCCAGGACGGCTTCACGGCCTTAGCATCACCTGGTTCAGCGTTGGCGCTTCAAAGCGGGTACGGGAATATCAACCCGTTGTCCATCGACTACGCCTGTCGGCCTCGCCTTAGGTCCCGACTTACCCTGGGCAGATCAGCTTGACCCAGGAACCCTTGGTCAATCGGCGCAAGAGTTTCCCACTCTTGTATCGCTACTCATGCCTGCATTCTCACTCGTATACCGTCCACGACTGGTTTCCACCGCCGCTTCACCCGGCACACGACGCTCCCCTACCCATCACAGCCCCCGTTAGGAGTATTGCTGCAATGACACGACTTCGGTGATGTGCTTGAGCCCCGCTACATTGTCGGCGCGGAATCACTTGACCAGTGAGCTATTACGCACTCTTTCAAGGGTGGCTGCTTCTAAGCCAACCTCCTGGTTGTCTCTGCGACTCCACATCCTTTCCCACTTAGCACACGCTTAGGGACCTTAGTCGGTGTTCTGGGCTGTTTCCCTCTCGACCATGGAGCTTATCCCCCACAGTCTCACTGCCACGCTCTCACTTACCGGCATTCGGAGTTTGGCTAAGGTCAGTAACCCGGTAAGGCCCATCGCCTATCCAGTGCTCTACCTCCGGCAAGAAACACGTGACGCTGCACCTAAATGCATTTCGGGGAGAACCAGCTATCACGGAGTTTGATTGGCCTTTCACCCCTAACCACAGGTCATCCCCCAGGTTTTCAACCCTGGTGGGTTCGGTCCTCCACACGGTCTTACCCGCGCTTCAACCTGCCCATGGCTAGATCACTCCGCTTCGGGTCTTGGGCATGCAACTCAAACGCCCTATTCGGACTCGCTTTCGCTACGGCTACCCCACACGGGTTAACCTCGCTACACACCGCAAACTCGCAGGCTCATTCTTCAAAAGGCACGCAGTCACGGCCCACCAGCAAGCTGATGAACGACGCTCCCACGGCTTGTAGGCACACGGTTTCAGGTACTATTTCACTCCGCTCCCGCGGTACTTTTCACCATTCCCTCACGGTACTATCCGCTATCGGTCACTAGGGAATATTTAGGCTTAGCGGGTGGTCCCGCCAGATTCACACGGGATTTCTCGGGCCCCGTGCTACTTGGGAGATGAGCAAGCAAGCCGTACAGATTTCGTCTACGGGGGTCTTACCCTCTACGCCGGACCTTTCGCATGTCCTTCGACTACCCATACGGTTTCTGACTCGCCCAGCCGCCGGCAGACGACTGAAGCTCATTCCCACAACCCCGCATTGGCAACCCCTGCCGGGTCTCACACCAAAACGGTTTAGCCTCATCCAGTTTCGCTCGCCACTACTCCCGGAATCACGGTTGTTTTCTCTTCCTGCGGGTACTGAGATGTTTCACTTCCCCGCGTTCCCTCCACACTGCCTATGTGTTCAGCAGCGGGTGACAGCCCATGACGACTGCCGGGTTTCCCCATTCGGACACCCCCGGATCAAAGCTCGGTTGACAGCTCCCCGGGGCCTATCGCGGCCTCCCACGTCCTTCATCGGTTCCTAGTGCCAAGGCATCCACCGTGCGCCCTTAAAAACTTGGCCACAGATGCTCGCGTCCACTGTGCAGTTCTCAAACAACGACCAGTCACCCACCCTCAATGATCCAAAGGACCACCTCAAGTGAGGCCGGCAACCACTGAGACAACGTTTCCGTTCCCTCAGGACCCAACAACGTGCCCGACACAGCCGATCCCAGACCGCGTTCCACGCCCGAAGGCAGTACTAACGTCCAATCTCTCACTGTGCCGAATAGTCAACGTTCCACCCATGAGCAACCGTGCAGGACACTCGCCTGCAACCGGCATAAATGCTCCTTAGAAAGGAGGTGATCCAGCCGCACCTTCCGGTACGGCTACCTTGTTACGACTTCGTCCCAATCGCTGGTCCCACCTTCGACGGCTCCTCCCCTTACGGGTTAGGCCACCGGCTTCGGGTGTTACCGACTTTCGTGACGTGACGGGCGGTGTGTACAAGGCCCGGGAACGTATTCACCGCAGCATGCTGATCTGCGATTACTAGCAACTCCAACTTCATGGGGTCGAGTTGCAGACCCCAATCCGAACTGAGGCCGGCTTTTTGGGATTCGCTCCGCCTCACGGCATCGCAGCCCTTTGTACCGACCATTGTAGCACGTGTGCAGCCCAAGACATAAGGGGCATGATGATTTGACGTCGTCCCCACCTTCCTCCGAGTTGACCCCGGCAGTCTCCTGTGAGTCCCCATCACCCCGAAAGGCATGCTGGCAACACAGAACAAGGGTTGCGCTCGTTGCGGGACTTAACCCAACATCTCACGACACGAGCTGACGACAACCATGCACCACCTGTATACCGACCACAAGGGGGACCGTGTCTCCACGGTTTTCCGGCATATGTCAAGCCTTGGTAAGGTTCTTCGCGTTGCGTCGAATTAAGCCACATGCTCCGCTGCTTGTGCGGGCCCCCGTCAATTCCTTTGAGTTTTAGCCTTGCGGCCGTACTCCCCAGGCGGGGAACTTAATGCGTTAGCTGCGGCACCGACGACGTGGAATGTCGCCAACACCTAGTTCCCAACGTTTACGGCGTGGACTACCAGGGTATCTAATCCTGTTCGCTCCCCACGCTTTCGCTCCTCAGCGTCAGTAATGGCCCAGAGATCCGCCTTCGCCACCGGTGTTCCTCCTGATATCTGCGCATTTCACCGCTACACCAGGAATTCCGATCTCCCCTACCACACTCTAGCCTGCCCGTATCGAATGCAGACCCGGGGTTAAGCCCCGGGCTTTCACATCCGACGCGACAGGCCGCCTACGAGCTCTTTACGCCCAATAATTCCGGACAACGCTCGCACCCTACGTATTACCGCGGCTGCTGGCACGTAGTTAGCCGGTGCTTCTTCTGCAGGTACCGTCACTTGCGCTTCTTCCCTGCTGAAAGAGGTTTACAACCCGAAGGCCGTCATCCCTCACGCGGCGTCGCTGCATCAGGCTTTCGCCCATTGTGCAATATTCCCCACTGCTGCCTCCCGTAGGAGTCTGGGCCGTGTCTCAGTCCCAGTGTGGCCGGTCGCCCTCTCAGGCCGGCTACCCGTCGTCGCCTTGGTAGGCCATTACCCCACCAACAAGCTGATAGGCCGCGGGCTCATCCTGCACCGCCGGAGCTTTCCACCAACCCCCATGCGGAGGAAGGTCATATCCGGTATTAGACCCCGTTTCCAGGGCTTGTCCCAGAGTGCAGGGCAGATTGCCCACGTGTTACTCACCCGTTCGCCACTGATCCACCCCGAAGGGCTTCACCGTTCGACTTGCATGTGTTAAGCACGCCGCCAGCGTTCGTCCTGAGCCAGGATCAAACTCTCCGTGAATGTTTACCCACAGCGCTCAATTAAAAGCGCCGGGTCGACACCCGCGTTGAGCGGCACGGCAACCACCGGAATAGGGCGGACCCGCGCACTGCGTCCTCGCTAGTGTTTATTTCAAAAGGAATCTCCAACCCCGATCAGATGACCGAGGCCGGGGATGTCAACATATCTGGCGTTGACTTTTGGCACGCTGTTGAGTTCTCAAGGAACGGACACTTCCTTCAGGCCGCCTTCCAGCGGGCCCTCCGGGCGCTTCGTTCTTTCGTGTTTCCAGCTTATCAGATGTTTTCCGCTCCGTTTCCGGAGTTTCATTCACTCGATCCGCTTTCGCCTTTCGGCGCTCCCGAACTCTATCAGAGTTTCTCGGGCCGTTTTCCGCGGTCGTTCTCGAATTCATATTCGAGGACTTCCGGCGGGGCCGTCCCGTGGGGCAACCCGGAGAACATTACGCACCGGGCCGCCCCACGTCAAACCGACCGCAGGAGGATCAGACCTCGACGACGACCGGCAGGATCATCGGCCGGCGGCGGTAGTTGTCCGCCACCCACTTGCCGATGGTCCGGCGGACCAGCTGCTGGACCTGGCGGGGTTCGAGGACGCCGTCGCTCGCCGAGCGGTCCAGGGCCTCCTGGAGCTTGGCGGCGACCGGCACGAACGCGTTGTCCTCGATGCCGGAGCCACGGGCCTGGATGGTCGGGCCGCCCACGATCTTGCCGTTCGTGGAGTCGACCGCGACGAAGACGGAGATGAAGCCCTCCTCGCCGAGGATCTTGCGGTCCTTGAGCGAGGCCTCGGTGATGTCGCCGACCGAGGCGCCGTCCACATAGACGTAGCCGGCCCGCACCTTGCCGGCGATCCGGGCGACGCCGCCCTCCAGGTCGACGCAGACGCCGTCCTCGGCGATGACCGTGCGGTTACGCGGCACACCGGTGAGGATGCCCAGATCCGCGGCGGCCCGCAGGTGGCGCCACTCGCCGTGGACCGGCATCAGGTTGCGCGGCTTGCAGATGTTGAAGAAGTACAGGAGCTCGCCGGCCGAGGCGTGGCCGGAGACGTGCACCTTGGCGTTGCCCTTGTGCACGACCTTGGCGCCCCAGCGGGTCAGGCCGTTGATGACGCGGTAGACGGCGTTCTCGTTGCCGGGGATCAGCGAGGAGGCCAGGACGACGGTGTCGCCCTCGACGATGCGGATCTGGTGGTCGCGGTTGGCCATCCGGGACAGCGCCGCCATCGGCTCGCCCTGCGAACCGGTGCAGATCAGCACGACCTCCTTGTCCGGCAGGTCGTCCAGTTGCTTGACGTCCACGATCATGTTGCCGGGGACCTTCAGGTACCCGAGGTCGCGGGCGATGCCCATGTTGCGGACCATCGAGCGGCCGACGAAGGCGACCTTGCGCTTGTACTCGTGCGCGGCGTCCAGCACCTGCTGGATGCGGTGCACGTGGCTGGCGAAGGAGGCGACGATGATGCGCTTCTCGGCGTTCGCGAAGACGTTCCGCAGCGCGGCCGAGATGTCCCGCTCGTGCGGGATGAAGCCGGGGACCTCGGCGTTGGTGGAGTCCACCAGCAGCAGGTCCATGCCCTCCTCCGCCAGCTTGGCGAAGGTCGGCAGGTCGGTCAGGCGGCCGTCGAGCGGCAGCTGGTCCATCTTGAAGTCGCCGGTGGCGACGACCATGCCGGCGGGGGTGCGGATCGCCACGGCGAGCGCGTCCGGGATGGAGTGGTTGACCGCGATGAACTCGCAGTCGAAGGGGCCGATGCGCTCGCGCTCGCCCTCCTTCACCTCCAGAACGTACGGCCGGATGCGGTGCTCGGCGAGCTTGGCCTCGATCAGGGCGAGGGTGAGCTTGGAGCCGATCAGCGGGATGTCCGGGTTCTCCCGGAGCAGGAAGGGCACGGCGCCGATGTGGTCCTCGTGCCCGTGGGTGAGGATGATGCCGTCGACCTTGTCGAGGCGGTCCCGGATGTAGCTGAAGTCCGGGAGGATCAGGTCCACGCCGGGCTGCTCGTCCTCGGGGAAGAGGACACCGCAGTCGACGATCAGGATGCGGTCCCCGTACTCGAAGACCGTCATGTTGCGGCCGATCTCGCCGAGGCCGCCGAGCGGAGTGATCCGCAGGGCGCCCTCCTTCAGGGCCGGGGGCGCGCCGAGTTCGGGGTGCGGGTGGCTCAAAAGACTCTCCTCACGACGCACGCCATATGCCCGGGGTCCTCCCCTGGAGACATATGGCGTGCGTACTCAGTGTCGTTGTTCCTACTGGGTCTGTACTCTCGCGCCTTCGGTCCGGTCCAGCGGCGGGCCCGTGAGGGTCCGGCGAGCCGGGGCGCGCACGTCTGTGTCTGTTACAGGTCTACCCCGCCTGCGGCGAGATCCTTCTTCAGTTGGGCGATCTCCTCGGGCGTCGCGCCGATCAGCGGCAGCCGCAGCGGGCCGGCCGGCAGCCCCTGGAGGCCCAGCGCCGCCTTGGCGAGGATCACGCCCTGCGTGCGGAACATACCGCTGAACACGGGAAGCAGGCCCTGGTGGATCGCCGTGGCCTTGGCCACATCACCCGACAGGTAGGCCTCGATCATCGCCCGCAGCTCGCCGGCGACGACGTGCCCGACGACGCTGACCACGCCGACGGCTCCGACCGACAGCAGCGGCAGGTTGAGGATGTCGTCCCCGGAGTACCAGGCGAGGTCGGACCGGGCGATGGCCCAGGCCGCGGCGCCGAGGTCGCCCTTGGCGTCCTTGTTGGCGACGATCCGCGGGTGCTCCCCGAGGCGGACCAGCGTCTCGTGGCCCAGCGCGACACCGCTGCGGCCCGGGATGTCGTACAGCATGACCGGCAGCCCGGTGGCGTCGGCGATCTCGACCGTGTGCCGGTACAGGCCCTCCTGCGGGGGCTTGCTGTAGTACGGCGTGACGACCAGCAGGCCGTGGGCTCCCGCGGCCTCGGCCTGGCGGGCCAGCTCGACGCTGTGGTGGGTGTCGTTGGTGCCGACGCCGGCCACCACGTGGGCGCGGTCTCCCACGGCCTCCACGACGGCGCGGACCAGCTGCGCCTTCTCGGTGTCGCTGGTGGTCGGGGACTCCCCGGTGGTGCCGTTGACGACGAGTCCGTCGTTGCCGGAGTCGACGAGGTGCGTGGCGAGGCGCTGGGCGCCGTCGAGGTCGAGTCGGCCGTCGGCGGTGAACGGGGTGACCATCGCGGTCAGGACCCGGCCGAACGGCGTCTGGGGGGTGGAGGTCGGAGCCATGCGTCCAAAACTACTCGTAGGCGGTGGGGCGGTATCCACACCGGTCCAGGGTTCGGACAGGGACACGGGCGCTGAGCGGCCGAAACAGGGGGCGGCAGAGCCGGAACATGGGATTCCGGTGCTGCCCGCTCGGGGGTTCAGGCAGCACCGGAATCCGTGTTCACGAATGTAGGGAGCGGCTAGAAAAGCCGCAATCCAGACATGCCAGACACCCGGCCCATATGCTCATCGCCCCAGGTCAGGGGGCGACCCGGCCGTGCTTCTCGAAGGCCGCATGGGTGAGCGGCATGAGCTGCGCCCACTGCTCCTCCATCTGCTCGGCGACCATCTCGATCTCGCGCTGCGGGAAGGACGGCACGGCCGAGTTCTCCCGCTTGGTCCGCAGCGACAGGAAGTGCATCAGCGAACGGGAGTTGCAGGTCGCGTACATCGAGGAGAACAGGCCGACCGGCAGCACCGCGCGCGCCACCTCGCGGGCCACACCGGCCGCCAGCATCTCCTGGTAGCGGGCGTACGCCTCGCGGTACGCGGCCTCCATCGCCTCGGTGGTGGTCCGGTGCTGCTCGGGGCTGCCCTCGACGAACTCGTAGCGGCCGGGGCGGCCCTGCTGGACCAGTTTGCGGTCCTCGGCCGGCACGTAGAAGACCGGCTCCAGCTCGCGGTAGCGGCCGGACTCCTCGTTGTACGACCAGCCGCTGCGGTGCCGGTGGAACTCGCGGAACACGAAGATCGGCGCGCTGATGAAGAAGGTCATCGAGTTGTGCTCGAACGGCGTGCCGTGCCGGTCGCGCATCAGGAAGTTGATCAGGCCCTTGGACTTCTCCGGGTCCTGCTGGAGCGCCTCCAGGGACTGCTCCCCCGCGGTCGAGACGCGGGCCGCCCAGATGACGTCCGAGTCGGCGGCGGCGCTGCGGACCAGCTCCACCGTCACATCGCCGCGGAACCGGGGGGCCGTCGTATCGTCGCTCACGCGTTACTCCTTGCGGGTTCGGTGCTGTGCAGCCGGATGGCGTGCTGCATGGTCTTGCGGGCGCGCGGGGTGTCGCCGGCGTCGGCGTACGCCACCGCCAGCCGGAACCAGACCCGCCAGTCGCCGGGCGCGGCCTCCGCCTCGGCCTGGCGGCGGGCGAACACCGCGTCGGCCGAGGCCCGGTCGATCCGCCCGCCGGTGCTGCGCTTCAGCTCGTCCACCGGCAGGCCGCCCTCGGCCTCCAGTTCCCGGGCCAGACGCTCGCTGGCCCGGCCGAAGCGGACGGTCTGGCGCAGGAACCAGACACCGATCACCGGGATGACGAAGGCGCAGATCCCGATGCCGATGCCGAGCGGCTTGCCGGTGGCGACGAGCTGGACGCCCTCGCCCACGCAGATCAGGGCGACCATCAGCAGCACGCCGGACAGGACGAAGAAGCCGGTACGAGAGGTCATCGGCCGCTCCCAACAACGAGCACGGTCACAGGTCCAGGAAGTGTTCGAGGCCGAAGGTCAGCCCCGGGTGGTCGACGACCTTGCGGGCACCCAGCAGGATGCCCGGCATGAAGCTGCTGTGGTGCAGCGAGTCGTGCCGGATGGTGAGCGTCTCGCCGGTGTCGCCGAACATCACCTGCTGGTGGGCGAGCAGGCCGCGCAGCCGGACGGCGTGCACCGGCACCCCGTCCACGTCGGCGCCGCGCGCGCCGGGCAGGCCGTGGGTGGTCGGGTCCTGCTGCGGCGGGCGGCCGGCCTCGGCCCGGGCTGCGGCGATCAGCTGGGCGGTGCGGGTGGCGGTGCCGCTGGGGGCGTCGGCCTTGCGGTCGTGGTGGAGCTCGACGACCTCGACCGACTCGAAGTACCGGGCGGCCATCTGGGAGAACTTCATGCCGAGGATCGCGCCGATGGAGAAGTTCGGCGCGATGAGCAGGCCGAGCTCCGGTGCCTCGGTCAGCCAGCCGCGGACGGTGGCGAGCCGCTCGTCCGTCCAGCCGGTGGTGCCGGTGACCACGTGGATGCCGTGGTGCAGGCAGTAGTCGAGGTTGCCCATCACCGAGTCCGGGTGGGTCAGTTCGACGGCGACCTGCGCCCCGGCCTCGGTCAGCTCCTCCGGCCGGGACCCGCGGCCGAGGGTGGCGACCAGTTCCATGTCCGGCGCGGCCTCGACGGCCTTGACGGCCTCGGAGCCGATCCGGCCCTTGGCGCCGATCACGGCGACACGCAGCGTCATAGCGAAACGTCCTCTCACACCAGCAGATCGGCGAGCTTGGCCGCCCGCTTGTCGTTGACCGGGCCGATCAGCGCCAGCGACGGCCGGTACGCACCCAGCACATCACGGGCGACCGCCCGGACGTCGTCCAGGGTCACGGCCGCGATCCGGGCCAGCATGTCGTCCACCGACAGGTGGTGCCCGTAGCTGAGCTCGGCCTTGCCGATCCGGTTCATCAGCGAGCCGGTGTCCTCCATGCCGAGCACGGTGGAGCCGGAGATCTGGCCGATCGCGCGCTGCAGCTCCTCCTCGGTGATGCCCTCGGCGACCACCTTGGCCAGCTCCGCGCGGCAGATTCGCAGCACCTCCTCGACGCGCTTGGGCTGGCAGCCGGCGTAGATGCCGAACAGGCCGCTGTCCGCGTAGGACGAGGAGTACGAGTACACCGAGTAGGCCAGGCCGCGCTTCTCGCGGATCTCCTGGAACAGCCGGGAGCTCATCCCGCCGCCGAGGGCCGCGTTGAGCACGCCCATCGCCCAGCGGCGCTCGTCGTGCCGCGGCACGCCGGGCACGCCCAGCACCAGGTGGGCCTGCTCGGTGGCGCGGTTGAGCACCTCGACCCTGCCGGCCGTGCGCAGCGCCTTGACGCCGCGCCGGGCCTCGGCGGGGGCGGCGGAGGAGCGGGCCAGGACGGGGGCGAAGGCCTGCTCGACCTGCTTGACCACCTTGCGGTGGTCGAGGTTGCCGGCCGCGGCCACGACCAGGTGCTCGGGCCGGTAGCGGCGGTGGTAGAAGCCGGCGATCTGGTCCCGGGTGAGCGTCTTGATGGTCTCCTGGGTGCCGAGGATCGGGCGGCCGAGCGGGCCGCTGCCGTAGATCACCTTGGCGAACAGGTCGTGCACCACGTCGCCCGGGTCGTCCTCGGCCATCGCCATCTCCTCGAGGATGACGCCGCGCTCGGCCTCGACGTCCTCGGTGCGGATCAGCGAGCCGGTGAGCATGTCGCAGACCACGTCGATGGCCAGCGGCAGGTCGGTGTCCAGCACCCGGGCGTAGTAGCAGGTGTTCTCCTTCGCGGTGAAGGCGTTCATCTCGCCGCCGACCGCGTCCAGGGCAGCCGAGATGTCCAGCGCGCTGCGCCGCTCGGTGCCCTTGAAGAGCAGGTGCTCCAGGTAGTGGGTGGCGCCGTTCAGCTGCGGGGTCTCGTCCCGCGAGCCGACGCCGACCCAGATGCCGAAGGTCGCGGAGCGCACCGTCGGCAGGGTCTCGGTGACGACCCGCAGGCCGCCGGGGAGGACGGTGCGGCGCACCGTGCCGGCGCCGTCGACGCCCTTGAGCAGGGTCCGGGTGGTGCCGGGACGCTGCTTTACCGCCGGGGCCTGGGCCACGGGGGGTACCTCCGTAGGAAGACGCGCGTACGAACGCATGAACAACAGGGTGCGGCCCGCACGCCGGGGAGGCGTACGGGCCGCAAGGGGTCAGCTAGCGGCGCTTCACTCGGAAGCGGCCTCGCCGCCCTCCTCGCCCTCGATGACCGGGATCAGGGAGAGCTTGCCGCGCGGGTCGATCTCGGCGATCTCGACCTGGACCTTGGCGCCGACCGCGAGCACGTCCTCGACGTTCTCCACGCGCTTGCCACCGGCGAGCTTGCGGATCTGCGAGATGTGCAGCAGGCCGTCCTTGCCCGGCATGAGCGACACGAACGCACCGAAGGTCGTGGTCTTGACCACGGTACCCAGGTAGCGCTCGCCGACCTCCGGCATGGTCGGGTTGGCGATCTGGTTGATCGTGGTGCGGGCGGCCTCGGCGGCCGGGCCGTCGGCGGCACCGATGTAGATGGTGCCGTCGTCCTCGATCGTGATCTCGGCGCCGGTGTCCTCCTGGATCTGGTTGATCATCTTGCCCTTGGGGCCGATGACCTCACCGATCTTGTCCACCGGGATCTTGATGGTGATGATGCGCGGCGCGTTGGGGGACATCTCGTCCGGGGAGTCGATGGCCTCGTTCATCACGTCGAGGATGTGCAGGCGGGCGTCGCGGGCCTGCTTCAGCGCGGCGGCGAGCACCGACGCCGGGATGCCGTTGAGCTTGGTGTCCAGCTGGAGGGCGGTGACGAAGTTGCGGGTACCGGCGACCTTGAAGTCCATGTCGCCGTACGCGTCCTCGGCGCCGAGGATGTCGGTCAGCGCGACGTAGTGGGTCTCACCGTCGATCTCCTGCGAGATCAGGCCCATGGCGATACCGGCGACGGCGGCCTTCAGCGGCACACCGGCGTTCAGCAGCGACATGGTGGAGGCGCAGACCGAGCCCATCGAGGTGGAGCCGTTGGAGCCGAGCGCCTCGGAGACCTGGCGGATGGCGTACGGGAACTCCTCGCGGGTGGGCAGCACCGGCAGGATGGCGCGCTCGGCCAGGGCGCCGTGGCCGATCTCGCGGCGCTTGGGCGAGCCCACGCGGCCGGTCTCGCCGACCGAGTACGGCGGGAAGTTGTAGTTGTGCATGTAGCGGCGGCGCGTCTCCGGGGAGAGCGTGTCGAGCTGCTGCTCCATGCGCAGCATGTTCAGCGTGGTGACGCCCAGGATCTGGGTCTCGCCGCGCTCGAACAGGGCCGAACCGTGGACGCGCGGGATGGCCTCGACCTCGGCGGCCAGGGTGCGGATGTCGGTGACGCCGCGGCCGTCGATGCGGATCTTGTCCTTGATGACGCGCTCGCGGACGATCTTCTTGGTCAGCGCGTTGTAGGCGGCGCTGATCTCCTTCTCCCGGCCCTCGAACTCGGGCAGCAGCTTCTCGCCGGCCAGCGCCTTGACGCGGTCCAGCTCGTTGTTGCGCTCCTGCTTGCCCGCGATGGTGAGGGCCTGGGCCAGCTCGTCCTTGACGGCGGCGGTCAGCGCGGCGAGGACGTCGTCCTGATAGTCCAGGAAGACCGGGAACTCGCCGGTGGGCTTGGCGGCCTGGGCGGCCAGCTGCGACTGCGCGGCGCACAGCACCTTGATGAACGGCTTGGCGGCGTCGAGACCGGCGGCCACGACCTCCTCGGTCGGCGCCTCGGCGCCGCCCTCGACCAGCTTGATGGTCTTGTCGGTGGCCTCGGCCTCGACCATCATGATCGCGACGTCGCCGTCCGGCAGGACGCGACCGGCGACGACCATGTCGAAGACGGCCGACTCCAGCTCGCTGTGGGTCGGGAAGGCGACCCACTGGCCCTTGATCAGCGCGACGCGCACGCCGCCGATCGGGCCGGAGAACGGCAGGCCCGCCAGCTGGGTGGAGGCGGACGCGGCGTTGATGGCGACCACGTCGTACAGGTGGTCGGGGTTGAGCGCCATCACGGTGACGACGACCTGGACCTCGTTGCGCAGGCCCTTGACGAAGGACGGGCGCAGCGGGCGGTCGATCAGGCGGCAGGTGAGGACCGCGTCCTCGGAGGGCCGGCCCTCGCGACGGAAGAACGAGCCGGGGATGCGGCCCGCGGCGTACATCCGCTCCTCGACGTCCACGGTCAGCGGGAAGAAGTCGAAGTGCTCCTTCGGCTGCTTGGACGCGCTGGTGGCCGACAGCACCATGGTGTCGTCGTCCAGGTAGGCCACGGCGGAGCCGGCGGCCTGGCGGGCCAGGCGGCCCGTCTCGAAGCGGATGGTACGGGTGCCGAAGGAACCGTTGTCGATCACGGCCTCGGCGTAGAACACGTTCTCTTCCACCTGGAAGATCTCCTCTTTCGTACGTCTCCGGGAGAGCGTCCCCGCGCATTGCCTGCCGGTTGGCCCTGGCCCTCCCGGTCGGGGAGGGCGGCAGTCGGGCCGGTCTTCGATCGAAGCCTCCGGGGTGCCCCGCTCGTCTGCGGGGCTTCCGGGGGCCACTACCGAGGACCGGCGCCTCACGGCTGCCGGGCCGGGACGGGCGGTCCGCGTCTGGACGCTCTCTCGGATGCGGGCGGCTTCCGTTTGAAGCCTTCGGCCCGCTGGGGGGTTGGGGTCCTTCTGCCTGGGTGGCGCGCTGGTGCGCCATCACCCGGCATGCCCACAACCCTACGGTGCAATCCTCGGCCACCTGGGGAGGTGCGCGCGAGTTGTTATGCCCGGGTGCCGCGGTTCATCGCGCCGCGGCATACGCGCGAGGGGCGGCTCCCCGGTGTGGGGAGCCGCCCCGAGCGGCGTTCTCAGCGGGCGCCGCCGGCGGCACCGCGGCGGATGCCCAGACGGTCGACGAGCGTACGGAAGCGCTCGATGTCCTTCTTGGCCAGGTACTGCAGCAGGCGGCGACGCTGGCCGACCAGGATCAGCAGACCACGACGCGAGTGGTGGTCGTGCTTGTGGGCCTTGAGGTGCTCGGTCAGGTCCGAGATGCGGCGGGAGAGCATGGCCACCTGGACCTCGGGGGAGCCGGTGTCGCCCTCCTTGGTGCCGAACTCGGCGATGATCTGCTTCTTGACGTCAGAGGCGAGAGCCACTGCAACTCCTTCAGGGTCTACCGAGCGGTCCTGGTCGACAACACAGGACTCATCGAGAACTCGGTGTCGTGACGAGCGCGGCCGGCGGTCTGCGACCCACCGGGGGCGGACACACGGCTGCGCTCGAAGGCCAAGCGTACCAGTGCCGCCCACCCGGGCCGTCGGCGGTGCTCAGCCGGTCACGCCGCGCACCAGACGGTAGACGTTCAGGACGGCGAGGGCCAGCGGGACGAGGGCGATCAGGGTGAGGCCGTCGACGAGGTCCAGGATGCGTCCCCAGAACGGGGAGACGCCGAGTCGGGGCACCACGAGGGCGATCGCGGCGAGCACCGCGGCGCCGAAGGCGATGGCGCAGGCCAGCCAGACGGTGCGCAGGTCGACGTCGGTTGGGCCGGCGGCGGCGCGGATGAACCGCGGGGTGTGCAGCGCCAGGCCGGCGATCAGCAGCGAGAGGCCGAGCAGCCCTGCGACGGTGAGGGCGAGGACCTGCGAGGTGTAGCGGAACAGTCGGGCCCGCAGCATGATGGCGAGGCCGATCACGAGCGCGAGGAGTTCGGGGAAGGCCTCGTCGGTGAAGCCGAGCACCGCGCAGGCGCCGGCGGCGACCGCGGCGCAGCCGCCGACGAGGCCGACCAGGACCTCGTGGCCGCGGCGGGCCTGCTGGGCGATCCGCTCGTACTGGACGGTCTCGGCGCGGTTCTCCTCCTCGTGCTCGCGGCTGCGGGTGCGGGCCTGGCCGGGGGCGCTGAAGCCGACGGGCAGCCGGGCGAAGCGGGCGGACAGCCCGGGGAGGAAGCCGATCGCGGCGACGGCGGTGACGCCGGTGACGGCGGCGATGTGGCCGGCCGGGGTGCCGGGCAGCAGGACGGCGGCGAAGCCGGCGAGCGCGCCCGCGGCGGCGGCGACGGCCGCGGCGACGAACACCGCGTCGCGCTCGGGGAGCAGACCGGCCAGCAGCACGGCGACGACCAGGACGGTGACGCAGCCGGCCAGGAACTGCAGCCGCCCGGGGCCGTCCCCGGCGTGCGTGGCGGCGAGGATGCCGCTGCCGGCGATCAGGGCGTGCGGCAGTGCGCCGAGGCCGAACGCGAGCGCCGCCCGGGTGTCCCGGTAGACGCGGGCGCGGACCCCGGCCAGGGCGGTGAGGACGACGGCGGTGACGCCGGCCAGGATGCCGGGCAGGCCGTGCATGTCATGGCGCAGCGCGGAGCACCAGAGGGCGAAGCCGAGCAGGGCGAGCAGCACCGTGGCGCCGGACAGCCCGAAGGCCCGCATGAGTTCGGGGCTCCAGAACCGGCGGTCGGCCTCGACGGCAGCGGCGATGGCGTCGGCGACGTCGTCGTACACGGCGGGCGGGAGGGATTCGGCGAAGGGGCGCAGCGCGAGCAGGTCGCCGTCGCGGACGTGCTGGGCGGCCAGCGACAGGCTGCTGTCGAGGACGGTGCCGTCCCGGCGGACCAGGTGGAAGCCGGTGGGGGTGCCGTCGGGCTGGGTGGCCCGGGCCAGTCGCAGCACCTCGGGGTAGACGTCGGCGAGCGCGAGGTCCTCGGGCAGGGCGACGTCGATCCGGCGGTCGGGGGTGACGACGGTGACCCGGCAGAATCCGGTGGTGGCGGCGTTCATGCGCCCGCCTCGGTCGTTCGACGCACTGGGCGTTCCCCCCTGTTGACGGTGCCGCGGCGAACCCGCCCGGCGCGCCCGCGAGTTGGCGCGGCGTTACCCTACCCGCTCGGTTCGTGACCGGTGGTGGCGACACCGGGGCGGCCGGAGGGTCCGCGGCTGGCGGAGAGTGCGGGTGCGACCAGTAGGATCGGCGCGGCCTGATGCCGTATTCAGCGATCAACGCCACGGGGTGGGGGGGCGCATGGGTGTGATCATGGTGAAGCGCGCGGCCAGGGCGTATCCGCCGGCGGTGCCGGACGAGCCTGTGGAGCTGGTCGGCCCGCCCGAGCTGCCCCGGCAGGGCGGCGAGGACTGGATGATGAGCATCCTGCCGATGCTCGGCATGGGTGGCTCGTCGGTGTTCTTCTTCGCGCCGACGTCCCCGGCCCCGATGAAGATCATGGGCGGTCTGATGATCGTCTCGACGGTCGGCATGGCGCTGGCGCAGATCGTCCGGGCCCGCCGCGGCGGATCCACCGCGACGTCCGACGCCCGCCGTGACTACCTCAAGTACCTGCAGCAGATGCGCCGCCGGGTGCGCCGTACCGCAAAGAGCCAGCGCGGCGCACTGCTGTTCCTGAACCCGGCGCCGGACCAGCTGTGGTCGATCGTGGCGGACGGGCGCCGGCTGTGGGAGCGCCGCACCGGGGACGCGGACTTCGCGCAGATCCGGGTGGGCCTCGGGCCGGTGCAGCTGTCCACACCACTGGTGGCGCCGCAGACCGCGCCGATGGACGAGCTGGAGCCGCTGTCGGCGGCGGCCATGCACTCCTTCCTGAGCGCGCACGGCACGCTCCAGGACCTGCCGCTCGCGGTGTCGCTGCGCGCCTTCTACCACGTCACGGTGTGCGGCGACCCGGACTCGGTGTACGGCAACGTGCGGGCGATGATCGCCCAGTTGACCACCCTGCACTCGCCGGACGACCTGCTGGTGGCGGTCGCGGCGGCGCCGGGCGCGGCCGAGGAGTGGGAGTGGACCAAGTGGCTCCCGCACAACCAGCACCGCAAGGAGACCGACGGCGCGGGCTCGCGCCGGCTGACCGCCACCGGTCTGGCGGAACTGGAGTACCTGCTCCAGGACGAACTCTCCGGCCGCCAGCGGTTCGTCCGGGACGCGGCCGCGCCGCCGGACCAGCCGCACCTGGTGGTGGTGATCGACGGCGCCGCGGTGCCGCACGACTCGCTGCTCGCCAGCCCGGAGGGCGTGCAGGGGGTGACCGTGATCGAGGTCGTCCCGGGCGAGCTGGACGAGCCGAGCGGGCACCTGATGGTGACCGTCAACCCCGGGGAGCTGGTGCTGCGCGCGGCGTCCGGCGCGACCTACACCGGTACGCCTGACCTGCTGTCCATCTGGCAGTCCGAGGCGCTGGCACGGCAGTTGGCGCCGTACCGAATCTCGGCCGGCGGCGACGACGAACCGCTGCTGTCCAACCTCGACTTCACCGACCTGATGAACTCCGGCGACCCGGGTTCCTTCGACGTCACCCGCAGCTGGCGCCCGCGCGCCCAGCACGAGCGGATGCGGGTGCCGATCGGCGTCGGCGCGAGCGGCGAGCACGTCTACCTGGACATCAAGGAGGCCGCGCTGGAGGGCATGGGCCCGCACGGCCTGTGCGTCGGCGCGACCGGCTCCGGGAAGTCGGAGCTGCTGCGCACCCTGGTGCTGGCGCTGGCGATGACGCACTCCTCGGAGACCCTGAACTTCGTCCTCGCCGACTTCAAGGGCGGCGCGACCTTCTCCGGCATGGCGGACATGCCGCACACCTCCGCAGTGATCACCAACCTGGAGGGCGAACTCACCCTGGTCGACCGCATGCGCGACGCGATCGAGGGCGAGCTGCACCGCCGCCAGGAGCTGCTGCACCGGGCGGGCAACTACGCCAACATCCACGAGTACGAGCGGGCCCGGGCGGCCGGCGCGGCCCTGGACCCGCTGCCCTCGCTGGTGCTGATCATCGACGAGTTCTCCGAACTGCTCACCGCCAAGCCCGACTTCATCGAGATGTTCATCCAGATCGGCCGGATCGGCCGGTCGCTGGGAGTCCACCTGCTGCTGGCCTCGCAGCGCCTGGAGGAGGGCAAGCTGCGCGGCCTGGACACCTACCTCTCCTACCGGATCGGTCTGCGCACCTTCTCGGCGGCCGAGTCGCGGGCGGCGATCGGCGCGCCGGACGCGTACCACCTGCCGCCGGTGCCGGGCGTCGGCTACCTGAAGTTCGGCGAGGACGTGATGGAGCGGTTCAAGGCCGCGTACGTGTCGGGGCCCTACCGGGCGCCGGGACAGCAGCGGTCCACCGGCGGGCAGCGGGCGGGCGCGCGGCCGGTGGTGTTCACCGCGGCCGAGGTGGAGGCGCCGCCCGAGCCGGCCGCACAGGAGGCGGCGACGCAGCAGCCCGAGCAGGACGACGCGCTGGTGGACACGGTCCTCGACGTCTTCGTGCAGCGGATGGCGGGCCAGGGCCCCGCCGCGCACCAGGTGTGGCTGCCGCCGCTGGACGACGCGCCGAGCATGGACCGCCTGCTGCCGCCGCTGCAGGTGGTGCCGGAGCGCGGGCTGAGCGCGCCGGGCTTCCCGGTGGGCCGGCTGAGGGTGCCGGTCGGCGTCGTCGACAAGCCGCGCGAGCAGAAGACCGACATCCTGGAGCTCGACTTCGCGGGGGCGGCCGGCCACGGCCTGATCGTGGGCGGCCCGCGCTCGGGCAAGTCGACGGTGGCGCGTACCGTGGTCGCGTCGTTCGGTCTCACCCACACCCCGCTGGAGGTGCAGTTCTACCTGCTGGACCTCGGCGCGGGCAGCTTCCAGTCGCTGGCCGGGCTGCCGCACGTCGGCGGGGTGGCCGGGCGCCTGGACGTCGACAAGGTGCGCCGGATGGTGTCCGAGGTGCACGGGGTGCTGAACCGGCGCGAGGAGCTGTTCCGGGCGGCCGGCATCGACACCATCGCGACCTACCGGGCCCGCCGGGCGGCCGGGCAGCTGCCGGACGAGGCGTTCGGCGACGTGTTCCTGGTGATCGACGGCTGGAACACCTTCAAGCAGGAGTTCGAGGTGCTGGAGCCGGTCATCGGCGACATCGCCCAGCGCGGGCTCGGCTACGGCGTCCACCTGGTCATCACCGCGGCCCGGTACGCGGAGGTGCGCCCGGCGCTCAAGGACCTGCTGCAGAACCGCACCGAGCTGAAGCTCGGCGACTCGATGGAGTCCGAGGTCGACCGCCGGCTGGCGCAGAACGTCCCGGCGCTGGCTGGGCGCGGCGTCACCCCGGACCGGCTGCACTTCCTGTCCGGCCTGCCCCGCATGGACGGCTCGTCCGCGGTGGACGACCTCCAGGAGGGGGTGGCCGGCCTGGTCGCCGCCGTCGACGCGGCCTGGACCGGCCCGCGCGCGCCGCAGGTGCGGATGCTGCCGGCCGTCCTCGACGGGCTCTCGCTGCCGAAGGGCTCCGAGCAGCCGGAGCGCGGGGTCGCCTTCGGCGTGGACGAGGCCGAGCTGGCGCCGGTCTTCGTCAACTTCGAGACCGACCCGCTGTTCATCGTGTTCGGCGACACCGAGTCCGGGAAGTCGGCGCTGCTGCGGATGCTGGTCAAGCAGATCACCGAGCGGTACACGCCGGACCAGGCGGGCATCGTGGTCGGCGACTACCGGCGCGCACTGCTGGGCACCGTCCCGCCGGAGTACCTGGTGGAGTACGCGGCGGCGCAGCCGGCCATGTCGGCGGTCGTCGGCATGCTGCGCGGGGCCTGTTCGCGCCGGCTGCCCGGGCCGCAGGTGACCGCCGAGCAGCTGCGCAACCGCAGCTGGTACAGCGGCAAGGACATGTTCGTGATCGTGGACGACTACGAGCTGGTCGCGACGGGTTCGGGCAATCCGCTGGCGCCGCTGGCCGAGTTCCTGCCGTTCGCGCGGGACATCGGGCTGCGCGTGATCGTGGCGCGCAGCGCGGGCGGCGCCGGCCGGTCGCTGTACGAGCCGGTGATGCAGCGGATGCGCGAGCTGGGCGGGCAGGGCGTGATCCTGTCCGGGAACCGGGACGAGGGCGCGCTGCTGGGGACGGTCAAGCCGCAGGCGCTGCCGCCGGGCCGCGGACTGTACGTGTCGCGGCGGGCCACGGGCGGGCAGATGGTCCAGACGGGCTGGCTGCCGGTGGTGTAGCGGCGGCCGCCTGACGGCTACGCAGGGTGATCGAAGGGGTCGGGCTCCCAGGGCCCGGCCCCTTCCGCGTCCCAGGTGCTGAAACGTTACCTACATCTTTACGGCGCGGGGCTGCGATTCCCGTACCCGGCCCGGGAGCTTGCGAGGCCGCTCGGAGGCGCCTTGGGGCGCCACCATCCAGGTGCGATTCAGCCTTCGAAAATTCCCTTCAAGACCTTGCTCACCTTCGATTCACATGCGATGCGGCCAACGTAACAACTCGGACATACCTGACACTGGCCCTACGCGATCACGCGGATCGCATGTTTATGCGCTTCCATGCAACGGATTCCGAAGCAATCCGGCCGTTGACGCGATCAATCCGCCCAAGGTTCCATTGCGGCCCGGGAGCGACCGGACCAGACCCGAGCAGCCAGTCAGCGGAGGCGATACCGCTCCCGTCCCAGGACCGACAGAGCCGATCGGAAGCCCTATGACCGACACGCTTCGCCAGCCAGTCCCCGCAGCCTCGACTGCGGACGGTGCGGCGCCCCAGACGCTCAAGCGCTCGATCGGCGTCGTGGGCGGCACCCTGCTCACGCTGTCGTGCGTCACCCCGGCCTCCACGCTCTTCGTGATCGTGCCGCAGCTGTTCTCCAGCATCGGCAGCGCCACCGCCCTGGCCATCGCGATCGGCTCGGTGCTCTGCATCGCCGTCGCCTTCTGCTACTCCGAGCTCGGCACGCTGATCCCCAGCGCCGGCGGTGAGTACGCGATGGTCGGCACCCTGGCCGGACGGCTGGCCGGCTGGCTGGTCTTCGTCCAGTCGCTGATCGTGGTGATGGTCGTCCCCTCGGTCATCGCCCTCGGCACCGCCGACTACCTCGCACCGGTCATGCACGTCGACAAGCCCATCGCGGGCGCCGCGGTGATGCTGGCCGCCACCCTGGCCGGTCTGCTCGACCTGCGCGCCAACGCCTGGATCACCGGCATCTTCCTGGTGCTGGAGGTCGTCGCGGCCGGTGTCGTCTCGGTGCTCGGCTTCGCCCACACCAACCCCGACCACCCCAGCCTGCTGCACGGCGTGGTCGCCGGGGACGGCGGCACCACCAGCACCGTCGGCATCGGCGCCATCATCGGCGCGCTCGGCATCGCCCTCTTCGTCACCCAGGGCTTCTCCACGGCCGTCTACCTCTCCGAGGAGTTGGAGAACCCCCGCCGCAACGTCTCGCGTACCGTGCTCTGGACGCTCGGCCTCTCCGCCGCCGTCATCCTGATCCCGGTCGCCGCCATCACCATGGGCGCCCCCGACCCGCAGACCCTGGCCTCCGGCGACATCTCCGGCATGGTCACCGCCTGGAGCAACTCGGCGATCGGCACCTTCATCAGCCTCTGCATCGCGCTGGCCATCATCAACGCCGGCATCGTCATGGTCATCCAGAACTCCCGGGTGCTGTTCGCCTCCGCCCGCGACAAGGCCTGGCCCGAGCCGGTCAACAAGGCCTTCGGCGCCCTGGGCCGGTTCGGCTCCCCGTGGATCGCCACCCTCGCCGTCGGCGTGCCCGGCGCCGCCCTCTGCTTCGTCAAGGGCGAACTGCTGAGCAACATCACCGGCGTCGCCGTGACCGCGATGTACCTGCTGGTCGCCATCGCCTCGCTGCTCTCCCGCCGCGCCCACCACAAGCACGCCGCCGCCTGGCGGATGCCGCTGTGGCCGGCCGTCCCGGTGGTCCTGATCGCCGTCCTGGTCTACGTCATGACCCAGCTGGACGCCGAGCCCCTGCTCTGGACCGGCGGCATCACCGCCGCCGCCACCCTCTACTGGGTGTTCTACCTGCGCCCCCGGCAGGACACCCGCTGGGTGATCACCCTCCCCGAGGACCAGCAGCAGGCCTGACCCCCAACCCCACACGCGGCAGTGCCCCGGGCTTCCCCCTCGCCCGGGGCACTGCCGCGTCGTCACGCGCTTACTTCTTGACCTTCCACTCCGGGCTGATGGCGATCGCCTTCAACTGGTCGAAAGTGAGCAGCGGCTTGCCGGTCGGACCCTCCCCGACCACGACCTCCACGCCGTCGGGACGCAGGACGTCCACGACCTGCGGGGACTTCGGGCTGTCGGTACCCGGGCCGCGCATCACGACCTTGCTCCCGTCGGGCAGGACGGTCGCGTCCTTGAACGCTCGCGCCACCGGGGTGTCGGGCGACTTCGCCCAGTTCTCCACCCGGAGCACCAGCGAGCCGGCTGTCCCGCCCTGGGCCAGCTGGAACGTGGCCTGGAGCTCCCTGCTGCTGCGGCCCGTCACCGTCACCCCGGAGGGCAGCAGCTTGGCCAGGATCGCCTCGCGCTCCTCCAGCGAGAGGCCGGGGTCGATCGCATCGGTGTCGATGCCGTCGTACTTGACCGCCGCGACGACCCGGTCCCAGGACTTGTCGGTGACGATCGCCTTCATCTGGTCCAGGGTGAGCGGCGGGTTGGGGCGGCTGTCGGGCGCGCCCTTCTCCTGCGCCGAGTTCCACTCGCTGAGGGAGATCTCCCCGCCGTCCGGACGGGCCAGCGTCGCGAACCACTCCTTGGTGTCGGCGCGGTGGTCCGAGTACTCGTAGCCCTGGCTGAGCATGAGCTTCGAGCCGTCCGGCAGCGTGGTCACGGCACAGGAGTCGGTGCGGGTGAGCGTGAAGTCCGCCGAGCAGGTACGCGGCTGGACGTTCTTGGGGCGGTGCTTCTGGATGCTGATGCTCATCAGCGACTTGCCCTGGCCGTCGTCGAAGACCAGGCCGGCGTCCGCGAACGTGCCGTTGAACTGCGCGTCGTTGGTGCCGCGCCCCTTGGCCTCGGTCACCTGGCCCTTGGGCAGCAGGGCCCGGAAGATGGCCAGCACCTCGTCGCCGGTGATCACGGTCGGCGCCGAGGACTGCGCGGCGGTCGGGGTGGCCGCGGCGGTGGCGGTGCCCGCCGCGGTCGTGGTGGGGGCGGCGGCGACCGTGGCGGTGCCCGCCGCGGACGCGCCGGTGGAGCCCGACAGGTACACGGCGCCGGTGCCGATCAGGGCGAGCGCGGCGGCGCCGCTCACCACGGCGGCGGCGGAGCGGCGGCGCCAGCGGCGGCGGCCGCGGTCCAGACCGCCGGCCACCAGATCGCCCTGCCCGGCGTGGAAGCCCTCGCCGGTGCGGGTCATGGCGTAGAGAAGATCGTCCTCGAACTTGTCCGATCCGGACATGGGTGATCACCGTCTCTCAAGGGGCGGGTGTCGGAAGGGTGCTCAGCGGGCGGCCAGTTCGGCCAACGAGTCGCCGAGCAGGATGCGCATCCGGGCCAGGGCCCGGGTGGTGCGGCTGCGGACCGCGCCGGACGAGGCGCGCAGCACCTCGGCGGTCTCCTCGACGCTGCGGTCCTCCCAGTAGCGCAGGACCAGCACCGCCCGGTCCTTGGGCGGCATCCTGCCGAGCGCGTCGAGGAGGGTCAGCCGCAGGGTGCTGTCGGCCTCACGGCCCTCGGGCTCGGGCAGGTCGCCGGTGGGGCGCTCGGTGCTGGAGCGGCGGCGCTGCTGGGCGAGGAAGGTGCGGACCATCACGGTGTGCGCGTAGGCAGCCGGATTGTCGATCCGGGACCGGCCGCCGGTCCAGGCGCTGCGCCGCCAGAGGACGTACATCCGGCTGAGGGTCTCCTGTACGAGGTCCTCGGCCTGGTGGGTGTCGCCGCTGGTCAGCAGGCAGGCCGAGCGGTACAGGTGGCCGGTCCGGCTGGACACGAGTTCCAGGAACCCGGCGTCCTTGGCCTCGCGGCCGCCCCAGATCCGCCTCATGCGCGCTGTCCCCCGTTGCTCGTGGTCGCTGACACCTCTTTGATGCGGTGGGCGGCACGGGATGTCACAGCCGGGTAGGACGATTTTCAGGTCAGCTGACTGCCGGTCAGCCGGTGGGCCTGCGCCGGTGGTCGCGCATAACGACGCCCCCGCCGATGAGCAGCGCGACGAGCAGCGCGCCGATGCCGAGCACGTAGGTCGCGGTGCGGCGGTCGCGGTCGGCCTGGGTCTCGCCGAGGCCGACCGGGCGGGGCACGATCGGGGCGGCGGCTAGCTGGACGGGCGGGTCCGGCTCGGCCCTGTCCCGCGGGTTGTCGGGGGCCTTGGTGACGGCCTTCACCGGATCCACCACGCCCCAGCCGATGAAGCGGTTGGGACCGTGCTCGGTGCGCTGGGCGGTCTGCTCGATCCAGGCCCGGACCTGGGCCGCGCTCCACCCCTGGTGCGCGCCGACCAGCAGCGCGGCCAGGCCGGACACGTACGGGGCGGCGAAGCTGGTGCCGTTGTCCACGCACTGGCCGCTGCGGGGGACGGTGGAGAGTATTCCGACGCCGGGCGCGGCGACCTTCACGAACTCGCCGTACTGGGAGAAGGGGGCGCGCTCGTTGTTGCGGTCGGAGGCGCCGACGGCGAGCACGGTGGGGAAGGCGCCCGGGTAGGTGTCGCCCTCCTTGCCGTCGTTGCCAGTGGAGGCGACCACCACGGCCCGGTTCGCCTCGGCGAACTCGATGGCCGCCTTCAGTTCCGGGTAGCCGGTGAAGCCGGTGGTCGCGGCCCCGCGGACGTCCTGGGAGATGTTGATGACCCGGGCGCCGCGCTGGACCGCCTGGTGGATGGCGTCGGCGAGGGTGGCGACGTCGCCGTTGCCCTCGCTGTCGTTCTGGCGGATCGACAGGATGCGGGCGCCCGGGGCGAGTCCGACGAAGCCGGTGCGGTCGGAGCGGCGGGCGGCGATGATGCCGGCCACCTTGGTGCCGTGGCCGACCTGGTCGTCCTTGCCGCCGCCCTCGATCAGGGCCTTGGTCTCCCGGTTGCGCAGCAGGCTGCCGCCGTCATCGACCTTGTCGGCAAGCTGTGGGTTCCTGTCGTCCACCCCGGTGTCGATGACCGCGACGGTGACGTTCTCGCCCGTCGTCCGGCCGTGCTGCCAGAGCTCGTCGAGCAGCAGACGTTGCAGCGCCCACGGCACGACCTGGACGTCGGGGGCGGAGGCGGGGCAGTCGCCGGCGGCGGCGATTCCCGGGCCGTCGGCGTGCGCGGGGGCGGCCACCGGGCCGGCCAGCACCGCGAACGCGGCCAGTGTCGCGGCCGTCCTGCGGTACCCCCGTGCGGACACCCCGCCACCCCTCAACGTCGTCCACCCGTACCTGCGCGGCAGGGGCGGGTGCCCGGGATCCGGGCACCCGCCCCACGCGTCCCCCGAGGGGACGCCGGTCAGTGCTGCCAGCGGCTGGCGTTCTTGTCCTCGGTGCTCTTGTAGCTCAGCGCGGCGGCCTCCAGCGCGCCGGCGATGTTGGCGCAGACCTGCTGGAGGTCGGCGGCCTTGGCGTCCCACTGCGCCTGGTGGGCCTGATAGCCCTGCTGGGCCTGGCCCTCCCAACTGGCGGAGATCTTGGTGACGTCGCCCTTGAGGTCCTCCAGCAGCTGGTTGATGCGGGCGGCGGCGGCCTTGACCTCCCCGGCGGCGTTCTGGAGGGTCTCGAAGTTCACGAGGATGTGGTCGGGCACGATGTCTCCCTGTCGAGGATGCGGGGCGGTGCGGTGGGCAGTGCGGCGTGCGGTTCGGTGATCAGCTCTGGACGGCGCTGAACTGCTGCTGCTGCTCCGCCTCGGTGGCCGCGTAGTGCTTGACCGTCAGCTCGATCGCGCCCTTGATCGCCCGGAGCGACTCGTTGAGCTTGTCGATGTCCCCGTTGTACTGCTCCTGCAGCCTCTTGTAGGCCTCGGCCGCCTGGCCCTGCCAGCCACCGGAGACGCTGCCCATCGTGCTGTTGAGCTTGGTGCGCTCCTGGGCGATCTTGCCGATGGCCTCCTCGATCCGCTTGGCGAAGGCCTGCATCTCCTGGGCGGTCATCTTGAACTGACCCATGCTCCACCGTCCCCCATCGGGCAAACATTGTGTGATCGGCGGGTCGGCCGACCCGTCCGGTCCATCACCCTGTGATGTCCAGGAGCACTGTAGTCGGCATACGCAGCTCACCCAACTCAGAACCCTGAGTAATTACCAGACCATGACACGGGCCCCAACTCCGCTGGGGCACTTGGCCGGTCAGGCGTTCTGCTGCTGCGCCGCGTCCTTCGCACTGAGCGGCGGGCCGGCCGGCACCAGATCCGACCACTCGTGCGGCACGGGCAGCGGCTGCAGGTCCCGGTAGCCGAGCCGCGCCTGGTTGCCGCCGGGCTCGTCCGGCTGGTCCGGCACGGGCGCGGACGGCTGGGATGCGGACGGCTGGGCCGTACCCGGCTGGGGCGTCGGCGACTTGGGGGCACCGCTCTGGCCCGGCTGTGTGCCGGGCGAGGGGGTCACGCCCCTGCCGCCGTCGCCGTTGGCCGGCACCGAGTAGCGCAGGCCGGTCTCGGTGATCAGGTAGTCGGTGCCGGAGCCACCGGAGCCGCCGGAGCCGTTGTCCATCGAGCGGTAGAACAGGCCGTGACCAGGTGTCACATAGGCCGCACCCGCACCGTTGTTGTACTGAGCGGGGTACTCGGGACCGGCCCAGACGCTGCGCCTCGGGGTGTGGCCATCCTCGGCGACGCCGTCGAAGGTGCTGCACACGACCTTGCGGGCGTCCTGCCGGTCCTGCCAGTTGTTGACCGGCGCACCGGACTTGAGCGGCCAGTCGCCGTCGCCCGCCTTCGGCAGCGGGGTGCTGGTGCCGAACCGCGCGTGGTCGGCCGGGGTCATCTCGTCGTTGCGCGGCTTCTTGTCCGCGTCGTACTTATAGAGCACCTGGTAGGCCGGGTTCTGCCGGATCAGCTCGGCCTGGAACGGCGTCACCAGGAACAGCTTGTCCCGGCCGACCACGTAGTTGCGGTCCTGGTAGTGCACCAGCCGGCCGATCCGGCGGTCGGCCTGGTCCTCCAGCGCCACGGAGGAGTTGGCGCCCTGGCTGTCCGCCACCCCATCGACCTGCGGGAAGACGATCGCGCTACCGTCCAGCAGGGTGCCCAGCCACTCGCGCTTGACCCGCTGCGGCACCGCGTTCGGCCCGAAGACGGCGGTGATCAGCGACTTCTTCTCCCGGTCGTCCGTCTGCGGGGTGCCGATCTCGTGCCGGCGGCCCTGCGCGTCGACCAGGTAGATCGTCGCGCCGCCGGGCCCGGCGCCCGGCTGGCCCTGCGCGGGCGAGGCGGTGACCTGCTGGTCCTCCGCCAGCTGGACCAGCATCAACTGGTCGGGACCGAGCATCCCGCCCTTGGCCTCCAGTGCCCCGGCGTCGGCGCCGGCCGCGACGAACAGCGCCTGGTTGACGGTCTCCTGCTTGTCGTCCGAGCCCGGGCGGTCGCACACCGACCACTTCATCGGCTTGCCCGCGTTGTCCTTGCCGGGCAGCTTGTCCGGCGCGTACGGGATGCCGATCGTCGGGCCGTGGTGGGGGTAGCGGTCGAGCACGTCGTCGTCGACGACCACCACCTTGGCGTCGGCCGGCAGGACCAGCCGGGCCGAGGACATGTTGAGCACCTGGTGCAGCCGCCTGGTCCGCCCGTCCGGGTCGGTCAGCACCACGTACCGGGTGGTCGACTTCTTGCCCTGGATCACGTTCCTGCCGTTGTCCCAGTCCAGCGGCGCGCTCGGCCTGAACACCCCCCACACCCCGAACCCGCCGACGATCACCGCCCCGACGACCAGGCTCGGCAGGACGGCCTTCACCGGGCGCGGGGCGTCCTCGTCGCCGCCCGCGCCGCCCGGCATCAGGAAGGCTCCCACGGTGCGCCTGCGCGCGAAGGTGTACGCGTTCAGCTCGTCCCGGCGCGATGCCATGCTCGTCGTCTCCCCTGTCCGACCGACCTGCCCCGAGTCCGCGACCGCCGGGCGGGAACGGGCTCGAACCCTCTACGATGCGGCAGCAGACGGTGAGTACGGTACGGGTACGGTCCGTGAACGAGCCAGCGGGCCGACGGCAACCGATCAGAGAGGGTCACCTGGGGGATGCCAAGCCAGACCGCTCCAGGACGCCGCGGCACGGCACCGGGCGAGGCGTCGCCCGCCGACGGCGGCGCCGGCGGGCCCGTCGCGGTCCGCGTCCACCCCCGGCCGGGGCTGCTCGGCGGCCGACTGAAACTGCGCCAACTCGTCGTGGTCGAGGTCGCGGTGGCAGTGGTCGCGGTCGGCTGGACGATCAGCCGGGCGGTCGCCGCCGGCTTCGGCGCGGTCGCACTCGCCCTGCTGGTCCTCGGCCTCGTCCCGCTGCGCGGCCGGACGATCCCCGAGACGCTCCAGGTGCGCGCCGCCCTCAAGTCCCGCCGCAACCAGGCCCGTCCTTCGCCGGCCGGCACCGACCCGGCTCTCGCCCCCGCGCTGGAACTCGAACCGGCGCTGCGCACCTGCACGCACGCCACCGAGGCCGACCTCGGCGGCCGGCCGGTGCGCCGGGAGACCGGCATGGTCGGCGACGGCACCTTCCTCAGCTCGGTGCTGCTCGTCCAGGCCAAGGACCAGCCGCTGCGCCCGGTGCGCACCGCGCTGCCGCTGCCGTTGGACGTCGTCTGCTCGGCCCTGCGGGTGGACGACATCACCCTGGAATCCGTCCAGTTGGTGCAGCACACCCAGCCCGCCCCGGCCACGCACGTGCCCGAGCAGTCGCTGGCCGCCCGCGCCTACCGGGACCTGCCCGACGGCACCACCACCCCGGGGCTGCGGCTCACCTGGGTGGCGCTCAAGCTCGACCCGGAGCGGGCCGCCACCGCCGTCCGGGCCCGCGGCGGCGGCGAGGAAGGCGCCCGCAGGGCGCTCCAGCGGGTCACCGACCAGCTCGCCGGACGGCTCAACAGCGCCGGGTTCCACGCGACCGTGCTGGACGAACGCGAGTTGATCGCCGCCCTCTCCATCGCCACCTGCGCCAACCCCCTCGCGGTGACCGGGCGCCAGGGCACCGGCGGCGGCGCCGGCACCACCCGCCGCACCCAGGAGGGCCGCCGGTACTGGCGGATCGACGACCGCTGGCACAGCACCTACTGGATCTCCCGCTGGCCGCAGCTCGGCCGCCCCGACGGCGTCCCCGGCCGGATCGCCGCCCCCGACCTGGTCAACCTGATCACCGGCTCGCCGGCGCTGGCCAGCACCTTCAGCCTGACCGCCGGGCACGGCACCGGCGGCTCCGTCACCATCAGCGGACACCTGCGGGTGACCGGGCGCAGCGAGAGCGAGGTCGACCAGGCCGGCCGCCAGGTGGAGACGCGGGCGCAGAGCGCCGGACTCGGCCTGAGCCGGCTCGATCTGGAGCAGGCCCCCGGCGTGCTCGCCACCCTGCCGCTGGGAGGAGCAGTCTGATGGCGCACCAGACCCACACCGGGCCGGGCCCGCAGCCCGGTGCCGCGCCGGCGGCCCGGTCCCGGACGCGGATCCTGCCCGGCTTCGGCCTGCGCGGGCCGCGCCGGGAGAAGCACGTGCTGGCTGCCGAGGACCTCGGGGCGCTGGCCTTCCCGGTCGGGGACGACGGCGTGGTGATCGGCGTCGATCCGCAGGGCCTGCCCGCCGTCCTCGGCCTGTTCCGGCCCGGCGCGTACGAGCTGGTGCTGGTCGGCGGGCTGTGGACGGCGCAGCTCATCGCGCTGCGGGCGGCCTCGGTCGGCGCCCGGGTCGTGGTGGAGACGGCCCGCGCCCAGGCGTGGGGCCCGATGGCGCAGGCCGCGGGCGGCGGGCAGCCGTGCGTGACCGTCCACCAGCCCGGGCGGCTCGGCCCGCAGGGCGCGTCGGTGACCTCGCCGGTGCTGGTGGTGCGCGACCTCACCGCCCGTCCGCCGCGCAGCCGGCTCTCCGCCACGCCGTGGCAGGCCACCCTGACGGTGCTTCCGTGGCTCGTCCCGGAGGCCGTCCGATTGGTCAACGCCGCCGACCTGGTGGGGATTCAGCGGGTACAGCCGGAGGAGGCCGAGCTCCTGCGGCGGGTGCTCCCGCTCTCGCCGGAGGACGTCGCCGCACTGCCCGCCCTGGGCGACGATCTGACGCTCTGGACGACCCGGATGCGCCGTCAGTACGTTCGGGCCGTGGCCGGACCCGCCGAGCAGCAGGTCCTGGGCGCGCCGCGCCGGGTGGACTGACCGGACCGGCCGGGGTCGCACGGGGCCGGTGACCGGCGCGGGTGTCCGGCCGGGATCGGACTCCGGCTTCAACGAGGGTCGCCGCACGGCCTAGTCTGTGAGGCGGCAACGGCACCGCTGAACAAGCGGCGGCGAACACGAGGGAGCCCTAGTGAGCAGCGATCGGGACGGCGTCTACGTCGGCGACAACGCGGCGGAGGACGACGACGACTGGTCCGACGCGCCCGATTACACTCCGCCCTCCTGGTACGTGCAGACGGACGCTCAGGCGGGCGTCCCGGCGCCTCCGGTGTCTCCGACGCCGGCGGCCTCGGCGGATGCTCCGGCGGCCCCGGCCCCGGCCCCGGCCCCGGCCCCGGCCCCGGCTCCGATCCCGGCTCCGGCCGTCGTGCCGCCGCCGATGCCCGCGCCGACTCCGGTTCCCACTCCCGTAAGTGAGGCCGCGCCGGTTCCGGCACCCTCGCCCGCTCCGGCCGCCGAGCAGCCGGTGGCACCCGCTCCGATGCCTGCTCCGGCGTCTTCTCCGGTGGTGCCGACGGGCGCGCCCGAACCGGCACCCGCGCTCGCCGAGGCGCCGCACGCCTCGTTCCCCGCGTCGTTCCCCGCCCCGGCCCCGGCGCAGCACGACCTGCCGCCGGCCGTCGCCCCGGGCTGGCCACCGGCGGCCCCGTCCGCGCACCAGCAGCCCGCCCCCGGCCCGGCTGCGGCGCACCCGTACGCCGACCCGCAGCCGGCCCCGGCCCCGCAGTCCTTCGGCGAACCGCAGCCGGCGCAGCCCGGACCTCCACCTCCGCCGCAGTCGTTCGCGCATCCGCCCGCAGCCGTCCCGCCACAGGACCCGCAGGTTGTCCCGCCGCTGGACCCGCAGGCCGCGTGGGCCGCACAGCAGGCCGCAGCGCAGCCGCAGCCGGCCCAGCCCGCGCAGCCCCAGCCGGCTGCCGGCCCCCAGCCGGGCCCGCAGCCCGGCCCGGTCGACCCGCGCCAGGGCGGCTGGCCGCAGCCCGCCGCCTACCAGCCGCCGGCCCAGCCGCAGCAGCCCGGCCCCGGGCAGCCCTGGCCGCAGCAGGCCGGTGCCACCCCGCCGCCCGCCGCGTTCCAGCAGGCCGCCGCCCCGCCGCAGACCGCGCACGGCGCGCCGCTCGGCTACACGGCCGCCGTCGAGCTGTCCTCGGACCGCCTGCTGCGCAGCCAGCCCAAGCAGCAGCGCCAGCAGCCGCGGTTCCAGTTCGGCGGCAAGGCGGCGGCGGCCGAGAAGGCCCGCAAGCTGGAGATCATCCGCACCCCGGTGCTGAGCTGCTACCGGATCGCGGTGATCAGCCTCAAGGGCGGCGTCGGCAAGACCACGACCACCACCGCGCTCGGCGCGACCCTGGCCAGCGAGCGCCAGGACAAGGTGATCGCGATCGACGCCAACCCGGACGCCGGCACCCTCGGCCGCCGGGTCAAGCGCCAGACCGGCGCGACCATCCGCGATCTGGTGACGGCCATCCCGCACCTGCGCAGCTACATGGACATCCGTCAGTTCACCTCGCAGGACCTGCACTCGGGCCTGGAGATCCTGGCGAACGACGTCGACCCGGCCGTCTCGACCACCTTCAACGACTCGGACTACCGCCAGGTCATCGACGTGCTGGGCCGCCAGTACCCGATCATCCTGACCGACTCCGGCACCGGTCTGTTGTACAGCGCGATGCGCGGGGTGCTGGACCTCGCCGACCAGCTGATCATCGTCGCCACCCCGAGCGTGGACGGCGCCTCCAGCGCCTCGACCACGCTGGACTGGCTCTCCGCGCACGGCTACGCGGACCTGGTGCAGCGCAGCATCACGGTGGTCTCCGGGGTGCGCGAGACCAGCAAGATGATCAAGGTCGAGGACATCGTCGCGCACTTCCAGACCCGCTGCCGCGGCGTGGTCGTGGTCCCGTTCGACGAGAGCCTGGCGGCCGGCGCCGAGGTCAACCTCGACATGATGCGGCCCAAGGTCCGCGAGGCCTACTTCGAGCTGGCCACCCTGGTCGGCGAGGACATCGTCCGGGCCCAGCAGGCCGCCCAGCAGCAGGGCGGATGGCAGCAGCAGGCCCAGCAGCCCTACCCGCAGCAGCAGCCCGGCCAGCCGCAGCCCCAGCCGTACGCCGACCCGCAGCAGCCCTACGCGGCCCCCGGGCAGGCCCCGCAGCCCTACCCCGCGCCGGGCGGCCAGCCCGCCGCCGGCACGCCGTGGGCGCCGCAGCCGGGCCAGACCCCGCCGCCCCCGCCCGTGGGCGGCCACCCGCCGTACCCCGCCGGGGGCGGGTACGGCTACCCGCAGGCGCCGCAGCCGGGCGCTCAGCCGCCCGCGCCGGAGTGGCCCCAGCCGGCCGCCCCGCAGCCGGCCCCGCCCGCCCAGCCGGACGGCTACCAGCCGCCCCCCGGCTACGGCTACCCGCCGCAGCCGCAGCCGCAGCCCCCGCAGTGACGCCGAAGGGCCCCGCCGACCTGGTCCGCTTGGGTTCTAGGAGTCGTGGCAACACCCCAGTTCAGGGGATGCATTGGACTTCGAGATCCGCAAGGACCGGACGGCCCAGGGGCCTGTGAAGCTGCGCCGGGAACGGGAGGCATACTCCCGGCTCATGCAGCAGGGCTACACGAACACCGAGGCGTGCCGGATCGTCGGCATCGCCCGCCGGACCGGCCAGAAGTGGCGTCACGGCCGCGGAGCCGAGCAGCGGCAGAAGGCGGCACCACCGATTCGCATGGTGGTGCCGCCTTCCGGTGTCTCCCGGTATCTGAGCGAGGACGAGCGGATCCACATCGCCGACCGGCTGCGGGAGAAGGCCACCGTGCGGGCCATCGCCGCGGAGCTGGGCCGCAGTCCGTCCACCATCAGCCGGGAGATCCGCCGCAACCGCACCGAGGGCACTCGCGGGCAGTGGCACTACCGTCCGCACGCCGCCCAGGCCAGGGCGGACGCTCGCCGGCCCCGCCCCAAGGCCCGCAAGATCACCGAGAACCCCGAGCTGCACGCCGCCGTCCAGGCGATGCTGGACGAGCAGTGGAGCCCGGAGCAGATCTGCCACGCTCTACGTCGACAGTTCCCCGACCGGCCGGAGATGCACGTGGTCCACGAGACCGTCTACCAGGCGCTCTACGTCCAGGGCCGAGGCGAGCTGCGGCGCGAGCTCGCCGGTGCCCTGCGCTCAGGCCGGGCCCGCCGCAGGCCCCAGCGGCAGGCCAACTGCCGGCGTTCCCGCTTCACCGACCCGATGGTCATGATCAGCGAGCGCCCCGCCGAGGCCGAGGACCGGGCCGTCCCCGGCCACTGGGAGGGCGATCTGATCCTCGGCAAGGAGCACAAGTCCGCGATCGGCACCCTGGTCGAGCGTTCGACCCGCTACGTGATGCTGCTGCACCTGCCCGGCGACCACACCGCCGAGACCGTCCGCGACGCCCTAGTGGCCACCGCCCGGACACTCCCGGTCCAGCTGAAGCGGTCCCTGACCTGGGACCAGGGCAGCGAGATGGCCAGGCACGCGGAGTTCAGCCTGGCAACCGACATCCCGGTCTACTTCTGCGACCCGGCCAGTCCCTGGCAGCGCGGCTCCAACGAGAACACGAACGGCCTGCTGCGGCAGTACTTCCCCAAGGGCACCGACCTGTCGGTCCACACGCCCGAGCACCTGGCCGCCGTCGCCGACCAGCTCAACCGCCGCCCACGCAAAACGCTCGGCTGGGAAACCCCAGCCGAGCGTCTGGCTAAACTCCTCGCGGCCTAGACAACCGACCACGTGTTGCAACGACCACTAGAAACCGCCCCGGTCGACGGGGCCCTTCCCCGTCCAGGGGCCGCTCAGGCGGCGTCGGTCAGCTCGCGGGCCTGCTTGACGTCGTCGGCCATCCGGTCCAGCAGCGCCTCGATGGAGTCGAACTTCTCCATCCCGCGCAGGTAGGCCAGGAAGTCCACGGCCACGTGCAGCCCGTACAGGTCCAGGCCGACCCGGTCGATGGCGTACGCCTCGACGGTGCGCGCGGTGCCGTCGAAGGTCGGGTTGGTGCCCACCGAGATCGCGGCCGGCATCCTCTCGCCGTCGGCGGTCAGCCAGCCCGCGTACACGCCGTCGGCCGGGATCGCGCTGTGCGGCACGGTCTCCACGTTGGCGGTCGGGTAGCCGAGCTCCCGGCCGCGCTGCGCCCCGCGCACCACGACGCCCTCGACCCGGTGCGGCCGGCCCAGCACCTCGCCGGCCCCGGCCACGTCACCCGCCTCGACCAGCCGCCGGGTCAGGGTGGACGAGAACGGCTCGCCCGCCCCGGCCGTGCCGCGCACCTGCAGGTCGACCACCTCGACGTCGAATCCGGCCGCCCGGCCCAGCTCGGTGAGCAGCGCCACATCGCCGGCCGCCCGGTGCCCGAAGCGGAAGTTGGGGCCCTCGATGACGGTCCGCGCGTGCAGCGCGTCCACCAGCACCTGCTGCACGAAGGTCTCCGGCGACTCCTGGGACAGCTCCGGGGTGAACGGCAGCACCAGCACGGCGTCCACGCCGAGGCCCTCGATCAGCTCGGCGCGGCGCGCCTGCGGGGCGAGCAGCGCGGGGTGGCTGCCCGGGCGGATGACCTCGCGTGGGTGCGGGTCGAAGGTCACGACCACCGAGAGGAGGCCGAGTTCGCGGGCGCGGTCGACCGCCCGACCGATGATCAGCTGATGTCCGCGGTGCACACCGTCGAACGAACCGATGGTGACGACGCTGCGTCCCCAGTCACCGGGGATCTCCTCCAGGCCACGCCAGCGCTGCACCCTGACCGCTCCTTGTTCCGTACGGCGCGTACCTTCTGTACGCTCAAACGCTCAAAACCCGAACCCCTATAGCGTGCCATGTGTCTGCCCCTGCTCAGGCACCGGAATACGGGTTGAGCGCACCGCCGGGGCCCCGGCCCGCCCGAGCACGGCCCGCTCCGCCTCGGCGGCGGCGTACTGCGGGTCCCGCCCGGCCGCCACCAGGCCCGCATCCGGACCAGCCGGGGCCGTCCGGCGGGGTCGGTACGGCGTCCTGCGGACACTGGACGAGCAGGTGCGCGAACCCCGCCGAGCGGCCGGCGCTGCGCACCAGCGCCTCGTCCACGGCCGGCAGCACCGGCGTCACGCGGGCCAGCACCGCGCGGGCCCGGGCGGGCTTCTCGGCCGCGCAGTGCTCGGCCAGTCGCTCCACGGCGGCGGTCAGCACCACCGGGTCGGTCTCGGCGGCGAGCAGGGTGTCCAGCCGGACCGGCTGCGCGCCGACCCGCCCGCCGTGCCTCCGGCAGCGCCTCGAACCCGCCCGCCTGCTCGGCCCGTTCGGCGATACGGGCGGCCAACTGGTCCAGCAGCGGGCGGTGTTCGGCGACGTCCGGGCTGGCGGCCAGCCCGGCGGCGAGCAACCGGGCCGCCCACCAGGCCGGTTCGCGGATCCGGAGCAGGTAGCGCTCCGGGTCGCCCGCCACCCCATAGCCGTCCAGGAATCCCGGCATGCGCCCGCCCTCCAGTGCAGGGCCGGGCGGGGCGGGAGCGGACCCGCCGCGGCGACCTGCTCGCCGTCCGGGAGCCTGCCCGCCGGGACGGCGGAGCGACCGTGCCCACGCCGCTCACCACGGGCGTTCACCTCGCGCGCTCGCTGGAACGAGTGAACCCCCGCCGGGATCCCGACGGGGGTTCGAAAAAAGCTCAGCCGGACGTCAGCCGACGAAGACCGCCACCGGCTTCGCCTGCCCGCCGGTCTCCTCCACCAGGGCCAGGAAGCGGCCGTCTGGCCCGAACGCCGCGATCGGCCCGTCCACGCCGAGCCCGGGCGCCTTGAGCCGGGCGCCGTGCGACAGCTTCTCGGCCTGTCCGGCGTCGAGGTCCCAGCGCGGGAAGGCCGCCGCCGCCGCGTCAGCGATCGGCAGCACCTCCAGCCCCGTGGCGGAGTCGCCGGTCACGGCGGCCTCCAGCTGTTCCAGGGTGCGGGCCGACTCCACCCCGTACGGCCCGACCTTGGTCCGCCGCAGCGCGGTGAGATGGCCGCCGACGCCCAGCCCGGCGCCGAGGTCCCGGGCCAGCGCCCGGATGTAGGTGCCGGAGGAGCACTCGACGGTCACGTCCAGGTCGATCACCGGCGTGCCGTCCTCGGCGACCGCGGCGCGCTGCTGGTGCACGGTGAAGGAGTGGATCGTGGTCGGCCGCGCCGCCAGCTCGAAGTCCTCGCCCTCGCGCACCCGCGCGTACGACCGCTTGCCGTCGATCTTGATCGCGCTGACCTTCGACGGCACCTGCATGATCTCGCCGGTGAGCGCCGCGATCCCGGCCTCGATCGACTCCCGGCTCACCCCGTCGGCCGGGGTGGAGGAGGTGACCTCGCCCTCCCGGTCGTCGGTGACGGTGGTCTGGCCGAGCCGGATGGTCGCCTCGTACGTCTTGGCGGTGAGCATCAGGTGGCCGAGCAGCCGGGTGGCCCGCTCGACGCCGATCACCAGCACGCCGGTGGCCATCGGGTCCAGCGTGCCGGCGTGGCCGACCTTCCGCGTCCCGGCCAGCCACCGCATCTTGGCGACGACCCCGTGCGAGGTGATGCCCTCGGGCTTGTCGACGATCACCAGGCCGTCCGGGCCGGTGCCTTTGCGCTTCATCAAGTTCTTTCTCTGAAAGGATGATCAGCCCTGAACGGATGATCAGGAGATGATCAACTTACCGGCCGCAGCGCGCCCCGGAAGCGCTCGACCACGGTGGCCACGTCCTCCCGGGCGCTGAACCCGGCCGCGTAGACGTGCCCCCCGCCACCCAGCTCGGCGCAGGCCGCGGCGACGTCCACCGCGCCCTTGGAGCGCGAGGAACCGCGCAGCGTGCCGTCCGGGTCCTGCTTGAGCACCAGCGCGACCTCGGCCTCGGCCGGGCGGCGCAGGATGTCGATCAGCCCCTCGATCTCCTCGACCGTGACGCCGAACAGCACCAGGTCCTGGTACGGCACCCAGGTCCACACCAGGCCCAGCCCGCCGGCCGCGTCCGGCTCGTAGACGGCCCGGTCGAGGGCGCCCGCGAGCACCTTGAGGTAGCCGAAGGAGGAGGTGTCCCACAGCTGCCTGGAGATCAGGTCGTGCCGGATGCCGGTGGCCAGCAGCCGCCCGGCGAGTTCGTGGGTGGCGGGCGTGGTGGCCCGGTACTTGAACGAGCCGGTGTCGGTGGCGACCCCGGTGTAGAGGCAGGTGGCCAGGTCCTGGTCGAGTTCGACGCCGAGCCGGCGCAGCAGCTCGTCGACCAGCACGGCGGTGGCCGGCGCGGTCGGGTCGATCAACTGGTGCGTGCCGAAGCCCGGGTTGGAGGCGTGGTGGTCGAAGACCACCAGGACGGGCGCGGCGAAGGCCTTGTCGTGCAGCAGGCCGAGCCGGCTCTGCGCGGCCACGTCGAAGCAGAGCACCAACTCGGGGTGGTCGGGCACCTCGGAGGCCGGCACGATCAGCTCCTGGCCGGGCAGGAAGGCCAGCGACTCGGGCACCACCTGCGGGTCGTCGCCGAACGACACCCGCACCTCGTGGCCGAGTCCGCGCAGCGCCAGCGCCGCCGCCAGCGCGGAGCCCAGCGCGTCGCCGTCCGGGCAGATGTGGCAGATCACGTCGATCGTGCGGGCGCGCCCGATCTCCGCCACCACCTGCTGCCAGACCAGCTCGAACCCGCTCTCCTCGGCGCGCGGCCCCGGAAGCACCGTGCCCGGAAGCACCGCGAGGGCACCCTCCACCGTGCTGGTGGAGGACGCCCCCGTGGTCGAACCGGCTTGCGAGGCGGCCTCCGCCGGCTCAGCCGTCATGACTACTCGTCCTCGTCGTCACGCTCGGACGCCGGGACCTTGTACGGGTCCGCGTCGCCGGCGTAGGTCGCCCCCGCGGCCGCCGTGCGCACGGCGGCGTCGGAGGTCCGGGCCCGGTCGAGCAGGTCGTCGATGTTCCGGGCGTTCTCCGGCAGGGCGTCCGCGACGAAGGTCAGCGACGGGGTGAAGCGCACCCCGGTCTGCTTGCCGACCTCCGAGCGGAGCACGCCCTTGGCGCTCTCCAGCGCGGCCGCGGTGGCCTGGCGCTCGGTCTCGTCACCGAAGACGGTGTAGAAGACGGTGGCCTCGCGCAGGTCGCCGGTCACCCGGGTGTCGGTGATGGTCACGAACCCGAGCCTCGGGTCCTTGATCCGCCGCTCCAGGGTCTGGGCGACGACCACCTGGATACGGTCGGCGAGCTTGCGCGCCCTTGCGGTGTCGGTCACGTTGCCTCCTCGTGCAGTGGGCCCGGCACCCGGGCGAGCTGCGCACCCGTCGGGGCCCACGCCCCAAAGTACCGGCCCGCGCCCGGCCTTGCGGGCGCTCTGGGTCCTGATCTGTGTGAGAACGGCGACTTCCGCCGGACGCCCCCACGGCTCTCACTCGTCGTCGTCGTTGTGGTAGCGCCTCCTCGCGGCGAGGAGCTGCACCTCGGGGCGGCCGGCGACCAACCGCTCACAGCTGTCCAGGATCTCGGTGACGTATCCGGCGTCGCCGGACACCACCGCGAGGCCGATCTCGGCCCGGCGGTGCAGATCCTGGTTCCCGGTCTCGGCAGCGCACACGCTGTACTTGCGCTGCAGTTCGGCCACGATGGGCCGCACGATCGAACGCTTCTCCTTGAGCGAGTGGACGTCGCCCAGCAGCAGGTCGAAGGTGAGTGTTCCCACGAACATGTATGACAGGTCTCGCCGACCTGGAAGGCCTCGGAGGACAGCCCGGAACCGGGCTGACGCTGCGACATTTGACTACCCCGGACCCTACACAGCGAGACCGGGGCCGGTCGACGGAAATTCCATCCGTCGACCGGCCCCGGCTGACACCGACTAGGCGCGCGGCTTCTCGCGCATCTCGTAGGTCTCGATGATGTCGTCGACCTTGATGTCGTTGAACGACCCCAGGGTGACACCGGCCTCGAAGCCCTCGCGGACCTCGGTCGCGTCGTCCTTGAAGCGGCGCAGACCCTCGATGGAGAGGTTCTCCGCCACGACCTTGCCGTCGCGCAGCAGGCGGGCCTTGGCGTTGCGGCGGATGATGCCGTCGCGGACCAGGACACCGGCGATGTTGCCGAACTTGGAGGAGCGGAAGACCTCGCGGATCTCCGCGGCGCCGAGGCGCACCTCCTCGTACTCCGGCTTGAGCATGCCCTTGAGGGCGTTCTCGATCTCCTCGATCGCCTGGTAGATGACCGAGTAGTACCGGACGTCCACGCCTTCCTTCTCGGCCGCGGTACGCGCACGGCCTTCGGCGCGCACGTTGAAGCCGATGATGATGGCGTCCGAGCCCATCGCCAGGTCGACGTCGGACTCGGTGATCGCACCGACGCCGCGGTGCAGCACCCGGAGCTCGACCTCCTCGCCCACGTCCAGCTTGACCAGGGCGTCCTCGAGGGCCTCGACCGAACCGGAGACGTCACCCTTGATGATGAGGTTGAGCTGCTCGATGGAGCCGGCGGCGATGGCCTTGTCCAGGTCCTCCAGGGACACCCGGACCCGACGCTGCGCGAAGGCGGCGTTGCGGTCGCGGGCCGAGCGCTTCTCGGCGATCTGGCGGGCGGTGCGGTCCTCGTCGACGACGATGAAGCTGTCGCCGGCGCGGGGCACCGAGGTCAGACCGAGCAGCAGCACCGGGCGGGACGGACCGGCCTCGGTGAGGCTCTTGCCGTTCTCGTCCAGCATCGCGCGGACGCGGCCGTAGGCGTCGCCCACGACGATCGAGTCACCGACGCGGAGCGTACCGCGCTGCACGAGCACGGTCGCCATGGCGCCGCGGCCCTTGTCGAGGTGGGCCTCGATGGCGATACCCTGCGCGTCCTGCTCGGGGTTGGCCCGCAGGTCGAGCGAGGCGTCCGCGGTCAGGACCACGGCCTCCAGCAGCTGGTCGATGTGCAGACCCTGGCGCGCGGAGATGTCGACGAACATGGTGTCGCCGCCGTACTCCTCGGCCACCAGGCCGAACTCGGTCAGCTGGCCACGGACCTTGGTCGGGTCCGCGCCCTCGACGTCGATCTTGTTGACGGCGACCACGATCGGCACACCCGCGGCCTTGGCGTGGTTCAGCGCCTCGACCGTCTGCGGCATGACACCGTCGTTGGCCGCGACCACCAGGATCGCGATGTCGGTGGACTTGGCACCACGGGCACGCATGGCGGAGAACGCCTCGTGACCCGGGGTGTCCAGGAAGGTGATCGGACGCTGCTCGCCGTTCACCTCGGTGACGACCTGGTAGGCACCGATGTGCTGGGTGATGCCACCGGCCTCGCCGGCCACCACGTTGGACTTGCGGATGGCGTCCAGCAGGCGGGTCTTACCGTGGTCGACGTGACCCATGACGGTGACGACCGGCGGGCGCGGAGCCAGCTGGTCCTCGTCGCCCTCGTCGGCACCGAAGTCGATGTCGAACGACTCCAGCAGCTCGCGGTCCTCGTCGTCCCGGCTGACGATCTCCAGGACGAAGCCCATCTCGCCGGCCAGCAGCTCGAGGGTCGCGTCGGAGACCGACTGGGTCGCGGTGACCATCTCACCGAGGTTGAACATCACCGAGACGAGCGCGGCCGGGTTGGCGTTGATCTTCTCGGCGAAGTCCGTCAGCGAGGCACCACGCGACAGCCGGACCGTCTGGCCGTTGCCGCGGGGCAGCATCACGCCGCCGACGGACGGGGCCTGCATGGCCTCGTACTCCTGGCGCTTCGCCCGCTTCGACTTGCGGCCACGCGCCGGACGGCCACCGGGGCCGCGACCGAACGCACCCTGCGTGCCACCACGGGCACCCGGGCCACCCGGACGACCGCCGAAGCCACCCGGACGGGCGCCGCCGAAGCCGCCGCCACCACCCGGAGCACCGCCACCCGGACGCGGGCCGCCGAAGCCGCCACCGGCCGGACGCGAGCCCGGACCGGCCGGACGGCCCTGGAAGCCCGGACGGGCACCACCCGGAGCACCGGGACGGCCGCCGGGGCCACCCGGACCACGGCCACCCGGACCCGGACGCGGGCCCGGAGCCGGACGCTGCGGCATCATGCCCGGGTTCGGACGCGGCATGCCGGACGGGGTCGGCCCGCCGGGACGCGGCGCGGCCGGACGCGGCATGCCGTCGGGACGCGGAGCACCACCCGGACGGGGAGCACCGGCACCCGGAGCACCCTGGGCACCCGGACGCGGCGCGCCACCCGGACGGGGCGCACCGGCACCCGGAGCACCCTGGGCACCCGGACGCGGCGCGCCACCCGGACGCGGAGCACCGCCACCCTGGGCACCCGGACGCGCAGCGCCACCCGGACGCGGAGCACCGCCACCCTGGCCGCCCTGACCGGCCGGACGCGCACCCGGCGCAGCCTGACGGCGGTCGCCGGGGCGGGCCATGCCGGTGGCGCTGCCCGAGGTGAACGGGTTGTTGCCCGGACGCGGACCGGCCGGACGCGGGCCCGGACGGGCACCGCCGGCGGCCGGGCCGCCCGAGCGCGGGGCCTGGGCGGCCGGACGCGGGGCGTCACCGGCCGGAGCCGGCGAGGAGAACTCGGCCGCGGGCGCGGCCGGGGCCGCCGGAGCGGCGGGACGCGCGGCCGGGCGCGGGCCCGGAGTCGGCGCACCCGGCTTCGGGGCGGCGGGGGCGGCGGCGGAGGCCGCAGCGGTCGTGGCCGCGGGGCCTGCGGCCGGTGTAGGACGGGGACCAGGGGTCGCGCCAGGGCGCGGACCCGGGGTCGGGGCACCCGGCTTGGGGGCACCCTGGCCGGCGGCGGCGCCACCGGCGGGGGAGGGCGCCGCGGTCTTCCGCGGGCCCGGCTTGGCAGCGGAACCACCACCGGTGGGTGCCACACCAAGCGCGTCAGTCAGCTTGCGCACGACCGGCGCCTCGATCGTCGAGGACGCCGAACGGACGAACTCACCGAGCTCGGTGAGCTTGGCCATGACGGCCTTGCTCTCCAAGCCAAGCTCCTTGGCGAGTTCGTAAACCCGGACCTTAGCCACTTCACTCCTGTCTATGAGTCCGGGGGGTCTCGTCCGCCGGACTGTCGCTACTTCATGGGCGTACCCATCGCGTACTCATCGCGTACTCATCGAGTGCTCATCGCAATCTCGACCTACTTCCACATCGCGAGGTACCTGACTGGTGGCACGGCGCGCGGCTGCCCGCGCGCTGTGCTTGTTGCGGTGGTTCTCCGCCGCGTGAAGCGGCGGCCGTCGCGGGCGGCCCCACCGGACGGGCCTGAGGGACTCAGGACGCCGGGGTGTCGCCTGCCCGCTCCTCGAGGTACTCGCGGAGCCGGTCCGTGTCGAGTGTGCCCTGGAGCCGGAAGGCCCGGGGGAACGCCCGGCGGCGGACCGCGAGGTCGAGGCAGGCCGGATCGGGATGCACGTGCGCGCCCCGGCCCGGCAGTGCGCCACGGGGATCGGGGACGCAGACGCCCTCGACCGCCGTGACACGCAACAGCTGGTGCTTGGCCGCGCGCTTGCGGCAGCCCACGCAGGTGCGTTCAGGGCGTACCCGGACATGCGTCCGGCCAGACGAAGGCAAGTCTACCCCTCCGAAGGGACATGGCGCCGCCCTACCGGCCCCGAGGGGACCGGCCGGGACGCTCCGACCAACACCGACCACCCGCCGCCTATTCCCGGCCACCGTCCTCCGACTGCCCCTCGGTGTCCGGGCGGATGTCGATCCGCCAGCCGGTGAGCCGGGCGGCGAGGCGGGCGTTCTGCCCCTCCTTGCCGATCCCCAGCGACAACTGGTAGTCGGGCACGATCACCCGGGCGGAGCGCTGGGCGGCGTCCACGATCTCCACGCTCGTCACCCGCGCGGGGGACAGCGCCGCGGCGACCATCTCCCGGGGGTCCTCCGACCAGTCGACGATGTCGATCTTCTCGCCGTGCAGCTCGCCCATCACCGCGCGCACCCGCGAGCCCATCGGGCCGATGCAGGCGCCCTTGGCGTTCAGCCCGGCCCGTCGCGACCAGACCGCGATCTTGGTGCGGTGGCCGGCCTCGCGGGCGATCGCGGCGATCTCCACGCTGCCGTCCGCGATCTCCGGGACCTCCAGCGCGAACAGCTTCTTCACCAGGCTCGGGTGCGTTCGCGACAGCGTCACCGAGGCCCCGCGGACACCGCGGCGCACCGCCACCACGTAGCACTTCAGCCGGGTGCCGTGCCGGTAGTCCTCGCCCGGGACCTGCTCCTGCGGCGGCAGGATGGCCTCCAGCTTGCCGATGTCCACCAGCACGTTCTTCGGGTCGTTGCCCTGCTGGACGACACCGGTGACGATGTCGCCCTCCTTGCCCGCGTACTCGCCGAAGGTCTGGTCGTCGGCGGCGTCGCGCAGGCGCTGCATCATGACCTGGATGCCGATGCTGGACGCGATCCGGCCGAAGCCGTTCGGGGTGTCGTCGAACTCCTTCGGCTCGACACCCTCCTCCAGCTCCGCCGGGTCCTCCATCGCCCACACGGTGACGTGGCCGGTCTTGCGGTCCAGGTGCACCCGGGCGCGACGGCGCGAGCCCTCGGTGCGGTGGTACGCGGTGAGGAGGGCGGACTCGATCGACTCGACCAGCAGGTCGAAGGGGATGTTCTTCTCGTTGACCAGCGTGCGCAGGGCACTCATGTCGATGTCCACGGCTACGCCTCCTCGTCTTTCGTCACGTTCATCATGGTCCGGAACGGGCGGGTGTCACTCCGCACCGTCGTCCCCCTCCTCGGAGGCGTCGTCGAAGTCGGGGGCCTCGTCGAGGAGCTCGTCGTCCTTGCGGTTGAACTCGACCTGGACGCGCGCCCGGGCCACCTCGGAGTACTCCAGACGGCGCTCCTTCGGGCGGCCGCGGCCCTTCACCGGCTGCACCTCGACCAGCGCGCCGTCCTCGTCCGCCGACAGCACCCGGGCGACGATCTCCCCGCCGTCCACCAGGTGGATCTTGGCCAGCCGGCCCTCCGCGCGTTGCCAGTGCCGGGGCAGGACCAGCGGACGCTCCGCCCCCGGGGAACCGACCTCCAGCAGGTACGCGCCGTCGCCCATCAGGTCCGACTCGTCCAAGGCCTCGCCGACCACCCGGCTGAACTCGGCGATGGTGTCCATGTCCACGCCGCCCTCGGTGTCGACGTCGATCTGCACCTGGCGGCGGCTGCCCGCCTGGGTGATCCTGACGTCCTCCAGATCCAGGCCTGCCTGCACGGCCAGCGGCTCCAGCAACGCGCGCAGCCGGTCGGTGTGGGTGGTGCTCATCCGGGTGGACTCCTCGGCCGCGTCTGCTGTTGTCAGAAGGTCGCTCCGCACCCCCGGCGCCGGTCCGGCGCACACCGGGTCACGGCAGCTCGGCCCAAAGCCTAGCCGGTGATGCCGCGAACCACCGATTCCGGACCACCCCCCACCGGCCGCGCGACACCCACTGCGAGCAAGGTCACACCCCTGCGTGCAAGACCTCCCACCCCCGATCCCCGCCCGAAAACGTGGGGATTCTGTAATCATTCACGCCAACGAGGGCAGGCGGGGAGGCCGTCCTCCCGTACACGCCCCGGAGTGACACCGATGCAGCCGCCCAGCCGACGGACCTTCCTGGCCCTCGGACTCCTCCTCACCGCCGGCGGCACCCTCACCGCCTGCACCGACACGCACGACGACCCCGACCGGGACGGCCCCGACGACCGCCGCCCCGACCCGGACGAGCCGCTCCGTCTCCGCGCGGTCGCCGCCACCGACACCCTGCTCGCCGGATACGACGCCCTGCTCGCCGGCCCGGGCGCCGGGCAGGCGGCACAGCTCCAGCCGCTGCGGGCCGAGGTGGCCCAGCACCGGGCAGCGCTGGCGACCGGGCTCCCCACGCCCTCCGCCTCCGGCACCCCGTCGTCCGCCTCCGGCACGCCCTCGCCCTCCGCGTCCCCGACCGCCCCTGCCGTCACCACGCAGGCCGCACTGGCAGCCCTCGAACACCAGACCGCGCAGGCCCACCTCGCCGACCTGGTCGTCGCCTCACCCGAACTGGCCCGGCTGCTCGCCGCCGTCTCCGCCTCCGGCGCCCTGCACGCCACCGCCCTCGGCGACACCACTCCCCCGGCCGCCCCCGCCGACTCACCGTCGGAAAGCCCGACCGCCTCCGCCACCGGGCCGGCCCTCGGCAACGAGGCACTCACCGCCCTCCAGGGCGCACTGAGCGCCGAACACGCCGCCATCTACGGCTACGGAGTGGTCGGCGCCAAGCTCCCCGAGGACCAGCAGCGCGCCGACGCCCGCACGGCCTACGCCGCCCACCAGGCCCGCCGGGACGCCTGGCAACGCCTCCTCGCCGGATCGGGCGCCACCCCCGTCGCCGCCGCCGGCGGCTACCAACTGCCGTTCCCCATCACCGACGCAGCCGGCGCCGCCCGACTCGCCGCCCACATCGAAACCCGGCTCACCACCGTCTACGCCGACGTGGTCGCCGCCGTCCCCGGCCCCCAGCGAGCCACCGCCGCCGACGCCCTCCGCGAAGCCGCCCTGCGCGCCCACCGCTGGGGCGCCGCCCCCACAGCCTTCCCCGGCCTCCCCGACCCCGGCCCCAGCACCGCGCCGACCCCGACCTCAACCCCCTGACTCAACCCGGCGGGCGCCCACCCTCGCACCCACCCCCGCGTCACCGACCTGCGCTTGCGCCCCCTTGCCCGACAATGGACGGGTAGTACCAACGGGGGAGCACCAACCGGAAGGCCGGCATGTCGGGAGCAGCAGCGCAGATCACCGTCCCCGAGTGGCTGTCGCACAGTGTCGCCGCGAGCGAGGGCGACGCGGGGCGGCAGTGGCTGGCCGACCTGCCCGCCCGGGTGGCCGGGTACCTGGAGCGCTGGGATCTCACCCTGGAGCGGGTGCTCGACCCGGGCGGCAGCCTGAGCCTGATCGGGTACGTCCACCGGGACGACCTCTCCCCCGCCGTCCTCAAGGCCGGCCTGGTCACCCCGGAAACCGCCCTGGAGCACGCCGCGCTCTCGCACTGGGCAGGCCGCGGCGCCGTCCTCCTCCTGGACGCCGTCCCGGCCGAGGGGGCGCTGCTGCTGGAACGCCTCCACGGGGACATCCCGCTTCGGTCCCTCGCCGAGGCGAAGGCGATGCTGGAGGCGACGAGCCTGCTGCACCGGCTCTGGGTGGCTCTGCCCGAGGGGCACCCGTTCCCCACCCTCGCCGACCGCGTCGCGACAACCGCCACCCGCCTCCGCGAGCGCCACGACCTCCCCCCGGCAGCCGAGGCCGAGGCCGGGGCCCTGGTTGCCGAGGCCCTGGAGACCGCGGACGCCCTGACCGCCTCCGCCGACGAGACCTTCCTTCTCCACGGCGACTTCCACCACGGCAACGTGCTCGCCGCCGACCGCGCGCCCTGGCTGGCGATCGACCCGCGCCCGCTGGCCGGTGAGCGGGCCTTCGACCTGGCCCGGCTGGCGCTAGACCGGGCGGACACCCTGGTCGGCTCCCCGGGCGCGCCAGCGGCCGTCCGCCGCCGGCTCCAGCAGCTCGCCGACGCGCTGGACGTCGACCAGGAGCGGCTGCGCGGCTGGACCCTGTTCCGCGCCGTCGACCTGGGCCTGCGCGCCCTGGCCGCGGGCCGCAGGGAGGACGCGGAGCTCTACCTGGAGTTCGCCGGAGCCGTCTGAACCGAACCGGGCCTTCGCAACGGCAGCCGGGCGCCCATCACCGCGTAGAGGCGGTCGGTGGCCGGGAAGTGCACCGCCCGGGCGAGGTCCTGGTACCCGAGGGACCGGTAGAGCCGCCGGGCCGGTGTCTCGGCGTCGATCGCGGACAGGATGCTGCGGTCGAGCCCCGAGCGCTCGCAGAGGGTGCGGATGAGCCGGGAGCCGATGCCCTGGCCCTGGTACTCGGGCAGCACGTGCAGCTCGGTGATGGCGAACACGCCGTCCAGCCAGTCCCCGTACCCGCGGGCCACCAGGTAGGGCTCGATGACGGTGCTCCACCAGTGCTCGCGCTGGTTGGGCATGCCGTAGCCGAAGCCGACCAGCCGTCCGCCGCTCATCGCACCGAGGGCGATCACCCCGGGCTGCTGGGCGTGCCGGCCGACGATGTGCAGCCGTACCGCGACCTCCTCGGGCGTCAACCCGAACGCCACCGCCTGGACATCGAGCGCCTGCGGCGCCCAGGCCGCGAGGTCGATGTCCTCGATCGTCACCCCGGTCAGCTGATCCATGTCCCGGACGTTACTACCCGTGGGCACCGGGTGTGGGCGGAGATCGAAACCGACCACAGCAGCACGACGGCCACCGCAACACGAGGCCGCCCGAAGCTCGCCGGCCATCGCGACCCGACGGTCAGAACAGCACACTCATGAACGCCCCGACCTCGCGGAACCCCACCCGCCGATACGCGGCCCGGGCGCGGAGGTTGAAGTCGTTGACGTAGAGCGAGACGACCGGGGCGACCTCCCGCAGCGCGATGTCGAGGACGGCCGCCATCCCGGTCTCGGAGATCCCCTGCCCCCGGTGCTCGGGCGCGACCCAGACCCCCTGGATCTGGCACGCGCCCTCGGTGACGGCCCCGATCTCCGCCTTGAACACCACCGCACCGTCGTCCCCGAACCGCGCGAACGACCGCCCGGTGGAGACGAGTTCGGCGACCCGGGCCTGGTACAGCAGTCCACCGTCGCCGGCCAGCGGCGAGACCCCGACCTCCTCGGTGAACATCGCCACGCAGGCGGGCATCAGGGTCTCGATCTCGTTCCGCAGGACCCGCCGGACCAGCGGGTCGGGGGCGATCTCGGCGGAGGGGGCGGTGGTGGCGAGCAGCGGCTGATGGGCGCGGACCTCGCGGGCCGGCCCCCAACTGCGTTCCAGGAGTGCCCAGAAGGCGGCGGTGGGCTCGGCCGGCCCGACGATGGAGGAGCAGCGGCGGCCCTGCCGGCGGGCCCGTTCGGCGAAGGCCTGGACGGCCTGCGGCCCGGCGTTGACCAGGACGAGGTTGGCGCCGGCGTAGCAGAGCGCGTCGAGGTCGCCGTCCTCGTCGCACCAGCCCCACATCTCGCCGCCGAGCCGCCAGGGATCGAGGCCGACGGACTCGACGCGGGTGGCGACGAAGGCGTTGGCGACCGGGTCCCGGTGGAGGATCTCCAGGGCGTCGGCGAGGTCGGGGGGCTCCAGCACGCGGGTGGTGGCCAGGGCGCGCGCGGCCTGGAAAGAGCTGGGGAGCATCACACCTCGATCGAGCATCGAGACAGCACCTCACTGAGACGACTCTGGCCGCACCCTACTCCGTGGCCCCACCCGGCTACGGCCGCGGGGCCGTCCACGAACGGACGGCCCCGCTTCCGGAAAACGTCGCGCGGCGGCTCCGCGCGGGCACTACGAGGTCACTCGGCGGCGACGACGGTGGGCGAGCCGGCCTCGACGCCCTGCTCCTGCATCTGCTCGGCGAGCTTGAGGGCCTCCTCGATCAGGGTCTCGACGATCTTCGACTCGGGGACGGTCTTGATGACCTCGCCCTTGACGAAGATCTGGCCCTTGCCGTTGCCGGAGGCGACGCCGAGGTCGGCCTCGCGGGCCTCGCCCGGGCCGTTGACGACGCAGCCCATGACGGCGACGCGCAGCGGCACCTCCATGCCCTCCAGGCCGGCGGTGACCTCCTCGGCGAGCTTGTAGACGTCGACCTGGGCGCGGCCGCAGGACGGGCAGGAGACGATCTCCAGGCCGCGCTGGCGCAGGCCCAGGGACTCCAGGATCTGGTTGCCGACCTTGATCTCCTCGGCCGGCGGGGCGGAGAGCGAGACCCGGATGGTGTCGCCGATGCCCTCGGAGAGCAGCGCGCCGAAGGCGACCGCGGACTTGACGGTGCCCTGGAACGCCGGGCCGGCCTCGGTGACGCCGAGGTGCAGCGGGTAGTCGCAGGCGGCGGCGAGCTGGCGGTAGGCCTGGATCATCACGACCGGGTCGTTGTGCTTGACCGAGATCTTGATGTCGCGGAAGTCGTGCTCCTCGAACAGCGAGCACTCCCAGAGCGCGGACTCGACCAGTGCCTCGGGGGTGGCCTTGCCGTACTTCTCCAGCAGGCGCTTGTCGAGCGAGCCGGCGTTGACGCCGATCCGGATCGGCACGCCGGCGTCCCTGGCGGCCTTGGCGATCTCGCCGACCTTGTCGTCGAACGCCTTGATATTGCCCGGGTTGACGCGGACCGCGGCGCAGCCGGCGTCGATCGCGGCGAAGACGTACTTCGGCTGGAAGTGGATGTCGGCGATGACCGGGATCTGCGACTTCTTCGCGATGATCGGCAGCGCGTCGGCGTCGTCCTGGGAGGGGACGGCGACCCGGACGATCTGGCAGCCGGAGGCGGTGAGCTGCGCGATCTGCTGGAGCGTGGCGTTGATGTCCGAGGTCACGGTGGTCGTCATCGACTGCACCGAGACGGGGGCGTCACCGCCGACCGGGACGTTACCGACCATGATCTGCCGGGAGTAACGACGCTTGGAAAGCGGCTTGAGCGGCAGGGACGGAATACCGAGCGAGATCGCGGTCATGTGCGCAGGGTTCCCCGGGGTTGAGGTGTGGTCGACCGCCCGGCCGCTGGGACGGCCGGGGCCGGGCGCGCAACGATCGCGCACCCGGCCTCCACGGTACGGCACGGTGGTCGGGCCCAGCACACCCGCCGTACCCGAACGCGCTACGGGGTGGTTGTCGACTCCCCTAACTGATCTTGACCGGGTTCACCAGGTCGGCGACCAGCACGAGCAGGGTGAAGCCGATGAAGATGCTCGCCACGACGTACGCCAGGGGCATGAGGCGGGCGACGTCGAACGGGCCCGGGTCGGGCCGGTTGAACAGCTGCGCGAAGCGGCGTCGGATCGACTCCCAGACGGCTCCTGCGACGTGGCCGCCGTCCAGCGGGAGCAGCGGCAGCATGTTGAACAGGAAGAGCGACAGGTTGATGCCGGCCAGCAGGTTCACGAAGAACGCGATCCGCTGGGTGCCCGGGATGTCGAGCGAGAAGACCTCGCCGCTCACCCGGGCGGCGCCGACCATCCCGATCGGCGAGTCCGGATCGCGCGGGGCGTCGCCGACGACGGCGTTCCACAGCCCCGGAATCTTGCCGGGCAGGGCGATCAGCGACTTCACCCCGTTCTCGGTCATGCCGTACATCCGGTCGAGGGACTGCCCGAAACCGAGCTGGACGACACCACTCGCCGGGGTGAAACCGAGGAAACCGGCCTGGACGGTCTGGCCCTTGATCGGGATGTCGTTGCCGTCGTACTTCTGGACGTCGTTGACCGCGATGGTCGGTTCGAGGGTCAGCTGCCGGCCGTCCCGATCGACCACGACGTGCACGGTCCGGCCGGCCGACCTGCGGATGTCCGCCTGGAGCTGGTCGTAGGTGCTGATCCGGTCGCCGTCGAAGGAGAGGATCTTGTCGCCGGGCTTCAGTCCGGCCTGGGCGGCCGGGGTCTGCGGGGCGCCCGCCGGGCAGTTGTCGGTGGGCTGGCCCGCCTTGACGATGCACTGGGCGACGGTGCTGACCGTCGGCACGTTCATCGAGACGCCGAAGCCCATCATGACCGTGAGGAACAGGCCGAAGGCCAGGATCAGGTTCATGAACGGCCCGGCGAACATGACGATGACGCGCTTCCACGGCTTGCGCGTGTAGAAGAGCCGGTGCTCGTCACCCTCCTGGAGCTCCTCGTAGGAGGCCTCCCGGGCGTCCTCGATCATGGTCCGCCAGGGCGAGCTGCTGCGCTTGGTGATCCGGCCGTCCTCGCCCGGCGGGAACATCCCGATCATCCGGATGTACCCGCCGAACGGGATCGCCTTGATGCCGTACTCGGTCTCGCCCTTGCGGCGCGACCACAGGGTCGGGCCGAAGCCGACCATGTACTGCGGCACCCGGATGCCGAACAGCTTGGCCGTGGAGAGGTGGCCGAGCTCGTGCCAGGCGATCGAGATGAGCAGCCCGACCACGAAGACCAGGATGCCGACCACCGTCAAAACCGTTGCCACCGCTGGCCCTCCGTCATGCCGCTCCGCTCATCGTCTCGTCCTGTCGCGACCGGGGCCGTCAGCCCGACGCCAGCTCGCGCGCGCGGGCGCGAGCCCAGTCCTCCGCCTGCAGGACGTCCTCGACGGTCAGGGAAGTTCCCGCGGTCGCCGGCCCGTTGCCGTGCTCGGCCACGACCTTGGCAACAGTGTCCACGATTCCCGTGAAGGCGAGGCGGCCCTTCAGGAAAGCCTCCACGCACTCCTCGTTGGCCGCGTTGAACACCGCCGGGAAGGTCCCGCCCAGCGAGCCCACCTCGCGGGCCAGCTCGACCGCCGGGAAGGCGTCGTTGTCCAGCGGGAAGAACTCCCAGGTGGCGGCCTTGGTCCAGTCGCAGCCGGGCGCGGCGTCCGGCACCCGGTCCGGCCAGCCCAGACCCAGCGAGATCGGCATCCGCATGTCCGGCGGGCTGGCCTGCGCCAGTGTCGAACCGTCGGTGAACTCCACCATCGAGTGCACCACCGACTGCGGATGGACCACGACCTCGATCCGGTCGAACGGCACGTCGTACAGCAGGTGCGCCTCGATCACCTCCAGGCCCTTGTTGACCAGGGTGGCGGAGTTGATCGTGATGACCGGGCCCATGGCCCAGGTCGGGTGCGCCAGCGCGTCGGCCGCCGTCACGCCGGCCAGCTGCTCACGGGTGCGGCCGCGGAACGGGCCACCGCTCGCGGTCACCACCAGCTTGCGGACCTCGGCCCGGGTTCCGCCGGCCAGCGCCTGGAAGATCGCGGTGTGCTCGGAGTCCACCGGCACGATCTGCCCCGGCTTCGCCAGCGCCTTCACCAGCGGACCGCCGACGATCAGCGACTCCTTGTTGGCCAGCACCAGCACCCGGCCGGCCCGCAGCGCGGCCAGCGTCGGCCGGAGCCCGATCGACCCGGTGATGCCGTTCAGCACCGAGTGGCACTCCGACGCCGCCAGCTCGGTCGCCGCGTCCGGACCCACCAGCACCGCCGGCAGCGGACGACCCGCCGCCTTCGCCGCCAGCGCCTCGCGCAGCGCCGGCTCGGCCGCCGGATCGGCGATCGCCACCGTGTGGACGCCCAGCCGCACCGCCTGCTCGGCGAGCAGCTCCACCCGGCCGCCGGCCGCCGACAGGGCGACCACCCGGAACCGGTCCGGGTTGCGGAGCACCACGTCGATGGCCTGGGTGCCGATCGATCCGGTGGAACCGAGGATCACCAGCTCCCGGGGGCCGGAAGGGTCCTGCACGGTGGGCGTGAAACGCAGCTGCGGATGGGCGAGCGAAGTCATGCGCCCATTGTGTCCTGCCCGGAGCCGTCCTCGTGCCGGACCCGGAGCCGCCCGCGTCCGACCCGGGCCCTCCCCGGGCGCCGCTCGGCAGGACGCCGCCGTGCGCCCCGGGCTACCGTCGGAGCCATGCGTACCGTCATCGCCGGGGGCCACGGACAGATCGCGCTGAAGCTCGAACGGCTGCTCGCCGAACGCGGCGACCGCCCGGCCGGGATCATCCGCCGCCCCGAACAGGCCCATGACCTGGTGGACGCCGGAGCCGAACCGCTGCTGCTCGACCTGGAATCCACCACCGCCCCGCAACTGGCCCAGCTGCTCGCCGGCGCCGACGCCGTGGTCTTCGCCGCCGGCGCCGGACCGGGCAGCGGCGCCGCCCGCAAGAACACCGTCGACCGCGACGCCGCCGTCCTGCTCGCCGACGCCGCCGAACTCGCCGGCGTCCGGCGCTACCTGATGATCTCCTCGATGGGCGCCGACGCCGCGGCCCACCACCCCGCCGACCCGGTCTTCGAGACCTACCTGCGGGCCAAGGGCGCCGCCGACGACGCCGTCCGGGCCCGCACGGCGCTCGACTGGACGGTGCTGCGGCCCGGGCGGCTCACCGACGGCCCCGGCACCGGCCTGGTCCGGCTCGCCCCCGCCGTCGGGCGCGGCGCGGTGGACCGGGCCGACGTCGCCGCCGTCCTGGCCGCCCTGCTGCGCGAACCCGGCACCGCCGGGCAGACCCTGGAGCTGGTCGCCGGGAACGCCACGGTCGAGGAGTCCGTCGCCGCCGCGGCCGGCCACGACGGCTGACTCCCGTCCCCGTCAACACGAAGGGCCCGGTTCACTCGAACCGGGCCCCACGCACGAGTCGGATCAGAGGTCGAGGCCGGTGAGGACCATGACCTTCTCGACGGTGTAGTCGGCCATCGCGTACTTGACGCCCTCGCGACCCACGCCGGAGTCCTTGACGCCGCCGTACGGCATCTGGTCGGCGCGGTAGGACGGCGCGTCGCCGATGATCACACCGCCGACCTCCAGCTCCCGGTGGGCGCGGAAGGCGGTCCGCAGGTCGTGCGTGAACACACCCGCCTGCAGGCCGAACGGCGAGTCGTTGACGGCCGCGAACGCCTCGTCCGTACCGTCCACCCGGTGCAGCGACAGGACCGGGCCGAACGCCTCGGCCGTGGCCAGGATCGCGTCGGCCGGCAGCTCGGCCAGCACGGTCGGGGCGTAGGTCGCGCCCTCGCGGGTACCGCCGGCCAGCACCTTGGCGCCCTTGGCGACCGCGTCGTCCACCCAGGACTCCACGCGCTTCGCGGCGTTCTCGTCCACCAGCGGGCCGACGTCCGTCGCGTCGTCGTTCGGGTCACCCGTGACCTGGGCCTTCACCTTGGCCACGACCTTCTCCACCAGCGCGTCGTACACCGACGCGTCGGCGATCACCCGCTGCACCGAGATGCAGGACTGGCCGCCCTGGTAGTTGGCGAACATCGCGATCCGGGTGGCCGCCCAGTCCAGGTCGGCGTCCGAGGACCAGTCCGCGAGCACCACGGCCGCGGCGTTGCCGCCCAGCTCCAGGGTGCAGTGCTTGCGCGGCACCGAGTCCATGATCTGGTAGCCGACCTTGTCCGAACCGGTGAACGAGATCACCGGCAGGCGCTTGTCCTGCACCAGCGCCGGCATCCGGTCGTTCGGCACCGTCAGAACGCTCCACGAACCGGCCGGCAGCTCGGTCTCGGCCAGGATCTCGCCCAGCACCAGCGCCGACAGCGGCGTGGCCGGAGCCGGCTTCAGGATGATCGGGGCGCCGACCGCGATCGCCGGGGCGACCTTGTGGGCGACCAGGTTCAGCGGGAAGTTGAACGGGGCGATGCCCAGCACGACGCCGCGCGGGAAGCGGCGCACCACCGCGAAACGGCCCACGCCGCCCGGGTCGGTGTCCAGCCGCATCGTCTCGCCGTTGGTACGGCGGGCCTCCTCGGCGGCCCAGCGGAACACGGAGACGGCACGGCCGACCTCGCCGCGGGCCCACTTGATCGGCTTGCCGTTCTCGGCGGTGATCAGCCGGGCGATCTCCTCGGAGCGTTCGGCCAGGCGCTTGGCCACGTGGTCCAGCGCGGCCGCGCGCACGTGCGCCGGGGTCGCGGCGAACACCGGCAGCGCGGCGACGGCGGCGTCCAGCGCTTCCTCGACCTGCGCCTCGGTCGGGATGCTCACCTTGCCGACCAGACGGCCGTCCCAGCTGTTGTGCACCTCGAAGTCGGCGTCGCCGCTCGCCCGGCGGCCGGCGAGCCAGAAATCGTACGTGGTGGTCACCGTGGTACCGGCCCTCTCCTCGTCATCGTCAGGCCCACGAACATGAGCCCGAACCCGAGGGTAGGGGCGGCGGCACAACAACCGGATTGGCCGCCGAGGAGCGTTCCCCTCCGGGCCCACTCCATCCCGTCCAGACCGCCGGCCTACTCCTCACCCGAGCGGAGCGCCAGCCACAACTCCATGCGCACGTCGGTGTCGTCCAGCGAACGCCCGAGCAACTCCTCGACCCGGCGCATCCGGTAGCGCAGCGTGTGCCGGTGCACCCCCAGATCCGCCGCCGCGGCATCCCACTGCCCATGTCTGGACAGCCACGCCCGCAGCGAGGCCACCAGATCACCGCGGGCCGTCCGGTCGTGCTCGCGCAGCGGCCGCAGCAGCCCCTCCGCGAACGCCGTCACCGCGTCCTCCCCCAGCAGCGGCAGCAGCGAACCCGCGCCGACCTCCTCGTGGTCCACCGACCGCCGGCCACCACGCAGCGCCACCGCCAGCGCCCGCTCGGCCTGCGCGTGCGCCGTCCCCGCCTCCTCCAGGGCGGCCGGCGCCGACACACCCAGCGACAGGCCCTCGTGCTCCTCGACCACGCCGAGGCAGGCCCGGTGGACGGCACCGTTGTCCAGCGCCAGCACCATCAGCCGCGGCCCGTGCGCACCGTCCTCCCGCGCCACCAGCAGCTTCTCGCCCACCCGGGAACCCGCCTGCTCCGCGCGGTCGCCCAGCTCCGTCAGGGCATCCGCGGCATCCACACTCGGCCCGGCCCCGGCCACCAGGACCCGTATCGTCCCCTCCGGCAGACCGCCGAACAGCCCCAGCGCCACCTGCCGGGCCGTCGCCACCTCACCCGCCAGCACCATCCGCAGCAGCGCCGCGCCCATCCGCTCCTCCGCCTGCCGCAGCTCGCGCGAGCGCTCCAGGGTGAGGGTCAGCAGCGCCACCGCCGCGTTCAGCACGTACCGCTCGGTCGGCGTGATCCGGTCCTCGGTCCCCACCGCCAGGAAACCCCGGGCCCGCCGGTCCGCCCCCAGCGACTGGACCACCACGTAGTCCTCGTCCGCCGTGTCTATCCCCGGCGACCGCCCCTGCAACGCGGCACTCGACGGCGCCGGACGCCGCCGCAGCCGGTCCACCTCCGCCGCCAGCCGCCCCGCCCGGCGAGCCGCCCAGTCCGGCGCCACCACCGACAGCGCACCCGACCCGTCGTACAGCGCCGCCCAGCCCCCCAGCCGCGCCGCCAGACGGCGCACCACGGCCGTCGTGCCGTCCTTGCCCAGGGCAGCCCGGGTCAGCTCCTCCTGCGCCTCGAAACTCGTCGTCACCGCCTCGTACTGCTCCGCAGCCAGCGCCGCCGACACCACCTTGCTGATCGCGATGAACGGCGTCGGCTCCGGCACCCGCAGCAACGGCAGCCCCCGCTGCGCCGCCGCATCCACCAGCGGCTGCGGCACCTCCGTGTGCGACAGCCCGACCCCCAGCCCCAGGCCCACCACCCCGGCATCGGCCAGCCGGTGCACGTACGCCTGCAACTGCGCGGCGGTACGGCCCAGCTTGATACCGGTGGTGAGCAGCAGCTCACCACCCTCGAGGAACGGCGTCGGGTCGTCCAGCTCACTGGTGTGCACCCAGCGGACCGGCCGCTCCAGATGGTCCGCGCCGGCGAGAACCGTCAGATGGAGCGAACTGTTGCGGACGACGGAGGCGAGTGTGGGAGGCATGGCACCTTCGGGGGAACGACCCGACCGCGCCATTGCGGCCGGGCGAGGAGAGGACAGTGGATCCGGTGAGGGTCTCTCCCCTTCATTATGGACGCCCCGGACAACCCGTACTGGCGAATCCACCTCGAAGGCGAGCTTCAGCCCGTCGCGCTCCTCACCCCCGGAGATCCACCAGCAACGGCGGCACCTGCTCCCCCGACACCGCCGTCAACGACACCACCGCATGCCCCGCCGGCAACGCGTGCGCCAGATCCGACGGCGACCACCGCAACCGCTCCACATCCCGCGTCGTCACCGACTCCGTCTGCGCCGTCGTCCCCGACAACGCCTTCCGCCCCAACCGCCCGGCCCGCCTTATCACCCCGCCCGAGGTGTCCGGGGTGTGCGTCACCGCCGTCTCCTGCACCAGATGCGTCCCCCAGGCCTCCGAGAACAGCCGGCCGTCCCACGGCGCGATCCCCGGAAACGCCATCCGGCAACCGACCGCGCCGAACAACGGCGCCCGCAGCGCCTCCGGCAGATCCACCAGCGTCCGCAACAACAGCACCGCGCCCGCGTTCGCGCCCCGCATCCGCTGCACCCCGCGCACGGTCGCCGCGTCCAGCGCCGCCGAGGCGTCGTCCACCACGAGGCCGGCGAACAGCGAATGGTCCTCACGGGCCCCGGCCGCCTGCACGAACTGGCCCACCACCAGCCGCGACAGCATCCGCGCCGCCTCCGGGTGGCTCCGCTCCGGCAGCTTCACCCGCACCCGCAGCGGATGGTCCAGCACCCGCATCGCGAACGGGGGCCGGCCGGTGCCGTCCGTCGCGAACGCCCCCTCGAATGCCGGTCGGTCCAGCAGCGCCAACCGGTCCGCCAGCAGCGCCCCGGGATCGTCCGCCCGGCCGCGCTGACGCTCCCGGTGCTCCAGGTCCCGCTCGTACGCGCCCAGCCGGCCGGCCGCCCCGAGCGCCTTCACCAACGCCGCCAGCGCGTCCGGCTCGCCGCCCAGCAGCGCCCGCAGCTCGCGGACCCCCGGGTAGCGGCGGTGCGCGGCGTGGAACGGGCCCACCACCTGCTGCAACGCCGTCCGGGCACTCTCCGCCCGGGCGGTCAGCTCGTCCGGCAGCAGCGCCTCGGCCAGCCGGGCCGCCGCCTCGTCCGGATCCCGCGCCGCCCCGTACAGATCCAGCCCGTACACCGACGCCGGGTCGCCGGGCGCGATCACCACGTCGTACCAGCCGTCCGGCCCGAGATCCGCGTCCCCAGCCCCGATCACCACCGCGCACGCGGTACCGGCCAACGCCTGCAGACAGAGCGCCTCCGCCACCGGCCGGGCAAGGCGCGCCGTCTTCCCGGTCCCGGCCGGACCCACCGCCAACAGCGAGGTGCCGAGCACCGCCGGATCCAGCGCAAACCCGGCCGCCCGGTGCGGCAGCGGGTTCTTCGGCACGTCCTGGCTGGTACCGAGACAGACCTGACGGAGCAGCAGATCGTGCCGCTCGGCCCGGCCCGGCAGCTCGCGCGCCTCGGACGGATGCGCGAACGCCGCCGCACCGCGCGCCGCCACCTGCTCGACGAACGCCGGAACGAACACCGGATCCGCCTGCGCCGACTCCCACGCTCGCTGGATCCGCACGTAGTCGACGTCGCCGACCGCCTCCCCGTCCAGCCGCCCCGCCGCCGCAGCCGCCCCGCCCTGCCGCAGCCCGGCCCAGGGGTCCAGCTGCCGCACCGCCTCCACCGCCGCAGCGCCCTCCTCGGCGCGCTCCTCCTGCGTCACCGTCCGCGACAGCAGCGGGGCCACGTACCGACGCCACACCTCGGGCCACCGGCCCATGCGGCCGAAGAGCTTGATAGCCACGCCGATCACGAACGCGTTGGCCACCAGGAGCGTGAACATCGCCTCTGACTCGGACGGCGAAGCAAGCGGGCCAATGCCCATCTGCCCCCCAAACCAGACGAGGACATACGTCAGCAGCTGTGTGCCATAGAGATAGGCGAACCACCCCACCAGCGCGTTGATCGCCGCCCGCAGCAGCAGTGGCCAGGCTGCGACCTGAGCCGCCTCCGCCCGTTCCGGGTCCACCTGGCGGTAGCCCAGCCGGTAGATGCCCGGTTCGGCCTCCGGGCGCGGAGCGGAGGCCCAGGCAGGGAGGTCGAATACGGGAACGCCGGAGGTCCGGCCGGGGGGCCGCTGGTGTGGCAGCGGGGGCGGGGGTGTGGTGGTCCGGTCGCCGTGGTGGTGTGCCCCGTCCTGTGCCATGTACGGCCCCGCTCCCTCGCCCGCCCGGCCCGACCGCCGTCGGTGCCGCCATACCCATGCCGCCGTATCGGCGACACGCCCGGGCTCAATGTAGTGGAGCGGGGCCTGCGGGTAGTCGCGCCACCTGCGCTGGCCGTGCCGGACAAGTCGGACGGCGCAGTGCTACCGAGTGGCGCATGCCCGTCCGGGGAGGGCGGCCGTAGCCTGCGAAGCATCGAGCCGAGAAGTCTGGAGAAACCCATGAGCGCCGCAACGCCGCTCCCGCAGGAGCGCCGCCTGGTCACCGCGATCCCCGGTCCGAAGTCGCAGGAGCTGCAGGCCCGCAAGCTGGGTGCGGTGGCGGCCGGTGTCGGCACCACCCTGCCGGTGTACGTGTCCCGCGCCAACGGCGGCGTGCTGGAGGACGTGGACGGCAACTCGCTGATCGACTTCGGTTCCGGTATCGCCGTGACCAACGTCGGCAACAGCGCCGAGGCCGTGGTGGCGAAGGCGAGCGAGCAGCTGGCCGCGTTCACCCACACCTGCTTCATGGTGACCCCGTACGAGGGTTACGTGGCCGTCGCCGAGCAGCTGAACGAGCTGACCCCGGGTAACCACGAGAAGCGCACCGCGCTGTTCAACTCGGGCGCCGAGGCGGTCGAGAACGCGGTGAAGATCGCCCGCGCCTACACCAAGCGCACTGCCGTCGTGGTGTTCGACCACGGCTACCACGGCCGCACGAACCTGACCATGGGCCTGACGGCGAAGAACATGCCGTACAAGCAGGGCTTCGGCCCGTTCGCCCCGGAGATCTACCGGGTGCCGGTGGCCTACCCGTACCGCTGGCTGACGGGTGCGGAGAACTGCGCCGCCGAGGCCGCCGCGCAGGCGATCGACATCATCAACAAGCAGATCGGCGCGGATAACGTCGCCGCGATCATCATCGAGCCGCTGCAGGGCGAGGGCGGCTTCATCGAGCCGGCCAAGGGCTTCCTGCCGGCGATCGCGGAGTTCGCGAAGGCGAACGGCATCGTGTTCGTCGCGGACGAGATCCAGACCGGTTTCTGCCGCACCGGCCAGTGGTTCGCGTGCGAGGACGAGGACATCGTCCCGGACCTGATCACCACCGCGAAGGGCATCGCCGGCGGTCTGCCGCTGGCCGCGGTGACCGGTCGCGCCGAGATCATGGACGCCGCGCACGCGGGCGGTCTGGGCGGCACCTACGGCGGCAACCCCGTGGCGTGTGCCGCCGCGCTGGGTGCCATCGAGACGATGAAGGAGCAGGACCTCAACGGCAAGGCGCAGCGGATCGGCGAGATCATGCTGGGCCGCCTGCGGGCGATGCAGGAGAAGTTCGACATCATCGGCGAGGTCCGCGGCCGCGGTGCGATGATCGCGATCGAGCTGGTGAAGGCGGGCGGCAAGGAGCCGAACGCGGAGGCCACGGCGGCGATCGCGAAGGCCTGCCACGCCGAGGGCCTGGTGGTGCTGACCGCCGGCACGTACGGCAACGTGCTGCGCTTCCTGCCGCCGCTGGTCATGCCGGAGCACCTCCTGAACGAGGGCCTGGACATCCTGGAGGGCGCGTTCGCCGCGGTCTGACGCGATGAGCGCCCCCGCCGGGTGGCGAACCCCGCCGGAGGGTTGTCCGGACAGCGCTGAACGGCCCGTGGGACCTGAACAGGTCCCACGGGCCGTTCGGTTTTCGCACCACCGGGGCCTGGTGATCGTTCACGGAGCCGGGGGATGCCCGACGGGCAGTGAAGATGATGTGCGGAATCGCTGAAGGCGCTCGGCGTAGAAGGGCTGTTGACGTAGTGTCATCACAGATGGACAGCGAGCCTCAGCCATTGGCGGAGCCGTCCGCGGGGCCGCCGTTCGGCGCGGGTCCGCGTATGGGCCGCGAGGACAACCAGGCCGTCCCGTACGGGACGGCACATACCGAAGGCCGATCGACCGACCGTCCGACCCACACCCCCCGGGGCGCACGGAGCGGCGATCATCCGAGCCGCCCCGGAGCTCTCCCCCCTGCTCCGGGGCGGCGTTTCCGCGTCCCGGGCCGGGCGAGGGGTTCGGCGGCGGGGCCGGCAGTCGCGGCGGGGCTGCTGGTGCTGGTGTCGTGGCAGGTGGCGGTGGACGGGCCGCTGCTCGGGCTGGACCGCCTGGTCCGGCACGATGTCGGGTCGGCCCGGCACGATCTGCACAGTGCGCTTCTCGATCGCCTCGGCCATGCCCTGGCGGATCTGGGCAGTTCCGTCCCGGCGATCCCGGTGCTGTTGGTCGCGGGCGGGCTGGCCGCGTGGCGGTCGCGCCGGGCGGGGGCGGCCCGCTGGTGGCTTCCGATGCCGGTGGCGGCGCTGACGTCGGGGCTGATCCCGCTGCTGGTGGTGCCCGCGAAGGCGGCGTTCGCCCGGCCGGGCCCGCTGGGAGATCCGCTGCTGCCGGGGCAGTGGGGCTGGTACCCGTCCGGGCACACCGCCACCGCGACGCTGTCGTACGGGGTGGCGGTGCTGCTGTTGGCCCGGACGGCCGGGGTGCACGTGGCTCGCGTGTTGAGGGCGGTGGCGGTGCTGCTGGCCGTCGGGGTCGGCGCCGGGCTGGTGTGGAGCGACTTCCACTGGCTGCTGGACGTGGTGGCCAGTTGGTGCCTGGCCGCCCTAGTGCTGTGGTCGCTCGCGAGGTGGCTGCCGCGGCCGGGCGGCGGGGGACGGACTCAGGCCTCGGGCTCGTCGGCCTCGGGCTCGTCGTTGCGGTGAACCAGGCCGGGCTCGCCGTTGTCGCGGTGCCATTCGACGACGAGTTCGTCGCGGGCGCCGAAGCGGACGAGGTGGCGGCCGACGACGTCTTCGAGGCCTGGCAGGTTCTCGCGCTCGCCTTCGACGGTGAGCAGCAGCGCGCCGGCCTGGGCCTCCAGGGTGGCGGTGCCGGCGCCGAAGGTCAGGGTGCCGCGGCCGGTCTCCTCGGAGAAGGCGGCCTCGATCCTGCGGCCCATGTGGGCGGCGAGCTGCTTGGCGTAGCGGGCGGGGCGGTCGGTGGCGACACGGGCTTCGGAGCGGGGCACGGGCCCTCCAGGTTCCGGGGAGGGAACTTAGGGTCCCCTCACTTGCGACTACGCTAACCCGGATACTGAGCCTGGCTCAACATCTTTTCGGAGCACCCGTCCGGCACCGGCCGCGGGCCACGGACCTGCCGATACGCTTGGGCGGACGCCTGCCGAGGAGACCGCCCATGACCACCACGCCGACCGACGACCCGGCGAGCTCCTCCTCCACCCCCGCGGCGGGCCCTGCGGACACCGCCGCCGAGCTGGCGGACGCGATGACCCGGGCGATCAAGCGGATCCGCCGCCGCACCAGCGAGCGGCTGGAGCCGTACGGCATCACCCCCGGCCAGGGCCGGGCGCTGCGTGCGCTCGCCCACGCGCCCGGGTGCGAGCTGCCGGACCGCGCGATGCGACTGAGCGATCTCGCGGACCGGCTGCACATCGCCCCCCGCTCGGCCACCACGGTGGTCGACGCGCTGGAGGAGGCTGGCCTGGTCGAGCGCAGCCCCGACCCGGCCGACCGGCGCGCCGTCCGGATCCTGCTGACCGAGGCGGGCCGCGCGGCGGTGGAGCGGATCGGGCAGGTGCGGCACGAGGTGGCGCAGGAGTACTTCGGCGAGGTCAGTCCGGCCGACCAGGACGTGCTGCTGCGAGTGCTGCGCGCCGCCGAGACCCGGTACGCAGCCGCCACGCCGCCGCGGCGGCCAGGGCCTCCGGGCGCAGCGCGGTGATCCCGATCCCGGCGATCACCAGCAGCGCGGGCCAGCGGTAGGGCGACTGCTGGTCACCGCGTTCGCGACCGGGCCGCGAGGCTGATGCCTCGATGCTGGCCGATCTGCGCGAGCGTTGTCGGCGGTGCCGGGCCGCCCGGCAGGTTCGGTGGCGAGGATCAGGTGGCGAAGCCGATCACGAGCCACATGAAGCCGACCCCGGCGAGGGTGCAGAGCAGGGTGCTGCGCGAGGGGTGCGGGCTGTGGGCCTCGGGGAGGATGTCGGAGGTCGCCAGGTAGAGCAGGAAGCCGGAGAAGAAGCCGAGGTAGAGGCCGAGCAGGTGCTCGGAGATGGTGAACGCCAGGGTGATCGCCGCGCCGGACACCGGGGCGAGCGCGTCCGCGGCCAGCAGGGTGACCGCGCGCCGCCGGTTGTTCCCGTAGAGCCGGGTGATCGTGTAGGTGTTGAAGCCGTCGGCGAAGTCGTGGGCGACGACGGCGATGGCGACGACCGTACCGACCGTGGTGCCCGCCTGGAAGGCGGCACCGATCGCGAAGCCGTCCATCACGCTGTGCCCGACCAGGGCCAAAGCTGCGGTCAGACCGACACCCTCGTGCCCGACGCGGTGGCTGTGCCCGTGGTGGCCGTGGGTGTGCTCGGCGTACTCGCCCTCGTGGCCGCGGTGGATGGCGACCGCGCGCTCCACCACGTGGATGGTGAGGAAGCCGGCCGCGAACATCAGCAGCGCCTGCGGCACACCGTGCACCTCTCCGGGCGCCTGGCGCAGGGCCTCGGGCAGGAGGTCGAAGGCGACGACGCCGAGCATGAGTCCGGCGGCGAAGCCGAGCACCAGGTGGCGCCGGTCGCCGGTGCGCTGGGCGACGAACCCGCCGACCAGGGTCATCAGGAACGCGCCGGCGGCGACCAGGACGGCCGTCACCGGGCCGACCCCGCTCGGGTCGGTCGGTCGTGTGGTCTGCGGGCCGTTCTGCCCATCCGTCTCCCCCAGGATTGCGCCCGACGCCGGGCCGACCGCCGACCGTACCGGACGGACGGTCAGCGGCTTTCGCCCGGGGTGCTCGGCCGGCCTCCGGGGGGACAACGGGAGTGAGGACAGTCCTTGGGGCCCACTCCCCAGCCTCGGGCCGGGGGCAGCGACGCGCCCGCCGGAGGGGCCGTCGGAGTGAGGCCGTCGGCGGAGAACCGGCCGGTCAGCGACCTGCGACGAGGGGCAGGCCGAGGTGGGTCATGGCGAGTTCGCGAACACCGTCGCCGTCGACGAGGTGGATGTGACGGTGGCCCTCCCCTGCGGCCAGGTCAAGGGCCTCGTCGGCGAAGCGGCCGGTGGTCAGTCGCAGGCCGCGCTCGGCGGACTCCTCCCGAACGGCCTCGGCCAGCGTCCGGATCTCCTCGGCGGCGACCTCCGCAGCGCCCCGGGAGGCCCAGACCACCCAGCGGCCGGGCAGTGCACTGCCGGGTGCTCCCTCGCCGGTGGCGACCAGTCCGGCCGGGCCTCGCAGCCGGACGCTCCAGTCGGCCAGACCGCCCCGGGTGAGCAGGTCGCACACCAGCTGGGCGAACTCGTTGGCGGACAGGTCGGGCGCGGCCGGCACGGCGGCCCCGGCCCGCGCGGCGGGTTCGACGCCCGCCCGGGCGTACGGGTCCGGGGTGACGGCGGCGCCGAGCTGGCGCAGCCGCACCAGCGCCTCGTCCTGCTCGGCGTCGCGCTCCTCCGCGTCATACGCCTCGGCGTCGTGCTCCTCGTACGGGCCGGCGGGCGGCAGCAGCCGGGTGCGGGCCAGTGCGTCGCGGTCGGCGTCGACGCTGACCAGGCAGAGCGGCTCGGCCGCGCCGGGCTCGCGCAGCCAGCCGTTGAGGACGACGCCCGCGAGTATCTCGTCGGTTTCGACGGCGTCGACGGCCTGCAGAGCGCGCAGGGCGAGCCGGGCGACCAGGCGCAGGTAGTCGATGGCCCGGTCGGCCGGCGGGCGCGGCACCGGGACGATGTCGCCGCCGGGGGCGAGCCGGTAGCCGGTGAGCGAGGGCACCAGGTCGAGGGGCGGCAGGTCCAGGTCCAGCACCGCGGTGCGGGTGAGCGGGCGGAAGATCGCCCGGCAGGGGGCGGGCAGGTCCTGGGTGGCCGTCTCGGCGGCGGCGAGGGCCCGCTCCAGCAGCGACTCCACCGCGGCCGGCTCGGCCAGCCGGTAGGCCCGGCGGCACTCCTCCAGGCTCTCGTTGTACTCGCGCACCGCGCGGGCCCGGGCCGCCTCGGCCTCCTCGTGGGCCCGGCGGGATTCGTCGGCGGCCGGGCTGCCGGCCTCGGCCCGGCGAGTGCGCCACTCGCGCAGGGCGCGCTGGTGGGCCAGCCGGGCCTGGGCCAGTTCGCGCTGGTATCCGGAGTCGAGCAGGCGGCGGGTCGGGGCGGCGTCGGGGTCGGCGGCGGGCGGCTCGGCCGGGGCGAAGTCCTCCCAGCGGGGCTCGGCCTCGGCGACCGCGTTGGAGCCGTCGGCCGGGTAGGGGCGGGGCTCGTAGCGGCGCAGCTGGCTCTCGAAGTCCATGGCCGAGACGGGCAACGCGGCCCGCCGCAGCAGGTCGGCGAGCCGGTCGTGCTCGGCCTGGACGGTGAGCGTGCGATGGTGGGTCAGAGCGGCGGCCCGGGCGTGAGCCGCGACGGGCTCCTCCGCCCCGGACGGGCCGTCACCGGTCTCGCGGTCGGAAGCGGCGTCCGGGTCGGAGGCGGAGTCGGGACCGGGAGCGCAGTCGGGACCAGAAGCGGAGTCGGGACCAGGAGCGGAGTCGGGACCAGGAGCGGTGTCGGGACCAGGAGCGGTGTCGGGGTCCGGGTCGGCGCCGAGGTCGCGGAAGACCGAGGCGAGGAAGCCCGGTTGGGGGAACTGGGCCGTGGTGGTGCCGTCGGGCTGGCCGTCTGCTGAGTACTGCATCGGTCCTCGTTCCCCCATGCTGGTCCGGCGCGCCTGCCCGGGGCGGCCGGCGACCCTGCGCCCCGCCCCTGCCGGACATTGTCCACCGAACGGGCGCAGTGGTCAGCCAAGCCTCTCAGTTGGTCCGGGTGTTGGTCAGGTGCAGGCCGATATAGCCGACATAGATCCGGCCACTGCCCGAGCAGTCGTCGAGATAGTGCAGCCGCGGCGCGGTGCGCCCACCGCCGATCCGCAGGTGCGCGCCCATGAAGGCGCGCCGGGAGGCGTCCACGCACTCCGGCACCGGCAGCATCCGCTCGCGCTTCCACTTGGTGTGGCTGAACACCGTCCGGGACTCCCCGCGGACCGCCTTGCGGGGCGGGAAGCGGTGACAGCCGTCCGGAGTGTGTTCGCACCACTGCTTGAAGTCACCGCCGGCCTCGCCGCGAACGGCCGCCTCGGCGTACTCCTGAAGGGCGGTCAGGCCGTCCCAGGCGAGCCTGGCCCAGCCGGACCCCGCGCGTTGGACGTCGTCCAGGGCGAGCGCGATCTTCTGGTCGCCGGTGAAGGTGAGCAGCGGGAACTCGCCCAGCCTGGCGATGAGTTCGGTGAAGGTGTCCGGGCAGCCGGCTCGCCTGGGCGGCCCGCCGGGGGTGCGCGGGGCGGCGGCCGGGCCGGCGCAGATCCGACTGGGCCGGACGCGGCTCCGGGCCCGGACGCGGCGCTCCCGGCTGAGGGTGCGCCGGACCCGCTCCAGTTCGTCGGCCCGGGCCTGCTGCTCGGCGCGGTCCTGCTGCTCCTCCCGGGCGAGCGCGGCCAGTTCGGCGCCGGCGTCGGCCGGGTCGGCGGGCGAGGCGGCGTCCGGGCGGGGCTGCGGCGGGGGGATCCGCAGCACCGGGACGGCCGCGAGTGCGGGCGGCAGCGGCAGTTCGGCGGCGAGCCGGCGCGGCTCGCGGGCGAGCAGCCCGGCGGCGCGGCGGAGGTCCTGCTCTATTCGGCCGCGGGCGAGCACCGGGTGCCGGGCGCCGTCCTGCCGGGAGGCCGGGTCGACGTCGGGCAGATAGGTGCGTACCGCCCCGCCGTAGACGGTGTGGTACTCCAGCGCGACGTTGAACCCGGTGCGGGCGGCCGGATCCAGGACGTACGCGGTGGCGAGGCCGGGCAGTTGCCGGCAGAGCGGGCGGACAACGGCGTCGACCCACCGGTCGACCAGGAGGTTGACCGGGACGCTGGCGACCACGGTGGGCAGCCGGCGCTCCGGGTCGCACAGCTCGTCGATCAGCCCGTCGACCTCGGCCGCGGTGATCACCCGCGGTGCGAGCTGGACGGCGGCGGGGCCGTCGGTGGCGTCGAGCAGCGGCAGCAGGGCGCGGGCGAGCTCGGGCACCGGCACCCGGCACGGCGTGCGCAGGCCGTTGCCGGTGCTGTGCGTCTCGGCCTCCAGCCGTACCCAGGTCGGGCCGGCGGCGGCGGTCGCCACGGTCAGGGTGAGCTGCTGTGTGCCGTGCGGGGCCGGGGCGCGCAGCCGGCGGCGGTCGTAGTGGCCGGAACCCGCGCCACCGCGGAGCGGGCCGTGGTCGCGGTCGAGCAGGACGCGGTCGCCCAGCCGGAGACGCTCGACGGTCGGGCTTTCAGCTGTCGGGCTTTCGGCGAGGATGCAGGGGTCGACGGTGTCCGGGAGGGGCGGCGGCTCCTCGCAGCCTTCGTGCTTCAGCCAGCCGGCGAGTTGCTCGTCGGCCAGGGAGACGGCGTCGGCGTGCGGGAGGGTCGTGGTGACGGTCATCCGGTAGGGCGTCGCGGGGCCCCGCGGGCCGGGTAGTTCGGCACGGGCGGACGCCGGGGAGCGGTCCGAGGTCATGCGCATACCTCCGTGGTGGTGCGGTGGTGGGGTCTGGTGTCCTCCATCGATGGGTTATTCGTCCGGTTCGGCCGGATCCTTGCCCAGGAAACGCCACGGCTCGGAGCGGAAGTTCCAACTCCGAGCCACGTGAATACGTTCGAGTGAATCTGTTCAAGGCATGCGCGGCGTGGCGCAGCGTCTGGGCTACGTTGGCCGACTCGGCCGAGGTGCGCTCGGCCGGTCGCTACACCGGCACCTCGACATACGTCCGGCCTGCCGCGACCGCCACCGCGGTCCCCCCGGTCGCCTCGGCCAGCCAGGTGTGGAAGGCGGACACCTCCGGCTCCGGCACGCCGACCTCGATCCGCACCCCGGTCGCCTCGTACGCGAGGTCACTCACCGTGAACCCGGCCGCCCGCAGGTCGTTCTCCACCCGTCCGGCCCGCACGTGGTCCGCCGTGACCGCCAGCAGCGCCACCGGCCGCCGCTCCAGCAGCCCCACCTCGTCGACCGCCTCCGATACCGCGTTCCCGTACGCCCGGACCAAGCCGCCCGCGCCGAGCTTGATGCCGCCGAAGTACCTGGTCACCACGGCCACCGTGTCGGTCAGCCCGCGCCGCCGCAGCACCTCCAGCATCGGCACCCCGGCCGTGCCGCCCGGCTCGCCGTCGTCGTTGGAGCGCTCGCGGCGCTGCTCGTCGCCGACCACGAAGGCGGTGCAGTTGTGCCGCGCGTCCCAGTACTGCTTGCGGATGCCCGCGATGAAGGCCTGCGCCTCCGCCTCGTCGGCTACCCGGGCGAGGTGGCAGATGAACCGGGACTTCTTGATCTCGATCTCGTGGCTGCCTGCCTGCCGGATGGTGAGGTACGGCCTGGGGGTCGGCTCCGGCGTGGCGGACATGGCGCGGTGTTTCTCCCTGGAGACGGCGAAGGCTGGCTGCGCACGCCCCGAGCGCGCGGGGCGGCACCGCCAGCCTAGTTGGCCGCCCGGGGCCGGACGGCCCGCGACGGTCAGCGGCCGGCCAGTGCGTCCAGCTGCCCGCGGTCCAGACCGGTCAGTGCGGTGACCTCGGCCGGGTCGACGGCGCCGCAGTCCAGGCCGCGCAGCACGTAGCCGCTGAGCGCCCGGGCGGTGGCCGGCTCGTCCATCACGTCGCCGCCGGCCTTGGTGACGTACGCGGCCAGCCGGGCTGCGGCGGCCTCCAGGCCCTCGCGGTAGAACGAGTACACCGCGACGTACCGGGTCGGCAGGTGCGCCGGGTGCATGTCCCAGCCCTGGTAGTACGCGCGGGCCAGGGAGCGGCGGACCAGGTCGTGGTGAAGCTTCCAGGCCGCGTGCACCTGTTCGGTGGAGCCGGTCGGGACGACGTTGGTCGAGCCGTCGGAGAGCCGGACCCCGGTGCCGGCCGCGGCCACCTGCATCACCGCCTTCGCGTGGTCGGCGACGGGGTGGTCCATGCTCTGGTAGGCCGCGCTGACGCCGCAGGAGGCGCTGTAGTCGAAGGTGCCGTAGTGCAGGCCGGTGGCGCGGCCCTCGGCGGCCTCGATCATCCGGGCGACGGTGGCCCGGCCGTCCGGACCGAGGATCGCCTGGGTGGTCTCGATCTGGATCTCGAAGCCGATCCGGCCTGCCGGCAGCCCCGCGCGCCGCTCGAAGTCCTCCAGGAGCCGGACCAGCGCGGTGACCTGCTCGGCGTACGTCACCTTGGGGAGGGTGAGGACCAGGCCTTCCGGCAGTCCGCCGTTCGCGAGCAGGGTGGCGAGGAACAGTTCCAGGGTGCGGATGCCGCGGGCGCGGACGGGCGCCTCCATGCACTTGATCCGGATGCCGATGTACGGCGGCGCGCTGCCGTCCGCCACAGCGGCGGCGACGAGTTCGGCGGCGCGGACCGCGGCGGCGTCCTCCTCGGCGTCGGGGCGGGGGCCGTAGCCGTCCTCGAAGTCGATGCGCAGGTCCTCGATCGGCTCGCGCTCCAGCTTGGCGCGAACCCGGGCGTGCACGTCGGCGAGCAGGGCGTCGTCGGCCACGCCGAGGGCGCGGGCGAGTTCGGCCGGGGTGCCGGCGTGCGCGTCGAAGGCCTCCAGGGCCTGGCGGCCCCACGCGCGGACGGTGTCGGCGGCGAAGGCGTCGGCGGGGACGTAGACGGTGTGCACCGGCTGCCTGGTCCCGGAGTCGCCCGGATAGCGGCGCGCCAGGTCGGCGTCGACCGGGGCTAGCAGCGCCTCGACGGCGGCACGGGCGGCGGCGGAGAAGGAGGCCTCGCCCGTCGGCCCGTTACCGTCGACCTCGACCTGCGACATCCGAACTCCTCCGCACCGAACCAGCGATTCAACAATTTGTTGAGGCGAAGGTAGCTCCGGGGGGATCGGGCGTCAATGGCCGACCGAGCGATGGACGTGTCTCCGGTCGACGCGTCTCCCGGTCTCACGGTCTCCGGCGGGCGGGTCACTCCCTCCCGGCGGCGGCGTAGCGGTCGCGCAGCTGCGGGTACAGCTCGGCGACGTCCTTCGGGTGCACCGAGCCGTCCGGACGGTTGCCGGTGACGCCGTACTCCGTGGTCAGCCACTCGGCAAGGCGCTGGGGATCGGGCTGAAGGCCGTCGTTGTGGTCCAGGTACGAGACCAGCGCCTCGTAGGCCAGGTCAGGGTCGAGCCTGGACGGCGTCGGGCGGGGTGCGAGCTCCTCGACGTGGGCTGGCGGTTGCGGCTGCGGCCCGGCCGGCTCGGCGGGGCGCTCCTCATCCTGCGGGGCCGGGTGCTGCAGCGCGGGCTGGGCGGTCGGCTGGTCCTCGGCCGCCGTGCGCGGAGGCTTGAACCACGGGGAGGCCTGGCCGGGAACCTGTCCGCCCGGGGTGGTGTCGGCCTGGCCACCGGTGGTGCGGACCGGGCGCGCGGTCCAGACGTTCAGCTCCTCGCGGGGCGGATGCGGGGACTCCTCCACCACGCCCGGCTCCTGGGCGGCACGCAGTCGAACGGCGGCGAGCTTGGCCAGCATCGGCGCGGCCACCTCGGCGGACATCGGCTGGGCTGGGGCCGGCGCCGGCTCGGGCTGGACTTGCTGCGGCTGGGGCTGAGATTGGACCTGGGTCTGCGGCTGGAGCTGCTGCGACTGCCGGACCTGCTGCGATTGCACCGGAACGGCGGGCCCTGCGGGCGCGATGGCCGCGGCGGCGCGGTTCTCCTGGAGCTGGAGCTCCTGAGCCTCCTTCGCGTCGCGCTCACGCGCCTCCTCGTCCAGCCGATCGAGCAGCGCCGGGTCCAGCGGCACACCGTACTTGGCGAGCTTGAGCGGCAACAGCGCCTGGAACGGCGCCGTCCGGCGCCAGCCGCGGCCGTACCGGAAGCGCAGCTGCGCCCGGTATACCAGCCGGTTCTGCTCCAGCCGGACGACCTCGTCGTACGAGCGCAGCTCCCAGAGCTTCATCCGCCGCCAGAGCCGGAAGGTCGGCACCGGGGACAGCAGCCAGCGCATCATCCGGACCGACTCCATGTGCCGGTCCGCGGTGATCGCCGCGATCCGCCCGACCGCGTGCCGGGAGGCCTCGACGACGACCACGAAAAGCACCGGGATGACGGCGTGCATGCCCATCCCGAGCGGGTCGCCCCAGGAAGCGGCGGCGTTGAAGGCGATGGTGGCGACCGTCAGCACCCAGGCGGTCTGACGCAGCAGCGGGAAGGGGATCCGCAGCCAGGTCAGGACCAGGTCGAGCGCGAGCAGGACGACGATGCCGGCGTCGACGCCGATCGGGAAGGCGTAGGAGAAGGCGCCGAAACCTTTCTCCGAGGCCAGCTCCCGGACCGCGTTGTACGAGCCCGCGAAGCCGATGCCCGAGATGATGCAGGCCCCGGCCGCGACGATGCCGAGCAGGCCGCGGTGGGCCTTGGTGAGCGTTGGGCGTGCCATTACGTCTATCAACCCCTGGGATGTCGGCTGCTGCCGTACGCTGCCTCGCTGCCGGTTCCCGCTGGTCGGGGCGCCGGACGGCTGAACGACCTCCGGGCTCGGCCCACCGGAGTTTACTCGTACACCTGTTTCAGCGTTCTCGCAGGCTGGAGTGTCACAGCGGGGAGCATGCCCGCACCGGTTCACGGCATCGGTCGGAGCGTCAGGCTGCGCGCCCCGCCGTGCCGTTGAGGTACGCGAGCACCGCGAGGACACGCCGGTTGGCGTCTTCATCGGGGGCGAGTTCGAGCTTAGTGAAGATGTTGGCGATGTGCTTGGCCACCGCCCCGTCGCTCACCGTCAGCCGGGCGGCGATCGCCGAGTTCGAGCAACCCTCCGCCATCAGCTCCAGCACCTCGCGCTCGCGCGGCGACAGCCCCAGCAGCGGACCGGGGCGGCGCGAGGTGGTCTGCATCAGCTTCGCGATCACGTCCGGGTCCATCGCCGTACCGCCGGCCGCCACCCGGCGGACCGCGTCGATGAACTGCTCGGCGTTGAACACCCGGTCCTTCAGCAGGTAGCCGATGCCGCCCGTGCCGTCGGCCAAAAGCTCCCGTGCGTACAGTTGCTGGACGTGCTGCGACAGCACCAGCACCGGCAGGCCCCGGATCTCCCGGCGAGCCTTCAGCGCTGCCTGAAGTCCCTCGTCGGTCAGCGTCGGCGGCAACCGGACATCCACCACGGCCACGTCCGGGCGGTGGGTCAGCAGCGCCTCCAGGAGCTCGGGCCCGGTCTCGACGGCCGCGGCGATGGTGAAGCCGTGCGCTTCCAACAGCCGGATCAGGCCTTCGCGAAGGAGGTAGAGGTCCTCGGCGAGGACAACTCGCACGGCAGCTCCAAGGTGATGGTGGTCGGACCGCCCGACGTACTGTCGATGGTGAGAACACCGTCGAAGGTACCCAATCGGCGTTCGATTCCGCGCAGGCCGGTCCCCCGCGACGGATCGGCCACACCGACGCCGTCGTCCGTCACCGTGATCCGCAGGAGGCCGGCCCGGTACAGGATGTCCACCCACACCTGATCCGCCCCCGAGTGCTTGGCCGCGTTGGCCAGGAGCTCACAGATGCTGAAGTACGCCGCCGCCTCCACCGGGGCCGGCGGACGGTCCGGCAGGCTCACGCACACCTCCGTCGGCAGCGCGCTGTCCAACGCCAACGCCCGAACGGCATCGCCCAGTCCGCGCTCGGCGAGCACCGGCGGGTGAATCCCACGGACGAGATCCCGCAGCTCCTGCAATGCTCGGGCCGACGACTGCCGTGCTTCCGACAACAGATCGCGCGCGGCCGCCGGATCGGTGTCCATCAGGTGCTCGATGGTGCCCAGCGTCATCCCGATCGCGACCAGCCGCGCCTGCGCTCCGTCGTGCAGGTCCCGCTCGATCCGCCGCAGCTCGGCCGCCTGGCTGCCGACCGCGTCCGCTCGGGTCTCGGTCAACTGGGCCACCCGCCTGGTCAGCTGGGCGTGCGTCGCCCGGCCGTCCTGGTCCAGCACCCGGCGGGCCACCTCGACGTACCCGCGCACCGCGTACGGCGCCACCAGCACGCCGGCACCGGCTATGCCGAGCCCCAGCACGATCTCCGCCAGAATCGACACCATCTGACCGCTGAACGGCCCGACGCCGTCGGAGACCGTCGGTCCCGTCGCGGCGTACGCCGTGCCCATCAGCAGCAGGAAGGCCACCGGCCCGGCCAAAGCCACGGCCATCAGCGGGTTGACGATCAGCCAGAGCATCTCGGCGCGGGTGGTGCGGTCCCGGAACGCCCAGTGCAGCAGCCGGACATACTTCGCCACCGTCCGGGAGCGGTGGTACGAGTACCCCGTCCACCAGTGCCCGCGTTGGTCCAGCTCCAGCGCCGGCATCGGCTGGTACACGACCGGGAGACGGATGCCGAACCAACGCTCCAGCTGCCCGCGCGTACGGTTCGCGGTACGGCGGACGAGGACGCCGGCCATCAGGGAGCCGGCGGTGACCGCCGCCGCGAGGGCGAAGGGACCCTCCAGGTAGTAGGGCTGCATGATCGCGGCAGTCACCGCACCGACGACGAACGCCGCCCCCACCGGCAGGACGGACCCCGGCACCGCGCCCAGCACCATCAGTGCCAGCCGAGCGAGCCCCTGACCTCCCGACGCAAGAGCCTCCCGGCTCTGCGCGCGCACCGACGCGCCGCTCGCTCGACTCTCTGTAGTCACGAAAGCTCCTGATGTCGGTACCGATCGTCCTCCACCAGTGTTCACGAGCCGCCTGCAGAGGGCAGTAGCCGTGCCACCCCAATTCCAGGGTGGACCTAGCACCACCTGCTGGTGGGCATAGCACGAGGGGCTTGATGAGACTGTCCGAAAATGCGAAGAACCCCCATCCGGAATCGGATGGGGGTTCTTCGGAATAATTGTTCGGCGGCGTCCTACTCTCCCACAGGGTCCCCCTGCAGTACCATCGGCGCTGTAAGGCTTAGCTTCCGGGTTCGGAATGTAACCGGGCGTTTCCCTCACGCTATGACCACCGAAACACTATGAAACTGTCCGACCCGCCGACAGGGCAGTCGTTGTTTCAGAACAACACAGTGGACGCGAGCAACTGAGGACAAGCCCTCGGCCTATTAGTACCGGTCAACTCCACCCCTCACAGGGCTTCCATATCCGGCCTATCAACCCAGTCGTCTACTGGGAGCCTTACCCTCTCAAGGAGGTGGGAGTGCTCATCTCGAAGCAGGCTTCCCGCTTAGATGCTTTCAGCGGTTATCCCTCCCGAACGTAGCCAACCAGCCATGCCCTTGGCAGAACAACTGGCACACCAGAGGTTCGTCCGTCCCGGTCCTCTCGTACTAGGGACAGCCCTTCTCAACACTCCTACGCGCACAGCGGATAGGGACCGAACTGTCTCACGACGTTCTAAACCCAGCTCGCGTACCGCTTTAATGGGCGAACAGCCCAACCCTTGGGACCTACTCCAGCCCCAGGATGCGACGAGCCGACATCGAGGTGCCAAACCATCCCGTCGATATGGACTCTTGGGGAAGATCAGCCTGTTATCCCCGGGGTACCTTTTATCCGTTGAGCGACGGCGCTTCCACAAGCCACCGCCGGATCACTAGTCCCTACTTTCGTACCTGCTCGACCCGTCAGTCTCACAGTCAAGCTCCCTTGTGCACTTACACTCAACACCTGATTGCCAACCAGGCTGAGGGAACCTTTGGGCGCCTCCGTTACCCTTTAGGAGGCAACCGCCCCAGTTAAACTACCCACCAGACACTGTCCCTGATCCGGATCACGGACCCAGGTTAGACATCCAGCACGACCAGAGTGGTATTTCAACGACGACTCCACAACAACTGGCGTTGCCGCTTCACAGTCTCCCACCTATCCTACACAAGCCGAACCGAACACCAATATCAAGCTATAGTAAAGGTCCCGGGGTCTTTCCGTCCTGCTGCGCGAAACGAGCATCTTTACTCGTAATGCAATTTCACCGGGCCTATGGTTGAGACAGTCGAGAAGTCGTTACGCCATTCGTGCAGGTCGGAACTTACCCGACAAGGAATTTCGCTACCTTAGGATGGTTATAGTTACCACCGCCGTTTACTGGCGCTTAAGTTCTCAGCTTCGCCCCACCGAAATGGAGCTAACCGGTCCCCTTAACGTTCCAGCACCGGGCAGGCGTCAGTCCGTATACATCGCCTTACGGCTTCGCACGGACCTGTGTTTTTAGTAAACAGTCGCTTCTCGCTGGTCTCTGCGGCCACCCCCAGCTCAAGCAGCAAGTGCTATCACCAGGAATGGCCCCCCTTCTCCCGAAGTTACGGGGGCATTTTGCCGAGTTCCTTAACCATAGTTCACCCGAACGCCTCGGTATTCTCTACCTGACCACCTGAGTCGGTTTGGGGTACGGGCCGCCATGAAACTCGCTAGAGGCTTTTCTCGACAGCATAGGATCATCCACTTCACCACAATCGGCTCGGCATCAGGTCTCAGGCTACGTGTTGCGCGGATTTGCCTACGCAACGCCCTACACCCTTACCCCGGGACAACCACCGCCCGGGCTGGACTACCTTCCTGCGTCACCCCATCGCTCACCTACTACAGACTTGGATCAGCGGCTCCACCACTCCCCTTCACCCGAAGGATCCAGGACGGCTTCACGGCCTTAGCATCACCTGGTTCAGCGTTGGCGCTTCAAAGCGGGTACGGGAATATCAACCCGTTGTCCATCGACTACGCCTGTCGGCCTCGCCTTAGGTCCCGACTTACCCTGGGCAGATCAGCTTGACCCAGGAACCCTTGGTCAATCGGCGCAAGAGTTTCCCACTCTTGTATCGCTACTCATGCCTGCATTCTCACTCGTATACCGTCCACGACTGGTTTCCACCGCCGCTTCACCCGGCACACGACGCTCCCCTACCCATCACAGCCCCCGTTAGGAGTATTGCTGCAATGACACGACTTCGGTGATGTGCTTGAGCCCCGCTACATTGTCGGCGCGGAATCACTTGACCAGTGAGCTATTACGCACTCTTTCAAGGGTGGCTGCTTCTAAGCCAACCTCCTGGTTGTCTCTGCGACTCCACATCCTTTCCCACTTAGCACACGCTTAGGGACCTTAGTCGGTGTTCTGGGCTGTTTCCCTCTCGACCATGGAGCTTATCCCCCACAGTCTCACTGCCACGCTCTCACTTACCGGCATTCGGAGTTTGGCTAAGGTCAGTAACCCGGTAAGGCCCATCGCCTATCCAGTGCTCTACCTCCGGCAAGAAACACGTGACGCTGCACCTAAATGCATTTCGGGGAGAACCAGCTATCACGGAGTTTGATTGGCCTTTCACCCCTAACCACAGGTCATCCCCCAGGTTTTCAACCCTGGTGGGTTCGGTCCTCCACACGGTCTTACCCGCGCTTCAACCTGCCCATGGCTAGATCACTCCGCTTCGGGTCTTGGGCATGCAACTCAAACGCCCTATTCGGACTCGCTTTCGCTACGGCTACCCCACACGGGTTAACCTCGCTACACACCGCAAACTCGCAGGCTCATTCTTCAAAAGGCACGCAGTCACGGCCCACCAGCAAGCTGGCGAACGACGCTCCCACGGCTTGTAGGCACACGGTTTCAGGTACTATTTCACTCCGCTCCCGCGGTACTTTTCACCATTCCCTCACGGTACTATCCGCTATCGGTCACTAGGGAATATTTAGGCTTAGCGGGTGGTCCCGCCAGATTCACACGGGATTTCTCGGGCCCCGTGCTACTTG